>NZ_JBXAVQ010000001.1:0-793271 GCF_057290995.1 Rahnella sp. 1L-D-7-B-C2 | reverse complement strand
GTGGCATAAGAAAACGGCTCCCTGTGGTGGAAGCCGTTATAGTGCCGCAGTTTAAGGATCGGTCAACCGATCCTTAACTGATCGGCATTGCTCGCTTCGGCGGGGTTTTTTGCTTTCTGCGTAACAGACAAGCTGCCTGACGAATTGATCCGTATCGCGGAACACTCGTGTTGTGAAACAGGCAGCTTTTCGTTGTGATGAAATACATAACCGTAGTGGGCGGGCGTTAACCGCCTGACAAATTCTTAGGGCTGCCAAATTGGCGGCCTTTTTTTATGCCTCAATGACTACGCACCCAACCGGCTAACCGGAGGGGGAGATTATGAGAATGGACAAATTGACTACAGGCATTGCGTACGGAGCATCCGCCGGTAGCGTCCTGAACGGCCTGTTAAATGCATTTAGTCCGGATCAGTGGAACGCTATAGGTGTGCTGGCAGGTATATCGGTCGCGCTCCTCACATACCTGACGAATCTGTATTTCAAAATCAAAGAAGACCGCCGAAAAGCACTCAGGGGTGAATGATGACATTTCAGCCGGGAGTTAAAAGCAAACTCAGCAAAGCTGTAATTGCTATGATCATTTCTGGCGCTGGCGCATCGGCTATCCTCGGACAATTTCTTGATGAAAAGGAAGGTAATAGCCTGACGGCTTATCAAGATGGCGTGGGGATCTGGACTATTTGCCGCGGCGTTACCCGCATTGATGGACGCCCTGTTTACAAAGGCATGAAGCTGACTGCTGCGAAGTGCGCCGATGTGAACAAATTGGAATCCGATAAGGCGATAGCGTGGGTTAAAAATAATGTCACTGTCACGCTGACTCAGCCGCAAATTGCCGGTATCGCATCGTTTTGCCCCTACAACATTGGACCGGCGAAATGCTTCACTTCGACGTTCTACAAAAAACTAAATGCCGGAGATAAACGTGGTGCCTGTGCTGAGATAAAGCGGTGGGTGCGCGATGGCGGTAAAGACTGCAATGTCCGGGCAAATAATTGCCTTGGGCAGGTGATACGCCGTGATCAGGAAAGCGAACTGACCTGCTGGGGGCTGGATGAATAACAATTTATCGATTGTGCTGGCCTTCGTGGCTGGCGCTGCGATCACCTGGTGGATTGAAGGGCTGCGCTGGGATGCTGACGTATCAAAGTTGAAAGATTCACACACTGCAGAGCTGAAGAAATTCAGCGATCAGGCAGTGATTGACCTGACCAACGAGAAGAAGCACACCGAGGCGGCACAAACCGCACTGGCGGCGCTCGATGCCAAACACACGAAGGAATTAGCCGATGAACAGGCCAATAATGACAGGCTGCGCGCTGATGTCGCTGCTGGCACTCGCCGGGTGCGGATCGCAGCAGCAAACCTTGCAACCTGCGAGCTCGTCGGGAACAGCACTACCGGAACCGGCGGCGTGGGCGATGCAGCACAAGTCGAACTCTCTGGTGCTGGTGGACGGGCTGTTCTCGATCTCCGAGCCAGCGCCATCAAGGACGACAAAGTAATTCAATACCTTCAGGGCTATGCCGCTGAAGCCCAGCAGAGATGCAGAGTTAACTAAATCGTGGCTTGCTAAGGAGAAGATGAAGTTCCGAAATATCCTATTCACTGCTTACAATTAGCCTGCTAATTTTATTGTTAAGTGAATAAGGAGGTTGATATGGCAGAGAAAGACGCATACTCGATTTTATTGGAAGCATCTCATGGAAAACTTTGCTCAGCAGACCTCTACAAAGGGAAACCGATCAGCTCCGTAATCAATGTTGCGCTTGATGCGATAATTGATTTAGAGAACGAAATTGATAGATTGAAATTTTTGCTTAGACAGAAAAAAATCAAATACTAACCGCCTAAGGGCGGTTTTTTTATGCCCATCGTAGTGAGTGCTATGTGCGCTCAGTCCAATGTGCTGTAGAGTCCGTTCGTCTAATCAGCATTATCGATGGCTTTAAGTGAGAGCCATTGAAAATGCATATGTAAGTTTGATTGCTAAGGAATTGAGATGGCAGGAATAAAAGACCTATCAGCTGCTCTGCAATCTTTAAAGAAGCAAATTCCTTTTGCGACAGCGCAGGCATTAACCAGTGTAGCCAAACAAATAGCTGCTGCAGAGAAGACGGCTTTTGAGCGCAAGCTTGAGAATCCGCCCCCCTTCACTGTTAATGCCGTTGGCTCTGTTGGAGCGAGGCGGGATAGTTTGACCGCGAAGGTTTTTGTTCATGACATTGCTGCCGGTTATCTCGAACCGTTTGAGTTTGGCGGTGTGCACAAGCTCAATGGCCAGGCGCTGCTTAACCCCAAAGACATTAAGCTGAACAAGTACGGCAACCTGTCACGCAACAAACTCTCCCAACTCAAAGCTAAGTCAAACGTCTTCATTGGTGATGTCGATGGCATCAACGGCGTATGGCAGCGAGTCAAGCCTAAGAAGGGGCGCAAAGGCAAGAAGCGACAGAAGCGGTCAGCCAATGGCACACGGCGCGCCCGTGATAAAAACCCCATGCCAAAGCTGCTGATCCGGTTCGGTGATGCTCTGCCCGTTAAACCTACGCTGGGATATATGGACAGAGCTGAGAAGATGGCTGCTGCCCTGATGCCTGGCGCCATCAGCAAGGCTATCGATGAAGCATTGAAGACTGCCAAGTGAGAATGTATCTCAATAAAAAATGGGTCCTTCCCCGGTCCTTTCTATTGCACGGGCATTGCGCGCCGCGTTCTACGTCTAGCTATGAAATTTTGAAATTTGGGTAACAGGTAACAGATGAGGTAACAGATGAACCAGTCAGATTTTGCCAAACTTCACGGCGTCAGTCGTAAGACAGTAACGACGTGGAAGGCCCGCGGTTGGTTGGTTCTGGCCGGTGATGACATCGACGTTGATGCGTCAAATGCCAATATAAAACAGTACCGGAAAACTGTTACCCGACCTGAGAAAAATAATGAAAAAAATGCAGCAGGTAACAAACAGGGTAACAAGTCTCAGGGTAACAACTCAGGTAACAGATCGGGCACCTACCAGGAAGAGTCACCGACAAAAATTGTAGAGCGAATGATCGCTACGAACGGCGCCAAGATGACGCTCGATCAGGCCCGGACGCTGAAAGAAAATTTCCTCGCTTTACTTACCCGGCTCGAATACGAAATTAAATCCGGCCAGGTACTTCCCTACAAAGAGATGATTGCTGCCGTTGGTCAAGAGTATTCACGCATGCGCACACGTCTTATTGCGATTGCTCCGGAACACGGCCCCCGTTTACGGGTGCTTGCCTCAACCACCAATGATGCGGAGTTCGTTGCGGCGCTGCAGGAGGTGGTTCATGAGGCAATAGAGGAGTTGAGCCTTGATGCAGATGACAAACGAGGCGGCGACTGATTCCGTTGCGTGGGCCAATTTCGTCGGAGAGTTGAAACAACGCCGGACAGATGTTGCGCCGCCTGAGCCTCTCTCTTTAAGCCAGTGGGCCAATACATACGCGGTACTGTCAAAAGAGACCAGCGCACAAACTGGGCGTTTCCGCTCCTTTGGTTATCAGGATGGCATGATGGACGCCATTACCGATCCGCTGGTGACGCAAGTTTCTGTTATGAAATCAGCCCGCGTGGGATACACCAAGATTCTTGACCATGTCGTCGGCTATTACCTTCAGCATGACCCGTCGCCGATTCTGGTGGTTCAGCCTCGCGTCGAGGATGCAGAGGATTATAGCAAAACCGAAATTGCTCCCATGCTGCGCGATACGCCGGTTCTTGCCGCCATTGCCGGCAACAGTAAAGCGAAAGACAGTAATCAGACCATCCTGAAAAAACAGTTTCTCAACGGCTCAAACCTGACGCTGGTGGGGGCTAATAGTCCGGGTGGCTTTCGTCGTATCACATGCCGCGTCATTTTGTTTGATGAGGTGGACGGATATCCCTCCGGCGGTGCTGGTACTGAGGGTGACCAGATTGCTCTGGGTATCAAACGTTCAGAAACTTTCTGGAACCGCAAGATAGTGCTGGGTTCGACCCCAACGGTCAAAGGTATATCACGTATTGAAAAAGCGTATAGCGAAAGTGATCAGCGTAAATTCAACGTACCTTGTCCACACTGCGGTGAGTTTCAGATTCTGGAATGGGGCGGTCCCGATACACCTTATGGCATCAAGTGGGACAAGGATGAAGAAGGTAATGGGTTGCCGGAAACGGCCTACTACGTCTGCCGGCATTCCGGATGCGTGATTCATCACAACGACTTATCAGTGATGGTGAAGCGGGGAGAGTGGCGTGCTACGCGGCCTTTCAGGGGGCATGCGGGATTTCATATCTGGGCGGGTTACAGTCTTTTCCCGAATGCCGCCTGGAAACACCTGGTGGCCGAATGGCTGAGGGTGAAAGACGATGCGTTGATGCGTCAGACATTTATTAACCTTGTCTTAGGTGAAGTTTACGAAGACCGCGGTGAAAAAGCGCTGAGTGAAAGAAAACTGGTTGAACGGTGTGAGGTCTACGCCGCAGAAGTGCCTGACGGCGTAGCGGCGATCACTGCCGGTATTGATACACAGGACGGGCGCTTTGAGATTGAAGTGGTGGGTTGGGGCCGCAACGAGGAAAGCTGGTCGATTGCCTATGACGTTATCGAAGGGGATCTTGAAACTGATGAGCCCTGGAAAAGGCTTGATGCCTATCTCAAACAGGTATGGCGACGCGCCGACGGTCGCGGTTTTACTTTGATGGCAGCGTGCATGGACTCAGGCGGGCATCATACACAGAAGGTTTATGAGTTTGCCAAAGAGCGACTGGGTCGTCGGATCTGGGCAATCAAAGGTGAGTCCGCTCGTGGGGGTAAACGTTCACCGGTATGGCCGACTAAAAAGCCAACTTCTCGCAGCAAGGCGCAGTTTAGACCGATCATCCTGGGCGTCAATGCGGCAAAAGATTCGGTTAGAGCCCGGTTGCATATTGAGCCACCGGAAGCTGGTAACGCTTCTGCAGGATTTATGCATTATCCCGTGGATCGTGACCTTAACTATTTCGGCCAGTTATTGGCTGAGCGGTCGGTAACGAAAACGGCCGGCGGACAACGCTACCGCGTTTGGGAGCAGTTGCCGGGCAGGGCTAACGAAGCACTGGACTGCCGGGTCTATTCCTATGGCGCACTGTGCGGCCTGATGTATATGGGTCTGAAACTCAATGGATTAGCAGACAGTATTACTGCTGACGCCGGTAAGCTTTTACCTCCGCCGGTCGATCCAGAAGAGAAACAAAATCTGCGCCTGCCGGGCGTCATTATCTCAGAACCTGAGAAACCACCGCGTAAACCTTTGCATAAGCGCCTCGCTTAAGGACCTCTATGTTTAATCCCAACTCCAGTCTATTGGCTGGTGCGATGACGCGTGACCAATTACAGACTGCATTGACCAGCGCCCAGCAGGCTTATCTCGAACTTTCGACGGGCGCAAAGGGCGTGTCTTTCTCTTACACACAGGGAGATGGCACGCGCTCGGTCTCTTATCAACAGACAGATATTGGGCAGCTCACTGCGCTGATCCAACTTCTTCAGGCTCAGTTAGGCATCGTTAAACGTCCACGCGTGACGTTAAGGTTTCGGTATTGATGAAAAGCGGAGAGGTCAGAATTCTCGGGCCAAACGGCAGGCCATTACCCCCATCGAATCGAAAGGCATCCATGCTTAACGGATCGGGGCGCGTGCCTTATGACGCGGCGGATTCCTTCAGCGATGCGATGGCGAACTGGCAGCCCGCGCTTTGGTCGCCGGATAATGAAGTTAACATTTACCGCGACCGAATCGTTTCCCGCGTTCGCGACATGGCACGTAATGATGGTTGGGCATCAGGCAGCGTAACTCGCATTTTGGATAATGCGGTTGGGGCTAATTTTCGTCCGATAGCTAAAGTGGATTACCGCGCTCTTTCGCTTCAAACCGGCCTGAAAACCTTTGATGCCAAATGGGCCGATGAGTACGGGCGAGCCGTAGAGGCTGCCTGGCGCACCTGGGCAAATGACCCCGGACGCTATTGTGACGTTGAGAGAAAAAAAACAGTTTCCCAGATGCTGCGGTTGGCTTTCCGCCACAAGTTGGTGGACGGCGATGCGCTGGCTGTTCTGCAATATCGTACCGATCGGCTCGGGAATGGCCGCGCGCGTTACGCCACCACCATACAAATTATTGATCCCGATCGGTTGAGCAACCCACAGCAGGTGTTCGACATGCTGAACATTCGCGGCGGGGTGGAAATTGACGACGACGGCGTGCCGGTGGCGTATCACATCCGCAAAGCCCACATGGGCGACTGGTGGAGCGCTGAAAAAACCATGACGTGGGAACGCGTGAGGCGTGAGACCGCGTGGGGGCGTCCGATCGTTGTGCATGATTTTGACGGTGATCGCGCAGCACAGCATCGCGGCAGCAGCATTTTCACGCCGATCGTTCAGCGTTTGAAAATGCTGATCAAATACGATGAGGTTGAGCTGGAGTCCTCAATCCTGAATGCCGTATTTGGGGCGTACATTACTTCACCCTATGACCCAGGCTTATTCGCGGATTCACTTCAGACGGATGACGTGCTGGCTTATCAGGACATGCGTACTGAGTATCACGACGATAAGCGCATTTCTCTGCAAAGTGGCGCGCGTATGCCAATCCTTGCACCGGGTGAAAAAATCGACACGGTTAACGCGGCGCGCCCCACCAGTAATTTCGCAGCGTTCGAGAGCGCAGCATTACGCAACGTGGCCGCTGCACTGGGTATTTCCACCCAGCAGTTGACGCAGGACTGGTCTGACGTGAATTACAGCTCAGCCCGCTCCGCGATGCTGGAAGCGTGGAAAACCCTGACCCGCCGGCGTGATGATTTTGCCAGCGGCTTTGCTCAACCCATATTCAGCAGCTTTATCGAAGAACTTCACGATCTCGGTGAGGTTCCTCTTCCTGCTGGCGCGCCGGAATTTTTGGCGGCTAAAGCGGCCTATTGCCGCGCGCAGTGGATGGGACCCGGTCGCGGCTGGGTTGACCCCGTTGCTGAGAAAAAAGGCGCGATCCTTGGTATGGACTCCGGCATGTCTACGTTGGAAATGGAGGTGTCAGAGAACGTCGGCGAAGACTGGGAAGAGCTTCTCGATCAGCGAGCGCGTGAAGTCGAGGCGTTCAAAGAGCGAGGTTTGCCCGTGCCCTCATGGGGACAGGCGGACACCTTTGCTCCTGAAACAATTAAAGATCCGGAGGCACAGTGAATTTACCCCATTTAGCGCAGCGCTTGTTTAACACCCCGCTGGCGCTGCACCCCCGCAAAGCCGAAGTTGTGATGGCCGCGCTGACTGACCGTTTCGGCCTGACGCGTATTCAGTCTATGTCGGACTGGGATGACGATGACGACAGCACATTTACCCGACAGGCCCGTGATACGGGCTATGACGTGGTAGAGGGTGTCGCGGTGATCCCGATTCAGGGCACGCTGGTGCAGAAGCTGGGCACGCTGCGGCCCTACAGCGGCATGACCGGGTATGACGGCATCCGGGCCTGTTTCCTTCAGGCGTTGAACGACAGCGATGTTAAAGCCATTTGCCTTGATATCGACTCGCCGGGCGGTGAAGTGGCCGGGTGTTTTGATCTGGCCGACGTCATTTATGCCTCACGCGGCAGTAAACCCATCTGGGCAATACTGTCGGAAAGCGCTTACTCAGCAGCCTACGCGCTGGCAAGCGCCGCCGACAAAATTATCGTTCCGCGTACCGGCGGTGTGGGATCGGTGGGTGTCATCGTCATGCACGTTGACTGGTCGCAGAAGATTAAAAGTGACGGACTGCAGGTCACGATCATCACCTACGGGGACCGTAAGGCTGAGTCCAATCCGTATGAGCCATTAAGCGACACGGCACGTAAAGCCATTCAGTCAGACATTGATGAAATGGGGCGCCTGTTCGTGAGTACCGTCTCCCGCAATCGCGGGATAGCAGAAAGAACCGTCCGTGATACCGAAGCCGCCTGTTTTCTGGGCAGCGACGGTGTGCAACTGGGGCTGGCCGATCAGGTGTCCTCACCGGATGCGGCATTCCGCGATTTATTACAATTGGTTGGAGAGTGAAGATGTCAATGAAAATTAAGGGTTTTGCGCACCTGTTTGGCCATTCTGCTAAATCTTCAGAAGAAGATGAAGACGAGAAAGAAAAGTCCAAAAAGGCAAAAGGCCGTCGTGCTGAAGAGGACGAAAACGACGACGAGAAAGACAAGGAAGACAAGGGCAAGTCAAAAAAATCTAAGCGTGCAGAAGAAGAGGATGATTCTGACGACGAAGATGATAACGACAAGGAAAAGTCTAAAAAAGCCAAAGGTCGCGGTGCGGAAGATGACGATGACGACGCGGATGCTGGCGAAGGCGACGACGATGACGGTGACGATGATGAAGACGATCGTGACGTCAAAAAAGGCCGCCGCGCCGAGCGTAACCGTATCTCCCGCATTCTCGGCAGCAAATATGCAGCGGGTAAAGGTCCGCTGGCCGTTTCGCTGGCCATCACCACCGGCATGAGCTCGGCCGCCGCTATCCGCGTTCTGGCAAGCTCCGGCCCGATGCAGGCACCGCAGCAGTCTCGTCGTCTATCTCTGGACGAGCGCATGTCCAAAGTAGAAAACCATCAGTTGGGCAATGATGATGCGGGGCCGTCAGGGAATGCAAACACAGTGGTCACCCGTGCGGCCGCTCTCTATAACCAGGTTAAGGGTAAAAAATAATGACTGTGACTTCAGTGGGGCAAAATGCCTGGGTGCCGGGCGTACAGCATGACACCTTCATCCCGGATCAGTTGTTGTCCGGCCCTCTGCAGGTGGTCTCCGATACGGTGACTATCCTGACCGGTTCTACGGCAACCTATAAACGCGGTACCGTACTGGGTGTGATCACCGCTTCCGGGAAATACACCCTGAGCGTGGCGACAGCAACCGACGGCAGCCAGGTTCCGCAGGCCATTCTGGCCGATGATGTGAATGCCACCGTGGCGGACACGTTAGCCGGCGTTTATCTGATGGCCGAAATCAACAAGAACCGCATTACCTTCGATCCGAGCTGGACGCTCGCTACGCTCAAACCTGCGCTCCGTCCGTTTGGTATCTTCCTGCGCGACAGCGTTCAGGCTCCTGCCAGCTAAACACCCGTTTTAATTTAATCGCCTTCTCCGTATGCCCTTCACCGGGCAGGACGTTGTGCGTCTTTTATTTATCCCGGTCAGCAGACCGGGACACAGAGAGAACAAACCATGTCCCAAACTATTTACGATACCGTGTCGCTGGTCGGGTTGGTGCCCAATCTGATGACGTCGCAAAACTTCATCCTCGACCGATTTTTCCCCAACATCGTGACCAGTGACGATGAGTATGTGGCGATTGACGTAGACATTGGTCTGCGCCGCATGGCCCCGTTCTGCTCACCGCTGGTCGAAGGTAAGTTGGTGGAAAGCCGTCGTTACCAGACCGACAAGTTCAAGCCTGCGTACATCAAAGACAAGCGCGCCCCTGACCTGCGTAAACCGATCCGCCGCCAGATTGGTGAGCGCATTGGTGGCGAATATACCGCCGCAGAACGTGAAATGCTGAACATCCAGTTCGAGATGAGCGACCAGATTGATATTTTGAATCGTCGCCTCGAGTGGATGGGTTGCAGCGCGATTGCCACCGGTACCGTCACCATCAAAGGCGACGGATTCCCAACCACCGTCGTCGATTTTGGTCGCGACCCGGCCTTGACCATTGCGCTGAGCGGCTCCGACAAATGGCCGACCAGCGTTGCGGTGGGGGCAACTAACACCCAGCCGACGGACGACATTGAAGAATGGCAGGCGCTGATCCTGCAAAAATCTGGCGCACAGGCGACGGACATTATCTTCACAAATGCCTCTTGGCGCGCGTTCAAGCTGGATACGTCGCTGAAAGGTGCCATCATCCTGCCGGCGCAGAACCCGTCCGGCAACATCATTAACCCAGGCGCGCAGATTGCGAAGGGTGCGGTGTGTAAAGGTTACTGGGGCCAGTACACGCTCTGGCTTTACAACGACTGGTTCATTGACCCGGACACGGGCATCGAAAATCCGATGATCGCAGACGGCTCAGTGATTATGTCGGGCCCGGATCTGATGGGCACCCGTGCATTTGGCGCAATCATCGATCCCGCCTTCAATTATGGGCCGATGGCGTATGCACCAAAAAGCTGGCTGCAGCATGATCCGGCGCAGCGCTTCCTGCTGATGCAGTCTTCCCCGATTGTTATCCCGAGCCGGGTTAACGCGGCCCTTTGTGCGAAGGTGGTCTGATCATGGCAAATGAAAAAAAAACCAATCCGGCCGCTGAGGCCGCTGACCTGATCACCGTAGTGGTGCTCAAAGGAAAAAGCGTTCGGCATGACGGGGAGAGCTACACGCAGAATACCCGCGTTGACCTCTCTCAAAGTGATGCCAGCCGTCTTATCGCTTCCGGCTTTGTGAAAACGCTGGATTCGGTGAAACAGGAAATGGAAGCGGCGTCCGGTCATGAAGTCAGTATCTCTAAAGAAGACGGGCAGTCCACGATCACCTCGGACGCGCCTTCTGTCGTTAAAACCGAGAGCGGGGAAGCCTGATAATGGGGGTCAACTGGGATCGGCATTTACTCAAGCCGTTGCACGGCGTATTTGGTGACCCGGTTGATTTCCGTCCCGCGGGTGGAGCTGCCTATACCATCAGCGGGATTTTCGACCGAGCGTATACGCCGGACGTGGAACCACTGGAAGACGGCAGCACCATCAACACCACGTCACCTGTGCTTGGCGTGCTCGACAGCGAGTTTTTACTCCCGCCGAAAAGGGGCGATCGGGTTTTCATTGGCCTGGTCGGCGGTGAGCAGGTGAATACCTTGTTTACCATTTCTGATATTCAGCCGGACAGCCACGGTGGCTCAAAGCTCATTCTTAACAGGGTGAAGGTATGAATGCTGCAGCATTGCGGATACTGATTATCGGCGCGCTGATCGGCAAAACGGACGCCGCCGGGCGCGTTTATTCACCGCGGGACTGGTCGACGTCGGAAGATATGTACCCGGCTATTCTCGTACAAACTCCTTTCGATCTCAAAAACTCCCTCGGGCGCAATGTTCCGCAATTTACGACGGTGACCACTGTCCGAATTACCGGCCGGCTGCAGGAGCTTGATGAGGTTGACCAGGACAACGGGGCCGAGAAAGCGGAAGTGGCGCTCGAGAAGCTGCGCGAACAAATTGAGCGTGCTGTGATCAACAGCTATGAGCTCACCCGCCAGACTCAGCAGTTTTTACAGGTGCGCTCCACTATCGATGTCAACGCCGGTGGTGAAGGGCATACGGCCCAGTTGCTGATGGAACTGGATATCGAGTATTACCAGGGCCCGGAAGATTTCTACCCTATCGACACCACTCCGCTTGAGGGTATCGACGTCACGATTAAACAGCCCGACGGTACACCTGAAGTCTATGCGACCTTCGATCTGCCTCAATAACATTCTGGAGTCACCCATGTTTCTAAAACCGACCGCCGGGCGCACAGTGCGCGATCCGGTTAAAGGCACCCTATTGCCCGAAGAAGGGGCAGAAGTGCAGAAAAGCACCTTTTGGGATCGCCGGCTTCGCGACGGTGACGTCGTCAATGCAGATGCTGTGCCGCAGGCTAAGCCTGTGTCCACGGCAAAAGCGGCGGATACCACCACAGACGGCGATAAAACTACCGCTACAACTGATACGGGGAGTGCCCGCTAATGGATTTTCAAAATATCCCTTCCAATCTTCGCACGCCGCTTTTCTTTGCCGAGTTTGATAATTCTCAGGCGAACACGGCCACAGCAACACAGCGCACGCTGATCATCGGTCAGGCGTTAACAAACGCAGGCGTGCAGCTCAATGTTCCTGTTATTGAATCCTCCGCGTCCAATACGGCTGGGATTTACGGTGCGGGCTCAATGCTCCACAACGAGATGGTCGCGTATCTGGCGAACGACGTGGCGGGTGAAATCTATTTACTGCCGCTTGCGGACGGCGATGCCCAGACGGCAGCAACCGGAAAGGTAACCTTAACGACTGCGCCATCGGAAACCGGAGTGATCTCGTTATACATTGCAGGGCAGCGGGTGCAGGCCACGGTGATGAGCACTGACACCGTGACCGTAATGGCGGCGTCGCTGGTCGCGGCAATCACTGCGAAAACATCACTCCCTGTTACGGCCGCCGCCGCCGCCGGCGTGGTGACGTTGACCGCTAAAAATAAAGGCGCGCACGGCAACGGCATTGATTTGCGTCTTAATTATCAGGGCAGTGCGGGTGGCGAAAGTACGCCTGCCGGGCTTGGTATCACTCTCACCGCCATGACCGGCGGCGCGGGCGCACCGGATATGACCACTGCGCTGGCAAACATGGGCGATCGCACTTTTGATTTCATCGTCACGCCTTATACGGATACGACGTCTCTTGATGCTCTAAAAGGGCTGCTTTCCGACAGCACCGGCCGCTGGAGCTACGCGCAGCAACTTTATGGTCACGTCTTCGGCGCGGCATCAGGCACGTACGGTCAACTGACCACCGTCGGTGAAGCCCGTAACGATCAGCATGCTACGTTACTGGGCGTCAATGACTCTCCGACCCCGGCGCATGTCTGGGCGGCTGCGGTTACTGGCGCAGTGGCAGGCAGCTTGCGTAACGATCCCGGTCGTCCGCTGCAAACGCTGACCGTCAGTGGTGTTTTAGCGCCGCCATTAGCATCCCGCTTTGAACTGACCGAGCGTAACAACCTGCTTTACAGCGGGATCTCGACCTTTACCGTCGCCGATGACAATACGGTGCAGGTTGAAAATCTGATTACTACGTATCAGACCAACAAATACGGCGACGCAGACGACAGTTATCTGCAGGTCGAGACGTTGTTCCTGCTGATGTTTGTGACGCGCTTTATCAGAACGCAGGTGACGTCTAAATTCGCCCGTATGAAGCTGGCGGCCGACGGTACTCGCTTTGCACCGGGCTCGGCTATCGTGACGCCTAACATCATCCGTGCGGAACTCATCGCCCAGTACACGCAGCTGGAATACAACGGTTATGTGCAGGATACCAAAGCCTTCGCCGCCGGTTTAGTGGTGACCAAAAGCACCTCCAACCCTAACCGGGTCGACGTGTTGTGGGATGGTGTTCTGATCAACCAGCTGCGCGTGTTCGCTCTCCTCAACCAGTTCCGCCTGCAAGCCGCGGCATAAGGAATCATCATGGCAGATACATCTAACCGCCTCGCGGGGACAGCGTTTGTGACGACTAACGGCATCTCGATCATGGTCGCCGGCCAGTTCAAATACAGCCCTTCAAAGCTCAAGCGTGAAACCCTGACCGGGATGGACTATGTGCACGGCTACAAAGAGAAGCCGTCTGCGCCGTTCATCTCCTGTCAGGTTCGCGACAGCGGGGGCACGACGGTTGCAGATTTTACCGACATGACTAATGTGACCGTCGTGGCTGAGCTGGCAAACGGTAAAACCATTATCGGTACCGGCATGTGGACGGTTGAATCGCAGGAAGTGGACAGTGAAGACGCGGTCTTCGACGTCCGCTGGGAAGGCTTTGACGTGGTGGAGAGCTGATCGTGGAAGAACAGGATAAAACCATCCTTATCCCACTGGAAAAACCGCTGGCTGATGCCAGCGGTAAACTGGTCTGGGAAAGTATTGAGTTGCATGAGCCCGCGCTTATCGAGGTGAACCAGTTTTTTGAAAAACAAAAAACGAATGGAGCGCTGACCGCGATGGGGCACCTTATTTCACTGTTGTCTGGCATTCCACCACAGGTTGTCAAACGCATTCCGTTCACCGTTTTCAAGCGGTGTGAAGTATTTCTTCTTCGCTTTTTAAATTACACGCCTGAAACACTCGTCCCCGGCGCAGTGCCCGCGTGCAGTGTGCAAATTGCTCTGGAAACCCTGCTTGAAGACGCGTCGGGGAAACAGTCCTGGAGCCATATTGGACTGAGTGAGCCAAACCTCGAACAGGTGGATCAGTTTTACAAGGCGCAGAGTGCGACCAGCGGTTTGGCGGCAATGGCGGTACTAATCTCGGAGCTTTCAGACATCGCTCCGGAAGTGGTGAACCGGCTTAAATTTACCGATTACAAACGCTGCGAGGGTTACTTGCTGGGTTTTTTAAACTACTCCCCGACGGCGGTCGCTGGCGGGATCTGATTGCTGACGTTTCTTATTACTACGGTTGGGGGCCAGCAGATGGCTGGCGCCTGACGTGGAGTCGGTTACTTTGGTGGAAATCTCAGGCGCATCGAATTAACCGCGTGAAGGAAAAATAACCATGGCTAAGGCGTTTGATTTCCAGCTAACGGCGGACGACCGGGTTTCTGAGTCAATTCAGAGCATAGATGACGCTGTTAAAAAGCTGCTCCCACAGCTGGATAATGCGCGGACGGGATTGCAGCTTGGTGGCCGGCAGTCCTCTGAGGGGGTGGATGAAATCAGTGGGCGCCTTGGGAATTTGGCAAAAAATGCCCGAGACGGCGTTCAATTTGTCGGCGATCTTGTACCGCCCCTGAAAATGGTCGGTGGCCTGACGCTGGGGCTGGGCGGGCTGGCCACCGTCGTTAACGCGGTAAAGTCAGGCATTCAGGATTATGCGAACGCCGGTTACAAAATTGACACGACGGCCAAAAATATCAGCACAACGACCCGCGCCTATCAGGAACTGACCGGGGCAATGATCGAGAACGGGTCCGCGCGCGATGCGGCAGAGGGGTCAGTTTCTGGACTTTATCAGCGCGCAAATGATGCGCTGAATATGCGCGATGACGGCTTTCTGGCGCTGACTTCTCAGCTGGGCATCAAGATCAGCAAAACAAAGGAAGGCGTCGCGGATGTTGCGAAACTTATGGATGATCTGAATAAGGTCATGCTCCAGCAGTCTCCGGCAAGACAGGCGCTCATTGCACAGGTGGGGGGCTTCTCGCCTGAGTTGTTGAGTTTCTTGCGACAAAGTACTGACCAGGTGCAAAAACTGAAAGATCAGGCCCAGCGTGACGGGCTGATCTTTTCAGATAAAGATGTTCAAAATGCGTTGGCCTTTCGTAACCAGGTTAATCAAATTTCCGCCTCATGGGACGGGATGCTGATGAAAGGGCAGGCATGGCTAGGTCAGGCGCCGATTGTTCAAAAAAGCTTTGATGATGTCTCCCAAATGATGCAGCACGGCATGGATGCGGCGACCGTCGGCTCTTTGCTCACATGGAACAGCGGGGGAAAGCAGGCCGATCAACTGCGAAGCGCTGAACAAGACGAGAAGTTTAAAGAGACGCTTTCGATTAAAGAGAAACTGGATCTGCGACTCGGCTACGCGTCAGGTGATTTGCTGAAAAAGCTAAATAGCTACTACGGTCCGGTTGAGGCGGCGAACCAGCTTCAGCAGGATGTAAAAGGCCTTTACGTGCAACCCCCGTATTCACCAGGCACAAACTCACCACCAATGTCATATAACCAGTCCGGTGGTGGCAATGCTCGCGGTATTAGAAACAATAATCCTGGTAACTTGCGGGTTGCCCCGAACGCGGTCGGAAATGATGGCGCATTTGCCGTTTTTGATAAGCCGGATGATGGCTTAGCGGCCATGAGCCGGCAGTTACAGCTTTATGGCGATCGCGGGAATAATACCCCCTACGGCATTATTCATACTTACGCCCCCAGTAGCGAAAACAATACGCAGGCATATATCAACGCTGTCACGGGTGATACGGGATTTGGTGCTCATGAGCAACTTGACCTAAGTGACCCCGCTACCCTTAAGCGTATGATGGCCGCCATGATCCGTCATGAAAATGGGAGCCAGCCGTACAGCGAAAAGGACATCGACAGCGGCATAAATCAATCAATGACAGACCCGAAGTGGCAGGGGCTTCGCGACCCGACTCGCCTTGCTTACCAGCGCGATCAGTATTCTGATTGGTTACTAAATGGCCCGTCATCTGATGAGTCTGTCTCCATTAATCAGCCAGAAAAAGCAGATGTGCCCAACATTAACGCTCCTGCTACCGCCTCTCCGAATGGGGCTGTGCTGGATACCCAGAAACTGGGAGAAGTAATTTCTACTGCGCTGAAAGACAGTAAAAGTGAGATAGAAGTAACGCTTATCAACGGACGAACCGGAGAGCGAAAAAAAGTTTCCGGAACTGGCGGAAAAGTTACCACGGCGATGTCGCCACCATGAAACCATCAACCTGACCCGCTTCGGCGGGTTTTCCTTTTTTGGGGGATAGGATGCCACTGATTCAAGATGCGCTGTCTTCATTGCTGGGTTTTTCAGGCGACACATGGCATTGGCGAGATCATATTCATCCCGCCTCATTTCGCGGCGTGCCGTTTGCAGTCGTGGACGGTGATGGAAGCTTTGGCCGCCGGCAGGCCGTGCATGAATACCCTTATCGCGATTCGGTTTGGGTGGAGGATATGGGGCGCTCTACCCGCCGCCTGACGCTGTCCGGTTTTATTATTCAAAGCAGCCTGGTTTACAGCGCGCCGGACGTGATGACCCAGCGTGATAATTTGATTGCCGCCTGCGAAAGCCTGGGCGCCGGTACGTTGGTCCATCCGACGCTGGGCGAGCTGACGGTGAGCATTCCAGAAGGCGGGCTGCGGCTACGCGAAAGCAAAGACTCAGCGCGCGTGTTTGAATTTACCCTGACAGTTATTGAGTCGGGGCTGCGGGTGTTCGCGGTGACCGGCGCGGTTTCTGCGGCTTCGACTGTACAAACATCCTGGCTGGCGCTGGCGGCTAAATCGGCGGCCACGTTTATTGCCGAGGTCAATTCTGATATTCGCACGATAAATCAGGCGATAAAAACGCTCAAAAGTACGGTTTCTTTCTGGACCAGCATGGTAACACGCACCGCCAATGAAGCGACAAACCTCAGTAACACCCTGAAATCGACGTTCGGCAGTACCCGATATGGACGTTATAACACCGGGACGGTGGGCGGCAGCGCGTCGGGTGCAACCGCCGCCGCGTCATCAGATGCCGACACCGATGATTATGAACTGCTGGTTTCACAAAAGATGGCCGGGTCAGTGGAGGACAGAGCACAAACGCAGGCCTCTACCGCCAGTCTGCTGTCCTCAACCAGCATAGCGGCCTACGCCAGCGGCGCGCAGGCCGTGATTAACGCGTTATTGGCCAGTGAGGCAAAAGGACTGGATCTGGTTCGCATGTTCGAAGCGCTGACTGGTTTTTCTGACACAACTTACCGGCCTGACAGCAGCGACAGCAGCATCACCCGGTCAACACAGATTTACCTGATCACGCTGTCCGCGGGGGCGATGGCCTATGCCGCTTCTCAATATGAACCGGCAAGCTATGACGAGGCAACGGTATTACTTCAGCGCACGGTGACTGTGATCGACACAGTATCTTTGGCTGCAGCAGATGCGGGCTATGACGCGGTATTCAGTGAACTGACCGTGCTTAAAACGACGGTCAACACGACGTTGAAAGAAAAGGGTGCGCTTCTGGCCAATGTATCAACCGTGACGCAGGCAACGTCATTACCTGCATTGAACCTGGCAAATAAACTTTATCAGGATGCTGCCCGCACCGAGGGCCTGGTAAAAATGGCCGATCCGGTTCATCCGGCATTTATGCCGCTTTCTTTTAGGGCGCTGACATCATGAATGACGAAATGACGTTAACCATTGGCGGGAAAATACTTTCCGGCTGGGATGAGGTACGTATAACCCGCAGTATTGAGCGGATGCCCAGCGATTTTGACCTGTCGCTGATGGATGAATTTCCCGGAAGTGATGAAAAGCAGCTGGTTAAAGAGGGGGATCCGTGCGAAGTAAAGATGGGAGCGGATACGGTTATCACGGGGTATATCGACCGGTGGGCACCGATGATTTCTGCCACGCGGCATGAGGTCCGTGCGACAGGGAGAAGCAAGTGTCAGGATCTCGTGGACTGTTCAGCCAAATGGAACAACAACGTGATCACCGGCGCAACGCCGCTGCAAATTGCTCAGCGGCTGGCGGCTCCCTATGGTATCTCGGTGTCGAGTGACGTGTCAGAAATGCAGAATGTGCCGCAGTTCACGCTCAACTGGGGAGAGAGTTCTCAGGAAATCATTGACCGCATCACACGCTGGGCAGCGCTCCTCTATTACGATCTTCCCGACGGCAGTCTCTACCTGACCCGCGTTGGCACGAAGAAAGCCGCCAGCGGCGTATCGCAGGGTGTCAATATTGAATCAGCGGCGTATGAGGCATCAATAGACGAGCGATTTTCTGAATATACAGGCGTCTCAATGTCTGTCAATCCACTGGTTGATGACAGCGGATATGGTGCGGTCACGAAGGCCACAGCCAACGATCCTGATGTGGAAAAAATGCGTTACAGAAATCGCATCATCATCGTCGAAAGTACGATGAACACTACCGAGCTGGCGCAGCAGGCGATTGATTGGGAGATGAACCGCCGTTATGGCCGGTCTAAAACACTTCAGGTCACCGTTGATAACTGGCGCGACAGCGCCGGTAAGCTTTGGGAACCGAACACGCTGATCCCGGTCAATATTCCAAAAATGGGGATCAACGACGCGCTGTGGCTGCTGGCGGAGGTGACTTTTCTCAAAGACGATCGCGGAACGGCGGCGCAAATGGTGCTGATGCCGCCAGCGGCCTTCTCCGTACAGCCTTACCGTTTCTACAGCCTGATCCCGGAGTTGAACCGATGACAGCAATCAGCACGCTTTACCGCAGGGCCATGATGATGTTGGGGGTGGGGCGTTCTACGCTTACCAACGACGCGGGCGGTATTCAACAGATCCAGTATGAGACCCCTCTCGAGGTCAAAAACAATACCCCCCGGCTGATGGAGTTTGGCTTTTCATCCTCGCTGCCAGAAGGTGCTGACGTACTTATTGCCTATCTATCTGGTGACCGTTCAAACGCGGTAGTGATTGCCTCCGGGCATAAGGGCAGCCGAAAGACCGGGTTACAGCCGGGTGAATCGGTTCTCTACAACCTGTGGGGTATGCACGTTAAGTTGACGGAGACAGGACTGGAGATAGACGCAGTCGGACAGCCCGTGACGGTGATAAATTCGACGAAAGTGACGATTGTTGCTTCAGAAGAAATCTATGCCGATACGCCAGTGCTGAAGTGCGCGGGCGATATCATTGATAACGCCGGCAGTAATACCACCACCCTGAAAAATCTGCGCGATACCTACAACGAGCACGATCACGTTGTGAGAAACGTGCAGAGCGGCGGCTCATCGCCGACCAGTGAAAAACCGGGGGGAAAAGTCGAATGACGGACATTACAACGCTCTGGAATGTAGAACAATCCTTGGGGGACTGGGTTGAAGCGTCTGGCGACCTGCAAGAGGGTAACGATCTCGACACGGCGATACTGATCAGCCTTTTCACTGACCGGCTGGCGCGCGCCGACGATGACTTCGGAGGAGACGATCGCCGGGGTTGGTGGGGAGATGTCGACCAGGACTATCCGGTGGGTTCCCGACTCTGGCTTCTTCGCCGCCAAAAGCTCACGGTGGCCACGGCCAATAAGGCTGAGAATTACGCTTCTGAGGCTCTGAAGTGGCTCATCGATGATGGTGTTGTCGCCAGCATTACCCCTGTCACCCAGATAGTGTATCCGAACCGACTCAACCTTGTTATTACCTATCAAAAACCGGGATTAAGTGCCGTAACGAAGCGCTATTTCTGGGTCTGGGAGACTAAATAATGCCTTACAATCGCCCTACACTAAGCGAGTTGCGTGCGCGCAATCTCGCCGCGATCGAGTCAGAATTAAAAGGGGTAGGCGCCCCCCTGAGATTTTCAAACCTCAGCATCCTCGGAACCGCAGACGCGGGCCTAGCGTATCTGCATTACGGCTATCTCGACTGGATAGCCAGACAATCGGTCCCCTGGAGCGCAACGGACGAAAATCTGGCAGGCTGGGCGGCCTTGAAAAGCGTGATGCAGAAGGCCGCCACTGCCGGTAAAAACGCGCTCACTGTTTTTACAGGGACGGCGGGTAAAAAAGTTCCTGCAGGAACCTTACTTAACCGTGGTGACGGATATCAGTACACAACTGATGCGGAGACAATTATCGGGCAAACGGGGACGGGGACGGCTTCGATAACGGCCGTGCTGCCTGATCCTAATGATGACCCGACGGGCGGCGGCACGGCGGGTAATACTCCGGCTGGTACGCAACTCACCCTTGATGCCAGTATTCCCGGGATTGATACGGCAGTTACTATCAGCACTGCGATCACCAACGGTGCGGACATTGAAAGTGAAAGTGCTTTCCGCACCCGCATCCTGCTTGCTTATCAGAATACACCGCAGGGAGGGAACGACGAAGATTATAAATCATGGGCGCTGGACGTTTCCGGGGTCACTCGCGCCTGGACTGTACGTCGCCTAATGGGGGCCGGTACGGTGGGGATTTACATCATGATCGACGGTGTCGATACGTCTAATAATGGATTTCCTGTTGGTACCAACGGAATTTCGAATCTGGACAGTTGGTCGGCCGTCAAAGCGACGGGCGATCAGGGACGGGTTGCCGATTATATTTATCCACGTCAGCCGGTCACCGCGCTCGTCTATGTCTGCTCACCGATCAGGAAAACCGTTGATTTCGTGATCAGTGGCATGTCTGCTGCGGACAGCGTGACCACAGCCGCGATAAATACCGCCATCGACCGGGTATTTTTTGAGTCTGGCGACCCGACTGGGAGTAAAGTGTTGCTCTCTGACCTGATTATCGCGATCAGTAATGTCGCAGAAACCAGCGGGTTTATCCTGACATCTCCCTCAGCAAATATCATCACCGCGACCGGAGAACTTCCTGTACGCGGCGCGGTAATCTACACATGAGCCGGTTCTCTTTAGCAGATTACACCTCAGCACTGCAGGGGCTGATGCCAATAGGGTTAGTCTGGCCCCGCAAGTCAAGTAGCATACAGTCGGCGGTGCTGCGCGCACTGGCGCAGTCCTACCAGAAAAGCGATGATGCGGCGAATGCGCTGCTGGTAGGGGCTTTCCCTGCTACTGCCACGTTCATGCTCACCGACTGGGAAAAGACGCTGGGCCTGCCTGATGACTGCGCAATTGGCGAAAATGACAGTATTGCCCTCAGGCAAAAGGCCATTGTGTCGAAGCTTTTCAGCAACGGTGGCCAGTCAGCAGCCTATTTCATCGGGGTAGCGAAAGCACTGGGATATGACATCACCATAACGGTTTACAGACAGGCCCGAGCAGGCATGTCGGTCTGTGGTGATGCCCTAAATGGCGATGACTGGCCCTTCATCTGGCTGGTTACCGCACCCCAAACGACCATCAGCTATGCGCAGGCGGGCCAGTCTTATGCCGGAGACCCGCTGCGGTCATGGGGCAATCGCCGCCTCGAATGCCGCCTGACTGCGCTGGCACCTTCACACACTATTGTGAAATTTGGTTACTCCAACTAACCCTTCATAATTAACGCTAAATATAATGAGCGCCTTAAGTGGCGAGGAAATCTATATGCAAAAAATTGGAAGTGTTACCACTACCGCAGATGCTAACGGAGAGTGGACGAATGGTAATGTCGCGTCGGGAACGCCACCTACAATTTTAGATGCAGCCTGGCTTAATACGGTACAGCGAGAGCTCGCTAACATAGTAACAAGCGGAGGATTGACGCTAGACCCCAATAATGATGCACAAGTGTTATTGGCTTTGAAATCTATTATGGGCGCTGGACGATTAATCAATACTCGCTACATTACTTCCTCTACTACCTATACCCCCACTCCCGGCACAAGATTTATCTATGTCTATATTCAAGGCGCCGGCGGTGCTGGTGGAGGTTCACAGGCTACCACGGGAACTAACTCAGCAGCTGGCGCTGGGGGTAATTCTGGACACCTTGCCGTTTATCAATTCACTTCCGGATTCAGCAATGTGCTTGTGACAATCGGATCCGGTGGAATTGGGGGCGTATCGTCAAATGGGGCTACTGGAGGTACAACTTCCTTCGGTACGTTGGGTAATGCCCCTGGTGGCGGCGGCGGTAACTTTGGATTAGCAAAATCATCTGGAGTAACTGCATATTCAGTAACGGGTGCCAGTTATATCGGAACGCCAATGAGAGTTAAGAATTCTCAGGCTGGCGTTCCCGGAAACGTTTATTCTTCTGGAAACGCTCTGGGTGGCGCGGGTGGTTCTTGCGACTTTGGGAATGGGGCGGGTTATGGGGCAGGAGCTAATGCCAACCCGGGCCAAGATTATGGGGCTGGTGGTGCCGGATCTGCAGGATCATTTAATGCTTCGGCATTTGCTGGCGGAAATGGTGCCAATGGAATAGTTATGATTCAGGAGTATAGCTGATGACTATCGATAAATATGCGTTGATAGCAAAAGGTTCGACCTATGTTGAAAATACTATAATCGCGGAATATGATTTAATCTTGGAGGGTTACACTCTTATCGCTATCGGTGAGGATGAGTTTTGTGAGCCGGGTAATTATTATAACGCCAAGGATGGGAAATTCTACGCGGATGAGGAATTTATCATTGATCCTGCGAAGGTCGAGTTGTCAGGAAGTGTGATGCCATAACGTAAATGTCTTGACCAAATAACCTGCCTCCATTTATTTGAAACTCTAAAAAATTTTCAGGCAGAAAGGTTTTAAAAATATATTACTAACAACCACATTTCTGTTCATAGACATTAGGATATTATAGTTTCTATAGTAGGGGGATCTCCCCCTTGTGGCTGCCATTGAAATAAGATTTTTGAATACTGACATATAAATTCGGAGGCAGGGTAAAAGCAAAAATCCTACCCGTAGAGAAAGTGAATTCCAGACTGCTAAAACAACCCAAATTCCGTACTTAGGTTGAAAAAGTTACAATTAAAATAATTACGCTCTGTAATTAAATGTAAATTTTTGGTAAAAAATGTTGTTTCAGACATTTCTTTGTAATGTTGTTAGGAGTATTCTTAATGGTAATAATTTCACGTCTATTAGGAGCACTGAAGTGAAGATCAGGACGATATGTTTATACGCGGTACCACTTTTGTTAGTTGCAGGGATAGCTTACGGAAATTTCAATGGCGGCAGTGAGCCTGGCTACGTTAAGGATGCTATGAGCGCCGTAAGTAATAAGATGTCATATACCTACGGCGTAACTCGTTGCAAGGCGAGTCAGGGCACACCAGGTCAGTGGAGTATGTCATGTAGTTCAGCAAATACCCCAATCGCCCTAAGTTTCACTGTACTACCTTCAGACAAAGCACTCTCCGACGTAGCGACACCTTTTTATCTGATTGCAAGCAATGAAGTTGCTAAGAAATCTTCCGGTGAGGGATTATTGAGTTTCCTGATGATTAATACCGATGGAACTGCAGGTGAGGCAAAGCAGATAGCTGCTAACTAGCATTGTAAGTTTTAGAGAAAAGTATCCTGCTAGTAGAAGCCCTCCACTGCTGAGGGGTTTTTTTCATTTGTTGCATAATATCTTTCGCAATGAAAGTTCATCTACCACAACGCTCTCAACTCATAGCTTTTCTCCTTGCCGATAAGCGGGACAACAGAAAAAAAAGCCCGCGTTAACGGCGGGCTATCAGTAGGTAGGTATTCATGGCCTTGGCAGGCTTGCTGATCTTTTGTCAGCTGGTATGAGATTAGCGCAGGGCGGTGATTCTGCCAGATTACAGGCACAAAAAACCCGGCTCGGTGGCCGGGTTGCGATTACTTGAATGACTTCACGAGATAATTTTTTCGGTGTAGACCGAGATTTTCATTATTAATATCTGTCACTTCTACGGTGACTAATACTTGTTGTCCAACCTTATGTTTTTTCTGGATTTCACCAAGCATCTCTATAGGGAATGATGCCTTTATCTTCTCACCATCAACCTCTAATTCCATTTTACCGTACTTTGACAAAGAGGCTAACTCACCGAGGATACTCTCAGTGGTGGGGGCTGAAATTGTTGTCGCTGCAAGCCTATCATTCAGGATTTTAATTTTTGATGAGTTGACAGTTACCCTACGATCCCCATCACTAAAAGGACCAACCCATGACAAATCGAAATCTATATTGTTTCTCTCGCATTCTTCAACGATGTTTTTAAGACTCTGTGCTGAGTTATACCCGATTTCAGCTATCTGGTTCATCATGGCTGAGGCATCGTCAGTCTCTAAAAGCTGAATTATTTCTTTAATCGCTTTGCTTGAAACGGTTTCGACCAGCTCACATTGACCGGTGGAAAACGTCAGACCAAGCTTTGTTGATCCTGGCGATAATTCGGCGAGCCTCATATCTAATGAACTCTTAACAGCATAAGGTACTCTGCTCGAATCTTTTCCAGAGGAGAGCTTATGAGTGGCCCGTTGTACCAGCGCAGCAAGGTTGCTAGAAACGACCCCCAGCAGTTCAAGCGGTATGGTCCCAAAGTCAACTACAACACCTTTAAGTCGCAATTCCATAAAGTCCCGCAGCGGGTGACGAGAGTCTTCTTCGCGCTGCTCTGCCTTCAGATCGCTAAGGTATGAATCCATATTGTTGAACATGATTTTATCAGCGAAAGACATTTCATTCTTTGCTGAAATTGAGTCGAGTTTATCCTGAACGAATTGAATGCGCCCTTTTAAAGAGGTCATATGGTTGCTTGCGTTCATAAAGATATCCTCACTATACCCTTGGGGGTATCTTCTCTATCATAGCCGAATACCCCGCGCCAATGCATCCTGTCCTCATCAAGACCGCTACCTAACAGCAGTAAGTCTATGTTGTAGTTGTGCTTAATAAATGACCTATTAAGTAACTTCTCCACCTGAGGCTGGAACATGGTCGGTAAAAGATTTAGACGATCGTAGTCAATAACCAGCAGCATATCGATGTCATCTGGCTCTGGTTTTTCTGTTGTGAATGAGCCATCTATCCAAATTTCATCAAAGCATTTGAATTGCTTGTTAATACTTCTGATATCGCCCATTAGCTGTATATAATTACAGTATAGCATACCCCTTCTTTCGGAATTCGGAAATGCGTCTACGCATAATAATCTTAGAGACTCATCATCATGCGCGTGAAATCCGGAAGGGAGCAAGGGAGGGAAGCAAAGCTTTTCCATCCGAAGTCCTTTTATTAATTATTTGCGTTTACCAGAGGAATATATGTTTTTTCTAAATTTAAAACTGCGGCCGCCTCTCTGCGACCTCACCAGAACGTCTCTTTAGGTCACTTAGCCAAAGAAGCAGCCATGCGCATCAACGCGCACCATCTCAAGGGCTTCGGTCAGCGTATCGGTAGTCTCGTATAGTTCCCACTTTAGGCTTGCCCGCATCCAGTAAAGCTTCCATTCTTTCTGCGTTCGCACATAGGTGATCTTGGCTGAGGTAAGAACAGAAAACTCACCCGGCTCACCACGCCACACTGGGCGCTTCTCGCCTATCTCAATGGATTGGTCATCAATGGTGAAAACAATATCGAGTTCGTTCCTGACGTGCGCGGGCGGACGGATGCTTTCCACAAACGTCTCAACTTCTTTTTTTACCGCATGATATTCAAGGTCATTGAATGCCATCATTCCTCCGCGACTTAATCAAACTCCAACTTTTGACTAAATTTCTCGAAGCATCATAGACGTAATCGGTGACAACAAAAATACTGGGGAAATATCAGGGGGGGTAGCAAACCGGTCAGCGCATTCAACCACGAGGCCTCTGACCGGGTGCTGTCATGACGGAGAAAATATAATTTTGTGCGTTTTTGGTGTCAAGCACGACATTGCAATTCAATGATCCGGCTGAAACCAGTCATCAGCGCTTTCCCACGTGTCCTGCAGCGAGGGCGAGAGTAAGCGCTATTTTCTGAAAAACATGGGCTACGTAAAGTAAGGAGGGACTATGGGATTTCCATCACCGGCCGGTGACTACGTTGAATCGCGTATCGACCTGAATAAAGTCTGCAATTGCACCGGTCCGGCATCACGCCTGTACATCGCCGAGAGGTACCATGGGAAGCATATCAACTCCGGCACGATGCTGCTGATAGACCCGGCAATCAAACCGGTCGACGGTAATCTGCTGCTGGCACAAATCAACGGAGAAATGGATGTGTGGAGGCTGGTAACAATCCTACGTCGTGGGCTGGAGTCACTGATCGACAAGAACGTTTTCATTGAGTTCGGCGAAGCATTCACTGATGACGAGTTGGTGATCGAGGGGGTGGTGACGCATATCATCTACGATGCTAGGAACGACGTGTTCGATGATACGCCGTGCATTTGAAGGTTTATGCAAATCTGTGTGCTAATCTCAGTGAAAAACTACTTGAGGTTGATATGCAAACTAAAGAAGAGAATTTATTAGTCAGAAGAGAGATTGGCGATGCAGTGTTGGCAGTGCTTGAGCAGGGAAAAGTAGTGAGTGTTGAGAGCATCATTACATATCTTGAAAGACAACATCATGAAGTGACCCATCTGCAATACAAGAACAGGTATAGGCATGCAGTAGATTTACTGATAAAGAGCTCATAAAAAAAGCCCGCGACAGGCGGGCAATAAACATCAGTTTTTACATTGGAAATTTGTTCGGGTAGAACGTGATGAGCATAGCGCGGTAATCATTATCCAATCTATAGGATAACTACCTATAAGTGGCTGTGTTCGCTCAATGAGGAGTGTTAGGGAGTAAAAAAGCCCGCGTTAACGGCGGGCAAAAATCAAAGGTATCAACATTACTTGCACTTCAGGACGGTAGTCATAACGTCCGTTTCAAATATTAGCCTAGCTTTAGAAATTCGCCATTTTCGGGCAAAAAAGAACCCGCCTCCAGGGCGGGCTTTTGTAAGGGTATGAATGGAACTTGCCTTGGCAGGCTTGCTGATCTTATGCCAGCTGAAATGATAATAGCGCCGGGCGGTGATTTTGCCAGATTACAGGCACAAAAAACCCGGCTCGGTGGCCGGGTTGGGATATTTACCAGGTGTGGGGTCTTGACCGGAAGTGCTCACAAACGTGTTCGAGATTACCATTACGAATACGTTCATACTGATTCACATGCACTTCTTTGTTTTCATTATCAAACAGTTGATTAAGGTTATAAGTAGACATCTTCAATTACCAAGTTTAGCGAACACCATCAGTCGCTTGATAAATTTGCCCATAACCGCTAAGGTAAATACCGTTATGTATTGAACCTAGCAATGGCTCCCGCAAGGGTGGTCAGGGTTTATCAGCAGTAATGTCAGACTGGGGAGTTGGACATTACTCTGAATTTGCATTACTGAGGCCGAGCGTAAACCTTCAAAATTGAAGCGATACGTTCGGCTTCTTCGTTTGTAAGGTCTGTCGGCACGCCAGGGATCATCAAAATCAACCCATCACGAATCGGTACTGGAATGTCAATTGTGTTGGCATGGGTAGTGTTTACTAGAGATTTAAGGTTTTCTGCCTTGGGCATCGCGGATTCCTCGGGAGAGTTGATACTATTAGGATCGTTCAAAAAGGCGGTATATAAACGGATAGCTTGGTTAATACGGCTTTTATAGCTGCTCTTAGATGCATTACCAATCTGTGCACCAGTACCTTGTAAATACGCCTCAACCGTTTCATCAACATTGATGAGTTTGAAGTCTTCAGTTTCAGAGGATACGTATTCAAGCATGCGGGGTACTGTTTTCATATTTTTAAGGGTGTTAGCACCCACACCACCTAGCATTGGCAGGGTAAACAGAAAACCCTTGAAAGCTTCTATTGAGTTAACTTCTTTTTCCATGGTAATCCCCTTCATCATGTATGGATGGAGATTACACACATTGAATCTAACGATCAATCGAAACATTTCGACCGTCCGCACCTTTTTGAATCAAGATCGAGTTGACTTGTGTTGGATGGTGTTAGGTGGTGTTAGGTAGGATTAGTTGGTGTTAATTAAATCTAGCTTCATGAGAATTTGAGTGGGGCGTAGAAGTACCGGCCAGCATATTCAACTATGAAGCCTCTGACCGGTGCTATCATGCCGGTGAAAATTTAACTTTGGATTTTTGTATTTTAAGTATGGACACACACTTCATGACTCTGGCTGAAACCAGTCGTCAGCATTTTCCCACGTTTCCTGCAGCATCACATCAATCACTTCTTTGTCACGGGGCGTCCCGCCCATCACCGACATCCCATCACTGCCAGCTCGGCGAACGCTGAACGTTGCGCCTGGGTAATTCCTTTCAATCCTTTTCTCAAACTCAACCTTGAAGGCCTCGACCGCCCCGGGGGGCAGCTGCTTGGTTTTATCGATCAGCAATTCAACGTGCATAAATCCCCCTTACTCCACACCGAGCCAGTTACCGGCATCATCAAACATCTCTTCGACTATCCCCGCGAGAACTGCCTTCTGCGATTTGCTGGCATCCGTGTTGATGCTGCTGAGCGTCACCATCGGTTTAACCTTCACTTCAGCATCAGGGAAGGTGCCATGCACGCGCTTGGTAAGTTCAGCTAGGATCAGCGCGTTGGCGTTCGGCACACCGGCCATATTTCTTTTGTCATAAATCAGCTCAACAAACATGAAAACTCACCACTTGGATTCAACTGGTTATTCATACAGTGTTGCTGTTTTGAGGTTTGTTCAACAGGAAGATTTGGATTGCATGCTCTGAAAGAGGTCAATTCCCTTTTGCCTTTGTTTGTCCAAATGCTCTGCTAAATCTTGAATGTGAATCAAACGCGGGGCCTTCTGACTATCGCTTGCGCGGAAGGTGGGTACCGGAAATTGACCTATTGCAGCTTTGTTTTCAGCTATTGAAGGCTTCATTCCAAAGTAGCGTTCAGCAACGTCTGAAAGTGCGATAGTTGCAGTATCGAATTCCGCGAGAAGAAGAAATGTTGTATTCATATGCCTCCCTTCCTGATGAACATCAATAATATAGAGTTTTAATCATCTAATAGGATGGGTAATTTACGCAAATTAAAGTCTAAAATTTACAGGGCGCGTGCCAGGTGAACCTACGATGGAGCTTAATGAACCAACCCAAGGTCGGTTCAAAAATAAAAATTTATCTTATATTTATCAGTAAATTATCCACGTGAACCGACTGAACCTACCGAACCCACCACTTTCTGGTTAT
Organism: Rahnella sp. 1L-D-7-B-C2; assembly: GCF_057290995.1. Lineage (NCBI taxonomy): Bacteria > Pseudomonadati > Pseudomonadota > Gammaproteobacteria > Enterobacterales > Yersiniaceae > Rahnella > Rahnella sp. 1L-D-7-B-C2. The sequence goes on along the minus strand of NZ_JBXAVQ010000001.1, from coordinate 764,125 downwards.
ATATGAGGTTTTTTGGGAAAGAAAATTCGTAATCGAGAGTTAAAGTGATGGTCAAAATTGGTACGCTAGCACCATCTGAACACCAGATGCTCACTCTAATGGTATACTGCAAAGCTGTAGAGAAACCACACTTTAAGTTGAAGCGAAAACATTTGGGGGTATCATTGGGGGTATGTGTGTTTTTGTTCATAAAATAAATCGTTATTAATCAAGTTGATGTTGTTTTAATTCTGCTCCTGTATGGCGTACCATTTTCAAGTAAACAGACGTCAATCGACGTCTTTTTTTATGCCTGAAATTCAGTGAGTTGGCTGGTTTTAGCTCGTCGAAATAGGGTTTTTGCCTTTATTGACGCTGGCGTTCAGCGACAATCCATTGGCACCCTGACCGAAGTTGATGCCTACGCCTACCGACGCACCGTGGCTTTCATTCTTGCCTTCAAGCGTCTGGCTGTTCAGTCCGGAGTAAAGGTTCACGTCCCGTGCGGCGCTCAGGTCCACATCTTTCTCTGCCTGCAGCTGGCTGCCCTGAACGTTAATGTCGGTTCCGGTCGCGTGAATGTTAAGGTTATTGCCCGCCGTAAGCTGGCTGCCCTGGCTCTGGTTCTGCGCGCTGGTCTGCGTTGATTTTGACGACTGGCTGCCGTAAGAGAGGTTGACACCTATCATGCTGCCTTCACTGCCGCCCGCTTCCGCCAGAGAGGCCGCCTGCGCGGCCTGCACGCCGCTGAGCGCCGATTTCATTCCCTGCAGGGCAGCCAGACGACCGCTGCTTTCCGTACTGGCATCGTTGGCGCTCGACACCGCCGTATTAATCGCGCTGCCCACCGTACCGGACAGGGCCAGCGTCAGGCCGCTCTGTTTTTGCTCCACCGTGTGCGTCTGCGAACGCCCCAACGGCGGCAGACCGAACCCTAGCTCGCAGCCGACGATTAAAGGTAAGTGGCTGGATGAGATAGGGGTTACCGCCGGTCAGCTGGTGAGTATTACGGCTGAGAACGGGTGTCTGGTTATCAGGGCTGAGTAGTTTGGCGGGTGAGGCTACAAAGTAAAATCCCGGCGACTTGGCCGGGATTTTTCAGCATTTCAATTTGCAAAAAAAATCATCAATATCAAAAAAATACTGCCAGTGTACATACTGAGTAAATAAAGAAATTTCATGCTCAGTTCCTAATTTCCCAATATAAATATCTGGAAAATCAACCCCACGGCAGGCAAACCTAAGACAATGGGATGCTCGATAATCAAACATTGCATCAATAAGATCATCGTCATCTACGTTCACATTCTCGTAAAAACAATGTGCTTTTTTTGCTAAAGAATCTTGAGTTAAATTATCTACTGGGAAGTCAGATTTTCGTATTGCATCCTCATTTTCTATAAACCATTCAGTAAATGCTGGCAAATCAACTCGCCCAGTAAAAAAAGGACGCAGATCTCCATTGCAATCTATTGATATTTCAATAAATTGTGGCTCTTGAAGTGACGCAGATTCAAGCAAAATGATATTCAGCTTATTCATTACTATTTACCTTTAATCATTTTATTATATTCAGCTTTGCTAATATCACCTCTAGCAAGGAACTCACGTAATACTTTAGGTGGTGCTTCTGTCCCTGGCACCGGATAACCATGCCATCCACCAACATTATCTGGTTGGAATTCATAAATTTTACCATCGCTAACTCCATATTTTTGCTTACCGCCTTGAATAGAGTTATTTAATACCTCTTGGGCCTTCGAATCACTTAAATCCATTGGGGTTCCCCAGCCTCCAGCGGCATGTTTGGGGCTAGGAACATATTTACTATTCTCTGATGTATTAGCCAAGTCATCCGGATTCTGCTCTGCAATCGGTGTACTGGTGCTACTAATGCGCTGTTGCCGTTGATTTGTGCAACGACTGCGCCCACCACGGCGTGCGCCATCAGGTTGGCTTCGGTGTTCACTTTGCCGGTCATCGGGTCGGTAGTCATATAGTGTATCACTTCCGCCAGATACGGCGCACTCCCGCCCGCAATCGCCTTCGCAAGGTCGCCACCCGCCAGACCCTGTATTGCTGGCGTCGCGGCTTGCAGTCCCTGCTGAATAGCACTTCCCGTACCGTATTTCGCCATTTCGGCTTTGTAGACGTCGGTCTTGCGCAGTTCGTCGGCGGACATCTCAGGATGCGCCTTTTTCGCCTCCGTCAGCCCGTTGATATCACCCTGCGTCCTGGCGATATCCATTACCTGACTGCCGATTTCGCCAATAGCTTGCGCCTCTTTCAGCCGGTTCTGCTCCTTCTCTTTATCAAAGATAGGGGAGAGGGTCTGGTTGGCGTGCTCGACGTCGCGGCTGAGCTCACCCACGTCTTGCTTCTGATTGTCCTTATCGCGGATGGTTATCGTGCCTTCACTCACCGCCGATTTCGTTGTTGAGCTGTCGCTTCCGCTGCCGTTAACGCCCACCAGCAGGCCGTTGGCCATGTTCCCCACGAACTGCCCGCCGATGTTTCCACCCGAGCTCATCCCCACGCTTTGATGTTCGACTTCATATTCGGCGCTGTTATGGATATCGCTGAACCCTAACGTGCCGGTGTCGAGTTTGTTCAGGCTGGCATCCGCCGTCGAGCCGATAACCGCACCGTTAAGCTGCGAGTGCTCACCGACGGTGATATCAAAGCCGCCCTGACCGGCGAAGATACCCGTCTGCTCCTGCACACTCTCGTACGTGCTGTGCATTTTGTCCTGGCTCAGGTTAAGCGAACCGCTGCCGCCGCTCATGCTCACACTGCCGCCCGCGCTGGCGTTCTGCTGATTCGAGTCGTAGTTGTCGGTATCCTGCTCGCTGGTCAGGGTCAGGTTACCACAGGTCAGTCAGTGGGTATTACGGCTGAGAACGGCTGTTTAGTTATCAGGGCTGAGCTGAACGTCTGAGGCTACAAAGTAAAATCCCGGCTCGAGGGCCGGGATTTGTATTTATTGTCCGAAGTTTTTCCAAGCAATGGCATGCTTATTAGATTCGCTTCCTAAATGCTGTTCGATATCTTTCCATAATTCATCATTTCCATCAGATGCAGTCACTAGAGATTCAACTAAACCAGTCGCTACGGCGGTGGCTAACTCATCTTCATTCGAACACATACCATCTTCAATATGTTGGAATAAGAACGTTTTCTCATCATCGTTAAGCGCATCAAGCTGCTTTACAAGTACCTTACCTATAGTGGAAAACAGTAAGATTAACGGTGCTTGTTCAGGCAACCAATATTCTACACATCGATTAACTGCATTTTTTATATGATCTGATCGCTGAGTAAATACGCCTACATAATCATTTATTAACTTTGTCATTATTTACCCTTAAGAGCATTTTGCATGTCTTTCAGAACGTTCTCCGCAGCAGCCTTATCACTTGTAGAAGCCTGTGGGTTTTTATTCAACCAGTCTTGTAAGGCTTTTGAATAAGTTTCCGCTTTCTCAACATGCCCCCTTCCGCCGACTTTTTCTCCTGTGGCTATTTCGTATCTGACCGCATCAGCAGTGCTTCCACTTCCGATCTTAGCGTTTGGCCGATAGAGATCGTCGATTATATTACCAAGATTCTCATCCTGAACATTTGGCTTTTCCATTGATGCACGTAGAGAATCGACATATTTTTCATACTTCGCTCGATTTTCGGGATTAACAGAAGATTCACTACTCCTAGCCTTCTCCTCATCCTCCGGCCCCCAACCGCCCGGCGTTCCTGAACCCGTTCCACCCAGCTCCGCTTTATCTGCATCAGTCAGATCTTTTCCTATATTCGGCGCACTGCCTTTATCCGAGTCAGACTGGCTCTGCGCTGCTATTATCGCCATTATCACGCAAGCGTCATTCGCCAGGCAACCCGCGCTCAGTCCTTGTTTCGCGGCCTTCGTCAGCGCCAGTGCCGCCTGGTCATTCGGGTTTACGCTGCCTGCTTCTGCTGCGGCTGCCGAGTTCATCAGTGCCCATGCCTGCATCTGCTGAATCGCACCGATACCCGCCATATTATTACTGATTTCGTTCTGTCCTGCCTGCGCACCCGCCATCGCATCGGCTGAACTTCCGCCGGTCAGGCCGCCTGCCAGCCCTGCTGCTGCGGTGCCCAGCGTAACCAGCGTTTGTTTTTGCTCTTCGCTCAGTTGGCTGACAGGGATATCACCATACAGCGCATTTTTTATCGCTTCGCCCATCAAGGCTGTCGTCGCAGCGCCTGCTGCTCCTGCGGCGGCTGAGTTGCCCTGTGCAGCTGCTAATGCACCGGCAACCACCGCATGAGCCATCACACGACTGGATTCATCCGGCGCAACCTGCTTAATCACTTCCGCCAGATACGGCGCACTCCCGCCCGCAATCGCTTTCGCTAAATCACCGCCCGCGAGCCCCTGTATCGCCGCAGTCGCGGCCTGCAACCCTTGTTGAATGGCGCTGCCGGTGCCGTATTTCGACATCTCTGCTTTGTAGACGTCGGTCTTGCGCAGTTCGTCGGCGGACATCTCAGGATGCGCCTTTTTCGCCTCCGTCAGCCCGTTGATATCACCCTGCGTACGCGCAATATCCATTACCTGACTGCCGATTTCGCCAATAGCTTGCGCCTCTTTCAGCCGGTTTTGCTCCTTCTCTTTATCAAAGATAGGGGAGAGGGTCTGGTTGGCGTGCTCGACGTCGCGGCTCAGCTCACCCACGTCTCGCTTCTGATTGTCCTTATCGCGGATGGTTATCGTGCCTTCACTCACCGCTGATTTCGTTGTTGAGCTGTCGCTTCCGCTGCCGTTAACGCCCACCAGCAGGCCGTTGGCCATGTTCCCCACGAACTGCCCGCCGATGTTGCCCCCCGAGCTCATCCCCACGCTTTGATGTTCGACTTCATATTCGGCGCTGTTATGGATATCGCTGAACCCTAACGTGCCTGTGTCGAGTTTGTTCAGGCTGGTATCCGCCGTCGAGCCGATAACCGCACCGTTAAGCTGCGAGTGCTCACCGACGGTGATATCAAAGCCGCCCTTACCGGCGAAGATACCCGTTTGCTCCTGCACGCTCTCGTACGTGCTGTGCATTTTGTCCTGGCTCAGGTTAAGCGAACCGCTGCCGCCGCTCATGCTCACACTGCCGCCCGCGCTGGCGTTCTGCTGATTCGAGTCGTAGTTGTCGGTATCCTGCTCGCTGGTCAGGGTCAGGTTACTGCCCACGTCCATCGTCACGTTCTCACCGCTGACCTGCGCGCCGGTCAGCGTCGTGTCGCGACCGCTGCTGATGGTCAGGTTATTCCCGGCGTTGACGGTGGTCTCATCATGGCTGGTGCCGTTGCCGGTCTCAGAGCCTTTGCCTTTATTGGCGCTGGCGTTCAGCGACAGGCCATTGGCCCCCTGACCGAAGTTGATGCCCACGCCTACCGACGCACCGTGGCTTTCATTTTTGCCTTCAAGCGTCTGGCTGTTCAGCCCGGAGTAAAGGTTCACGTCCCGCGCGGCGCTCAGGTCCACATCTTTCCCGGCCTGCAGCTGGCTGCCCTGAACGTTAATGTCGGTTCCGGTCGCGTGAATGTTAAGGTTATTGCCCGCCGTAAGCTGGCTGCCCTGGCTCTGGTTCTGCGTGCTGGTCTGCGTTGATTTTGACGACTGGCTGCCGTAAGAGAGGTTGACGCCTATCATGCTGCCTTCACTGCCGCCCGCTTCAGCCAGAGAGGCCGCCTGCGCGGCCTGCACGCCGCTGAGCGCCGATTTCATTCCCTGCAGGGCGGCCAGACGACCGCTGCTTTCCGTACTGGCATCGTTGGCGCTCGACACCGCCGTATTAATCGCGCTGCCCACCGCACCGGAAAGGGCCAGCGTCAGGCCGCTCTGTTTTTGTTCCACCGTATGCGTCTGCGAACGCCCCAACGGCGGCAGACCGAACCCTACCTCGCAACTCACCATCAAAGGTAACCAACTGGAACATCTGGGTTTAGCACAAACCAACCGGTGAGTAGGCACGCTGATAAACTATTTAATTTTCGTGATTATAAAACCATCACATTTCTGCATTACTAATCTATCGGCTGAAGGCAAATCTCTAATTAACCCTTCGACTGTTCCTTTAGGGAAGCGGTTTTCGCAATAACTTTTTTCAAAATCTACTGAATAAATTAAACGATCTTCATCACCGTCAAATCCTAACCAAAAAATACAACCGTAGTCATGTAATTCTGCACCATCTAACGATATTAAGTTTTTGGGCTCTCCTTCTGAAAAATTCATTTCTTCAATAGATGTACTTCCTATATCAGGGAGTTGCTTTCTAAGACCCGATTCCAAACTATCTTTTAATGAGGAAATCACAATATAAAAATCTATTGCCACCCCCTTCCCTGGAATGATTAAGTCATTGATAATGAAATTAAAAATCCCACTAGGGGAACATAGAAAATCAAGTTGTTCCAGCTGTATGGCAATTTGATACGGATTACCAATTATCATTTAATCCTCCATCCTTCTTGCTTACGTAATTGAGCCTTTGTTTTATTGTCGAGCTGCATTGGGTTCTTTGAATCACCAGTACTTCCTGACCAATGATAGGTTCCTACATTATCAGGGAAGAAGCGATGGATAGAGCCATCAATACCCATACTATAACGAGCTTTATTTCCATCAACTGATATTGAATTACCAAATAGTTCTAAAGAATTCCTTGGCTCAATACCGGCACTCGGCCGGAACCCTTGTGCACCCGGTGTGTGCTTGGTATTAGATTCAACTGTTAATCCATTATTCGCTACGGTAGGTTCAGGAATGGGTAATCGGTTATCCTTGCCACCGGCAAGATAAGCCAAATCATCCGGATTCTGCTCCGCAATCGGCGTCGTTGTAGTATTCCCCCCCACATCCGGTGCGCCATCAGTATTACCGGTATTCGTTGAATCCTGTTCTGACGGCTGATTATTACCAGTATGACTGATACTCGGATCAACCTGCTGATCTCCACCTGTATTCTTTGGAGATTGATCCGCGGTCTGGTCACCACCGGTGTTACTCGGTGCTTTGGGCTGATTCTGCGCCTCAATGATCGCCATCATCACACAACTGGTATTTGCCAGACATGCTGCACTCAGCCCCTGTTTCGCGGCTTTTGTCAGCGCCAGTGCCGTCTGGTCATCTGGATTTTGGCTGCCTGCTTCTGCCATGGCCGCTGAGCTCATGATGGCATGCGCCGTCATTTGCTGGATCAGCCCGATACCCGCCATATTATTGCTGATTTCGTTCTGACCTGCCTGCGCACCCGCCATGGCATCTGCTGAACTGCCGCCGGTCATACCGCCTGCCAGCGCTGCCGCAGCGGTGCCCAGCGTAACCAGCGTTTGTTTTTGCTCTTCGCTCAGTTGGCTGACAGGGATATCACCATACAGCGCATTTTTTATCGCTTCGCCCATCAAGGCTGTCGTCGCAGCGCCTGCTGCTCCTGCGGCGGCTGAGTTGCCCTGTGCAGCTGCTAATGCACCGGCAACCACCGCATGAGCCATCACACGACTGGATTCATCCGGCGCAACCTGCTTAATCACTTCCGCCAGATACGGCGCACTCCCGCCCGCAATCGCTTTCGCTAAATCACCGCCCGCGAGCCCCTGTATCGCCGCCGTCGCGGCCTGCAACCCTTGTTGAATGGCACTGCCGGTGCCGTATTTCGCCATTTCGGCTTTGTAGACGTCGGTCTTGCGCAGTTCGTCGGCGGACATCTCAGGATGCGCCTTTTTCGCCTCCGTCAGCCCGTTGATATCACCCTGCGTCCGCGCAATATCCATTACCTGACTGCCGATTTCGCCAATAGCTTGCGCCTCTTTCAGCCGGTTCTGCTCCTTCTCTTTATCAAAGATAGGGGAGAGGGTCTGGTTGGCGTGCTCGACGTCGCGGCTGAGCTCACCCACGTCTTGCTTCTGATTGTTCTTATCGCGGATGGTTATCGTGCCTTCACTCACCGCTGATTTCGTTGTTGAGCTGTCGCTTCCGCTGCCGTTAACGCCCACCAGCAGGCCGTTGGCCATGTTCCCCACGAACTGCCCGCCGATGTTGCCACCCGAGCTCATCCCCACGCTTTGATGTTCGACTTCATATTCGGCGCTGTTGTGGATATCGCTGAACCCTAACGTGCCGGTGTCGAGTTTGTTCAGGCTGGCATTCGCCGTCGAGCCGATAACCGCGCCGTTAAGCTGCGAGTGCTCACCGACGGTGATATCAAAGCCGCCCTTACCGGCAAAGATACCCGTCTGCTCCTGCACGCTCTCGTACGTGCTGTGCATTTTGTCCTGGCTCAGGTTAAGCGAACCGCTGCCGCCGCTCATGCTCACACTGCCGCCTGCGCTGGCGTTCTGCTGCTTCGAGTCGTAGTTGTCGGTATCCTGCTCGCTGGTCAGGGTCAGGTTACGCCCCACGTCCATCGTCACGTTCTCACCGCTGACCTGCGCGCCGGTCAGCGTCGTGTCGCGACCGCTGCTGATGGTCAGGTTATTCCCGGCGTTGACGGTGGTCTCATCATGGCTGGTGCCGTTGCCGGTCTCAGAGCCTTTGCCTTTATTGGCGCTGGCGTTCAGCGACAGGCCATTGGCCCCCTGACCGAAGTTGATGCCCACGCCTACCGACGCACCGTGGCTTTCATTTTTGCCTTCAAGCGTCTGGCTGTTCAGCCCGGAGTAAAGGTTCACGTCCCGCACGGCGCTCAGGTCCACATCTTTCCCGGCCTGCAGCTGGCTGCCCTGAACGTTAATGTCGGTTCCGGTCGCGTGAATGTTAAGGTTATTGCCCGCCGTCAGTGTGCTGCCCTGGCTCTGGTTCTGCGCGCTGGTCTGCGTTGATTTTGACGACTGGCTGCCGTAAGAGAGGTTGACACCTATCATGCTGCCTTCACTGCCGCCCGCTTCAGCCAGAGAGGCCGCCTGCGCGGCCTGTACGCCGCTGAGCGCCGATTTCATTCCCTGCAGGGCGGCCAGACGACCGCTGCTTTCCGTACTGGCATCGTTGGCGCTCGACACCGCCGTATTAATCGCGCTGCCCACCGTACCGGAAAGGGCGAGGGTCAGGCCGCTCTGTTTTTGCTCCACCGTGTGCGTCTGCGAACTCTGGTTATCTGCCGCCAGAATGTTCACGTCTTTACCGGTCAGGCTCAGGTCTTTTCCTGCCAGCACGTCTGAGCCTTTCACGGTCAGGCCGTTACCGGCCGTCAGGTTAACATTGCCCTGCGTGCTGCCGACGGTGCTGCCCGTGCTGCTCAGGGTTTTGCCATCGTCGGTGGTTTTCAGGCTGTTGGTTCCTACGCTCACGCCTATGCCACCGGTGCCGGAAAGGCCCGATTTTTTCTCGCTGTAGAGGTGTGATTCCTGCTGCTCAGTGGTCGCAGCCTGAATGTTTAGGTCGTTGCCTGCGGCAAGGCTGACATCCTGTGTACCGACCACGTTGCTGCCGGTGACGGTCAGGTCATGCCCAGCTTTCACGTTTACGCTGTCTCCGCTCAGCTGGCTGCCGCTGGCGGTCTGGTTATTGAAGCTGTCCCGCACTTCGGTGGTGGTTTTCGAGCCCAGGCTGCTGCTGCCCGTGGCTTTATAATGCTGATCGAAGGTCTCAGTATCGGTGCCGTGCTGAATGCTGATGTCATTGCCTGCGGCCACGCTGAGCTGCTGGCCGGCGGAGATATTACCCGCCGTCACATTCACATTATGTCCGGCGACCATTTGTACATCACCCGCGCCTATCACCTCACTGCCCACCTGCTGGCGGGTGGACTGGTGCAGCCAGTTATCGCCCCAGTTGAGGTTATCCGTGCTGCCGGTGGTCACCGTGTTCAGATTGAGGTCACGGCCTGCCACAACGGACGTCATGCCTCCATCGCCACTATTGATAACCTGCGCACCCGTCAGGTTGACATCGCGACCGGCCTGCAACGCGAGGGTGCCATCCGGTTGCTGAACGTAGAAACCGGCCACGCGGTCAATGGTGTTGCGGGCAAAATCGCCACCGGCACTCTCTGCGCTGCGCGTGGTGGTGAGGGCGTTAATGTCGCGACCGGCAAGAACGGACAGACTCTCGTTGCCCGAGAACATGCCGCCCACGTTGTTGATGTCGGTGCGCGCCTGCACGGCGACATCATTCCCCTGGATAAGCCCGCCCAGATTATTGATATTGTCCGCCAGGATTTGGGTGTTTTGCTGTCCGGTGATCCGGCCGCTGTTGGTCAGATCGCCGCTCAGGTTCAGACTGACATTTTTACCGGCCAGCAGTGCGCCGCTGCCATCCACATCGCCCGCCTGAACCATGGCGTACACCTGCGGAACCAGCACCTGTTGCGTGCTGCCATCGGAAAGACGGACGGTTTGCGCGACCATCCAGACCATGTCGCCGGTCATATGGCTCATCTGTTCGGCGGTCAGCGCCACGCCCAACGTCAGGTTATATTTTTGACCAAAGGCGATACCTTCGTTCATCAACGCTTTGTACTGCTCCTCATCATTTTGCGCACCCTTAAGATAGCGCTGTCCCGTCAGGGCAATGACTTGTTCGCGGATAAGGCGCTGCTCATAATACCCGTCGCCCAGACGTTTAAGCACATTGTCAGTATTGCTGGTAAAGGCATCCATCATGTAATCGGAGCCCAGCCATTTTTTCTGGTCAGTAAAGCGCGGATCGGTTTCCACCAGATAGGGGCTGGTGCTTTCCGGATGCGTGCGAAACAGGCTGTTATCCGGCAGGCGGGTGTTTGGCCCGATGGCGCGAACAACGCTTTCCGAACTCCCGGTTTTCACTTCGAATGTTTTACCGGCGGGCAGGGTAATAGCACCCGATGGTACAGACTGCAGGCTACCCGCGTTCGGCCCGGCATTCTGCATAATATTCAGACTGTCTGCACTTTGAATATTGCCGTTAATATCTACGCTCTGGTGATCCGAAACGCTCAGACCACTGCCTTGCCCCTGAGTATATTCCTGCACCGTGCTGGGTTTAAGGGTGATGGCCTGGATCACCGTCGGCGGGGCATAATCTCTGGTATCAACTTTTGACGAGTCGCCGCCTTTGCTTTGATGACGGGAATAAAAAATCGCTTTACCCACATCGTTTGTCTGCCGGTTTGCTTCGACCTCCACGTTATTAACGGTAGTCCCCTGAAGTGCCAGTGCGCCGCCGGCCACAATCTGACTCTTATCGTTAAGTACATTTTCGGCATTGATGCTGAGGTTGCCACCGGAAATGATCTTCGCCGGGTCAGTCTCTTTGACCCGGTCTTCCGTGATGGTGCGGGTGTAGGCGTAGTGGGTGAAGCGGTCACCGTCGGTGGTATGACAGATAACACCTTCAATACAAAGAATATTAACCTCATCCTGATAGATGTAGATGGTGTAATCTTTGTCGTTATAGCGCACGCCATTTTTCAGACGAGAGACCTCGTACTCAGAAATGTCTTCCTGAGAAACCAGCACATTCTCCAGTGAGAAGTGGTCATTGATATTGTTAATGTTGGCAATGTTCAACGCCATGTTACCCGCAGATTCGAGGGTTGCGCTGTGGTTGTTCAGCGTCGTGGCCTGACCGGTGGCCTGATAATCACCATTGAGTGCGCCGCCGACGGCCATCAGCCCGTCGCTGTAGATCAGTGCGTGATCGCGGTTATTGATGGTCGTCGCGCCGATATCCAGCCGCTGCCGTGCCGCAATAGTTGCTGCCTGCCCATTCTCCGCCAGGTTGTTCAGCGTGCCGGTGCCAATGGCCAGCGCGTCCCCGTAGATGCGCCCGCTGCCGATATTACTGACGGTCTGTCCGTTGATGCGGGTGTAAAAACCGTCAATAAGCCCGTAGTTGGTGACCGTCTGCGCCGCATTCACCTGCGTGGTGCCTGCGTTGATTTCTGCCGCCGCGCCATTGAAGATGTTGTTTGCCGACAAGGTGAGGGCGCTGCCAGCCTGGATCAATGACTGGTTGGTGAGATCGCCTTGTGTCGTCAGACTCAGATTGTTGTTGGCCTGGATGCTGCCGGTGTTGAGGAAGTCTTGCGCCAGATTGAGGGTCAGGTCGCCCAGCGATAAGAGTTTACCGTCGCCGGTCATTGCGTCGCCGGACAGGCGGATAAGTTTGCCCGCCTCAATATCCCCGGCGCTGTTAATAATTTGCTGAGCCTGTGCGTCCAGATTGTTTTGCGAACTGAGCAGGCCGGTGCTGTTATTGAGTACGCCGCCGAGGTTCAGATTAAGGCCGTCATCGGCCAGCATTTGCCCGTTACTGTTGTCCAGATCGGTGCCATTGAGAGTCAGCGTGTTGCCCTGGATCCCCAGCCCTGCGGCACGGGTATTTTGATTGAGCACTTGTACTGCGTTGAGGGTGACATTGGCCGCACCTTGAATGAGCCCTGCACCGTTATCAATCACCGATTGCGCCGCGCTGAGGACCATATCCCCCAGTGACTGGATTTGCCCCTGCTGGTTATTAATATCGCCTGCCGTAAGACTCAGTGCACCTTTGCTGGCAACTTGCCCTTGCTGGCTGTTATCGAAAGCGGCAGTGGTGAGTGACATTGCACCGCCGGATGCCAGCAAGCCCTGCTGGTTATTGAGGCTGGCACTGTCGAGGGTCAGAGTGTCCTGTGCGCTCAGCGTGCCGCCCCGATTATCCAGCGTAAAACCCTGCGTATTCCACTGGACGTTTTGCCCGGACTGTAATGTGCCCCATTGATTGTCCAGCGCGTGGCTCATGGCAACGATATCGCCCAGCGCCACAATCTGACCCTGCTGATTATTCACGTTCTCCGCACTGAGAGTCATTTGCCCGTTGCCAATCATCGCGCCTTGCTGGTTGTCCAGCGCACCGGCTTTTACGGTCAGATTGCCCTGACTGGTGATGCCGCCCGCGCTGCCGCTGCGGTTGTTACTCAGGGTTGCCCCCTGCGTATCCATCAGCAGATTTTTAGCGCTCTGAATAAGCCCGCCGTCGTTGTTTTGCAGGCCGTGGTTGGTCAGTGAAAGATCGCCCAGTGCGGAGATCTGACCGCCATTATTATTGAGCAAAGACGTTTGCAGCGAGGTATCGCTGCCAGCCACAACTTTGCCGCTTTGATTGTCGAATTCGCCGCTGTTAACCGATAACCTCCCCGAAGCTACAATTTGCCCCGATGAGGTGTTATCGATGCGCTGGCCGTGGGTATTAAGCGTTAATACTTCGCCGGACTGCAGTAAGCCCCCCTGATTGTTGAGCGCGCCGCTGCTCAGGGAAATAGTTTTATCGGCCAGCCATTTCCCCGCCTGATTATTCACATTGCCGGTGGTGGCCGTCAGCGATTGCGCCGCAATTTGCCCGTTGTGGTTATCAATGTCACCCGTCGCAAGCTGCATGCTGCCCGCGCTGATAATACCGCCCTGAGCACTGCTGTCAGCATTGAGTACGACTGCGCCCCGGCTGTTAAGATTTAACTCAGCCCCTGACTGGATCAGGCCGCCGCTGTTATCCACCGCGCCGCTCAGTGAGGTTAAATTCCCTCCGGCGGCAATAATGCCAGCGCTGTTGTTGAGTGTACCGTCGAGCGTCAGTTGCAGGTTATTCTGGTCAGATGCAATCAGCCGCCCTTGCTGGTTATTCAGCTGCGCGGCGCTAAGGGACAATGCGCCTTTTGAGGTGACAGCACCGCCCAGGTTATCGAACAGGCCGGTGACGTTCAGATTCATCGGCCCGCTGCCGCTTTGCGTCATCTGACCTGAGTGGTGTGAAACCGTATTAGCATTCAGCGTAATTCCTGCTGCCTGCGTCACCGCATTATCAAGGTTCAGGGCCGAACCGTTCAGGCCTAATGCACCGTTGCTGACCAACGTGCCCTGTGCGCCGTCCATCTGGCCGGTGTTAACCGTCAGCTGGCCGTCTCCGGCATGCAAAATTGTTCCCTGCTGGTTGTCCAGCGTGGCGCTGGTTAAGGTCAGATTTTTGCTGTTACTGGCGAGTGTGCCTTCACGGTTGTTAATCCCCCCGGCATGCGAGAGCTGCAGGTCCTGTTGCCCCAGTTGCTGCAGCGTGCCTTTCTGGTTAGAAAGGCGGTTCGCAGTCAGGTTAAGCTGGTCGGCGACAATTTTCCCGCCGTCGTTGTTGAGCGTTCCCCGCGTGCTGGCTGTCAGCTGATGCGTGGCGGAAAGATTGCCATTCGCTGTGCTGATATCACCGGTGCTGGCCTGCAACGTAATCGTGTCGCCATAGGTCTGGCTGCCGCTGAGATCGACAGACGTGGCACTGGCGTTCAACTGACCACCGGCCATATTTTTCCCGCCGGCCTTTAATTCACCACGGCTGGTCAGCGTTACATTCCCGGACGATGCCAGCTTGCCGTCGCTGGCGACACCGGCCGCGAGCACGCTCTGCGCGCCGCTGTTAATATTGCCTGCCGAAATTCGGGTGTCTGCGCCTGCGGCAATAAGGCCGGTGTTACTGAGGCTTGCCTGGCTTGTGATATCCGTATTGCCTGCCGCATAAACTTTGCCCTGGTTATCCACCGTCGCCGATGCGGCCAGCTGGATATTTTGCGACGCATTAATTGCGCCGCTGTTGGTCAGCGTGCCGTCTGCATTGACCACCACATCACCGGCCGACGCGCCCAGCGCACCGGCATTGTGAACGCCGACGCCGGATTCCGTCCCCATCAGGCGAATTTTGTTGGCATACATGCCGCCAAGCTGCGAAACGTCAACGGCCAGTTGTGGGCGGACGCTGCCGTCATCCGCTTTTTTATCAATGCGCTGGTGCGAAGCATCGACCTGATTACGCCCGGTCGTCACGTTCAGTTCCTTCGCCCAGATACCGGCGTTCACTTTAACGGCGCGGGAAATCAGATCAGTACTGTCCTGCTGGCTGCTATCGAGCCCGTTGCCCTGAATAACAATTTCGCCCCGGTCAACGTTGTATCCCGTCAGCTGGCCATTACTCATCTGCACCTGACCGGTGGTCAGCGTGGCGCGGTTCGCGTTAATAAAGCCGCAGCCGTTACAGGTAATGCCCGAGGGGTTGGCAATCACCACCTGCGCCTTTCGCCCGGCGACTTCAATAAAACCGTTGAGCTGGCTGGGGTCGCGTGCATTCACCTCATTGAGAATGACCTTCGCTTCGCCTTTTGCCAGCCACGGATTGCCATTAACCATCCCGGCAATTTGCGATTGGGTGTTGGCGTGTGAGTTATTGAGCACCACGCCTTTTTTATCCACATCGAACTGGCTGTAGACATTGCGTGAAACACCGGCCGCGCTGGGGGTCTGGATATTGACCTGCGGCGTGCCGTTGGCGCTGTTAATAATGGTGGGTTGCTGGCCGCCCGGCGCACTACCATCGGCGACGACACCCGCCTGCACCGGCTGGATCGCACCAAGTGCCAGCAGTAAGGCAAAACTCACGCCATGAACCTTACCAATCAGCTGGCTGAGGGTATGACCGGTCCCGGATGAAGACGACGACGCGCCTGCCCTGCCTGCACCGGCAATATCCGCCACGACCATCAGCAGGCCGCGCGCTTTGTTGAAAACAATACGGTAGAGATTCTTATTCATGACAGCGTCCTTACTGGCATTTCGATAACAGGGACAGACAGCGGGTGTGCATCACGCCAGGCTCTGGCCTGCTGATGACTGACACGGTCGCCTTTGAAATTGATGACCCGCTGGCCTTTTTCAGCCCCGCGGTGATAAAGCGCCCGGAAGCAGCGTTCGGGAAAAAGGGTATTGCAAACAAGGCGACGCATGGCCATCGTGTCGCCAAAAGGCGCAATCCAGTCACGGATCCACATACGTTCGCCGCTGGCCCAGTCACGATCCTGCACGCTGATCGCCGGTTGTGTCAGGTAGCGCTGCTCGGCAATATCGTCCAGCCACATCCAGCTTAAGAAAAACAGCGGCCTGGCGTCGCGGCTGACCAGGGCATACTGTTGTCGTTTTATGATTGGCAGAAGCACCGTCGGCAGCGCATGCAGAGGCAAGTCGCGATGCTGAGCCGAGTGCATCCATAACCAGACGGCGGCACCGAAAGCTTCAGCTTCACTCATATCCCCACCAACGATCATGGGTGAATGAATGTCATAAGACCCTATTTGCATCCCTGCCTCTCAATACTGCCAGTTGAGGTTAAAGCCCAGTGAAACCGGATCGGTGCTAAAGCCGTCGGGTTTGGAGAATGGCACGGCGGCAAACAGGTCATAACCTGTTTTAAATGCTGAACCGCGAATACCGATAGCGCCCCCGGCCAGGTGGTTGCCCACCAGATATTGCGTGCCGTTTCCGCCCACTTCGCCGTAGTCAACGCCCAGATAAAGTTCCTGCGCCGGAACCGGCGTAGCCCAGGCGATATCATTACGCACAAACCAGCCACGATCGGCGTTCAGGGTACGCTCGCCGTCAAAACCGCGCACCGTCCAGCGGTTGCCGATAGCAAACTGATCCTGCGGCGTCAGCGGTGTATTGCTGAACTGACGCTGGTATTGCACGTTGTAATGGAATTTTTGGTTAGCCAGCGCGAAGGGGATATCGAGCTGAGACGAAATTTGTACGATTTTGCTCAGTGCCGTGGCATCGCCGAAACTTTCTTCCGGCGCAGGCATTGCACCGAACCAGCGGGTGCCGCGCTGGTAACTGATGCCCGCATCCAGGGTGGCCTGAGCAATATAATGACGATGTTGCAGACCGACGCGCCATGCGGCAGTGCGACGTCGCTGCACTTCAACTTCCGTATCATCAATGTAATTTTTTGATTCGCGGGCCAGCACATCGTAAGTCAGGGTGGTTTTCTGGCTGCCGCTACGATGCAGAACGCGGCTGATCTGGAAATCGACGTTGTTGCTTTTACCGCTGTAGCGGTAGTCGCTGTTCAGACCGGCCACTGTCTGGTGGTAGTCATAACTGTTGGCCGTGAGGCCAAACATCCAGTATCCGAAAGGTACAGAATAGTGCCCGGTGATATTATCCGAACCTTTTCCGCCTTTACTCTCCAGGCTGCTGCTGCCGGAGAGATAGAAGAGATCGCTGAGTGAAAAAGGGTTATCCAGCGACAGCGTCAGACCGCCCTGATAACGCCCGGTGCTGCGGGTGCCGGAATCATCCAGCGAAGCACCCACCCTCCACATGCGTTGCTGTTTCCAGAGCAAGGCAATGTCACTTTCCCCCGGCTGACTGCCGGGCAAAATTTCCATGTTGGCCTGTACTGTAGGCAGCCGTTGTAAATTTTCCAGCCCCTGTTCGATATCGCGCAGATCTAAAAGCTGGCCTTCATGGGCGGGAAACGCGCTGTACAAGGTGATGTAGTGACCGCTGTCCGGCGTCAGTTTTACCTGGCGGACTTTACCCGGTACCACGGTCAGTTTGAGTTCGCCACTGTTGAGATCCTGCTGCGGAGCCAGCACGCGGGTTGTGATGTAGCCGTGATCCACCAGGCGGTTTTGCAACGTGCTCATCAGCAGGTTAATGCCTTTCCCGCCCAGACAGTGGCCCAGTGCCTGATTACTGATGTGCTGTAACGGCAACCAGTGTGGCAGGGTGTCTGTGCCAGAAAGTGTGACCTGCGAAATTGTAAAGCACGGAGTTTCCTGCGGGAAAATGATGCGGCCAAAACTATCAGAAGGCGGAGAAAGGCGAACGTCAGGTGCGTTGGGGGTCAGGCGTTGCTCTAATGCCCGCTGCTGTTCCTGCTGATGAATAAACTGCCGGTCACCGGCGGTCAAGGCACGTTCAGGGTTATTTCCCACAACATTTGGCACCGCTGAGTTAATCAGGGGTGTAGGTATCTCGGGGGCGGCAAACAAAGGCATTGAGCATAACGCCAGCAGGGCAAAATATGGGCGGCGACGCGTAAAAGTGGCAGGGTAAATCACAACATATCCTTATGTACTGAACGCAAAAACATCCCTTTTTATGTCTTACTTATTTTCATAAATTTACACTTTTCGTACAAAATTTCAATTAAATGGTCTGTGCTATACAAAAAATTTCAGAATTGAGATTAGTCATCATATCTCCCTTCGTGCGGATACCGTATCAAACATATTCAGGAGGCTGAACCAGACGCGCGGCTGGATCTATTCAGGGCAGTGACTTTCGCTTATCGCTATATTCAGGTAATACAATGTTGATACAAATTTTATCGAAGACAGGATTTTCTATATAAAACATACCACTACTGGATGTATTAGAATCCTGTAAGGTAAATGACTGGTGTCAGTAAAAATTAACTTCATCCTGCTTGTTACTCATTTAAGACAGATTTTCAGTATTTTGATATGATTTCATCAACAAACAACAGGGATATAATTTATGAGAATAATTTTAATTACTGCTTTGTGTTTACTATTGTCCGCCTGTACATGGGAGTCGTTATTGCGTCCGGTATCCTCCGATGTATGTCCTCAAGGAACAAACAGTATTACCCAGCAATGCAGGTGAAAAAAATAGGTGTTTTAGCGTTTATTTAGGGCGTATTTATTTAACAAATACTAATAGTGTTTCTACTTCATGAAAAAAAACAGCGGAAAGTGAAGGCTATATTCACTCCGCTTATCATATCTGAAGGTGATTGTTGTTTTTAAGGTGACAGTTAACCGCGCTTGTTGTTTATTCATTATCTCTGAAGAGTATAAAAAATATAGCAGCATCCAAAAATAAAACTCTGGCAGCAATTAATCTTAAACTACACAATTATTTACAAATATCCCAAAACCCTGATCAAGATCAACTATGACAATCTGTAAAGTTTTACCCTTAACGGAAATTTATTTGCCATTGGGGATCTATGAAAATCAAGGAATTTTTTGTTATGACTGCACCGGGCCGACGTCGTTATGGTGTAGCTCTGTTTGTCGGAATCATCGCAGGTATGATGTCTGCCTTTGTGAAATGGGGCGCGGAAGTGCCTTTGCCACCGCGCACTTTCACAGGTGGACGCGACCAGTTCAATCCGCCTTTTCTGTTCCTGAGAGATTATCTGGGTATTGATCCGACTCATACGGTTTACCAGTTTTCTGAACACATCATTAACCCTGTTCATATTACCCACATTATTTTCTCTTTGGTCTTCGCGATAGGTTATTGCCTGGTAGCCGAAGTTTTTCCGAAAGTGAAATTATGGCAGGGCGCGCTGGCGGGTATTATTGCCACCGTGTGTGTTCATTGGATCAGTTTCCCGCTGCTGGGGCTGACACCACCATTATCCGGGCTTCCGCTGGATGAATATGTGTCTGAATTAGTGGGGCACATCTTCTGGTTCTGGGCGATTGAAATGATTCGCCGTGATCTGCGAAACCGCATCACGCATGAACCAGACGCCGAAGTACCGATGAATTCACCGTTCCGTTAACATTTTCTTTTTTCCTAAGCCCGCCTGAGCTGTCTGGCGGGCTTTTTTGTCTGTGTGTTGTCAGACAGGATACGCTATCCGCTAATGGCGTCAGCGTTGATTACTCTCGCCTTTCCCAGTCCGTCATTTGCCCGTTCGCACAGCTCAAACAATACTGGCAGGACATGCGCGGTGGCTTTCAGATAAGCGCTCACCTGAAGGATACCCTCTGGCGGCAAGATCTCACCGTTCTCCAGCCCTTCACTCAGGCAGAGCAAGCCGTGGCACAGCCCTTCGGCGGATTCAGATGCCAGCGCACTGAGGTCATAGAGCTGAGTATCCTTAAAGCTGCTTATATCCATTTCGTTAATCAGCGAACGGAAGACGGTAATAGAGTTTTCTGTGAATGCGGTTTCAGTGTTAGTCATTATTTAAATTCCGTGTAAGTAAGATTAAAACGACCACCTGAGACGCTAAACTCGGGTGGCGGCTCAGACTGGGTTAGCGTACCGGCTTACACGGATCCGGCGCTTCTTGCGAAGCCCCTGCCTGAGCCACCATTATTTGGGGTGAATCAAAGCGCGCGGCATTATCACATAACGCCACCGTGTAAGTCTCGGAACGCTAACTCCGACTGCGGATTTTGCCGCAGCGAGGAGACTTTATTCCTGCCAACGAAACAAAGAAACAGGCTGGATGAATTTACAGGGAGTTGTATTCAGATTTGGAAGATGTCTCGCAAAGGTGGGGCTATTAATCGTTGAGTGTTTAGCCGATAAGCCCTTGTGTCACGAACGCTTCTACATGATGCCATTCGATAAATTGCTCCAGCTCTTGTAGTAATTATCACATCAGGCATAAATAACTGTAGTAAATTATTTTTTTTGCAATAATTCAAATTATATCTAGTAGCATGATTATCTTGACGGATTGTTTTCTATTGACGTTGTGAATCAAATTATTTTCTTTATCTATTAAGTATATGGCTTTTTGATTTTCTCAAAGTTTTCTTAAACGTATAGTTTTCATTTATAGTAAAATGATCAGATGTTAAATTTTCAATACACCTGCTACTTTTTCAGTAGTAATAGGTTTGTTAATTCCCGCCCTACTAAAAATTTATTTCTGACTATTCTGTTGCTGCAAGACAGGGTGATATCTGCATTTGCGCTGACTTTAATATTAACTCACTGGAAAATATAGAGATTATGGACGTAGATAGTTCACTTTTTCAAAGTCGTCTTTCCCTAGAAGATAAGCTTGAGCGAGCTCGTACTGAGCTGTTGGATCTCGGCGCACGCAATAAGCTTCTAAATATCCCCCGTTCGAAAACTTCTAAAAGTGTAGAAATAATCGGTGAGAGTTCCGAGCAGGTATACCGTTTTCTCTTTAATGAATCCAAGGCCTTTACATTTTTGCCCGGGCGTGGTGCTTCTGATGACGACGGAAAGGATGAGCTTACAGAGGAGTTAACCGAAACAAACCTGCTACAACCTGATGAAGATGCCTGGCAGTTACGAACCGGTCAAACTGATACAAAATTACAAACCAGAATGACGCCAAAAGGTTTGCAAAAAAGATTATTAGATCTTTATCACGACGCAAGAATTCTAGAAGAGGAACAAGGGGTAAATATTCTGTTCCTGACGTTAGGTACGTTAAAGTGGGTAGATCCCAATAATAAAGAAAACATTCGATTTGCTCCTCTGGTTTTACTCCCCGTTACTCTGGAGCGAGGAACTGCTGGTGAAAGGTTTAAACTTAAAATCAGGCCAGAAGAATTATTGGCTAACCTTTCTCTTGAGTCATTTTTGGATAAAATTCATAAGCTCAAATTACCCGCTTTTGATATAGGGGATGATTTTGACATTATAGGGTATATGGACGCTATTGCTGATGCAGTCAGCACTAAAACTGACTGGAGCGTGCAGAACAACGATATCACCCTAGGTTTTTTCTCTTTCGCTAAGTTTTTAATGTACAGAGATCTGGATCCAGATAACTGGCCAGAAGGTAATAAACTCACCGATCAGCCGATTGTTCGTGCATTACTGGCGGATGGATTTGAAGGCAGTGAGTCATTGATTCCGGATGATGTCTCTATTGATCCCTATATTCAGCCCAAAGAAATGCTCCACATTGTGGATAGCGATAGCTCACAAACTCTGGCAGTAAATGACGTCCGGCAGGGGCGAAATATTGTCATTCAAGGGCCACCTGGAACGGGTAAATCTCAGACAATAGCCAATGTTATTGCTTCAGCTATTGCTGATGGAAAGACAGTCCTTTTTGTCGCCGAAAAAATGGCTGCTCTTGAAGTAGTTAAGCGTCGTTTGGATCAGGCAGGAGTAGGGGATGCGTGTTTAGAACTGCACAGTAATAAAGCCAACAAACGTGCTTTTTTAGATGAATTAAAAAGAGTATGGGAACTGGGTTCTCCACGCGGTGAATTCCCCGATGTACTTTTGGAAAATCTGACAAGCGCACGCGATGAGTTAAATGAACACTCGCGCAGGTTACATGAACAATATTTACCCTCTGAACTCACACCTTATCAGGTGATGGGGCAGTTGGTTCGATTACGCAGAACGGGTCAGCAGCCTTCTGATATAACATTAAGCGGGGTATTAAGCTGGTCTAAAAATGAATACAACAAACGACTTGAATTAGTGGATGAGTTAGTTCAGCGAATTCAAGATATTGGTTTGCCGGATGAACATCCTTGGTTTGGCGTAGGGCGAGAGGAAATATTACCTGTTGAAGTCGAGAGGCTGATACCAAGATTGGCTGAACAAAAACAACAAATTGAATTGTATCAGTCCAAAATGGAAAGTATGGCTATTGCACTGGAAATAACTTCAGTGCCTATATTATTCAATGATGTTGACCTTCTTGAAACCGTTGCAGCCATTGTAGATAACGTTCCCTCGCTGGGTGTGGAAGCATTAACTTCAACTGTGTGGAATACTGATTTCGAAACAATTAAAACGTCGGTTTCGCAAGGGTTTTTATATCAAAAATATATTGCTGATCTTTCGGATGTCATCACCTCAGAAGCTGTAAAAGTCTCTGTAGATGACTTATCAAAATATCTGGTTGCGTTACCTCAGGACTTTATTTTTTCAGGTTTCAAAGCTGCGGAGCTGTTAAAAGATTTACTTCCCAGATTACTCGCTGAGGCTGAACGCCTTCGACAAGAGCTGGGGGCTCAGGGAATTTATGGCACATTTACGGATATTTCTCGTCTGGCCTCGCTAGCACAACGTGTTGCTGACGCGCCTGAAGCCAGCTCGGATGCTTTCATTGCTACTGTATGGGACTACGGGGTTGAACAAGCTTCTGACATTGTTGATGCGATCGAGAATCTGGAAACCGTCAGAAAGAATGTGGGTTCTGGTTTACTGGATATTGCATGGGACACGGAGGTTAAATCTGCCAGACAAGTGTTGGCTACTGAAACCGGAGCCTTTCGTTTTCTCAGTAGCAAATGGCGCAGCGCACGTGCACTGAGCCGATCAATCTTACAGGATGCTAATCTCCCCGTTCCAGATATTGTAAGATTACTCGATGAACTTATTAAAGGCCAAGCAGCGGTAGCCAAAATACGTGAGGGAGATACGTTGGGTCAGTCTGCATTTGGTAGCGACTGGAGGAGCGAACGTAGTAACAGTGAGCCATTGAGAGCGCTTGTCGACTGGATGAGAACACTTAAAGGATTCGGCTCTGAACCACGCGTCTTAGTCAGTCAGTTGGCTGACCGTAGTATCGTTCAGTCACGTGCTCAGAGCGTTTTCAATTTAATGCAACAAGCAGAACCAGAGTTGATGAATCTCTGGAATGCCTATTCACAACGCGCGAGTGATAACTTCTGTAATGAACTGTCTATTACACGCGTCCATCTCAGCACTATCGAAATGCGGGCCAGACACCTGGGTGAGATTGATGAACTTTCCCGCCAGGTTTTACAAAATCCTCCACAGAACATTGGCGCGCGTCTTCAGTTAGTACTTCGCCTGAAGGAATTACAGGAGTTAGGAAAGAAAATATCCGCTTATGCCCCCTTAGCTCAGCAAGCATTTGGTGATGCCTGGCAAGGAACAGAATCTGACTGGTTGCAATTGGAAAGCGCAACTGAATGGATGCAAAAATATTCACAATATCGTTTTGTCGCCGCTAAAGTTTACAGTGAAAGACACGAGATCATTGAATCTGTCAACGGTCTTTCTGATCATAAAAATACTCTGCTGGCAGCAATTCGAATAATAGCTGATGAGCTGAAAGCATCACCCGCCATGCTATTTAAAGCTACGTCTTCTGAAAAATTAGCAATGCAAAGTGTTAGTGATGTCCTCGGCTCGTGGTTGCTTCATTCTGAGCAATTATCTAAATGGGTTGCATACCAACATCGTGCGACTAAGGCGCGTAGTTCTGGTCTTAATGAACTGGTTGATAGGCTGGCAGATGGTCGGATTTCTTTAACTCATGCCAGGCTGACAATGGAAAGGGCATATTACGAATCGGTTCTGGCTAATATGGTTCAACAACAACCTGAACTGGCTCGTTTTGATGGTGAACTGCATTCAAGGCTGGCGTCAGATTTTGCCAAGTTTGATCTTCAGAGAATTAAGGCGGCAAGCTTTGAAGTTGTGCGTGCGCATCATCGCCGCATACCTTCTAAAGAAGGTGGTGCAGGCCCTGTCGGCATTTTGAGAGGTGAAATGGCGCGTAAGCGAGGCCATATGCCGATAAGGCAACTAATGCAGAAAGCGGGTTCTGCAATTCAGGCGTTGAAGCCTGTCATGATGATGAGTCCTCTTTCCGTGGCACAGTTCCTCGTTCCTGGCAGACAGAATTTTGACTTGTTAGTGATGGATGAAGCCAGCCAGATACAGCCAGTTGATGCAATTGGTGCGATTGCACGTTGCAGACAAGTGGTTGTAGTGGGTGATGAACGGCAACTGCCACCAACGAAATTCTTCAGCAAAATGACGGAATCGAGCAATGACGATGATGATGAATCCACTCAGGTATCGGATATTGAAAGCATTCTTGGATTATTTGTTGCACGTGGTTTACCGCAACGTATGTTGCGCTGGCATTATCGCAGCCGTCATCAATCCTTGATTGCCGTCTCAAATAGTCAATTTTATGAGAACAAACTCTTCATCGTTCCAAGTCCTTACACTCAGGAAGCGGGAATGGGATTACAGTTTTATCCCGTGACCGGGGGCGTTTTCGGGGCTGGAGGAAAGGGAACTAATGTTGTTGAGGCAAAACAGGTTGCCGAGGCAGTCTTGAAACATGCCAAAAATAATCCTGAACTGTCATTAGGTGTTGCCACGTTTTCAGTTTCCCAGCGCACTGCGATTCAGGATGAACTTGAAGTATTACGCCGCTTGAATCCTGATTTGGAGAGTTTCTTCTACTCTCATCCAAGCGAACCTTTCTTCATTAAAAACTTGGAAAACGTTCAGGGTGATGAACGCGATGTCATCATGATCTCAGTAGGTTATGCCAAAAATGAGCATGGTTACATGGCAATGCGCTTTGGTCCACTTGGTGCTGAAGGCGGGGAGCGCAGGCTTAATGTATTAATCAGCAGGGCAAAACGCCGGTGTGAAGTTTATGCTTCAATAACTGATGAAGATATTGATCTTGAGAGGGCGAAAGGAAAGGGCGTTTTCGCATTCAAATTGTTCCTACACTATGCAAGAACAGGGAGACTATCGGTTGCACATGCCAGTCATCGGGAAATGGACAGTATTTTCGAAGAGCAGGTAGCTGATGCACTTCAGTTAGCCGGGTATCAGGTTCATCCTCAGGTAGGTATTGCTGGTTTCTATATTGATCTCGGTATTGCCGATCCTGAAATGCCAGGGCGGTACTTGATCGGAATCGAATGCGACGGGATGTCTTATCACTCATCGCGGTCGGCACGCGAGCGAGATCGTCTGCGCCAGGCTGTTCTTGAAGATCATGGATGGATCATCCATCGGATCTGGAGTACTGACTGGTTCCAGAGACCTGAAGAGCAACTGGCTCGTACGTTGGTCGCAATTGAAACTGCTAAGACTGAACTCGCAGCCAGACTTGAGCGAGGCGCGCAAATCAGTCGTGCAGTTCCGGTTGAGATTGTGACTGTTGACCGCGGACCTGTCACCGAGATTGGGCTTGGAGATGTTGAATCTTCTATCTTTGTATCAAATAATTACATTGAAGCAGAGCCTAAGGCTAACTTAGCTTATGAACTGCATGAAACTCCCACAGGGATTCTGGCCGATTTAGCGGAGCAAATTGTTATTATTGAATCGCCTGTCCATTTCAGTGAAGTCGTTACCCGGTTAAGAACCGCATGGGGATTACAACGCTCGGGTGTTCGTATTGAAGCTGCTGTTGAACAGGCTCTTAAAGTAGCTTGCTCCAAAGGTCATATTGTCAGAAATAATGCGTTTCTTTTATATTCTGCTTCTTCCGTGACGATTCGTAACAGACAAGATGTCCATTCTGCAGGGATCCGTAAACCAGAAATGATTGCACCTCAGGAAATTGCAGTGGGGATTTTTCAGGTGATCAAAAGTAATTTTGGTGCATCTGAGGATGAGTTAATTGTCTCAGTTTCGCGAATGCTTGGGTTTAAAGCAACGAGCGGTACCTTGAGAAAAGTTATTACCGATGTTATTCAGGATATGTTGAAAAACAACATATTATTACGTGACCAGATGATGCTTATTGATAACAGATCAAAAAGTGACGAAGTAGCGGGGGTGATCATCCCTGTTCATCTAGCTATATAATTATCCAATGCACTAAATAACTCTTAAATAAAAGACACCTGTGAAGGTGTCTTTTATTATCCTTAGACAACCCTACCGACATACTTTCCCGTCCGTCATGACCAACGTCATCGGCTCCGGTCACAATTCGGCGAGGAAAATGTCGCTGATTTCTTTGACATCCAGTGCCCTGATCTTCTTATTCAACCATTCTTTGTCTTACTGATTGTGTACAAAAGAGAGGTTAGCATGACGCCGAGCATCAGCACGACAATACATTGGTACTGCGGGATAACATCGTTATAAATGACGCCACCGATAATTCTGCCCAAAACAACGTTGCTGATGAGATCGACCGGCGTTATCTGTGAAAGCTGAGTTTCTTGTGCAGCCTTTCAGAGCAAACCCCCTTCGGCCTCTCATCTGCAAGGATATAGGCTTACGCTACGGTCGTTTTTTTGTGTAGGATCAGGGCTGTAAAATTCGCTGATAGGGAGAGGTATGGCTTCGCTGAAAGAAGTAGCACAATTGGCATCGGTCTCGTTGATGACCGTGTCCCGCGCCATTAATGAGCCGCAAAGGCTGAAGCCGGAAACCCTGGCGCGCGTGCAGCAGGCCATTGATGCACTGAATTATGTGCCCGATTTCTCCGCACGGAAAATGCGCGGTAAAAGCAGCAAAGTATCCACGCTAGGCGTACTTGCGCTCGATACCGCCACAACACCGTTCTCGGTTGAACTCCTTCTCTCGATAGAACTCACCGCCCGCGAATTTGGCTGGAGCAGTTTTCTGGTCAGCATTACGTCAAAGGAAGACAGCGAGCGCGCTGTCAGTCAGCTGCTCTCGCAACGCCCGGATGGCATCATTTTTACCACCATGGGGCTGCGCGAAGTCGAGATCCCGGCGCGGCTGTTGGATAAAAATCTGGTGCTGGCGAACTGTCTCAGCCGTGAGCTCGCGCTGCCGGGCTATATTCCTGATGATTTTGACGGTCAGTATCAGGCGATGAATATGCTGATCCGTAAAGGGTACCGGCGTCCGCTGTGCGTTTATTTACCGCAGTCCATTCCCGCGGGCATCCGCCGTCGCGCGGGTGCTGAGCAGGCGTGGCGCGAAGCTGGACTGGCGGAAGAACACCTTCGTCAGCTTCATATGGAAGTGGGGGATGAGCATTACCGTGACGTTGTCGGGATGCTCGAAAAGTTCATCATCGACGGCAAACCAGATTTTGACGTGCTGGTCTGCGGCAATGACCGCATCGCATTTTTGGCGTATCAGGTATTGCTGGCGAAAGGGATTGCGATACCGCAGCAGGTCGCCGTGCTCGGGTATGACAATATGGTCGGCATCGGCGATCTGTTTCTGCCGCCGCTGACCACGGTGCAGCTGCCGCACCGTGAAATCGGCCGTGAAGCGGTGCTGCATCTTATCGAACAGCGCCCCAATCACGGCCTGATAAAAATCGCCTCGCCCGTGCTTGAGCGGGCGTCTTTATAACGTCTTCGCGAATTATCCTGCGCTTAACGTCCAGTATTCACTCTGCACTAACGCCGCCTCACCTTTTTCAGCGAAGAAAGAGAGGGCACGCCGATCGGGCTGCGGGTAAATCCGGCTGCTGAGCGTTGCATCGCCCTGATTAACAAACACTTCCACTGATGAGCGGTCGATAAAGATCCGTACTTCCAGTGTGTCACCCGCTGGCAACGCCACGCTGCGGTGATCGTGGATCCCGTACTGCGGGAAATCACGGCGCAGACACAGCCTTTGCGCCTGTGCGTCCACGAAGACGGAGACGCCGTCGCCCAGTTTTATACCGAAGCTCTCCGCATCAGAAGCGCTGAGATCCCACTGTGCGATGATTTCGATTGCCTGCGCGTTATCCGTTATCCGCACAACGCTGCTTTTGATGACCTGCGGCAGGAGAGGGTGATGATCACGGCGCAGTGTTCGCACCTCGTCCACCGGCATCATGCAAACCTTGCCCTCGCGCAGCTTGAGTTCACGCGGCAGCGTCATGCAGCCCGCCCAGCCTTCCGCCTTCGAAGGCATCACCGATTCCCACATGTCCATCCACGCGATAACCACCCGACGTCCGTCGGCAGCGGTAAACGACTGCGGCGCGTAAAAATCATGGCCGTTGTCGAGTTCGGTGAAACCTTCCAGTACCTCAAAATCCTGACCCGGCTGCCATCTGCCGCGCACGCAGCCGCTCTGGAACAGGTTGCGGTAATCATAGCCTTGCGCTTTGATGCCCTGCGGCGAATACATCAAAATGTGTTCATCGCCCAGCGGGAAGAAATCCGGGCATTCCCACATGTAGCCCGTGTTACCGTCGGCTTTGGCGAGGATGCGATCGAGCGTCCAGGCGAGCAGGCTGTCGCCTTTGTACAGCAACACCTGCCCGCAATCATGTTCATCCCGCGCGCCGATAACCATCCACCAGTAACCCAATTCGTACCAGACTTTCGGGTCACGAAAATGCATGATGTTGTCCGGCGGCGTGAGTACCACACCCTGTTTGGTGAAGTGAATACCGTCCTCGCTGGTGGCAAGACATTGCACTTCACGGATGGCACTGTCATTGCCTTCGCCGCTCAGCCAGACGTGGCCGGTGTAAATCAGGCTGAGTACACCGTTGTCGTCCACGGCGCTGCCTGAGAAACAGCCGTCGCGGTCATACCCATCGCCCGGCGCCAGCGCCACCGGCTGATGCTGCCAGCTAACCATGTCCCGGCTGGTGGCGTGGCCCCAATGCATCGGCCCCCAGTTCTCGCTGAACGGATGGTGCTGATAAAATGTGTGATACAGCCCCTGATGATAAATCAGCCCGTTAGGATCATTCATCCAGCCTGCCGGTGGGGCGAGATGAAAGTGTGGGTAGAAGGTATCGCCGCGCGTAGATTTTCCATTGCGCAACGCCTGTTCTGCGCGTTCCAGTCGCTGTTTCATAAAATCTCACTCTTTTTGAATAACACAGATGGAGGCGTCCGGCTCTTTTCACCGATGAGCAGGCAGCCGGAGATGAGGGTCAGAACCAGCACCAGCATCCCCATGATCATGTAAGTGTCGGCAAAGCCGATCAGGTCGTAGCCGTGCCCGGCCAGCGGGGATAACACACTGGCGCAGACTTGCGTGATGAACTGAAAACCGACCAGATACAGCGTGGCCGAAAGGCGCGGGTCAAAGCGGGTGGTGATGTACTTAAACATGGCAATCAGCAGGATCGGCAGCTCGACGGCGTGCAGCAGCTTCATGCAGGAAATCGTGACGGCATCCGCCGCCAGCCCCGAGCCAAACACGCGCAGCGCCATGATCAGGCCGCTGAGCAATAATCCGTTTTTAGCACCAATTTTGTTAACGACAAACGGCGCGAGGAACATTCCGCCGGCTTCTAAAAACACCTGGAAGGAGTTGAGGAAACCATACATCTCGTTGCCGTTTTTGACGTCCGAGAACAGCGAGGAGAAGTACACCGGAAACTGCTGGTCGTAAACGTTGTAAACGCTGACGCCGGTCACAAACACGATCAGCGCCCAGAAACGCGGCAGGCGAAACAGAGCCACGGCATCAGCCAACTGGAGGTTGGCGGGCTTGCCGTACTCGAGCTGGTTCAGCGCATCGGTTTTCACTTCGCGCAACCGCCACAGCAGCAGCAGGAAAATCACCGCAGAAGATGACGCCATCCAGAAGTTCAGGTTCGGGTTGATGTTAAACAGCATCCCGGCGAAGAAGGTGGCCGCCGCCCAGCCGAGCGATCCCCACATTCTGGCCTTGCCGAACTCAAACCCCAAAATGCGGCTGACCCGCTCGGTGTAAGACTCCAGTGCGCCAATCCCGGCAAAAAACGTCGCGCCGACGTACAAGCCCCCGGCAGCGGCACCCAGCAGAATATTGACCTGCAACAGCGGGGCGAAGATGAAGATAAAAAACGGACCGCTGGCCAGTAACAGACAACCGATGGCCCACAGCAGGTTTTTGCGCAGCCCCAGTTTGTCCTGAATAAATCCGTAAAGCGGCTGGGCGCACAGCGCCGTCAGGGCGATGGCGGAAAAAAACATTCCTGTTTCCGTACCTTTCAGCCCGACCTTTTGACTGAGCCATAGGGAGATTAGCGAAAAGGCGGAGGACCAGGTGTAGAAAAAGCAAAAAAGCAATCCGCTCAGCAATGTGTAGTGACTTCGGTGACTGTTTTTCATGGGCATATCCGTGCATGTTTCGAAGAGACAGACCACATTGTTAACGTTAACTTATTGCTTTTCCCAGACTGAACGATGTGGAATTATGATGTTAATCACAAGTGTTAACGTTAACATAATTGAAGTGTGATCTGAACCACAAAATCTTGTGGTTCAGTGCGCCGGAAGCGGGGGGACACCGGGCAGGCCGCGCAATCCATGCTCGACCATTGCCATGTAAACGGCAAAATAGTTCAGTACCATCTGCATGAAGGTCAGGTGCAGGATGATGGTGTTATTCGGTGTATCGAGCGTCAGTAATCCGCCAACTTCTGCCGCTTTCAGGCATCGTTTGATGTGCGAACGGGACACTCCACACTTGAGCGAGGCTTTCAGGTAGTTGTACTCGATCACCGCCGTCTGCTGCCTGATGCTCTCGATGTACAGGTCCATTAGCAGCATGTGCCCGGCATCCCTGAATATGAACTCCTTACAATCGGGTACCATATCGAAGAGATACACCTGACTGAGGGTGATTTCGGCATATTTATGGAAATAATCAGCCATGAAATTTTCCATTTTCAAACATCCCGATACATCGAAATCCGGATAAAGCATTCCGTAGGGGATCATCATGGTATTAATTAACGCACGGGTTTCATCAAGCGCTTTTGACGTCACCTGATAGTTTAACTTTCGCTTATCCTGCGGATCCTTTTTAACGTCCATACGACCGCCAACCCGGATAAAGAGCAGAAAAGAATCGATCGTATTGTCGCTGATTAAACCCGTTTTCTTGCAAAAATCTTTGACGTGGCGAAGCGTCGGTTTTTCTGTCGTGAAAAAATACGCCATGATGGCAGAACCGATAATAAAACGGTTTGCTTTAAAAATAACCTTAAAATAGAGAGGTTTAGTCAGGTAAAGTCTGAACAGAAGTTTATAGTGCTTCTGCATGACTGCCTCAATATCTTTATGGGACTTAATTGCTTCTGCTCGGTGAGAAATTAATTCTGTGAGTTGTTGTTTGCTCTTCATATTGCTGCTTACTTTGCCTGGTTCCATAATACAAATAAAAAAACATCGCAATTGTTCTTTAGCGTTAATTTAAAGTCCGTTGAGGAACGGTTCATTATGCTATATGGCAACATTGGGTGTTTAGCGATTTTTGTTAAAATAAGGAAGGGTCTTTATTGCCCTTCTCAGGATAATCCTAGCACTAAAGTGACTATTTTGCATAAACTCTGATTTTATTTTCACCAGTTATAATACTTTCAAAAGTCAAAGTCTTATTTTTTACATGGATATTTTAATCAGTTATTTCATTGAGTTAGGTAGTTTTTTTTACGACATGGATTTTCTGCCGTTTCTCTTGAAAAAATTAACCACAAAAATGGACAGTGACATAACAAATCCTGTGTGAGAATTTTCTTATCGCCAGGTTATACCCGTGGGTTCAGATGTCCGGGTTAACAGGGGTTCTCTCAGGAGGGGGAATTACCGGCACGTTTTTTAATGGATTTTATAAGGATTTATCATGGAAGAGTCACGTCATCAGACCCTGCATCACGGCAATTCTTTTGCGTTATTTTGTAAAAAGAAGTTCGCCTGGCTACTTCGTTTATCTCTGATATCAATGACTTTTTTAGCCATCCCTGCTGCTTTGGCAAATATGAGTGTCTATCCTATGGAAGTGACGCTAAATAGCCAGGGCGCAGCGCAGGTACAGACCCTGTCGCAAAGCGGTGAAGCGCAGTTTATTAAAGTCAGTATTAAGCGAATAGATCGTCCTGCGACACAATTTGAAAAAGAAACATTGATAGAAGATGCGGTTTCACGCTCTCTGATTGCTACGCCGGATAAATTCGCGCTGGCATCAGGTTCGCAACGCATCATTCGTCTTATTTCGCTACAACCTCCGGAGAAAGAGACCGCCTGGCGTGTTTACTTCGAGGCCGTCGGTGCGCCGGAAGAATTGAAAGATAAAACAGTTCAGGAAAATAAAATCAGCAACCAGGTAGGTATCAATTTAGTCTGGGGCGTACTGGTTCATATTCCGCCGAAACATGCTGTATTATCTCTTATACCCTTATCATCGGGTGAAGTTAAAAATGATGGCACCGTGCGCATGGTGATCCGCGAAGTCGCTCTCTGCTTGCAAAAAAATAGCAGCGGCAGCTGTCAGTGGAAACAGGAACACGCCACGGTATATCCGGATGAGGCATTGCGGTTTAAAGCATGGACGCCAGCGGAAGTAAGCGCAGCACAGGAAATACGAATTAAATATGTTGATCAGAAAACGAGAAATATGAACGAGTATATTCTCGGAAAATAATCAGCTTATTCTAAGGGAATAACAACCCGTTTGTTATAAAGCAGTTCATTATCAACGAGACGGTCATTGATGCGCGTCATTCTTCAAGCCGCAGGTGCGTTGGCTATGTTCAGTCGCCTTCCTGTAGCGAGAATTATCTGGCGTATAGGGCCATTACATGGATTTTCATGGAGCTAAAAATGCAAAAATTAATCAAACCACTTTTCATCGCTGCTGCGTTAACGGCTGCATTTAATGCACAGGCTGTGCAGAAAGATATTACTGTCAATGCAAACGTTGATTCGACGGTAGATATGACTCAGGCTGACGGTACTGCACTGCCAGGCACTATTAATATGCAATATATTCCTGGCCGTGGTTTATCTACTTATTCACTGGATACTAAAATCTGGTCGAATTCTTCTACCGCCAATATCAACGTGGCACTGGTGAGCACTGCCCAGCTAAACGAAACCGTGACCGGTACCGCCGTTCCGTTGAAAGTCACGCTGGGTGCAGATCTGAAACCGATCACCACCACGGCAACTTCCCTGACTTATGCATCCCTGTTTCCGGCGGGTACTGCGAACGGTTCTTCCGTTCTGCCACTGAAAATCTCCCCGGCAACCGTATCGCCTCTGGCGACCGGCACCTATTCCGGCGTGGTCAGCCTGTTAATCACACAGGCAACGACGTCGAGCTGATTTGCCGGAGTTGACTGATCGATTATTTCGGGGGGCAGTTCGCCCCCTTGTTATTCTTTTTCAGCAGGACGCTGTAATGAAGGTCAATATTCGCGTTGTTTTAATAGCCTCTTTCATTACCCTGATCCCCTTTCTTTCAGCCCGTGCCGCCACTCAGGTTCCACCAGGTTTTGAATCGCTGGTCACCGGCCAGACGCTGTGGGTCAACCTTTCTGTCTACGGGCAATCGCTTGGACTTTTTGAAGCCTCCGTTAACCTCGATACCGTCACCTTCCTTAAACCGCAAGAGGTGGCGCAGGCGGTAATGGCGCATTACCAAAAAAATTCTCAGCAGCAGGCGGTGTTAAACACGCTGATCCGCCAGCCTCTGGCGCGGAACGGAAATCTGGCGTGCAGCAGTAACGGCGGCGTGGCAGGTTGCGACTATCTGGACACGGATTCGGTTGCGCTTATCTATGATGAAAACAATGCCAAAGTCGCGCTGTTTCTTGGCCCCGAGTTTGTACCGCTCGCCGCCGATAACAGCTCACCGTACTACGAACAGACGGCAGAAACGGAAGCGGCGTTTATCCATCAGCAGAATATCAACTTCGTTACCAACAATGATGATCAGACGTTGTCCCTTCAGGGCGCGGGTGCGCTCGGGCTGACGGAAAACAGCTATGCCGGTATTGACTGGGATTATCTGGCGCAGAAATATCGTCAGCAAAATCATCAGGATGTGCGTTTTAACAACGTCTTCTTGCGCCGTGACGTCGGCAAACGCTATTACGTTCAGGCGGGGCGTATGGACTCGCGGGATATTTTCAGCAACGCGGGCGGAAATATTACCCTCAGCCAGTTGCCGCTCAGTACCATCGAAGGCGCGCGCGTCGGTTCCACGCTGGCCTGGATGAACAACTCGCAGGCGGCGCAGGGCACACCCGTGACAGTGTTTATCACCCGCCCGTCACGCATTGATGCCTATCGCGATCAGCAACTGCTCGGCACTTTTTACCTGAATGCGGGGACACAGAACCTTGATACCACCGCATTCCCCAATGGCAGCTACAACGTGACGCTGCGCGTGTATGAAGATAACCAGCTGTCGCGTACCGAGCAGGTGCCTTTCAGCCGCACGGGCAATGCGACCAGCCAGAACATCGAATGGTTTGTGCAGGGTGGTGCCATTCCTGACCGCGGGGTACAGGGCAACGGCGCAGAATCACGAAACGGTGCCGACCGCCGCGTGATGCAGGCGGGGATCAAAGTGCCGCTCAGCCGTGAAGCCGCGCTGACCGGCGGTGTGGCCGCGACCAACCGCCACCATTTTGTCGAAAGCGCACTCGACTGGAGCCACGGATTTGATAACCCGCTGCTCGACGGCATTCTTACCACCCGCTTCAGTTACCTGAAGGGCAGCGAAGGCTCGCGCGGCAATATTCAGCAAGTCACCTATAACGACGGTTTTTCCCTCAGCTTTTACCGCAGCGCGCTGTATGCGCAGGACTGCTACAGCAATAACGGCGGCCAATACGGTTTCAGCGGCTGCTATCAGAGCAGCAGTCTGATGTTCAGCGTGCCGGTGAAAAGCTGGTACGTGAATGCCGGTTACAGCGCCAGCAAAAATGAAGGTCGCAATGTGATCCCGGCGCAGCTCGATGATAACGACATCGTACCGGTGTGGACTCGCCGCAGCAGCTATAACAAAACGCAGACGACCACCTGGCAGGCCGGATTTGGGCGCGGGTTCAGCGTCGGCGGCATCAACATCAATACCAGCGCCAACTTTTTTACGCGCACCAGCAACACCGGCATGAAGCGCGATAATGGCGGGTTTCTCTCCGTTTCGCTCTCGCGGGTCAGCACGCCGACGATTAATGCGCGCTCGAACTACAGCTCGGTAGGCATGACTTATCAGACTGACCGCAGCAGTAAGGATCAGGTTGGCTATAACGTCGCGCAAAACTGGTATTTCGATGCGCAGAATCAGCAGGAAATCGGCGTGAATCTCAACGGGAATCAGGACAATACGCTGAATGCTTCGGTCTACGGAAAAACCAGCGGCGAGTACGGCAGCGGCAGTCTGGCGTTCAGTTCCGCCTCTTCCGGTGCGTCCGGCCAGCGTTTAAGCAGCAGCGGCAGCTATAACTCCTCAATGGCGGTGGCGAAATCCGGTTTGTACTGGGGCAAATGGGGCAACGGCCTGCCCGGTGCCGCTGTCGGGCTAAACGTCGTGAGTACCGATGACAGCCGGGATACCCGCGTGGATGTCTCCGTTGACGGCGCGGGCAGCGCCAGCCTGCACGGTACCGGACGTACCTTGTTCAGCGTACCGGCGTATACGCAAAGTAATATCAGCATCAATGATTCCATTGAATCCACCGCCGGTATGCGCAGTGAAATCACGCAGGGTGCCGGACGCCGGACACTGTTTATCGCGCCGGGCCGGATGCTGGTCAGCAAGGTGAATATCGTCTCGCGCTATACCTATCTCGGCAGGCTGATGATCAATCAGCAAACGCCGCTGGAAGGCGCTACGCCGCTGAATGTCGCCAGCTGGTCGGGATTAGGGCAGGGCGGATTCACAGCGGAAACCGATCACCGCATGAAGAATTTATATATGGCGCGTGGCATGCAGATGTACCGCTGCGAATTGAAGGTGAAAAGCACGCATGACGTTGTGCGTTACGTCGGCGACAGCGACTGTAAAACGGTCGAACTTGCGTCGGTGCCGCAGGACGTTCAGCAGCAGGCAAAAATGCTGATCGCTACCCGCCGGACGGATGAAGGTCCTCTTGCCCGGGCAGAGTTTTCTTCGCAGGAATAACAATAGGGATTTTGTATGAAAAGTAGATTTCTTGCCGGTCTGGCGCTGATGTGCCTGATGTGCGGAGCACAGGCGGCCTCGCTCACGCCGTCAGGACGCAACACCAGCGTCGCCGTGTCCTTCGACCGGATGTCCGTACCGGCGCAGTTGCCCATCTGGACCAACGAAAACGGTGGCTATGACACCACCAACGCGCCCAGGTGGGGGCGAAACACGCTGGTTTGTCAGTCACGAACCAGCAATCAGTATGGTGCCTGCCTGACGTTTCCGGTCTGGCTGGAAGCGTCCCCCGCGCCGTATCCCGTACCGGTTTTATTTACCGAAAGCACCACCAAACAGACGCTGGTGCTCAATGTCTATATGACCAAACGAAGATCGCTTAATAACATTGTCGTGGCCACCAATCTGGTGCCGCTGAATGCCTTTGGCGGCGAAGTAACGCCGAGGGGCGACGGTACGGATTACTCGGCGTATCTCCCCTCGTCGGAGCTGAGTAAATTCCCTTCCGCCGGAACCTGGAGCGGAACGCTCAAAATGTCGCTGATGCAATGGCCCGTAACCTGTACCGGGAATTCGCAGAATGTGAACGTGGGCTGTACCAACGTAACCAAGCTGGGTGACTGGATCGCCAGCATGACATTCAAGGTGACGGATTACGGTAATCAGCAGATCTATCTGCCCGAGTTTGGCAATGCGGCGGCGAATGTGGATCTCGGACTGAAAATCTTTCCCGGCGCCCGCGCCACCACCACCGTGAGCGGCAGCCGTTCGCTGGATATGTGTCTTTATGATGGCAATAATTCGGACAGCAACCGCGTAAGCCTGATCTTTCAGGACGAAGGCTCCACCGCGCCCTCCAGAGCCACCGGATTGTTTTCGTTATATCTCATCGGCGGGAATAAAAATCTGGCACAAGATCGTCTGGATTATTCGATAGAGGTGATTAATCCGCTGACCAGGGCGCGGCAGATAGTGCAGAACGGCACTGAGGTCATCTGGAGCGGCACCAATAAAGGCGTATTACGGCGCGTCGTTTTACCGGGGCAGCGAAATTCCGTGTTGTGCGTTCCCGCACCGATGGAATTAATTACGCCGTCTTTCACGTTATCGTCGAAAACGGCGGGGCGTTATCGCGGTACTCTGAGGATTATTTATACCCCGACGACGCAATAGTTCTCTGACAATATTCACAACTCATGACGTTGATTAATGAATTTTGCTCATAGGTGCTTTCATATTTTGCCATCTAGTCCGCACACGCGAAGGGCGCTAACGTAGTTCAATCAATCATGAGTCTGTAATGGCTCGGGCATAACGTGGCAGGAGAAAGTGACATGAATGCCTTCAAAGCAACTACGCTTTCACTATCAATGATGATGTCCTGCATGGCCCCGGCAGCGTTTGCCGAAGCGGAGAATAAAATGAACGACGCAATCAGAATCACCAAAAGCGGTTCCACGCCTTCTCAGAGCGGCCCGGAAAGTTACTTCACCGGTAAAGTGCGCATTGATGCGCCGTTTAGCGGCACGGAATCTGCCCGCGTTGGCGGCGCCACCGTGACCTTCGAACCCGGCGCGCGTACCGCATGGCACACGCATCCGCTGGGTCAGACGTTGATCGTCACCCACGGTCGCGGCTGGTTACAGGAAGAGGGCCGCGATGTTCGCGAAATGAACGTGGGGGATATCGTGTGGATCCCGGAAGGGGTGAAACACTGGCACGGCGCGACGCCGGAAAACGCGATGACGCATATCGCGATTGCTGAATCTCTCAACGGCAGCCCGGTAGAGTGGATGGAAAAAGTGACCGACGCGCAGTATCAGAAATAAAGAACAGGTTTTCATTTTTGACAACATCCTGTCCGGATTATCCGGACGGGATTTCTTACTTTCTACCTGTACAGGAAAATATCATGACCCTGAAAGTGCTCGGATACGCTGCCCAGTCAGCGAAAGTGCCATTAGCGCCCTTCGAATTTGAACAACGCGAAGCCCGCGCCGACGACGTAGTGATCGACGTAATGTATTGCGGCGTCTGCCATTCAGATTTACATCAGGCCCGCAACGACTGGGGATTCAGCACTTATCCGCTGGTGCCCGGCCATGAAGTGGTGGGCCGCGTGGCGAAAGTCGGTAAGAACGTCACCAAATTCAAAGTCGGTGATTACGCCGGGATCGGTTGTATGGTCGATTCCTGTCGCACGTGCAGCCCGTGTGAAAAAGGGCTCGAGCAGTATTGTTTAGAAGGCAACACCCAGACCTATAACAGTGTAGATCGCCACGATCATATGCCGACTTACGGCGGCTACTCCAAATCCATCGTGGCGAGCGAAAGCTTCGTGCTGAGAATGCCGGAAGGCATCGACCTCAAAGCAGCCGCACCGCTGCTGTGCGCCGGTATCACCACCTGGTCGCCGCTGCGCCACTGGAATATCACCAAGGGAAGCAAAGTCGGTGTGGTCGGGCTCGGCGGTCTGGGCCACATGGCGCTGAAACTGGCGAATGCGCTGGGTGCGGAAGTTACGCTGTTCACCCGTTCCGCCGGCAAAGCAGAAGATGCCCGCCGTCTGGGCGCGCACCACATCGTGGTCTCCACGGATGACGCGCAGATGGCCGCGACCAAAGGCGAGTTCGATTTGATCATCGATACCGTGCCTTACGTTCACGACATCAACCCGTACATGCCAACCCTGAACATCGACGGCACTCTGGTGTTTGTTGGTTTCCTCGGTGACATCAGCCCGATGCTCAGCACGCTGTCGATGATCCTTGGCCGCCGCTCCGTAGCCGGTTCATGCATCGGCGGCATTGCAGAAACCCAGGAAATGCTCGATTTCTGCGCCGAACATAACATCGGTTCTGACATCGAAATGATCAGCATGCCGGACATTAACGACGCTTACGAACGTATGCTGAAAAGCGATGTGAAATACCGCTTCGTGATTGATATGGCGACGCTGACGGCGTAAGAAATCTGCTTCTGACACTGTAAAACGACTCTTTCGGGAAAGCTTCCTGATGGGGTCGTTTTTTATTCCCAATGCACCGCTATCCCAAATTTCTGCGCTAAACCTATAACTCTCTCTAAATAAGTCAAAAACACCCCGTATTCCCCCCATTAAAACCGATGCTTTAACTAGATGACTCATCACTAACTCGACTACTATAAAAAGAATTACATTCAGCGAGCTTTGTCAGGTATGCCACATTTTTTCCCGGATGAAAGTCACGTGCGTGAACGTTCTGATCGTTTTTTACGACGAATGTATCTGATGCGCATGCTGGGCACTTTCCTCTGCTTTCTGCCCATTGCCTCTGTGCTTGAAGAGCGGGGTGCATCCTGGCTGCCGATCAGTCTGCTGGTGTTCAATGGGTTTATCTGGCCACACGTCGCGATGCTGATTGCACGGCGGTCTAAAAAGCCCAATCAGGCCGAGTTCAGAAATCTGGCGTTTGACGCCGTCGCCGGTGGCGCATGGGTCGCGCTGATGGGCGTCTGTCCTCTGCCGTCTGCGGTGATTACGTCCATCCTTATTGCGGATCGTTTTTCCGCCGGTGGCTGGCGTCTGTTACGCCGTGCGATGGCGTTTTACTGCATCGGATTTATTGTCTGCTGGCCGTTCTCGGGGATGACGTTTTATAACGACGTTACCGTGCGCACTCTGTGGCTGACGTTACCCCTTTCGACGATTTACATCATCGCCTTCAGCGCGGCCAACTATTCGATCTCCAGAAAGTTGCGTGATAAACAGCATGAGCTGGAGAAAACTGCGCTGATGGATCCGTTCCTCGGCCTGCCAAACCGGCGGTTGCTCGACAGGCGGCTGATGCTGGAGTTTGATCGTTCCAGACACGATCTTTCCTGCCTGATGGTGCTCGACGTCGATGATTTAAAAATGGTCAATGACCTGTTTGGTCGTGAGGCCGGGGATTATGTGCTGCGTTCGGTGGCGACGATTTTGCGTCAGGAAACCGGCGAGCACGATTTCCCTGCGTTGCTGGGTGACGATGAGTTCGTGGTGATCCTGCCGGGAATTTCCGAAGAGGAAGCTTACGCAGTCGGATACCGGTTATTGCTCAAAGCTTCAGAAATCCGGCTATCGCAGGACGCCGGTTTCCAGTGCTCTCTGAGCGCGGGCATCGCAACCTCGCGCGGGCGGGAAGATTACCACCAGTGGCTGGCCGCGGCAGAACACGCCGTAGCGGCGGTAAAACAAAATGGCAAAAACAGTATTGGCAGCGCAGGCAGGGCTTAAGCCTTTCCTGGTCTACACTGATTTGGAATACATTTTTCGGGATGAATAATGATGAAAAATATGAAAATAGTGATGATTGCAGCGGTTATGAACGCCGGTTTTCTGGCAGGATGCTCAAGTATTGATGAACCCGTAGGCGAGCAAACCTATCGCCCGGCAAAGTTCGATGAATCTTTTGCCCAGGGGCAGGCGAGTTATACCTCTTCCGTATTTTCCATTCTGGAACGTCACCGCCGGGCGGAGACTTACAAAAAGATTTTCGAGTTTTGTAACGGCAGATTCCAGACGCTCGGCGAAAGTAATGACGGCGAAAAGGTTAACATTCGGTTTGCCTGTCTGCCGAAGGAGCTGGCGCAAAGTAATTATTCTGCGCAGCCGGGATTACCCACGCATTATTAAACTTACTGATATTTTGAGGCGCTATGAGCAAGGAACGACCTGATTTTATCCGTCACTGGACGGAGCTCGAAGGCCCGGACGACGGCAGTTATCCCGGCGATGATGAACTGATGTCGATCGGTGTGCCGCTTGGAAAATCACTCGGGCTGACGCGCATTGGTATCCATCATGAGCGGCTGCTGCCGGGGCGTCGCACCAGTTATCCGCATGCGGAAAGTGCTGAAGATGAATTTGTGTATGTCCTTGAGGGGCATCCGGATGCGTGGATCAACGGGGATTTGCATCCGCTGAAACCGGGCGACTCGGTGGCTTTTCCACAGGGAACCGGTATCTGCCATACCTTCATCAACAACACCGATGAAGAAGTGCATTTGCTGACGATCGGTGAGGCGAACAAAGCGGAAAACCGTATTTACTATCCGAAGAATCAGCAATATGAAGCCACCCGCAAAGACCGCTGGCAGGATGTACCGCCGCAGGAGTTTGGTGAGCATGACGGGCTGTCGGATCAAAAAAGAGGCAACAAAAAGCCGGTGTGATAACCGGCTTTTTAAGGTGCGTGTGACGCGGGTTTTGCAGAGTTCATCATGTTAACAAAGGTCTTCATTGGATAGAAAGCGACTGCCAGCGCTGCTGACAATACGGCATCATGCGGTGGATCTTCAGCGTCTGCGCTTCATGGCGGTTGAGCGAGTAACCTTCCGGCGTGATTTCCAGCGTATCACCGGTTTTCAGCGAGAAGTTGTTATCCACCGACAATATCAGCTTCAGGTTTTTAAACGCCTGAATGCAGATGTATTTGAGTCCTGTGTGCGGGATATTCAGGATATCTATAATTTTCCATTCCATACTTCCACTCCTTTCTGAAACTGCCTGATTTTCGTGCCTCATTTTTACCTCATAACCACGTCATTTTTTGTCATCACAAGGTAATGATTTCTTTATAGGCGTTCCTATAAGTTCAATGCATGAGCTGACTCACAAAAAGGAATAGCCAGATCTCCGTGGGATCTCAGAATGGATTTTTTAGGACAAAGTGCAGTGGTTTTTGGTTTTTTAGGCCAGGGAAATCGTACGTTTTAAGAAAGTCGCCGTGTGTTCAGAAAGCAAAAAAGCTTGAAATCACAAGGATAAAACGGGTATTCCTGAATGCTTTATGATTTTTGTTATATTTTTCAGGGCAGGATGAGATGAATCACACACGTAAAAATCTTCTGGTTATTGTATTCGCGTTAAGCACGTTCTCTGCGTGGGCAAACAACTGTATTGAAACCCGTGCGGGTATCGATATGGGTTCCGGCACCACCAAAATTCAGGTCGCACAGGTGGATATTTGCCGCCACCAGCTGGGGAAAGTGCTGTATGAAGATCAGCGCCCGCTGGGCTTTAACGATGATTTAGGAAAATCTGGCAATAATCAGTTAAGTGCCGCCATGCAGCAGCAGGGCGTGACCGCGCTCAGGGAGATGGTTGATAAGGCGCGCACGTTCCATCCTCAGCGAATTACCGGCGTGGCGACCGCGGTGTTCCGTTCAGCGTCAAACGGCCAGCAGGTGATCGACCAGTTCAACCAGCAGGCACAGATCCAGCTGCGCATCATCACGCAGGAGCAGGAAGCTGAGCTGGGGTTTATTTCGGCGAAAGCCGCGCTGCATGACAACAACGTCAAAAATGAAGATTTGCTGGTATGGGACATTGGTGGCGGATCGATGCAGATGACCGCCTTTCGCGAGCAAAATGGCAAGACGGTGACCGATATTTACCAGGGGCGTCTGGCCTCGGTGACGCTGAAAGAATTCATCATCAGCGTGCTGAAAAATCAGGAACTCGACAAAGCGGCGTCGCCGAACCCGATTGGTTCGCTGCGTAATACCGTGCTGCGTTATGTGAATTTCTACGCACGGACGCACGTCAGCCCGCAGATCAAAGAGGATGCTAAGACCCGTCGGGTGATCGGTATCGGCGGCGTTCACGGCTACTCGGTCAAAGACCAGCTGCGTTCTGCCAACAAGACTCATCGCTCAAACAATACTTACACCTTAGAAGATCTGCAGCGGGTGTCGAAAAATCAGGTGTGGAAAGGCGACAGCGAACTGGCCGGTGAATATCGGGCGACCGACGTCAGCAACTTGTTGCTGGTCGAAGGGTTTATGCAGGCGCTGAACATTCCGCAGGTGACTGTGGTGAAAGCCAGCCTGATTCAGGGCATTCTGGTGCAATAAGGCCCGTATAACGCATGACTGAAGGAGCAGAATCGCATGACAACTGACTCAACCAACCCACAGCACGATGACTTTATCTGGCTGGAAGGGATCCGTAACGAACAGGCGCTGGCCTGGGCGCATGAGCAAAATCCAATTACGCTGGCCGCTTTTACCCAGGGCAAAGAGTTTGACCCGCTTCGCGAGAAAGTGCTTAAAGGGCTGAATTCGCCGGATCAGATCCCCGGCATCGGGCGGTTTGGCGAAAAGTGGTACAACTTCTGGCAGGATGCGAAAAATCCGCGCGGCCTGCTGCGGCGCACCACGCTGGACGAATACCGTAAATCTGAACCACAGTGGGAAACGGTGCTGGACATTGATGCGCTGGGCAAAGCTGAAGGAAAGGACTGGGTGTATCACGGAGTCTTTCCGCTGAAACCTGAATACAAACGGGCGCTGGTTTTCCTGTCCCCGGACGGCGGCGATGCCTCTGAAGTGCGCGAGTTTGATTTGCAGACGCTGGAGTTCGTCTCCGACGGCTTCTTCCTGCCGGTCGCGAAAAGCCGCACCGGCTGGATTGACCATGACCACCTGTTCGTCGCCACTGATTTTGGCGAAGACTCCCTGACCGAATCAGGTTATCCGCGTAGTGTGAAAATCTGGTCGCGCGGTACACCGCTCAGCGAAGCCACTACGGTCTACAGCGCGGGTAAAAAAGACATGATGGCCGTTGGCTATCACGACAGCTTCACCGGCTTCGAGCACGATTATATCGTGCGGGTGATCGATTTCTATCACCGCGAAGTGTTCCTGTTAAACGCAGAAAAAGAACTGATTAAAATCGATTTGCCTGATGATGCCAAATTCAGTTCGTGGCGCGAATGGATCCTGATCCAGCCTTCCAGCGAGTGGCAGGTCAACGGCCAAAGCTGGCCGTCCGGTTCGCTGCTGACCATGAATTTTGACGCCTTTATGGCCGGTGACCGCACGCTGGTACCGCTTTTTGTGCCGGGCGAT
The DNA here is from genome assembly GCF_057290995.1 of Rahnella sp. 1L-D-7-B-C2. NCBI lineage: Bacteria > Pseudomonadati > Pseudomonadota > Gammaproteobacteria > Enterobacterales > Yersiniaceae > Rahnella > Rahnella sp. 1L-D-7-B-C2. The sequence continues at coordinate 720,185 of NZ_JBXAVQ010000001.1, read as the reverse complement.
CACAGCGCACTGAGCGGAGTGACTGCCACGCGTGATCAGCTCAACGGCTATTCCTGCACCTGCGATCACATCATTTTGAGCATCACGCGTGACGTGGTGAACCGCCTCGAAGTGCTGACCCCCAAAGACGGCGAATGGCAGCGCGAGCCGTTCGGACATGTGCCGGAACTCAGTAAAATCAACGCCTGGGGCGTCTCGGACGACTCGAACGACTATTTCATGACCGTCAGCGGCTTCCTGCAACCGGCGAGTTTGTCGCTTGGCAGTCTGGATAATGGCGCGGAACAAGAGGCGCAATTGCTTAAACAGGATCCGTCGCATTTCGATGCATCCCGTTATCAGGTCAGCCAGCATTTTGCGCGGTCCGACGACGGCACCCGCGTGCCTTATTTCGTGGTCTGCCGCAAAGATGTGGTGTACGACGGCAAAAATCCGACGCTGCTTTACGGCTACGGGGGATTTGAAGTGTCGCTCGATCCCTATTATCTCGGCGTGAGCGGCGTAGCATGGCTGGATCGCGGCGGCGTCTTTGTGGTGGCCAATATCCGTGGCGGTGGCGAGTACGGGCCGGAATGGCATAAGGCGGCGCTGAAAGGAAAACGTCTGCGCGCGTATGAAGATTTCGCCTCGGTCGCCAAAGCGCTGATTGGCAGCAACATCACCTCACCGGCCCATCTGGCGGCGCAGGGCGGCAGCAACGGCGGTCTGCTGGTCGGCAATATGCTGACGCGATACCCGGAGCTGTTCGGCGCGATCGTCTGCGAAGTCGCGTTGCTGGACATGCAGCGTTACACGCAGATCTCCGCCGGTGCCTCGTGGATTGCTGAATACGGCGATCCGCAGATCCCGCAAGAGTGGGAATTTATCCGCGAATTCTCGCCGTATCACAACATCGATCCGGCGAAGAAATACCCGCCGGTACTCTTCTCTACGGCGACCAGCGATGACCGCGTCGGGCCAGATCATGCGCGTAAAATGGCGGCTAAAATGCAGGCGCTGGGTATTCCTGATGTATATTTCTACGAGAATACTGAAGGTGGCCACAGTGCAGCGGCAGACAAAGCGCAGTCCGCCTTTAAACGCGTGATGGTCAGTGAGTTCCTGCTGAAGTTCATCGGTCGCGAATCGTAAGACCAGCCGTTTTATTGATTATCTGACTTAACTCAAACGGGATGCCGGCCTGGTATCCCGTTCATATTTCGACATGTTTTATCCGCATTATTCCCCGTAAAAGCGTTGCCTCATCAATCGTTCCTTGTTTATTATTTCTGTTTGTTTGATAACAATTATCAAAATCATTTTTCATTCATTCTCATTTTCGGGGCTTTGCATGTACAAGAACACCGCTCGCGTGCTGTCTGTTGCCGGTCTGATGGCCGCTTCCTTTTCTGTTTTTGCCACCACTTATCCGCTGACGGTTACCGACATTTCCGGACAGAAAGTCACTATCGAGAAAGCGCCGCAGCGCGTGATTTTGCAGGATGGCCGCGATTTACTGGCGCTGGCAGTGCTGGACAAAGCCAACCCTTTTGAGCACGTAGTGGCGTGGAATAACCTGCTGAAGAAAACCGACAGCGGCACCTGGGATATGCTGAAAAGTAAATGGCCAGAATCTGCCAATATTCTTGATATGGGGTTCAGTGATAAAGGGCAGGTTGATCTCGAAACCGTGATTGCCAAGAAACCCGACCTGATGGTTGCCCAGCTTCGGGCTAAAGATTCTCTCGCACAGGCGGGCGTGCTGGACAAACTGGCCGCGCTGCACATTCCGGTGGTGTTCCTGGATTATGAACTGGATCCGGCCAAAAACACTGCGCCAAGCATCGATCTGCTAGGCAAAGTGATGAATCAGGAGGATAACGCCCGCGCCTATACGCAGTTCTATAACGAACATTTCCAGAACATTCAGAAAGCCGTATCAGCGATCAAAATTAAACCAAACGTGTTCATCGAACCGATTGCCGGTCGCGATGATTCCTGCTGCTTCACCCACGGTAATGCAGGCTGGGGCCGGTTGATTCAGGCGGTCGATGCCCACAACATCGGCTCCCAGCTGTTGCCCGGGGCTTCAGGCACCGTTTCGCTGGAGCAGGTGATCAGCATGAAGCCGGACGTTTACATCATGACCGGTTCTGCGCGTCCGAAAGGCGGTTCTGTGACCCACATTCTGCCATTTGGTTACGGCGCGGATCAGGCCAGCCTGGATCAAACCGCGAAAGTGCTGACCACCCGCACCGGCGTAGCGCAGATCCCGGCTGTGATGAACGGCAACGTCTATGCGGTGTATCACCAGTTCTATAACCACCCGTACAACATCGTAGGGATGGAATATCTGGCAAAGTTTATTTATCCAAAAGAGTTTAAAACGCTGGATCCCGCGAAGACTTACCACGAGATCGTGCGTAACTACACCAACCTGCCGGATCAGGATTTCATCCTCGGCTGGTCAGCGAAGAAATAACTTAAGCGTCATCCCGTCTGCTTTCCGGCAGACGGGCTCCTTACCGCCTCGCGCCCGTTATGACCGCCATTTACATTCGTCACATTCGTTGACACTCCGTTAATTCATACCTTAATTCAATTGTATTAGTGTGATTCATAGAATCCCGCTATAGGTCACCAGGACGACCGCCAGCGAAGCGCACGACATCAACAAGGTGAATTTATGCAATCTGAAGAACAGCGTTTAATTGACGGGCTTTTTAGTCGCTTGCAACAGGCTGAGTCCAATACAGCACCCCGCGATGCGGACGCTGAGCGTGTGATTCAGGCCCATATCCGTCAGCAGCCGTCGGCACCTTATTACATGGCGCAGGCGATGATTATTCAGGAAGCCGCACTGACCAAACTGAACGGTCAGGTGCAGGCCTTACAGCAGCAAGTCGATCAGTTACAACAGCAAACTGCCAAACCGCAAAGTAGCGGTTTTCTGGCCGGGCTGTTTGGCGGCGGAGCTTCTGCGCCTGAGCCGCAGCGTTCTGTGTCGCAGGGCAGTCAGCCAATCCCCGGCACGCAAGGGTGGGGCGCTCAGCCACAACCGTCACAATACGCCGGGCAGCCACAGCAGGCTCCCGCACAGGCCGCGCCTCAGGCTCCGGGATTCCTGGGCAGCGCACTGCGCACGGCGGCGGGCGTCGCCGGTGGCGTGGTGCTGGCGGATATGCTGACCGGCATGTTCCATCACAGCCAGCCGCAGGAAATTGTTAACATTATCGAAGAACCGCCAGTGCAGGATCTCAATCCGGCTGACAGCAGTTTTCTGGATAACAACAATCAGGGCTTCGACAGTAATCAGCCATCCTGGGAGGATGCGTCGTTGCGTGATAACAATTCAGATCTGGGTTTCGGTTCAGATAATTTTGACTCTGATGACTTCAATAATGACGATGATTCATTTTTCTGATGGTGCGCGATATCAGGGCGTGAAGGGCTGATTTTGCAGAAGAAAGCGGCAACGAAAAGTCAGGAATGAGAGCTTTATCGCTTATTGCTATCAGAATTCTGGACAAAATGAAGATCTGTTGCTGTACTGTGAATGACACACATTTTGTGTCCAACATTCACGTAAAGGTAAGTTTGATGTCTAAGATTAAAGGTAGCGTTAAGTGGTTCAATGAATCTAAAGGTTTTGGTTTCATTACCCCTGAAGATGGCAGCAAAGATGTTTTCGTTCATTTCTCTGCTATTTCCAGCCAGGGCTTCAAGACCCTCGCTGAAGGCCAGCGCGTAGAGTTCGAAATCACCAATGGTGCCAAAGGCCCGTCGGCTGCTAACGTTATCGCTATCTGACTTTAGCCGAATTCTTAAAAAACCCGCCGAAGCGGGTTTTTTTTTGCCTGTCGATCAGGGACATTTACGCCGGTTTGCGTACCAGCGTGACGAACAGCAGGATGGCTATCGCATAGCAGCCGAGCATGGTCAGCGCCATTGAGAGCGCAGGCATACTGCCAAAGCCGGTCACCGGTACGGCAATCGCGCCGAGCGCAAACATACACACGCCCAACAGCGCCGACGCGCTGCCTGCATTTTTCCCCTGACTTTGCATCGCCAGCGATCCGGCATTCGGGCTGACAATCCCGATCACCATCACCGAGAAGAACAGCGGCACCAGCAGCATAATCAGCGGCGCACCAAGACTGGCGGCGATCACCAGCGCGACAGACGCCACGGCAGCAATGCACAGGCCAGTTTTCACCAGCGCCATTTCGCCATAGCGACGGCTAAAGCGGGTGGATACCTGCGCGGAAATGACCAGACCGATGCCGTTGACTGCAAAGCACAGGCTGAACATCTGCGGGCTAAGGTGATAAATCTGCTGCAAGACAAACGGCGATGCGCCGATATAGGCGAACATTCCCGCCATCACAAAGCCTTGCGTCAGGCACAGCCCCATAAACGGACGGTGTTTCAGTAATGAAAAGACTGAGCCGAGCATGCTGAAAATCCCGCCCTGCGAGCGTCGCTCCGGCGGCAGCGTCTCGTGCAACTTCAGCGCGGCGGAGGCAAACAGCATGATGGAGATGACCGCCAGCACGCCGAAAATCCCCCGCCAGTTCATCCAGCTCAGCATCGCGCCACCCAGCACCGGTGCAATGATGGGCGCCAGCCCGTTGACCAGCATCAGCAAGGCAAAGAAGCGTGTCAGCTCATGACCGTTGTACAAATCTCTGGCGACGGCGCGGGAAAGTACTGCGCCACCGGCACCGGCGATGCCCTGAAGTAAACGGGCTACAATCAGTTGATGGATATCCGGTGCTACAGCGCACCAGACTGAGGCAGCCAGCAGCAAAGCCAGCGACCATAACAAAGGACGAATGCGGCCATAGCGATCGCTTAGCGGACCAAAAATCAGCTGGCCGAAACCCAGGCCAAGCAGACCGGCGGTGAGACTTAGCTGCGCGCTGGCGGTGGAAGTATTCAGTTCACCGGCCAGTTCTGGCAGCGCCGGTAAATACAAATCGGTACATAACGGACCGAGAGCGGCGAGTGAGCCGAGAACCAGGGCATAGCCGAGGCGTTTATCTTGCAGGTGAGCACTCATGGTGAAGGATTATTCCGGTTTGCTGGGGGTGAAATCCGAGTTGAAGAGATCCTGAAAGTAGCGATGGTATAACGCTTCCAGAACCTCCGCATCGGCGTGAACGGTGGTCAGACGGCGGAAGGCGGTTCCTTCGCAGATGACGGCGAGGCTTTCGACTTTTGCCGTCATTTCCGCATCCGAAAACTGCGGGAAACTTTTACTCAGGAATGATTTAGCTTCGTTAAACAGCTGCTTTTCTGAATCGCGCCAGATCTTTTCGACCGCAGGATTACGGGTAGCTTCGGCGGCCACCTCCAGCATCAGCGCGTGGTCAATTTCGGCCTGCTCTTTTTGTTCGGTGCAGAAATCTTCCTTAAACGGTGAACTGAGATTGCCGATGCGCCGGTGCGCCAGATTGTGAGCCACCTGTTGTAAATTATGGGCGTTACCGGTGATCAGCTGGATTTTTTTCATCACCATACGACGCACGATTTCTTCGATGATGGCGTCTTTGTTGGCGAAATAACGATAAATCTGCCCCACGCTGAGCTGCGACGTTTTGGCTATCTCAGCCATGCCGGCACCGTGAAAACCGTGCTTACGAAAACACAGTCGGGCGGCGGCGATAATCTGGTCACGCCGGGCGCTGATACGGGCATCTTTACTGCATTGTTGGGGGGCAAGCATGGGTGTCCTGGCGTATCGCCGTCATTGGTTGTGAACGATCATTCTCAATTATAGGCAATAAGGCACGGCAGGTAAATATGAGTATGCGGAATGCAACAAAAACGGCGCACTTCAGAGAGGTGCGCCGTTTTTTGCAAAGGGGAGTGTAAACCGGTGGTATTAAGAGAAATAGGCCTGGAAAAAAGCGGCAACGGTCAGGACACAAAGGGCCACAACCAGATATTCAGATGACGTTTTTGGAGCAGAAAACATGGCATACCTCAGAGTGTGCAATTAATGAGTCCGATTTAATGCTCACCATTATCTGCAAGGAACATGAAGGAAACATTAAGACACTGAGAAGGGATGTGAATCTGCGTCACAGTTCGAACACAACAACGGGGCGTTTGCGCAGAAAAGCCCCGCTGCCGGAGAGGATCAGTGTGCGGTGTACCAGCTGACCAGCGCGAACGCCAGTAAGGTCATGGCAAGGGAGCCGGCCAGATTAAGCGCCATGTTGAGCATCGCCGCACCGAAACGGCCATCCTGCAACATGTAAACCACTTCCAGCGAGAAAGTCGAAAAGGTGGTCAGGCCGCCGCAGAAACCGGTAGTGAGCAGCATTTTCCAAACCGGATCCAGGTGCGTCATCTTGCTGAAAATGGCAATACACAGCCCGATGATAAATGCGCCGACCAGGTTAACCGTCAGCGTGCCGACCGGTAGCACCGGGCTCATCCCGTTCATTTTAAGGCTGACATACCACCGGACAACGCTGCCAATGCCGCCGCCGATAAAGACTGCAAGTAAGGTGCTAAGCATATAATCCATTCTAAGTAAGTTGAATTCAGAAAGGCCCGGGCACGACGCTACGAACCTCTCACGAGATTGCGTAGACATCATCAGCCGGTAAAGGCGGTTTGGGAGGAATGTCATCTCCATACAGCAGGCGCTGATTTTAGCGTGAAACGTCAGCCCATCGCCAGCACTATGGCATCGGCAATCAGATCGACTTTATCGGCCTTGATCTGACTGGTGCTGATGCGGATAAACTGTCCCGGTCCAATGCGGCAACGTTCACCCGGCAACACGGCGATCCCGCGTGCGGCCAGCGTCACCAGCGCAAACTGCTCAGAAGGTACCGGGATCCATATCGCCAGCCCGTCGCGTTCCGGGATATTCACGCCGCGAATGCGCAGGGCATCCGACATCGCTTTGCGCCGCTCTGCGTACACTGTTTTGGCGTGAGTAATACCGGCCTGCGTTTTCACATCGTTAATCAGCCACGCCAGCGCCTGTTGCAAGATACGGCTCGACCAGCCAGCGCCGAAATTACGGAATGATTTGATTTGCTTCACCAAATCCTCAGAACCGGACAGCACTGCCAGCCGTAAATCAGGGCCGTAGGCTTTGGAATAAGACCGCACATGCACGGTGCGATCCGGCAAGACGCTGCCCATGCTGACCGGCGGGTAGGCCGACAGTTGCCCGATGCCGTCGTCTTCGATAATCAGCGTATTGCTCTCGCCAAGGATTTTCGCCAACGCCGCAAAACGCGCGTCATTCAGCGCATGACCGCAGTGAGAATGGGTGCGCGGCTGGTAGATAAATGCCGAAGGGTTTTTAGTCAGCGCCATGTTGAGCGACTCCGGGATCGGGCCGAATTCATCACATTTCACCGGCACAACCTGTGCGCCGAGATTATCCAGCATATCGAGCAGACGCGTCGCCGTCGGGTCTTCAATCGCCACTACGGAACCCTGCATCAGCAATGTTTGCAGCGTGAGATTCATGGCGTCGAAGCCGCCGTCGGCAGCCATAAACGACGGTGCGTCATAAGGCCAGTCAGGTTTGACGGCATCGAGTAAGGCGGGTGCAATGGCTTCACGCTGATAGCTATTGAGATTGTCAGCACTCACGCCGTGCTGCATGGCTTCATGTAATTCCGGTAACAAGGTCGGATCGGGCGAGGAGAGCGCCAGATCGGCGATGATATGCTCGCCGAAATTACCGATTTTCTCAAAACGGGCAGGGCGCGGTGAGAGCATATCGCCGCAGACCCAGACGCCATTTCTGCCGCGTCCGGCAATGACTTTCTGGCGGCGCAACTGCCCCCAGGCGGCGGATACCGTCGCCGGGCTCACCCCTAACGCCTGCGCCAGTTCGCGAACGGCGGGCAGGTGCGTACCTATCTCGATCACACCCGAACGGATCAGCGCAGCGGTTTCAATTGCAATGCCGCGCATCGAACGATCCTGCAATTGTGTTGCTAACCATTGCGCATCCAGCGTTTTTTCAGGGGAATTTTCAGCCATCTTTTTGCCTTTTGTTCAGTAACAAAGATTCTATTGTACATATTAATTTATGCCATTAGTATCAAACTTAGCCAGCGGAGGCGATAAAATAATCACGTTGCAATAATCATGATCTCCTTCGTAAAAGAATTTGGTGCGTTTGTGGAGCGGTTTGTGACCAGCTGATGAACGCACAGTTATTTTTCTGCATTTCAGATGCTGACACTTAAGGGGATAGATGTGACGATTACCATCAGGCTGGCAGTACGTGACTGGGATTATTTTACGCCGCTGGCGTTGGGCGATCTTAAACCTGAAGGGTTTAACCTCGAGATTGATCGTGTGGGAACGCTGGTTGATAACCTGGCGACCAGCGAGAAGTACGATGCAGGCGAAGTTTCTTTCAGCCGTTATGCACAGGGGCGGGCGCGTGGTGAATCCGATCTGCTGGCTATCCCGCATTTCCTGATGCGCGGTTTTCGCCAGCGTTGCATTATCACCCGCGAAGACAGCCCGCTGACCGAGCTGTCGCAGCTGGCAGGGAAACGCATCGGCCTGACCGGCTGGCAGGATTCAGGCAACACCTGGACCCGTACGCTGCTGGCGCTGGAAGGCGTGGGGATTGAAGATGCGAACTGGTACGTGGGACGCCTGACCGAAGCGCACCCGATTGTCGATCGTCTGGCTGGTTTTGGCCGCGAAGGACGCATCGAAACGGTGCCGGGTGAACGTCCGATGATGGAATTGTTGCAGGAAGGCTGGCTGGACGCGATTTTCACGCCGTTTATGCCTGACGGCTTTTTCAAACCGGATTCCGGTTTCCGTCAGTTCCAGCCCGATTTTCGTGCCGCCGAGCTGGCTTATTTCAACCGCGTCGGTTACATCCCCGGCATTCATTTGCTGGCCATCAAACCGGCGCTGGCCGAAGCGCATCCGTGGCTGCCGCAGGCGTTAAGCGACATCATCGACCGTTCCTATGAACTCTGGATGGATAAGCGCGCGAAATACGCCGATACCACGCCTTGGCTGCTGGATGATTTACGTCGCACGGTGGTGGATTTACCGGCGAACTGGAATGCAAACGGTTTCGCGGCGAACGAAAAAATGATCGACGATTTTGCTCATGAATTACACGCACAGGGGCTGACTGCTCAGCGCCTGACGCCGGCAGATTTGTTCCCGCAGTTTGCCACCCGTTAATGGCCGGAGAAGTAATGATGAAAGTTGCATTAGGTCAGTTTGCCGTTTCCCGCGAATGGGAAGCCAACGTCGAAACCTGCCTGTCGCTGATGGCGAAATCGCTGGAAGCCGGAACCGATTTACTGGTGCTGCCGGAAGGTATTTTAGCGCGTGATATCACCGATCCGGATTTAGTACTGAAAGCCGCACAGCCTCTGGACGGTCCGTTCGTCAGCCAGCTGCTGGCCGCCAGCCGTGGTAATCAGATGACCACCATGATGAGCGTGCATACGCCTGCACCGGACGGTCGCGCGTATAACATCCTGATTTCTATTCGTAATGGTGAAATCATTTCCGAGTACCGCAAGCTGCATTTGTATGATGCGTTCTCCTCGCAGGAATCGAAAAACGTTACCGCCGGCGACGACGTGCCGCCGCTGGTCAACGTTGCCGGTTTTAACGTCGGCCTGATGACCTGTTATGACGTGCGTTTCCCTGAACTGGCGCGCCGTCTGGTACTCGATGGCGCAGATGCGCTGGTACTGCCTGCCGCCTGGGTGAAAGGCCCGCTAAAAGAAATGCATTGGGAAGTGCTGGTCACCGCCCGCGCACTGGAAAATACCACCTATATGGTGGCGGTGGGCGAATGTGGCGAGCGCAATATCGGTAACAGTATGGTGGTCGATCCGCTGGGCGTGGCCATTGCCCGCGCCGCCGAAGCGCCTGCCTTAGTGTTTGCCGAGCTGGACAAAGATCGTCTGGCTCATGCCCGTAAAGTGTTGCCGGTGCTGGCTAACCGCCGTTTTGGGTTGCCGCAACTGAACAACAACGAAGCCTGATTTCCGCCGGTCCTCAACGGCTGACATTCAGCGCTTAAAAGCAGTAACGCGAGCGCCTCACCAGGGACTCGTTGTAAAGAAAGACCTATAAACAGAAAGCATTACTCTAAAGAAGTCCGCCACGGAAGGCGTTAACTATAAATACACAACATTCATAAACTCACAGACTAATTTTTTACACAGAGGATTAAGAGATGATGGCAAAACAATTACGTCAGGCCGCGGTTCTGACTGCTGCATTACTTTCCGTGTCTTCCCTGAATACCTTTGCTGCTGAAAGTGTTGCGATTCCGACTCAGACAATGGATCCGGCGATCCACGCCAAATTACCTGCGGACATTCAGAAGTCAGGTGTGATGACCTCTGTGAACAACGGCTCTTTCCCTCCCTATGAAATCGTGACCGGCAGCAACGGTCTTGATGGCGCCAGTGCCGATTTGTCCCACGCGCTCGGAGAAGTGCTGGGCGTCAAAATTGAACACGCATCGGTCACCGGTTTGTCCGGCATTTTGAGCGGCATGGCCGCGGGGCGTTACCAGATGGGTATCGGCCCGATTGGTGATTATCCCGATCGCCAGGCGAAGAATGATTTCGTCGATTTCGTGAAGGAGTTTGTGGTGTTCGGCGTGCGCAAAGGCAATCCCGAAAAGATTAACGCGCTCGACGATACTTGCGGCAAGCGTATCGCCGTCATGGCGGGTGGTTCGGCTGAACAGGTGATCCGCAAGCAGTCTGAAGTGTGTGTGAAAGACGGCAAACCGGCCGTGACCGTGCAGTCGTTCAGCGATCAGCCGACGTCCATCCTGGCGGTGCGTTCAAACCGCTCTGATGCCTTCTTCTCTTCTCAGGCACCCCTGACTTACTTCGTTGAAAAAGCCAACGGCCAGCTGGAACTGACCGGCACCGGAAAATCTAACGGCTTCGGCGATATCTTCCAGGGCACCGTAGTGCCGAAAGATTCTGCCGTGCGCGATGCGATTCTGGCCGGTTATCAGAAGCTGTTTGATAACGGTACCTACGCCATCATCATGAAAAAATGGGGTCTGGAAGGCAATATGATCCAGGCACCGGGCATCAACCTGGCAAAGGCGCAACCTAAATGACCGACAAAACGTATAGTTCAAAGCCGGCAGTCAAGGACGACTATACGCAGGATCCACGCCGTAACGTTGAGTTCTCCCATGCACCCCGCAGCTTTGGCCGCTGGGTTGCCTGGATTGTGGTACTGCTGATCGCCGCAGATGTGCTCTGGGGCGTATCGCAGAACAAGAACTTTGAGTGGCACGTTGTCGCGCAATGGTTCATGGAAGGTTCGGTGATCAAGGGCCTGGGCGTAACGCTCGGCCTGACCGTGGTTTCCATGTTGCTTGGTGTGTTCATTGGTCTGATGCTGGCCATTGCCCGCTTGTCTGACAGCCTGTTGCTGCGCCAGCTGGCGGGGTTGTACATCTGGTTCTTTCGCGGAACGCCGCTGCTGGTGCAGTTGCTGTTCTGGTACAACATGTCGACGTTATTCCCGCGCGTCGTACTGGGCATTCCTTTTGGCCCGGAATACATGAGCTGGAACACTAATGATCTGATCACGCCGCTGACCGCCGCGATCGCTGGTCTGGCGCTGAACGAAGCCGCGTACATGGCGGAAATCATTCGCGCCGGGTTGCTCTCGGTGGATAACGGTCAGGGCGAAACCGCACAGGCGTTCGGTATGAGCCGCGGGCGCGCGCTGCGCCGGATTATTATTCCGCAGGCGATGCGCTCCATTATCCCGCCAACCGGTAACCAGCTGATCAGTATGATCAAAGCGACATCGCTGGTCAGCGTCATAGCAATGGGCGATCTGCTGTATTCAGTGCAAACCATTTACAACCGTACCTTTGAAGTGGTGCCGATGCTGATGGTCGCGGTTATCTGGTATCTGTTTATCACTTCGCTGCTGAACCTCGGGCAGTCTGCCGTCGAGCGTTACTATTCCCGTGGTACGCGCCGTACGTTACCCAGCGTGAAACGCCGTCAAAACGCTGCGCAAGAAAAAGCCGTGCCGATCATGAATTCACCGGGCATGGCCCGCAAGGAGGACTTATGAGTCATACGCCATCCGACGTACAGTCATCCGACACGGCGTCACTGGTGGTTGCCCGTAATGTGCATAAAAGTTACGGCGACAACGAAGTGCTTAAGGGTATCGATCTGGATGTAAAGCCGAGCGAAGTGGTGGTGATCCTCGGGCCTTCGGGCTCGGGTAAATCGACGTTTCTGCGCTGCATTAATCATCTGGAAGATATCGATCGCGGTTCAATCATGGTGGGTGGTGAGCAGATTGGTTATGAACTGCGCGGCGACCGGCTGCACAAATTGTCCGAGCGGGCGATTGCGCGCCAGCGCCGGGACATCGGTATGGTGTTCCAGCAATTCAATCTGTATCCGCACATGACGGTGCTGCAAAACATTATTGAAGCGCCGGTCGGCGTGCATAAAGAATCCCGTCAGGATGCGGAAAAATATGCCCGCGAGCTGCTGGAAAAGGTCGGGCTAAGTGATAAAGCCGATGCCTATCCGCGCCATCTCTCCGGCGGACAGCAACAGCGAGTGGCGATTGCCCGTGCGCTGGCGGTTAAACCTAAGCTGATGCTGTTTGATGAGCCAACGTCCGCGCTCGATCCGGAACTGGTCGGCGAAGTGCTGGCGACAATGCGGGATCTGGCGCAGCAGGGGCTGACAATGATTGTTGTCACTCATGAGATCGGATTTGCGAAAGAAGCCGCAGACCGCGTGGTGTTTATGGATCGCGGGTATGTGGTCGAGCAGGGCGCGGCGGATGAAGTTTTAGTTAATCCGCAACATCCTCGAACGCAGGCCTTCCTCAGCCGCTTTATCTGACCGACAGCGGTGCAACGAAACGCGGGTTTAAATCAAACTTGCGGCGTATTTAGGGCAGCGAAGGACGGAATTGCTTTATAGGCTGGCGGTTCATGCTCATAATAGCCGCCGCTGGTCATAATGCGCACAGGTTTGGATCCGTTCTGTTACATTTTCGGGTTGTATTAGCGTCGCGAATGGCCGTTAATAATGACAGGTTGTTACCGCTGTTTTCTGGCACTCAGTGTAAAGAAGGTATGTATGGAAGGTCTAAGTATTACTAAATTGTTGGTGGTCGGCGTGCTGATCGTCCTGTTGTTCGGTACCAGCAAGCTGCGCTCTTTGGGCGGAGACCTGGGCGCCGCGCTGCGTGGCTTCAAGAAAGCCATGAACGATGATCCGGCTCCGGCAGCACCTGCTGAAAAAACGGCTGCAGAAGAAAAACGCGTAGAGCATAAAGACTGAGAAGTCAGCAATAAGCTCTCTGGCCTTACTGCAGAAAATAAAAAAGGTTGTTCTCGCGAACAACCTTTTTTGCATTCAGAAATTAAGAAGTAACAAAATATTTAAGCGCTGAACTCATTTCAGCGCCGCAGATTATTTTACTTCCATCCCTTTGGCTTGCAGATCGGCGTGATAAGAAGAACGCACGAACGGACCGCAGGCTGCGTGGGTGAAGCCCATTTCCATCGCGGCTTCTTTCATCTGGTCAAACTCTTCCGGGCTGACGTAACGCTGTACCGGCAAGTGGTGACGGCTTGGTTGTAAATACTGGCCGAGGGTCAGCATGGTCACACCGTGGCGGCGCAGATCGCGCATCACTTCGATGATCTCTTCGTTAGTCTCACCTAAGCCGACCATCAGGCCTGATTTGGTAGGTACTTCCGGATGCGCTTCTTTGAAACGTTGCAGCAATGTCAGTGACCACTCGTAGTTTGCCCCAGGGCGAACCTGACGGTAAACGCGCGGTACGTTTTCCAGGTTGTGGTTGAACACGTCCGGTGGTGTCTCATTGAGGATATCCAGCGCACGATCCATACGGCCACGGAAATCCGGCACCAGCGTTTCGATTTTAATCGTCGGGTTCTTGGCACGGATGGCAGCGATACAGTCGGCAAAATGCTGAGCTCCACCGTCGCGCAAGTCATCACGGTCAACTGAGGTGATCACCACGTAACGCAGGCCCATGTCGGCAATGGTTTGTGCCAGTTTTTCTGGCTCATTCACATCAGGCGCGGTCGGGCGGCCATGTGCCACGTCGCAGAACGGGCAACGGCGGGTACAAATCGCGCCGAGGATCATGAAGGTCGCGGTGCCGTGGTTAAAGCATTCGGAAAGATTCGGGCAGGCGGCTTCCTCACACACGGAGTGCAAACCGTTCTTGCGCAGCGCCGCTTTGATGCCCTGAATTTTAGTTGAGTCTGCAGGCAATTTGATTTTCATCCATGCCGGCTTACGTAACATTTCCTGCCGGTCGCTGACCACGGTTTTCACCGGGATTAACGCCATCTTATCTGCATCGCGGTATTTAACGCCGCGTTCCATCTGAATCGGTTTACTCATAGTCTTGCAGCTTCCAGGTTTTTCTCTCGTAACGCGAGATTTTTCAGGACATTCAATGAACTGGCTGATTCATCAAAAAAAGTAGAAATAATGCGGAAATTATATCATTGAAGCATCGCTTCGTTCAGCCCTTCGTCATGGCCTGAAGTGCTAAATGCTGCATTTTTTTAACCTGAGTCACATCATTTCTGCACCGGCAAGGGCTTTTTTTGAACGCAATTCGCTGAATTTACAATGATTTTACTCAGATGGCGGGGGGCGGTCGTTTGGTGTTAATAGGGTGTGAATTTTTTTGTGCCCGTGCGGATTTTTCTTGCTGAACGAACGCATCACCAATGGCATCAATAATCATGCTCAGCGTTTTATCGCTATTGGCCGCTTTGTTGTAATACATCATCATGGTGTAAGAAAGTGTCGGTATTTCGCAGGTAAGCTTCTGTACTTCGAACGTATTGGCAAACATATCCACCAGTTTTTCCGGCAGGATGCCCAGCAGGTCAGTGCTGGCAACCATCGACAGGATATTGATCGCGTTGTAACTGGTGAACACAACTGGCCGGTCGGGCAGGGATTCACTGAGTTCAAATTGCATTCGCTTCAGGTCACTGGCGTTGGTCATGAGCGTGGTTTGCGGCAGTGCGACGGCCTGTTCGGCGCTGAGGGTTTTGTGGACTGTCGGATGGTTTTTCCTGCAAACAAACACGGCGCTGTCCGACATCAGAGTGATGGCTTTCAGTGACTTATTAAATAACGGGCTGATATCGATCACTAAATCGGCACGATGCTGGATCAGCGTATCTTCCGGGTCATGCAGCGGCAGATGTTTAAGCGTGTAGTTACAGTTAATTTTCTCCAGTTCTTTGAGGATCAGCGGAAAAGTGATTAACGCAATATAGGGGAAACAACTGACGGTCAGCACGCGGGATTTGTCATTATCGTGCGTGAAGTCCAGCCCGGTCAGAATGGAGTTGAGCCCCTGACTGATATGTTTGTGCAGGTTAGTCGCGTACGCCGTCGGGCTGATGCCCTGACCATTGCGGATAAACAACGGATCGGGAAAGGTGTTACGCAATTTCTGAATGGACTGGCTGACCGACGAGGGCGTCAGGTTCAGCGCTTTGGCTGCATGGACAATGCCTTTATGCAGATACACCGCTTCAAAGACTGTCAGCAGGTTAAGATCCAGATTACGGAGCTTGTTCAGGCTGGCACTGATATCTTTATCATCCATATAACATTCCTGACAGTGTAAAAGACTGTCCCGGCGTGCGGCTGGCCGGGGAGTGCGCTTATCCTTAAGCGATAAAATGCTGGCAGAGATTTAGCGATATGATAATAAACCAAATTAATCTGTAAAACCTGTGATTCGTTGTTACGTCTCTTTCAGGCAAATCATGAATCAGAGGCAGTGGCGCTATACTGCTCAATCTGCCACGGAAGATAATCAACCTGCTGATAATTAAGATGATGTTTAAAGGATTTCACCAGTACCGGCATCACCGTATCGACCCTCAGCCCTGGCTTTTCACGGCTGGCCTGCGTCATTTCCAGACCGGCATAACCACAGGGGTTGATGCGGTGGAACGGTTCCAGATCCATATCAATATTCAGCGCCAGGCCGTGTAAGGAGCAGCCTTTCCGGATGCGCAATCCAAGCGAGCAGATTTTCTTGCCATCGACATAGACCCCCGGCGCATCGGCGCGAGGATAGGCGTCGATCGAAAAATGGGCCAGTGTGTCGACCACGGTTTGCTCGATTGCGGTCACTAACTGACGCACGCCGAGTTTTTTGCGCTTCAAATCCACCATCACATACATCACCTGCTGGCCGGGACCGTGATACGTCACCTGACCGCCGCGATCGCTCTGGATAACCGGAATATCGCCCGGCATCAGCACGTGTTCTGCTTTGCCTGCCTGACCCTGCGTAAAGACGCGATGATGCTCAACCAGCCAGATTTCATCGAGCGCGTCGGCTGTGCGGTGTTCAGTGAAATGATGCATGGCCAGAGAAACGGGTTCATAAGGCTGAAGGCCAAGCTGGCGTAGTACGATACGTTCTTGCGGATTTTGTGATTGCACGGCGGTTACCGTCAGTAGAAGGGAAGAAGCCGCGCGACAGGTTTGCTCCCGCGCGGATTAATCAGAAAGGGCTTACAGCACCATGCGGACAATTTCGATATTGCCGAGCTCATCGTACAGGGTTTCGACCTGATCGATATGCGTGGCGGTGATCGTAATAGAAACGGAGTGGAAATTCCCTTTACTGCTCGGTTTTACCTGAGGATTGTAGTCGCCAGGCGCATGGCGTTGCACGACTTCCACAACCTGGTCCACCAGCTCGGGTTGTGCCAGGCCCATTACTTTGTAGGTAAAGGAGCAAGGGAATTCGAGCAGTTCGTTCAGTTTGGTTTTCATGTGCACTCCAGCGTGTTGTACCGCGTAATAAGTATTGTCTCTGAAAGTATAACTCCCGCCGGAGCGGGAGCTAATATCTATACCCATTATATGGGGACTGTTGCAAACTATTTCAAGCGGGCAACTTAACCAAACCAATGATGGAACATCAGTTTGATGTAATCGACGATGCGACCGAAGAAACCGCCTTCTTTCACCTCGTTCATCACCACCAGCGGACGCTCATCAATCGTTTTGCCATCCAGCTGGAAGTTGATTGAACCGACCACCTGATTTTTCTGCAATGGTGCATGCAGTTCTGGCGTATTCAGCACATAGCTGGCTTTCAAATCTTTCATACGGCCGCGTGGGATGGTCAGATACGCATCTTTTTCCACGCCCAGTGCGACGCGATCGGTATCACCAAACCACACTGGCTCAGACGCAAACTCTTTGCCTGCTTTCAGCGGAGACACGGTTTCGAAGAAGCGGAAGCCCCAGGTCAGCAGCTTTTTACTTTCAACTTCACGGCCTTTGTAAGTATGACCGCCCATCACGGCGGAGATCAGGCGCATCTGGCCTTCCGTCGCGGAAGCCACCAGATTGTAACCTGCTGATTCCGTATGGCCGGTTTTTATGCCATCCACGTTCAGGCTTTGATCCCACAGCAAACCGTTGCGGTTCATCTGACGGATATTGTTGAAGGTGAACTCTTTCTCTTTGTAGGTCGCGTACTCTTCCGGCACATCGCGGATCAGCGCCTGGCCGATCAACGCCATATCACGCGCTGAGCTGTACTGACCTTCCGCATCCAGACCATGAACTGTACCGAAATGGGTGTTTTTCAGGCCAAGAGCGTTGACGTAGTTATTCATCATGGCAACGAACGCGTCCTGACTTCCGGCGACATGGTCAGCCATCGCGACGCAGGCATCGTTACCCGATTGCAGAATAATGCCACGGTTGAGTTCAGACACCGGCACGCGATCGCCTGGTTTCAGGAACATCAGGGAAGAACCTTTGAACACCGGATTACCGGTTGCCCAGGCATCCTGACCGACAGTGACAATGTCCGTCGGGCTGATTTTGCCTGCCTTGATGGACTGGCCGATAACGTAACTGGTCATCATTTTGGTCAGACTTGCCGGGTCACGGCGGGCATCGGCATTCATTTCTGCCAGAACTTTGCCGGAGTTGTAGTCGATCAGGACATAGGCTTCAGCATCAATTTGCGGAACGCCAGGGATCATTGTTTTTAAATTAACATCGTCGGCATAAGCGGACGCTGCACTGAGGGAGATAACGGTGCCAAATGCGAGGCTTTTGACGAGACGTGAAGTGTTTACAAGTTTCATGATCGGGACAACAACATCCGTAGGAGTAGGTGATAAACGTGCGCCACTATAGCAGAAGAGTCCTGAATCAGACATCTGCGATTACCGGCGCTTACTGATTTTTACTTATGAAACAGGGCTCACGCCCTGGCTCTGAGAATTAATTGCTGGCTGTCACGAACGACTGCTGCTGCGCTTCGCTGGCCAGTCGTTGTTTTAACTGCTCGGCCTGTTGACGTGTGCTGAAGGGGCCGAGTTGTACACGGTAAGTGCTGCCGTTCGCCTGCACTTTGCCCGGTACCGAGAAACGCTGGCTGAGGCTTTTCTGCCACAACTGTGCATTCTGCGGATTACTCAAGGCACCGACCTGAACCATGTAGCCGGAGCCTGAGATTGCCGTAGTGTGCGCAGGTGCCGCCACGGCTGCGGTAGCGGCAACCGGGGCGGCGGTAGCCATGACCGGCGCGGAGACCGGCTCACTGCTTTCAAGAACGCCATTACGTAACGGCGTTGGTGCGCTGAGGAAACCGCCGCTGCCGCTGTTACCGGACATCGTTGTCGCAGGCGCATTGCCGCTTGCGGCTTCATCATTGGTCAGCGGCGCAGCGTTTGGATTACTCAGCGTGCTGTTATCAATAGGACGCACATCGGAAGTGCTTACCGGCTCTGCCTGCATTGTAGGCGTTCCCATGTCGCTTGCCCCTAAGCTTGGACGCGCGGGCAGGGCATAAGACTGTTTGGCAACGGTAGTGCCGATGGTGCCGGGGCCGGTCATGGTGCCGTCCTGCGCAACATTAATGAAATCGATACGCACTTTAGTGCTGTTGGTCAGGTTCAGACGATCTGCCGCGGCCTGCGACAGGTCGATGATTTTACCCGGCACATAAGGACCACGGTCGTTGACGCGAACCACCAGCATACGGCCAGTGGCCATATTGGTGACGCGTACATAGCTTGGGATCGGCAGCGTAGGGTGGGCGGCGGTCATGGCAGTCGGATCAAATTCTTCGCCAATCGCGGTGGTGTTGCCGCCGTTTTCTTGCCCGTACCAGGCGGCCTGTCCTACCTGCGAGAAGTTGGACGGATCTTTGACGATTTTATAGGTTTTACCGTTAACGGTATAATCCTGCATCGTACCCTGATTATAAGGCTCGTAACGCGGATCAGCGCCGCCGATTTCCACCACCGGGCCGTTGTAAGCCTGTTGTGGTGCCGGTTGTTGTTGCTGAGTTTCGTCAGTGGCGCAACCACTTAACAGCAAACCGATAATGACAGCTCCAAGCCACTCCTTACGCATTGCTCACCTCTATAAATTTTTCGACAACATTTTTCGATGAGTATGTATCGACATGACGATACCAAACCCTGCCATTAGCACGATGAGTGCTGACCCGCCATAGCTGACCAGAGGCAAAGGTACCCCAACCACCGGGACAATACCACTGACCATGCCGATGTTAACAAAGACATAAACAAACAGAATCAGCATCAGTCCACCGGACATGACGCGTCCGAAGGTTGTCTGAGCATGGGCGGCAATCATCAGGCCGCGCATAATGAGGCATAAATACAGGCCGAGCAGCACCAGCACGCCTATCAGACCCAGCTCTTCAGCAAGTACAGCAAAGATAAAGTCAGTATGGCGCTCGGGCAGAAATTCCAACTGTGACTGAGTGCCGTGCAGCCAGCCTTTACCGGAAAAACCGCCTGAGCCGATGGCAATTTTCGACTGAATAATATGGTAGCCCGCGCCGAGCGGATCGCTCTCCGGATCCAGCAACATCATCACGCGATCGCGCTGATAATCATGCATCAGGAAGAACCACAGGATCGGGATAAAGGCGGCGACCAGAATGGCGGCGACAGCGATCAGTTTCCAGCTCATACCGGAGAGGAACAGCACGAACAGGCCGGACGCGGCGATCAGAATCGACGTCCCCAGATCGGGCTGGGCAGCTACCAGCAGGGTAGGGATGAAAATCAGCGCCAGTGCGATGGCGGTATTTTTAAGTGAAGGCGGACACACGTCGCGGTTAATAAAGCGCGCGACCATGAGCGGGACGGCGATTTTCGCCAGTTCCGAGGGCTGGAATTTGATGATGCCTAAATCCAGCCAGCGCTGCGCGCCTTTACTGATGCTGCCAAACGCATCCACCAGCACCAGCAGAAAGACGCAGAAGATATACAGATAGGGCGCCCAGCTTTCGTAAACCCGCGGTGGAATTTGCGCCATGACCAGCATGATCACCAGGCCCATCAGGATCTGGCCGACTTTACGTTCCATCATGCCAAGATCCTGACCACTCGCGCTCCACATCACAAACGCACTGTAGGTCAGCAGCGCAAGTATGATCAGCAACATGGTCAGGTCGATGTGCATTTTCGACCACAATGATCTTTTTTGTTGATTCTCAGTCATTGCTGGTTAATCACCTTCGGTTCCCGGCGGCGCAGGCGCGTCAGCCGGTAATTGTGTCGTGTTATCGCCCAATAAAATATGGTCGAGTATCTGCCGCGAAATCGTCCCCACTGCCGGACCTGCACCACCATTCTCCAGCACCACGGCGACTGCCACGGTAGGCTTATCGTACGGGGCAAAAGAGGTCATCAGTTTATGGTCACGCAGATGCTCTGCAATCTTATGCGCATTATAGATTTCATTGGCTTTCAAACCGTAAACTTGTGCTGTACCGGATTTGGCCGCTGCCTTATAAGGCGCGTCAGCAAAATATTTCCGTGCAGTGCCGTTCGGGCGGTTGGCGACGCCATACATCCCGTCTTTGGCGATTTCCCAGTAGCCGGAATGGATGTCACCAATCTGCGTGGTGTCTTCCTGACGATATGGCACCTGCTTGCCATCAATTTTGGTACTCAGCAACAGATGCGGCGTTTTGACGTCACCGTCATTAATCAGCGTGGTCATTGCTTTCATGATCTGTATCGGCGTAGCAGTCCAGTAACCCTGACCGATACCCACCGGAATGGTGTCGCCCTGGTACCAGGGTTTCTTAAAGCGCTTAAACTTCCAGTCACGGTTTGGCATGTTACCGCTGCGCTCTTCCGAAAGGTCGATACCGGTGTAATGACCGTAACCGAATTTACCCATCCACTCAGAAAGGCGGTCGATACCCATATCGTACGCCACCTGATAAAAGAAGGTATCGGCGGATTCTTCAAGGGCTTTGGTGACGTTCAGACGGCCATGCCCCCAGTGTTTCCAGTCACGATAGCGCTTATCCGAGCCAGGTAACTGCCACCAGCCGGGATCGAATAATGAGGTGTTTTTGGTTATCACGCCGGACGTCAGCGCAGACACGGAAATATAAGGTTTTACCGTTGAGGCTGGTGGATACACGCCCTGCGTGGTGCGGTTAATTAGCGGTTTATCAGCATCATTTAACAGCCGGCTGTAATCCTTGCTGGAGATCCCTTCGACGAACAGATTCGGGTCATAGCTTGGGTTTGAGACCAGCGCGCGGATCGCACCATCACGCGGATCGCTCACCACTACGGCCGCACGGCTGGTGGTCAGGAGTTCTTCAATATATTGCTGCAAAGGCAGGTCGATAGTCAGGTAAATATCTTTACCCGCCTGCGGCGGCTCTTCGTGCAACTGGCGGATCACCCGGCCACGGTTATTCACTTCCACTTCTTCATAGCCGGTTTTGCCGTGAAGCGTGTCTTCGTAATACCGCTCGATACCGAGTTTGCCGATGTCGTGCGTGGCAGCGTAGTTGGCCAAAATGCCGTCTTTATCCAGACGCTCCACATCACGATCGTTAATTTTCGACACATAGCCGATGACGTGGGTCAGCGCGGAACCGTAAGGGTAATAGCGGCGCTGATAGCCTTTCACTTCCACGCCGGGGAAATGGAACTGGTTCACGGAGAAACGGGCGACCTGCACTTCCGTCAATGCGGTTTTCACTGCAATAGACGTGAAGCGTCTGGAGCGCTGGCGTTCTTTCTTGAAATTATCGATATCGTCAGGGGTTAAATCGACGATGGGCTTGAGGGCTTCCAGCGTGGCTTGCAAATCATCCACTTTTTCCGGGACCAGCTCGAGCTGATAAATGGTGCGGTTTAGCGCCAGTGGCGTTCCGTTGCGGTCATAGATAATGCCGCGGCTTGGCGCGATGGGCACCAGCTTAATGCGGTTATCATTGGAACGTGTCTGGTAATCCTGGAAACGAACAATTTGCAGGTTATACAGATTGAAGGCCAGGACACCGCTAAGTAGCAGAATGCCGATAAACGCCACCAGTGCACGGCGCACGAAGAGGGCTGATTCAGCCGTATAGTCGCGAAAAGGGTTACGATCTATTTTCATCCCACTACTTAATTCATGTTGCTGACATTCAATTCACCACCCGTTATTCGCGGTGGTATGGATGATTGGTGGTAATACTCCAGGCGCGGTAAAGACTCTCCGCCACCAGGACCCGCACCAGCGGGTGAGGGAGCGTCAACGGAGAGAGCGACCAGCTCTGTTCCGCTGCGGCTTTACAGGCCGGTGCCAGCCCTTCCGGACCGCCAATTAACAGGCTGACGTTGCGTCCGTCCTGTTTCCAGCGTTCCAGTTGTTGCGCCAGTTGCGGGGTTTCCCACGGTGTCCCTGGAATATCCAGTGTGACAATGCGGTTCCCCTTTCCGACAGCAGCCAGCATCTGTTCGCCTTCCTTTTCAAGAATGCGTTTGATGTCTGCATTTTTCCCGCGCTTCCCGGCCGGAACTTCAGTCAGTTCAAACGGCATATCTTTGGGAAAACGGTGCAGATAATCGTTAAAACCGGTTTGTACCCAGTCTGGCATTTTGGTGCCGACGGCGACAAGTTGCAGTTTCACGGCTTAGCCCCAGAGTTTCTCGAGCTCGTACAGTTGACGGCTTTCTTCTTGCATGACGTGAACAATCACTTCACCCAGATCAACCACAACCCAGTCGGCTTCGTTAATGCCTTTAACGCCCATCGCATCAATGCCGACGGCTTTAACTTCTTCCACCAGGTGACCGGCGATAGAGACGACGTGACGGCTGGACGTGCCGGTACAAATAATCATGCAGTCAGTAATACTGGATTTACCCACAACATCAATGGCAATGATGTCTTGTGCTTTCAGGTCATCGACTTTATCGATAACAAAATCTTGGAGCGCTTTACCTTGCAAAGGTTCCCCCTGGGGATGTTTGAAACACGTTGACTCCATAAGACGCCCGCCGGTTTAACACCTGAACGATGATCAGTCTCATGAAGGAGTGGCATAGCGGCAATCAGGAAAACGCCTCAAAGCGTTTAATTATCAATAAATTATATTGACGAGTCACGCGACGTAATCGAGAGCCGAAATTTAGCGGCGCAGTATACCACGCGTTGGCTACGCGCGGTACAAGCCCTGTGATTCTATATAGCGCTCAACGGCGACGGGCAGAAGATCTGAACAATCGAGACCCGCCTTACGGCGCTGACGGATTTCTGTCGCTGAAATATTCAGCAGTGGCGTATTGGCCTGATAAATGAATCCGGCAGGCTGAAGCTTGAGTTTATTTGCATCGGTGACACGATGCACCTCATACCAACGCTGTAACTCAGGCGTATCGAGCTGCTCGTGATAACCCGGTCGTGCCATAACAATCAGATGGCAAAAATCCAGAAGAGAGCCCCAGCGATGCCATTTGTGCAGCGTCAGCAACGAGTCCTGACCGATAATAAACGCCAGCGGGCAACTCTCGCCATGTTCTTTACGTAACGTTGCAAGAGTCTCAATGGTGTACGACGGCGTATCAACGGCAAGCTCACGCGGATCGACTGAAAACAGCGCATTGCCTTCGACCGCCAGTTCCACCATATGCAGGCGCTGTTGCGGGCTGGCGCCGGGCTGCGGGCGGTGCGGCGGAACATTGTTTGGAAGCAATATCACGTGATCCAGACCGGTGTTCTGCGCCAGTTGCGTAACCGGTTTGAGATGGCCGTAATGGATAGGGTCAAACGTCCCGCCAAAAAAAGCCAGCAACGAAGCAGTTTCACCGGTGGAACGAGAGGGCATTGTCGGCATGGAAATATCCTGCGTCAGTACGAACCTTGTCCGACGAAGCTGACAGGTAAGGGTTTGCCACACAATAGCATGGAGAGGCTTTCCAGCTCCGGCCATACGGACTGGCCGTAATCCTGCTTGAGCGTGATTTCCATTTGCGTCAGCAAACGTACCGCCTGATTAAGATCCGCAAGGGATAAACGCTGTAAGGCCTGGGTTACCAGCGTACGTCTGTTCTGCCAGACTTTTTGTTGATCGAACAAAGTGCGCAGCGGTGTACTGTCCATTTTACGTTTCAGATTCAGCAACATAAGGAGTTCGCGTTGGACAGTGCGCAGCAAAATCACCGGCTCGCTGTCTTCCTGTTGCAGTTGACGCAAAATATGCCAGGCACGTTTACTTTTTCCCGCAAGCAGGGCGTCCAGCCAGTGATAAGGGGTGAAATGCGCTGCATCATTTACCGCATCTTCTACACGGGGCAGCGTCAGTTTGCCATCAGGATAAAGCAGTGACAGGCGTTCAAGAGATTGCGCCAAGGCCAGCAAATTACCTTCATAGCAATAGCACAGCAGCTGATTCGCCGGTTCATCAAGTTCAAGGGAAAGTTCTTTAGCGCGACGTGTCACCCAGCGGGGAAGTTGTGCCTGCTCAGGTGTCTGACAGCTGACAAAGACGCTTTTATCACTCAACGCTTTAAACCAGGCGCTGTTTTCCTGGCCTTTGGTAAGTTTGGTGCCGCGAAGTACCAGCAAAATGTCATCGTGCAACAGCGTGGTCAGCTTGAGCAGAGGTTCTGCCATCGGCGCCGTCGGGCCATTTTCCGGTAGGATCAGCATCAGTGTCTGACGGCTGGCGAACAAACTCAGCGCCTGGCAGATGCTGAAAATCGAATCCCATTCAGTATGGGCGTCGAGAATAAACGTGTAATGCTCCTGAAAATCAGCCAGCTGTGCCGCTTTGCGGATACTGTCCTGACTTTCCTGCAGAAGCAGAGGGTCGTTACCACATAATATATAACAAGCGCGCAGCCCCTCACGGAGCTGCGCGGCAAGTTGTTCCGGATAAACTCGGATCATTGTGCAGAAGTGCTGGCCGGTGCCGTTGATACCGGTGTGGTAACAGACGACGACGGCGTCATTGCATCAGAAGATTTGCTGGTGGAGGAGCCGGTAGTAATCACTTCTACCTTGCCATCCACCTCATCGGCTTTTCGCAACTCAGACGCATGAACCGACAACAGTTTACGGATTAATTGTTGTGCAATCTGCTGGCGCATCTCTTCGCGAATGATCTCCTGTTCGTTATCCTTCGCCAGCGCCGTCAACGGGTTGTCAAAGAATGAACGGAACACGATGGCATTGATCGGATAAATATCTTTACCCGGCATCAGAACCGTCGCACTGACACTCATTTGCATCTGATATTCAGCCGTTTTACCGTCCTGGAATACCGATGCAGTGCTTTGACCACTTGTTTCAGGACCAATTCGTAACGAAGGAATATCCTTACGCTCACCGGTTGGATCATCAACAATGGTCACGTTGCTCAGGCGCAACTGAGTACGAATATCACGCGTTAACGGACCGTAAGGATCCCCGCTGTCCAGAACGATAGTTTGCAGTTCGTCAGGCACATTGGTTTTTCCACGTAAATGGAATCCACAGCCCGCGGTAACCATGACTGATGCTGTCAGCAGCAGTGTCACTATACGATGTCGCACAGCTCCTCCTTGACTCAACCTACTACCAGGTTAAGCAGTTTGCCCGGGACGTAGATTACTTTGCGAACCGTAACCCCATCCAGATATTTAGCGACCAAATGTTCTTCTGCCGCACGCTCGCGCACTTGTTGCTCTGTAGCATCAGCGGCTACGGTGATTTTAGCACGCACTTTACCGTTCACCTGCACAACGACCAGTTTTGAGTCTTCGACCATTGCCTGTTCGTCAGCCTGCGGCCACGGCGCGGTATCCACATCACCTTCGCCTTTCAGTGCCTGCCACAGGCTGAAGCACACGTGCGGCGTGAATGGATAAAGCATACGAACTACCGCCAGCAGGGCTTCCTGCAGCAGAGCGCGATCTTGCTCGCTTTCCTGCGGCGCACGGCCCAGCTTGTTCATCAGTTCCATCACTGCCGCGATGGCGGTGTTGAAGGTCTGACGACGACCGATATCATCTGTCACTTTAGCGATGGTTTTATGCACGTCGCGACGCAGATCTTTTTGCGCTTCGTTGAGTGCTGCCACGTCGAGGGCAACGGTCGCGCCTTTTTCGGAATGTTCATAGGCCAGTTTCCAGACACGTTTCAGGAAACGGTTTGCGCCTTCCACGCCTGATTCCTGCCATTCCAGCGTCATTTCGGCCGGAGAAGCAAACATCATAAACAGACGTACGGTATCCGCGCCGTATTTCTCAACCATCACCTGAGGGTCGATGCCGTTGTTTTTAGACTTGGACATCTTGCTCATACCGGCATACACCAGCTCGCGACCCTCTGGATCGGTAGCTTTGGTGATACGGCCTTTTTCGTCACGCTCAACGGTCGCATCGACCGGAGAAACCCAGACACGTTCGCCGCTGTTGCCGGTGTAATAGAAGGCATCAGCCAGAACCATACCCTGACACAGCAAGCGTTTAGCCGGTTCGTCAGAATCGACCAGACCGGCATCGCGCATCAGTTTGTGGAAGAAGCGGAAATACATCAGGTGCATGATGGCGTGTTCAATACCACCGACATACTGATCAACCGGCAGCCAATAGTTGGCCGCAGCCGGATCCAGCATGCCTTCATCGTATTGCGGGCAGGTGTAACGCGCGTAGTACCAGGAAGACTCCATGAAGGTGTCGAACGTGTCGGTTTCACGCAGGCCTGGCATGCCGTTAACGATGGTTTTTGCCCACTCAGGATCGGCTTTGATCGGGCTGGTGATTCCGTCCATGACCACGTCTTCCGGCAAAATCACCGGCAGCTGATCTTCTGGCGTCGGAATAACGGTACCGTCTTCCAGAGTGATCATCGGGATTGGCGCGCCCCAGTAACGCTGACGGGAAACACCCCAGTCACGCAGACGATAATTGACTTTGCGCTGGCCCACGCCCTGCGCGACCAGTTTGTCGGCAATAGCATTGAAGCCGTCTTCATGGCTCAGACCGTCAAACTCGCCTGAATTGAACAGCGTACCTTTGTCGGTCATGGCTTCTGCCGTGACGTCCGGCTGGCTGCCGTCGAGGGTCAGGATGACCGGTTTGATTTGCAGATTGTATTTGGTGGCGAATTCCCAGTCGCGCTGGTCATGGCCCGGAACGGCCATGACCGCACCTGTGCCGTATTCCATCAGAACGAAGTTAGCGACCCAAACTGGCAGCTTTTCACCGGACAGCGGGTGAATTGCATACAAGCCAGTGGCCATGCCTTTTTTCTCCATCGTCGCCATTTCTGCTTCGGCAACTTTGGTATTGCGGCATTCGTCGATGAATTCAGCCAGCGCAGGGTTATTCACTGCGCCTTGTTGCGCCAGAGGGTGCCCGGCGGCAACCGCAACGTAGGTCGCGCCCATGAAGGTGTCAGGACGGGTGGTGTAAACCGTGACTTTCTCGTCGCTGTCAGCCACGTCAAAAGTGATTTCGACACCTTCGGAGCGGCCGATCCAGTTACGCTGCATGGTTTTGACCTGCTCTGGCCAGCTTTCCAGCGTGTCCAGATCGTTCAGCAGCTGGTCGGCGTAAGCGGTGATTTTGATAAACCACTGCGGAATTTCTTTGCGCTCAACCTTGGTATCACAACGCCAGCAGCAGCCGTCAATCACCTGTTCGTTCGCAAGAACGGTCAGGTCATGCGGGCACCAGTTCACTGCGGATGTCTTCTTATAAACCAGGCCTTTTTCGTACAGCTTGGTGAAGAACCACTGTTCCCAGCGATAGTAATCCGGCTTGCAGGTCGCGATTTCGCGATCCCAGTCATAGCCGAAGCCCAGCAGTTTTAGCTGGTTCTTCATATATTCGATGTTTTCGTACGTCCACGGCGCAGGGGCGGTATTGTTTTTCACCGCGGCACCTTCAGCTGGCAGGCCGAAAGCATCCCAGCCGATTGGCTGCAGAACGTTTTTACCGAGCATGCGCTGATAACGGGAAATCACATCACCGATGGTGTAGTTGCGCACGTGCCCCATATGGAGGCGGCCTGACGGGTAAGGCAACATGGAGAGACAGTAATATTTCTCCTTGCCAGGCTGTTCGGTAACTTTGAAGGTTTGCTTCTCTTGCCAGTGAAGCTGAACGTGTGACTCGATGTCTTCTGGACGGTATTGCTCTTGCATGGCGGCCGGTGGTCCTGTGAGTGAAAACAGCTACGCCTGTAGCTCAAAAAGTTTTAATCAAAAGATCCGCATAGCATAGCTGATAAGCAGAGGCGGCAACAACACCCAGCGACGGGCTAAGGGGGATTTCTGCCTCCTTATGCCCCATTATTCGCAAACTGCGAAGCAGCCCGGGATAATCTTCACAACGGATCAGGGATTTACGACTAAAATAAAGACAAGTAAACATCTGCCGGGCGAACGGTCATGTCAGTTCAAGGAGAGGAAATAATGAGCAATATTACTCAAAATTACCGTCAGTTAGTGACGTCGCTGACAGAGCGATTGAAAAATGGGGAACGGGATATCAGTGCGCTGGTGCAAGATGCGCGCGTCCGCCTGCAGGACGAAGGGCAACTGTCTGAAATTCAGATTGAACAGCTCACCTCTGCGGTGCGGCGTGATTTGCATGAGTTTGCCCGCAATTATACGGAGAATCAGCAAGCGGAGAAGGATGACGGCACGGACAGCGTTTTTATGCGGGTTATCAAAGAGAGCCTGTGGAAAGAGCTGGCGGACATGACGGACAAAACCCAGCTAGAATGGAAAGAAGTCTTTAAGGACGTCAATCATCACGGGGTTTATCACAGCGGGGAGGTCGTGGGGCTCGGCAATCTGGTGTGTGAAAACTGCCAATTTAGTCTTGCGGTGTATACGCCAGAAATCCTCAGTAAATGCCCGAAATGCGGCCATACTGAATTCTCACGTCACGCGTTCGAGCCTTAATCTGCAGACTGCCTGCTCCTGCAACAGCCGGGAGCAGGCAGACTCTTCTCTTATCAGTGCAGGATTTTCGCCAGGAAATCACGGGCACGATCGGATTGCGGGTTATTGAAGAAGTCGTCTTTGTTACGGTCTTCCACAATCTTCCCTTCATCCATGAAAATTACGCGGTTTGCCACTTTACGGGCGAAGCCCATTTCGTGGGTGACCACCATCATCGTCATGCCTTCGTTC
The DNA here is from genome assembly GCF_057290995.1 of Rahnella sp. 1L-D-7-B-C2. NCBI lineage: Bacteria > Pseudomonadati > Pseudomonadota > Gammaproteobacteria > Enterobacterales > Yersiniaceae > Rahnella > Rahnella sp. 1L-D-7-B-C2. The sequence continues at coordinate 690,695 of NZ_JBXAVQ010000001.1, read as the reverse complement.
GCAAGCTCTACCATCACGTCCAGTACTTCGTTGATCATCTCAGGATCGAGCGCCGACGTTGGTTCATCAAACAGCATGGCAATCGGATCCATACACAACGCACGGGCGATAGCCACACGTTGCTGCTGACCGCCAGAGAGCTGGCCAGGGAACTTGTTGGCGTGGGCAGATAATCCCACGCGATCCAGCAGTTTCAGCCCTTTATCTTTGGCTTCCGCTTTGTCGCGTTTCAGTACTTTCACCTGCGCCAGCGTCAGATTGTCGATGATCGACAGATGCGGGAACAGTTCGAAATGCTGGAAAACCATGCCCACTTTCGCGCGCAGTTGCGCCAGATTGGTTTTCTTATCGTTAACCGGCGTACCGTTAACCAGAATCTCACCTTTCTGCACCGGCTCAAGGCCGTTGACGGTTTTGATCAGCGTCGATTTACCTGACCCGGAAGGGCCGCAGACCACCACAACTTCACCTTTTTTAACTTCGGTGCTGCAATCGGTGAGCACCTGAAAGTGCCCGTACCATTTAGAAACATTCTTCAGTGAAATCATGAAACGGTCCTTTTCTTCAAATAACGCACCAGCAAGGAAGCACAAAGGCTGATAACAAAATAAATAAGTCCTGCAAACAGCACCATCTCCACCAGCGTACCGTCGCGGTCGCCGATGTTAGAGGCGCTGCGGAAGAAGTCTGCGAGGCCCAGCACGTAAACCAGCGAGGTATCCTGGAACAGAACGATCGCCTGAGTGAGCAGCAAAGGCACCATTGCGCGGAAAGCCTGCGGTAGGATAACCAGCTTCATTGACTGCCACTGTGTCATACCCAGCGCCAGCGCGGCGGAAGATTGCCCGCGTGCGATACTTATGATCCCGGCACGAATAATTTCTGAGTAATAGGCGGCTTCAAACAGGGCAAACGCCACCATCGCGGAAATCAGACGGATATCGGTTTTCGACGACAGGCCGAGTACTTTTTGCAGGAAGCCCGGCACGATCAGGTAGAACCACAACAGCACCATGACCAATGGCACGGCGCGGAACAGGTTCACGTAGCCCGTTGCAAACCATCTGACCGGGGCAAACGTCGACAGGCGCATCACGGCGAGCAGTGTGCCCCAGAGAATACCCACAACAATCGCCAGTGAGGTTATCTTCAGGGTGATGACCATGCCTTGCCACAGATAGGGCAGGCCGGGGCCAATAGAACTCCAGTCAAATTCATGCATGATTATTTACCTCCCATGTTGCCCGGCAGGCGGACTTTACGTTCTACAAAGTGCATCAGCAGCATAATCACCGCATTGATAAGCACGTAGGCAACGGTAATGGCAGTAAATGATTCATACGCATGCGCAGAGTAATCCAGCAATTTACCGGCCTGCGCGGCCATATCGACCAGACCGATGGTCGAGGCGATCGCGGAGTTTTTCACCAGGTTGACCATTTCTGAGGTCATTGGCGGCACGATGACGCGATAGGCGTTGGGCAGCAGTACATAACGGTAGGTCTGAGGCAGCGTCAGCCCCATCGCCAGACCGGCGTTACGCTGGCCGCTCGGGAGTGACTGGATGGCGGCACGAACTTGCTCGCACACGCGGGCAGCAGTAAACAGGCCGAGACAAATCATCGAGGAGGTGAAGAACTGCACGTCCGGCGCGAGTTCTGATTTAAACCACATACCGATATTTTCGGGCAGCAGCTCAGGCACCACCAGATACCAAATGAAGAATTGCACAATCAGCGGCACATTACGGAAGAGTTCAACGTAACAGGTACCGATGCCAGAGAGAAAACGGTTGGGAACGGTACGCAGGATACCGAACAGAGAGCCGATGAAGAAAGCGATGATCCAGGCGCAAATCGACAGCGCGACCGTGACCTGAAATCCATTCCAAATCCAGCCCAGATAGGTGGTATTACCGAAGGGGGCTTGTTGCAAAAAGATGCCCCAGTTCCAATCTATTGACATAAAAACTCCATGACGCGGGTAATAAACTACCCCTCTGAGTGATGACGTAACCAAAAACGTGGGTGAGTGACGGAAAAAATGCGGGGTGGGGAACGACCACCCCGCATCCGGTCTGCCTGTCCTTTCGGACCATCATCACAAGCTGGTTGGCCAGCCTTTATTTTTAATACCCGGTACTACCCGTCTGCTACTAATTACAGTGCTTTGTCGTTTGGTGCTTTGAACAGGGCTTTCATGTCATCGGACAATTCAAAGTTCATGTTCAGGTTTTTCGGAGGAATAGGTTTTTTGAACCAGGTTTCAAACCACTTGGTGGCTTCACCGGAGGTCTGCGCCTTCACAATGGTGTCATCAACCAGTTTTTTGAATTCCGCATCGTCTTTACGCATCATGCAGCCATAAGCTTCTTTCGACTGCGGTGTGCCGACGATATCCCAGTTATCCGGTTTTTTGGCTTTCGCACGTTCGCCAGCCAGCAGGGCATCATCCATCATGAACGCAACGGCACGGCCGGTTTCCAGCGTACGGAAGGAGTCACCGTGGTCTTTGGCGCTGATAATGCGCAGGTCCAGTTTCTTCTCTTCGTTCAGTTTATTGAGCAATACTTCAGAGGTCGTCCCGGAAGTCACCACCACGGTTTTACCTTTCAGATCAGCAAAATCTTTAATGTCTGACCCTTTTTTGACTAGCAGACGGGTGCCGATCACGAAGATGGTGTCTGAGAAGGCGGCTTGCTGCTGGCGCTCCAGATTGTTAGTCGTAGAACCACACTCAAAATCGAACGTGCCGTTTTGCAGCAGCGGGATACGGTTCTGAGAAGTGATTGGCATCATTTTTACTTGCAGGTTCGGCAGGTCCAGCTTCTTCTTGACGGCGTCAACGATAGCGTTGGAGTAGTCCTGTGAATAACCTACGACTTTCTGTTCGTTGTTGTAGTAAGAGAATGGCACTGAGGATTCGCGGTGACCCACGACGATAACGCCATTGTCTTTAATTTTCTTCAGAGTGCCGGTCAGTTCTTCCGCGTGGGCAAAGCTGCTTGCGGCAACGCTTGCCAACAGTACTGATAACGCCAATTTGCGCAATTGCATGTCCAACTCCTTGCTGTCATTAGGGATCCAAACTCAGGGATCAGAAAGTGCTAATGCCTCGTCATATGAAGCTAGAAAATAGCTGAATGTGAAATTTATGAAACTAAATTGTTTCTTTTTTGAGACGCGACGCGCACCAAATCAAAGCAATTAACCGGCTATGCACTGTGAGGGTGCATGAGGAATAGCCTTTTTGTATCAAAATGATGCACAGCGTCAAAAAAAGTCACTAATCAGATATCTTTCAATTAGATGAAGCAAGACTCATGCCAGATGACCTGATTTAACCTCGAAGGCAAACAAAAAGTCAGCGCTTAATACCGCCGTTTGGACAATCGGCAGCAGGTTAACGGGAGGGATTTTCGGCAACAGGGAAGGGGATGCGACAAAAAAGAACAGGCGCTCAGCGCGCCTGTTCAGTCAGCATTGTTTTTAAAGACTTATCAGTACAGAAAATAGGAGGGACTCAGGCTTTACGCCGGCCAAGCCACAGGGCGACAGAGGCCATCACCAGAGTCGCAAACCAGACTGGCCACCAGCCGACGCGGGCATAAGGCGTCATACCGGTTGTCGGCGTGACTTTTACATTCAGTACTTCACGGGTGAACTGCGGGATTTCAGCGGTCACATCGCCCTGAGCATTCACCACGGCAGTGACGCCGTTGTTGGTGCTGCGCAGCAGCGGACGTCCCAGTTCCAGAGAACGCATGCGCGCCATCTGGAAATGCTGCCAGGGACCAATAGAATGGCCGAACCAGGCATCGTTGGAGATTGTCAGCAGGAAGTTGGTATCAGGCTGCATGTTATCGCGCACCTGTTCGCCAAACACCACTTCGTAACAAATTGCCGTTGTGAGATTCAGGCCGCTGACAATCAGCGGTTTCTGCACATAATCACCACTGGTCAGGCCTGACATCGGTAAATCAAAGAACGGTGCAAGCGGGCGCAGAATCGTTTCTAACGGAACAAACTCACCGAACGGTACCAGATGATGTTTATTAAAACGGTTGTCATCGGGATAACGATAAGTCTGTTCACCGCCGAGTACTATCGCGCTGTTGTAGACTTTCATGCCTTGTTCGTTACGGCGTGCATCAATAATACCGGTCACCAGCTGCGTGCCATGAGAACGGTAAATGTTGTCCACCATACTCAGGAAAGCTTGCTGATCGGATTCGATATCGGAAATCGCCGATTCCGGCCAAATGATCATCCTGGATTTGCCAAGGTAGGGGCGGCTGAGATCCAGATAGGTTTGCAAGGCACTTTCCAGCGCTTTCGGATCCCATTTCATCGACTGGGGAATGTTGCCCTGAACCAGTGCTATATCCACGGCTTTGTCCGGCTGTTCCTGATACCAGTGAACATAGCGCAGCGGCCACGGCAGTAACAGCATTGCCAGCGCAATCACGGCCGGTGTGATGCGGCGCTGAAGAAGGGCATACACCAGCAGGCCGCTCAGGGAGGTTAGCAACAACGTAATGCCGTTCACCCCGGCGATGGGCGCCAGACCTTTCAACGGGCCGTCGATCTGGCTGTAACCAAATTGCAGCCACGGAAAACCGGTCAGTACCCAGCCACGCAGGAAGTCGGTGATTTGCCATAAGGCAGGCGCGGCGAGAGCCAGTTTCCACCACGTTGTTTTTGGCCATAGTTTGCTGAATACGCCTGCGAATAGCATGATGTAAAGCGAGAGGTACGCCGCCAGCAGAACCACCAGAAACAGGTTGATGGCTTCCGGCATGCCGCCAAACGTCGCAATACTGACATAGACCCAGTTTACGCCTGAACCAAATAAACCCATCCCCCAGAAGAAACCGATCCATGCGGACTGCGCAGGGCGGCGGTCTGACGTTAATGCCAGCAGGCCGCAAAGCGAAACAATCGCCGCAGGCCAGAAGTCATAAGGGGAAAAGGCGAATGTGCCACAGGCACCGAATAAAAGCGCCAGCAGGACGCGAACCCGCTGGCGTTGGTATAAAGAGGCAATTGCCATGGAGTAATTATTCTTCCAGTATCGGTTGCGGCGCGTCGTCCGGTATTTTTACGTGAACCTGAATGATACGGCGGCTGTCAGCCATCGCAACCTTGAACAGGTAACCGTCAATTTCAATGCTCTCGCCACGGGCCGGTAAATGGCCGAATGACTGCATCACCAAACCACCAATGGTATCGACTTCGTCATCACTGTAATTCGTCTGGAACACTTCATTGAAGTCTTCGATAGGTGCCAGCGCGCGGACGGTGTAGGTATGGCGGCTGAGCTGTCGGATATCCAGATCCTCAGCTTCGTCATACTCATCGTCGATTTCACCGACAATCAATTCAAGAATGTCTTCTATGGTCACCAGACCGGAAACGCCGCCGAACTCATCGACAACAATCGCCATGTGGTAACGCTGGGACCGAAACTCTTTCAGCATGCGGTCGACACGTTTGCTTTCAGGAACCACCACAGCGGTTCTCAGCACTTTATCGATGCTGAATGGCTCAGACGTTGTGCGCATAAATGGCAGCAAGTCTTTGGCCATCAGGATGCCTTCAATGTGATCCTTATCTTCGCTGATCACCGGGAAGCGTGAGTGGGCAGATTCGATGATGACATCGAGGCACTCTTCCAGCGGCTGATTGCGTTTAAGCGTGATCATTTGTGAACGCGGGATCATGATGTCCCGGACGCGCTGCTCGGCGATATCCATCACACCTTCCAGCATGTCACGGGTATCGGGGTCGATCAGATCGTTTTGTTCTGAGTCACGGATAAGCTCAACCAGGTCGCCACGATTTTTAGGTTCACCGTGAAAAAGCTGGCTAAGGATAAGGGAAAAGAAGCCCTTCTTGGGACTGGGGCTGTCACTATTTTGTGAATGGTCATCGCTCATGGCGTTTGGTTTGTTTTACTCGTAGTAGTGAAAAAATATTTAGCCAGCTTAGTAAACGCGGCGCAAGGGTGAAATTCCCTTCCGCCGTGTTGCTATTGACTGCGCTAATCTCAGTTATCTTCTTTCTCTGAAATATACGGGTCCGGATAACCCAGCCCCTGCATGATTTCAGTTTCAATCGATTCCATCTCTTCGGCTTCTTCGTCAACGATATGGTCGTACCCCAGCAAATGCAAACTGCCGTGGATCACCATATGTGCCCAGTGAGCCAATAACGTTTTTTCCTGCTCTTTAGCCTCTTTCTCGACGACCTGACGACAAATAATCAAATCACCCAGCAGCGGCATCTCCATACCCGGAGGTGCTTCGAACGGGAAGGATAACACGTTGGTCGGTTTATCCATGCCACGATACGTCATATTAAGTTCATGGCTTTCAGGGATATCCACCACACGGATGGTTACCTCTGATTCTTCCTGAAACTGCGGAAGCACCGCCTCCAGCCAGGTCTGAAAGTCATTTTCTGACGGTAAACCTGCAGCATCTTCGCAGGCAATTTGTAAATCGAGGATTACCGTATTCATTGACTGACCTGTTGGGAGGAATTGTGTTCGTGTTTTCGCTCAGCGGCAATCGCATCACGGCGTTTCTGATCTTCTTCTTCCCAGGCTTCATAGGCGACAACAATGCGCGCCACGACCGGGTGGCGAACCACGTCTTCGCTGTGGAAGAAGTTGAAGCTCAGTTCTTCGACCGACGACAGTACTTCAATCGCATGGCGCAGGCCTGACTTCTGATGGCGCGGAAGGTCAATCTGAGTGACGTCACCGGTGATCACCGCTTTGGAGTTAAAACCAATACGGGTCAGGAACATCTTCATCTGTTCGATGGAGGTGTTCTGGCTTTCATCCAGAATGATAAAAGCGTCGTTGAGTGTTCGTCCGCGCATGTAGGCCAGTGGTGCAACTTCAATCACGTTGCGTTCAATCAGCTTTTCTACCTTCTCAAAGCCAAGCATTTCGAACAGGGCGTCATAGAGCGGACGCAAATACGGGTCTACTTTCTGGCTAAGATCGCCAGGCAGGAAGCCGAGTTTTTCACCGGCTTCCACCGCAGGGCGGGTCAGCAGAATGCGACGCACTTCCTGACGCTCCAACGCATCAACCGCAGCGGCTACCGCCAGATAGGTTTTACCCGTACCCGCAGGCCCAATACCGAAAGTGATGTCATGATCGAAAATATTGGCGATGTACTGCGCCTGATTTGGCGTGCGCGGTTTCACCATGCCACGTTTGGTCTTGATGATGACCGATTTACCGTAATCCGGTACGCTTTCAGCGGTTTGTTCCAGCACCCGGCTTTCTTTAATCGCCAGATGGATTTTTTCGGGATTGATGTCCTGCGTCTCACCGCGCACCGGCGCCGTGTCTACATATAAGTCACGCAGGATGTCGGCGGCGGCAGCGACGGCCAGACTTTTGCCGACCAGTTTAAATGCGTTATCACGACGGTTGATTTCAACGCCCAACCGGCGTTCCAGTTGTTTGATGTTGTCATCAAACGGCCCGCACAGGCTCAGCAGGCGCTGATTGTCTTCGGGCTCCAGTAAAATCTCTTGTGTTACAACGTTCAAACTATTCCTCTGGGCCACTCTGGACCTGTTGCGATGTTACCCGACTGCACATTGCTTTCAGCCGTTCACCATACCTGAGTTAATAATACATGCCCTTGGCAAAATATGCTGCGTCGCGGTGACAGTTGCAGATGCCTTCATCCGAATATGCGGCCTTTCTCGGAAAATTAAACCCTCAAGGCCTTAGCGCTGCACAAATTCTCAATAGAAACAGGACGCCGAAGCGCCCTGTGAATGTGCTGCCATACATCATCGTGATGGCTCAGGGTTGATACATTCCAACGCCTAATTCATTCTCCTTACGGGTGCGTGCGATGACTGACTGCGGAGACTCATGTAGGCGCAGCGCCATTTGCTCTTCTGTACGCACCACCACGCCACGCAATGAGTTGGTGTAGACATCAACGATTTCCACATCGACAAATTTGCCAATCATATCCGGTGTGCCTTCGAAATTGACCACGCGGTTACACTCGGTGCGGCCGGTCAGTTCCATAATATCTTTTCGCGAGGTGCCTTCGACAAGAATGCGCTGAACGGTGCCCAGCGTGGCGCGGCTAAAACGCATCACCTGTTGCGTGATCCGCTCTTGTAAAAGCGCCAGACGCTGTTTTTTCTCGTCCATTTTGACGTCATCCACCATGTCCGCCGCCGGCGTGCCCGGGCGCGGAGAATAGATGAAACTGAAACTGACGTCGTAATTTACCTGCGCAATCAAGTCCATCGTGCGTTCGAAATCGTCGTTGGTTTCGCCGGGGAAACCGATAATGAAGTCAGAGCTGAAATGGATATCCGGACGCGCGGCGCGTAATTTGCGAATAGTCGATTTATATTCCAGCACCGTATGCGGACGCTTCATCATCGTTAAAATACGATCCGAACCGCTCTGAATAGGCAGGTGCAGGAAGCTGACCACCTCAGGCGTGTCTTTATAAACGTCGATAATATCGTCAGTGAATTCAACCGGGTGGCTGGTGGTGAAGCGGATGCGGTCAATGCCATCAATCGTGGCCACCAGACGGAGCAATTCAGCAAAGGTGCAGATGCCTCCTTCATAGGCTTCGCCGCGATAGGCATTCACATTCTGGCCGAGCAGGTTCACTTCACGCACGCCCTGTGCCGCCAGCTGAGCGACTTCAAACAGAACGTCATCACACGGGCGGCTGACTTCTTCGCCACGGGTGTAAGGCACTACGCAGAAGCTACAATACTTATTGCAACCTTCCATGATCGAGACGAATGCTGTCGGGCCATCGGCGCGGGGTTCCGGCAGGCGGTCGAATTTTTCAATTTCGGGAAAGCTGATGTCTACCACCGGGCTGTGCGTGCCGCGGACATGATTGACCATTTCCGGCAGGCGGTGCAGGGTTTGCGGGCCGAAAACGATATCCACGCACGGTGCGCGCTTGCGTAATAATTCGCCTTCCTGCGATGCCACGCAGCCGCCGACGCCAATAATCACGTCCGGGTTTTTCTTTTTGAGTAATTTCCAGTGTCCGAGCAGGCTGAACACTTTCTCCTGCGCTTTCTCCCTGATTGAACAGGTGTTCAGCAGCAGAATATCCGCCTCTTCGGCATTATCTGTGAGCTGGTAACCGTGGGTGCTTTCGAGAAGGTCGGCCATTTTGGATGAATCATATTCATTCATCTGGCAGCCCCAGGTTTTTATGTGCAGTTTTTTAGTCATCAGCGTGTCAGTACTCGAAACGAAGGAAAATACGGGTGTTTGGCAATGCCGCAGCGCAGAGCGCAATTCAGAAGCACTATTGTAAACCCTCACTCCGGTGGTGACCAGCGCAGGAAAGCAGCTTAGGTCCTGATGCTGACTCAAAAATCCGGTACACTTTGTTTAATGAACTGAATAAAAAGCCGGAATAAAATGAATAATTCTGAGAAGTTATTTGATGCCGTGATCGTCGGCGGTGGCATGGTAGGCGCCGCTGCGGCTCTGGGACTTGCGCAGCAGGGGCTTGAAGTGGCATTAATCGAGAATGAAGAGCCTGCCGTGTTTGACCCGTCAGCGTCCGCTGATTTAAGAATTTCCGCTATTGGCTGCGCGTCGGTGCGTTTTCTCAGGAAACTTGGCGCATGGCCAGCTGTTGAGCAAATGCGCTCTGTGCCATACCGTCGGCTGGAAACCTGGGAGGTCGATGGTTCCGAAGTAAAGTTTGATGCGCAATCACTCGGGCTGCCGGAGCTGGGATTCATGGTCGAGAACCGCGTGCTCCAGCGGGCGCTATGGCAGCAATTTGATGGTTTCTCAAATCTGACCCGCTTTTGCCCGGCCAAACTGCGCCATCTTTTACAGCATGACGACAAAACCTGGTCGCTTCAGCTGACGACGGGTGAACTGCTGCACACGCAGTTGGTGGTCGCCGCCGATGGTGCGAATTCGCTGGTGCGCCAGTTGGCAGGGATCGGCGTGGATGGCTGGCAATACCGGCAGAACTGTATGCTGATTAACGTCGAGACCGAAACGCCAGATCAGGATGTCACCTGGCAGCAATTTTTCCCTTCAGGCCCGCGTGCATTTTTGCCGCTGTTTGACCATCAGGCATCGCTGGTCTGGTACGACAGCCCGCAGCGTATCCGTTATCTGCAAACACTGAGCATGAAACAACTGACCACCGAAGTCATGCAGGCATTTCCGGCACGGCTTGGGAAGGTCACCGCGTTGTCTTCGGGCGCTTTCCCGCTGGTCCGGCGTCATGCGCAGCGTTATGTCTTACCGGGGCTGGCGCTGGTGGGCGATGCGGCACATACCATTAATCCGCTGGCCGGACAGGGCGTAAATCTCGGTTACCGGGATGTCGACGCGTTGCTGTCGGTGCTTGAAAAAGCGCGAGAGGGCGGCGAAGCGTGGGGCAGTGAGCGCGTGTTGCTGCGCTATCAGCGCCAGCGCCGTCTGGATAATTTGATGATGCAAAGCGGAATGGACTTGTTTTATACCGCTTTCAGCAATGATTTAGCGCCGGTAAAAGTGTTGCGTAATCTGGCGCTGATGACTGCTGAGCGGGCAGGTGGTCTGAAAACCAGAGCATTAAAATACGCACTGGGGATTTAATGAAAAAAGGCTGACGTTAAAAAACGATCAGCCTTTTGAATCTGTTTTTAAATAGCAGAAAAGCAAAAGGCCCGAATATATTCGGGCCTTTCTAATGTGGCTGGGGTGCCAGGATTCGAACCTGGGTATGCTGGTATCAGAAACCAGAGCCTTACCGCTTGGCGACACCCCAATGGTATTTCTTACTTCTTTCTACAACCTGCTTAAAACGCTCAGTTGTAAAATGGTGGCTACGACGGGATTTGAACCTGTGACCCCATCATTATGAGTGATGTGCTCTAACCAGCTGAGCTACGTAGCCAAATTTTACTGATTTACTTCAAAACTTCAAGCACTAATTTAACTAACTTAATAATAAATTTCAAGTGCTTACCAATTAAAAGAGAGAAGTATGGCTGGGGTACCTGGATTCGAACCAGGGAATGCTGGTATCAAAAACCAGTGCCTTACCGCTTGGCGATACCCCAACAGTACAACTTCTTCAAACTGGGTTTTCTTCACTCACATATCAAAAATATGACGAGGAAAGAAATGGCTGGGGTACCAGGATTCGAACCTGGGAATGCTGGTATCAAAAACCAGTGCCTTACCGCTTGGCGATACCCCAACTGTGCTACCGATGTCTGGAAATGGTGCGGGAGGCGAGACTTGAACTCGCACACCTTGCGGCGCTAGAACCTAAATCTAGTGCGTCTACCAATTTCGCCACTCCCGCAAAAAGATGGTGGCTACGACGGGATTCGAACCTGTGACCCCATCATTATGAGTGATGTGCTCTAACCAACTGAGCTACGTAGCCATCTTTTTTCGCGCTACCTTCATCGGCGTTGCGGGGCGCATTATGCGTATATGACCGATTTGCGTCAACACCTTTTTTGGAGAAAAAGCCCTGATGGCGTCCATTTGTCTGGCTTATAACCACTCTGGTGATTAATTGGGCAAAAGACATTATTTTTACTGGCTTTACACATAAAAAAATGGACCTAAAGAGGCCCATTTATGAGAAAGAGATTAATCCGACAATCGGTTATTTATAAGCAGACTGATGAACGCCTACCGCACGGCCGGAAGGGTCATCCATGTTTTTAAACGCTTCATCCCACTCGATCGCTTTCGCTGAAGAACAGGCCACTGAAGGACCGCCAGGGACGCATTCTGCGGCGCTTGGTACCGGGAACAGCTCTTCAAAGATCGTGCGGTACAGATAGCCTTCTTTAGACGTTGGCGTGTTGTACGGGAAACGGAAATGCGCCGTTTCGAGCTGTTGATCGGTGATCTGCTGAGACGCCACTTCTTTTAACGTATCGATCCAACTGTAGCCCACGCCGTCGGAGAACTGTTCTTTCTGACGCCATGCGACGCTGTGGGGTAAATAAGACTCGAAACATTCACGCAGGATATGTTTTTCCATCTTGCCGTTGCCACACATTTTGTCTTTCGGGTTCAGGCGCATAGCCACGTCGAGGAATTTTTTGTCCAGGAACGGTACGCGCGCTTCCACGCCCCATGCTGACATCGCTTTGTTGGCACGCGCGCAGTCATACATATGCAGTGCCAGCAGTTTACGCACGGTTTCTTCATGGAATTCTTTGGCGTTTGGTGCTTTATGGAAGTACAGGTAACCGCCCAGCACTTCATCGGCACCTTCGCCGGATAACACCATTTTGATGCCCATTGCTTTGATTTTACGAGACATCAGATACATCGGCGTTGAGGCGCGAATAGTGGTCACGTCGTACGTTTCGATGTGGTAAATCACATCGCGGATAGCGTCCAGACCTTCCTGCACGGTGAAATGAATTTCATGGTGCACGGTACCTAAATGCGTGGCGACTTCCTGTGCAGCGCGCAAATCCGGAGAACCTTCCAGACCGACGGCAAAGGAGTGAAGCTGCGGCCACCAGGCTTCGCTTTGATCTTTATCTTCGATGCGGCGACCGGCAAATTTCTTGGTAATCGCAGAAATCACCGAGGAATCCAGACCACCGGAGAGCAGTACGCCGTAAGGCACATCGGACATCAGGTGGCTTTTTACGGACTCTTCCAGCGCGTCTTTCAGTGCTTTAGCATCAGTGACGTTGTCTTTAACATTGTCATAATCGAACCAGTCGCGGTGGTAATATTCGCGGATTTCGCCGTCTTGGCTCCACAGATAGCTGCCTGCCGGGAACTCTTTGATGGTGCGGCAAACCGGCACCAGCGCTTTCATTTCGGAAGCCACATACATGTTGCCGTGTTCGTCGTAGCCCATGTACAGCGGGATGATGCCCAGATGATCACGGCCAATCAGGTATGCATCTTTTTCTGTGTCATACAAAATGAAGGCGAACATGCCTTGCAGCCCATCGAGGAAGTCGTGACCTTTTTCCTGATACAGCGCCAGAATGACTTCGCAGTCAGAGGCAGTCTGGAATTCATACTTGTCGCCTAATTCAGCGCGCAGTGCCTGATGGTTGTAGATTTCACCGTTAACGGCCAGAACGTGGGTATGTGCTGCGTTGTACAGCGGTTGCGCGCCGTTGTTGACGTCGACAATCGACAGACGCTCGTGAGATAAAATCGCTTTATCGCTGGCAAATACGCCGGACCAGTCTGGTCCGCGGTGGCGCATCAGGCGCGAAAGTTCCAGCGCTTTTTTGCGCAGCTCGACGGAGTCAGTTTTAATATCGAGCACACCGAAAATTGAACACATAAGTCTTTCTCCCTAACGTTTCTCTGGCTGTCATTTTTATGAGGGTCAACGTTGCCGTTCTTTCTGTTTTAGTCTGGCGATGTTGCGTTGCTGACTATGAAAATGCGTCAAAACCCCCATGCTGTGCAAGCGGTTTAACACTCTTATGAGAAATAGTATGTTCTGGGGCGAAGATCTTTAGCGAATTATCAGTTTAATGATGGATTTATTGATGAATCGTCATTTATATTGCGAAAAATTGAGATGGCAACAAAAAAACAGGAAAGTGGATATAAAACAATCAATAAGATGAAAAAAAACGAGCCAGAACAGGCGTCCTGACTCGTTTTCAAAGACTTAACACACGACATTAAATGATGTCTATATCGGCAACCGAAGGATAAATCCACGTCGGGCGAAAAGGCATCCCCTCAATATCGTTCAGTGTGGAAACGCCGGACAGCACCAGAATGGTTTCTAAACCCGCCTGAAAACCGGCCAAAATATCAGTACGCAAATTGTCGCCGACAATCACCGTGCCATCAGAATGCGCCTGCATTTTATTGAGGGCAGAGCGGATGATCCACGGGCTCGGTTTACCGACATAAAAGGGTTTGCGGCCAGTGATTTTTTCGATAGGGGCACACAGCGCGCCACAGGCCGGGGTAAATCCGTGGCCGTGGTTATCCGGATTCGTGGCGATAAAGCGCGCACCGTTGGCGACGAAGAACGCTGCTTTATGGATCATGTCCCAGTTATAAGAGCGGGTTTCGCCAACAATCACAAAGTCAGGATTGATGTCGGTAATGGTGAAACCGGCTTTATATAATTCGTGGATCAGCGCACCTTCGCCAACGACGTAGGCTTTCTTGCCTTCCTGACGTTTCAGGAAATCAGCGGTGGCCATTGCCGAGGTAAAGAAGGCACTTTCCGGCACATCCAGACCTGCTGCGCTGAAGCGGTTTGCCAGATCTTGCGCGGTCTGGGAAGGGTAGTTAGTGAGAATGACCAGAGGCATTCCCTGTTCCTGAATACGGGCGAGAAATTTGTCTGCGCCGGGTACTGCGGTGTTGTCGTGCAACAGCACGCCATCAATGTCACAGATTACATTCTTTATCGTCATGATTTCTAAACCCACTTTTCCAGCTCCATTTCTGGCAGCCAAAGACTATAGCACGTCTTAATTTTCCAGCAGACGCTGTAAAAGAACACCATTGAGCATCGCGCGTTTAACCAGCGCAAAGGCGCCAATCGCCGACCGATGATTCAGTTCCGAGGTCACCACCGGCAAATTACGGCGGAAATCCTTCAGCACCTGCGCATTGATACAGTTCTGAATGGCAGGCAGCAGCACTTTATCGGCTTCGGTAATTTCACCGGCGATCACCACTTTCTGCGGGTTAAACAAGTTGATGGCAATAGATACCGCTTTACCCAACTGGCGCCCGACGTGATCGATGACTTCCGTGGCCAGCGCATCATGGCGGTTTGCCGCTTTGCAAATAGCGGTAATCGAACAGTCATTGAGGCTGAGCTTGCTGGCATAGCCCTGGGTCAGGAGATGACGCACGCGATTTTCAATGGCGGCGTTGGCAGCGACGGTTTCCAGACAACCGAAATTCCCGCAATGGCAGCGCTCGCCCAACGGGTCTATCTGAATGTGTCCGATCTCACCGACGTTGCCGTTACTGCCAAGGAATATCTGTCCGTTAACGATAATCCCGGCACCCGTTCCGCGATGTAAACGAACCAAAATAGAATCCTGACAGTCGCGGGTTGCACCGAAGTAGTGCTCGGCGAGAGCCAGACTTCGAATATCGTGGCCAACGAAACTGGTCACTTTGAACCGGGCTTCCAGTGCATCCACTAACTTCCACGCACCGACGCTGATATGCGGCATGTAGCGAACGATGCCTTTATTCGGATCGACTAAGCCAGGAAGGATGACGGAAATGGCAATGAGCTCGCGAATTTTGCGTTGATTCAGCTCGATAAATTGCGCGATCGACTCAAACAGTGCGTTCTCCAGCGTTTCCTGAGTGCGTTCCGGCAGGGCGTAATGTTGTTCGGCCAGTGATTTAGCGCTCAGATCATAGAGCGTGATGGTTGCGTCATGGCGACCCAGACGGACAGCAATGGTATGAAACGGGCGGGCTTCGGTGATGATAGATATGGCGCGACGGCCCCCGGTGGACGCCTGTTGTTCCACCTCTTTAATCAGGCCGCGCTCAAGTAACTGTCGGGTGATTTTGGTAACACTGGCGGGCGCGAGCTGGCTCACGTCGGCGATCTGAATGCGCGATATGGGCCCCTGCTGATCAATCAGGCGGTAAACCGCCGCGCCGTTTAACTGCTTAACCAGATCAACGTTGCCGATTTGTGCCTGCTGTCCGCCAGTTGTCATCAATACTTTTATCCGCTCAATTAAACTTCGTCACCGTTAACGATAGTTTTTGTGATTTTAAAATCATGAGTGAACGCGGTGAGGTTGGCGACTTTACCTGCTTCGATGCTGCCTAATCGGTCATCGAAACCAATCGCACGTGCCGGATAAAGCGATGCCATACGCAATGTTTCATCCAACGCGATCCCGACATGTTCGACGCTGTTTTGTACCGCTTCAATCATTGTCAGCGCCGAGCCGCTCAGTGTTCCGTTCTCGTCCACACAGAGTCCATCACGGTAGTATATTGTTTTACCGGCAAAAATGAACTCATCAATATTTGCCCCCGCTGGCGCGGTAGCATCGGTGACCAGTACCAGCTTGTCGCCTTTAAGCTTTTTCGCGTTGCGGATATTCGCCCAGTCCACGTGCAGACCGTCGGCGATGACACCGGTATAGACTTCTGGCGTATCAAAAATTGCACCAATCAGGCCAGGCTGGCGGCCGGTAATGGCCGGCATTGCATTATAAAGGTGCGTAGCAAAGGAGATTCCGGCGGCAAAACCTGCGCGCGCCTGCTCATACGTTGAGTTGGAATGGCCTGCTGACACCACAATGCCCGCATCACGCAGCTGGCGAATGTAATTTGCATCGACCTGCTCGGGCGCGAGGGTGAGTTGGGTAATCACCTCGGCGTTGGCACACAGAAAATCAATCATCGCGCTGTCTGGCAGGCGGATAAAGGCCGGATTGTGGGTGCCTTTTTTCACCGGGCTCAGATATGGCCCTTCGAGGTGCAGACCCAGCGCCTGATTTGGATATTTTTCCAGATAAGTGCGCATGACGCTGATACCGTGTTTCATGTAGTCATCGCTACAGGTGATAAGCGTCGGCAGGTAACTGGTACAGCCGGATTTTTCGTTGGCTTTCTGCATGATTTCTAACGTTTCTATGGAAATAGCTTCCAGAGAATCGTTGAACTGCACGCCACCGCAACCGTTCAGTTGCAGATCGATAAATCCGGGGGCAAGAATGGCACCGTCCAGACTGCGGGTTTCCACATTTGCCGGCAGCTCGCTGACCGGACAGACACGTTCGATTTTGCCATCGGCAATCACGACTGCGTGGTTATCCAAAACGTCGTGACCGGTATAAATCCGGCAGTTAATTAAAGCGTACATCATGCCCCCATTCCCCTTCATCTTTCGAGCCGCAGCCATCACAGCTGCGACTCAAATGATTTTGGGGATTCAGTTAAATTAAAGATTTTTCATATTTTCCGCTTCTAACTCGCGGAAATATTTAACAGTTTTGACTTTCAGTTCCATGGTGGACGGTTCGTCACATACCATCACGGCTTTAGCGTGCAGTTGCAGACAGCTGATGGTCCACATGTGGTTAATGTTGCCTTCAACCGCCGCTTCCAGAGCCTGCGCTTTCGCGTGACCGGTAACCAGAATCATCACTTCTTCTGCATCCAGCAGCGTACCCACGCCAACGGTCAGGGCGTATTTTGGCACCTGAGACACATCGTTGTCGAAGAAACGGGAGTTCGCGATACGGGTTTCGTGCGTCAGCGTTTTGATACGCGTACGGGAAGCCAGCGAAGAAGCAGGTTCGTTGAAAGCAATGTGACCGTCGTTGCCCACGCCACCCATGAACAGGTTAATTTTGCCGTAGGATTTAATTTTTGCTTCGTACTGACGACATTCTTCGTCAATATCTGGCGCATTACCATTTAGCAGGTTGATGTTTTCGCTTGGAATATCAACGTGATCAAAGAAGTTTTTGTACATGAAGGTATGATAGCTCTCAGGGTGTTCCTGTGGCAGGCCAACATATTCATCCATGTTAAAGGTTACGACGTTTTTGAAGCTAACCTGGCCTGCTTTATGCATGGCGATAAGGTGTTTGTAAGCTTCAAGTGGGGTACCACCGGTAGGAAGGCCCAGAATGAAAGGACGTTCGGCAGTCGGTTTGAAGGCATTGATACGTTCAACGATATGTCGTGCAGCCCATTTGCCAACTTCAGTGGTGGTGTTTAAAGGAATCAGTCTCATCACGTACCTCTAGTTTCAGAATATTGAATATACTGTTTATACCCTTAGTCGTAACGAATGACTTCGGATATACGTAGACAAAGCTAAAGCAAAGTTCTTCGATTCAAAGGCGGTCTTGTTAAGCGTAAACCACCGTGAAAGTTTATGGATGGCACAATACCGTCTAGATTTTTTTAATAATAAAATAAGTTTTGTGTGTTGACCAGTCTGATGGCATGTTATCACCTCTTTTTGGTGACAATTATCACAAAAAGAGAGGTTTTAATTTGCGATACGAAATAATCTTTTTACACTCGCAGTGCAGTCGGTTAAATCGGAACGGTTAACAGTAAAGGTAGTAACCATACTAATTAAACTACTTAGGTGATTCGCCTGACGGCGGATAGGGGGAAATGTGAATATTCTTGGATTCTTTCAGCGTTTAGGCAGAGCGCTTCAGCTGCCGATAGCCGTACTACCGGTCGCTGCGTTATTGCTGCGCTTCGGACAGCCTGATCTTCTTAACATGCCTTTCATCGCGCAAGCCGGTGGCGGGATTTTTGATAACCTCGCATTAATCTTCGCTATCGGTGTGGCGTCGAGCTGGTCTAAAGACAACGCGGGTGCGGCTGCATTAGCCGGCGGTATCGGTTACTTCATCCTGACCAAAGCGATGATCACCATCAACCCGGCCGTTAATATGGGTGTGCTGGCGGGTATCATCACTGGTCTGGTCGGCGGTATGGTTTACAACCGCTGGTCTGACATCAAACTGCCTGACTTCCTGAGCTTCTTCGGTGGGAAACGTTTCGTTCCTATCGCAACCGGCTTCTTCTGTCTGGTTCTGGCCGCTATCTTCGGTTACGTCTGGCCTCCGGTGCAGGATGCAATCCGTGCCGGTGGTGAGTGGATCGTGGGCGCTGGCGCATTCGGAGCGGGCATCTTCGGTTTCGTTAACCGTCTGTTGATCCCAACCGGTCTGCACCAGGTACTGAACACCATCGCATGGTTCCAGATTGGTGATTTCACCAACGCTGCCGGTACCGTGTTCCACGGTGACATCAACCGCTTCTACGCGGGTGACGGCACGGCGGGGATGTTCATGTCCGGCTTCTTCCCAATTATGATGTTCGGTCTGCCAGGTGCGGCATTTGCCATGTACTTCGCAGCGCCTAAAGAACGTCGTCCATTGGTCGGTGGTATGCTGGTTTCCGTAGCGGTGACTGCATTCCTGACAGGTGTAACTGAGCCATTAGAATTCCTGTTCATGTTCCTCGCTCCGCTGCTTTATTTAGTGCACGCCATCCTGACCGGGATCAGCCTGTACGTCGCAACGGCTCTGGGTATTCACGCAGGCTTCTCCTTCTCTGCGGGTGCTATCGACTATGCGTTGATGTACAACCTGCCGGCGGCAAGTAAAAACGTGTGGATGTTGCTGGTGATGGGCGTTGTGTTCTTCATCATCTACTTCGTTCTGTTCAGCGTGATTATCCGCATGTTCAATCTGAAAACGCCGGGTCGTGAAGACGACATTGAAAACATGGGCGCGCCGGAAGCGAACAGTAATACCGAAGAAGGCCTGAACCAGCTGGCGCTGAGTTACATCGGTGCACTGGGAGGTTCTGACAACTTCAAAGGGATTGATGCCTGTATTACCCGTCTGCGTCTGAACGTGAAAGATGCCGGCACCGTGGATGATGCCGCGTGTAAACGCCTTGGCGCATCCGGCATCGTTCGTCTGAATAAACAAAGCATTCAGGTTATCGTTGGTGCAAAAGCCGAATCTCTGGCAGATGCTATGAAGAAAGTGATTGCACGTGGCCCGGTCGCAGCAGGTGTGGCAACGGCTGCGCCGGTAGTGACCACCAAAACGGCCCCTCAGGCAGTGCCAAACACGATGAAAACCGTGGTGGAGACGCTGGTGTCTCCGGTAACGGGTGATGTTGTGGCGCTGGATCAAGTGCCTGATGAAGCCTTCGCCAGCAAAGCTGTCGGCGACGGCGTTGCGATCCGTCCGACCGGTAAAACCGTGGTCTCGCCTGCTGCGGGGACTATTGTTAAAATCTTCAATACCAATCATGCCTTCTGTCTGGAAACCGTTTCTGGTGCTGAAATTGTGGTTCACATGGGGATTGATACCGTCACGCTCAATGGTAAGGGCTTTACCCGCCTGGTCGAAGAAGGCGCGACGGTGACTGCCGGTCAGCCTGTTCTGGAACTGGATCTGGACTATCTGAACGCCAATGCGCGCTCAATGATAAGCCCGGTTGTGGTCAGCAATATCGATGATTACACCGGTGTTGTTTCTCTGGCGAGCGGTTCCGTGGTGGCCGGCCAGACCAAACTGTTCGACATTCAGGGCAAATAATCTTTTTGTCTGAGTGAAGCAGTTTCAGAAAGCACTGTTTTAAAAAAGACAGTCAGAACGGGAAGAGAGCGATCTCTTCCCGTTTTTTATTGTTTTCGGACAGCCCGCAAAGGGATAACCACGATTTTATGCAACTAACGGTTGTTTCCCGACGTGGCTTGTTGGAACATAAGCGGTTATCCGTAGAGTCAATGTTGCGTAGAGGAATTGCACAATGAGTGAGGCTGAAGCCCGCCCAACAAATTTTATCCGTCAGATTATTGATGAAGATCTGGCGACCGGGAAACACAATACCGTTCACACCCGTTTCCCGCCTGAGCCTAATGGCTATTTGCATATCGGCCATGCGAAGTCTATCTGCCTGAATTTCGGCATTGCGCAAGACTACCAGGGTCAGTGCAATCTGCGTTTTGACGATACTAACCCGGCAAAAGAAGACATTGAGTTCGTTGAGTCGATCAAACACGACGTCCAGTGGCTGGGCTTCGACTGGAGCGGTGATATTCACTACTCGTCAGACTATTTCGATCAACTGCACGCATACGCGCTGGAGCTTATCAACAAAGGCCTGGCGTACGTTGATGAACTGTCTCCCGATCAAATCCGCGAATACCGTGGCTCGCTGACTGCGCCGGGCAAAAACAGCCCGTACCGCGATCGCAGCGTGGAAGAAAATATCGCGCTGTTCGAAAAAATGCGTAACGGCGAATTCGCCGAAGGTGCAGCCTGCCTGCGTGCCAAAATCGATATGGCATCGCCATTCTTTGTGATGCGCGATCCGGTCATCTACCGTATTAAGTTTGCCGAACATCATCAGACCGGCACAAAATGGTGCATCTACCCGATGTACGATTTCACCCACTGCATTTCCGATGCGCTGGAAGGGATCACCCATTCACTGTGTACGCTGGAATTCCAGGACAACCGCCGGCTGTACGACTGGGTGCTGGATAACATCACTATTCCATGCCATCCGCGTCAGTATGAGTTCTCTCGTCTGAATCTTGAATACTCCATCATGTCCAAGCGTAAGCTGAACCTGCTGGTGACGGATAAGATTGTCGAAGGCTGGGACGACCCGCGTATGCCGACGGTGTCCGGTCTGCGTCGCCGTGGTTATACCGCTGCGTCTATTCGCGAATTCTGCCGTCGTATCGGCGTGACCAAGCAGGACAACAACGTCGAAATGATGGCGCTGGAATCCTGTATCCGTGACGATCTGAACGAAAACGCACCGCGCGCCATGGCCGTTATTAACCCGGTTAAAGTTGTCATTGAGAACTTCACCGGTGATGACGTGCAGATGGTGAAAATGCCGAATCATCCGAGCAAACCGGAGATGGGCACCCGCGAAGTACCGTTCACCCGTGAGATTTACATCGACCAGGCTGATTTCCGCGAAGAAGCGAACAAGCAGTACAAACGTCTGGTGCTGGGCAAAGAAGTTCGCCTGCGTAATGCTTATGTGATCAAAGCGGAACGTATCGAGAAAGACGCGGAAGGTAACATCACCACCATCTTCTGTTCTTACGATATTGAAACGCTGAGCAAAGATCCTGCCGATGGCCGCAAGGTGAAAGGTGTGATCCACTGGGTTTCAGCTTCAGAAGGTAAACCGGCAGAATTCCGCCTGTATGACCGTCTGTTCAGCGTTGCGAATCCGGGCCAGGCTGAAGATTTCCTGACCACCATCAACCCGGAATCTTTGGTCATTGCACAGGGCTTCGTTGAACCGTCTCTGGCCGCTGCTCAGGCAGAAGTCAGTGTGCAGTTCGAACGTGAAGGTTACTTCTGTGCCGACAGCCGCTATTCAAGCGCTGAGCACCTGGTGTTCAACCGCACCGTCGGCCTGCGCGAGACCTGGGAAAGCAAACCCGTCGCCTGACTGAAATATCACGTCTGACTCAACGCAGCTTCGGCTGCGTTTTTTTATGCCTGTAAAAAGGTGTATTTGATTTTCATCACGAATTAATGTGTTTTTGATGGTCACTTTTTAGCTCCTTGATTTAACCACTTTATGAATGCTGAAACGTGTAAAGTGTGTGGTTATTTTATTTAATATCATGAATATTAATGGCTTTACTCTTTTCCACCTGTTTAATTCCTTCCGTGCCGTTTCTGTTACACTTTTTCATCTTTATGTGCACTTTGTCATATTTCAGAGAACAATGATTAATTACTCATTGATAATTCGCGTCGCGAAAAATACTCTTACTCTGCTTTTTACGGTTACGCCGCTGGCGGCCGCTTTTAATACCCGTTTGGGTTTTGCACCATCTTTTTTAGTCAAAACGAGGAATTTCTATGCACAAGCACCTTAACCGGGGCAGGGGATCGGCTTATCTGAAACCTGTGATGTACACTCTGGCCGGCACCTTACTGGGTGGCGGAATGATATTTTCTAAAGAAGTCAGAGCGGAAGGCTTTATTGATGATTCCACGCTGACTGGCGGAGTTTACTACTGGCAACGTGAACGTGACCGCAAAGATCTGAACAAGACCAAAGAAGAAACCCGACCTGACGGCTCGAAAGTCACGGTCAACAACCCTGATTACGATAAGTACGCCACTAACCTTTCTCACTCCACCGCCAACCTGAATCTGGATTTCTCCTCCGGTTATGCGTGGGATATGTTCGGTATCGACGTCGCAGCTTTTACTGCGATTGAGCTGGCTGAAGCCAGCGACAGCGGCCACCCGAACGAAATCGCTTTCTCTTCCAAAAACCACGCCTACGACGAAGATTACTCCGGCGATAAGGGCGGGGTCAGTCTGTACAAAGCCGCAGGTAAATTTAAATATGGCGGTTTCTGGGGGCACGCGGGTTATATCCAGCCTACCGGGCAGACGCTGATCGCGCCGCACTGGAGCTTCATGCCGGGTACCTATCGCGGCGCGGAAGCCGGTTATAAACATGATTTCGGCGAACCGGGCGAGCTGAGCTTCTCCTACATGTGGGCGGACGAATATAAATCTCCGTGGCATCTGGAAATGGATGATTTCCGCCAGAATGACAAGAAAACCGGTGTCTCCTACATTCACTCCCTCGGCGCGAAATATGATTTTAAAAATGATTTCGTCCTCGAAGCGGCCTATGGCGAAGCGGAAAGCTACGTCGATCAGTACTTTGCCAAAGCGTCCTATAAGGTCGATCTGCTGGGCAATCCGCTGACCACCAGCTACCAGTTCTACGGTGCACAAGACCGTATCAGCGACAAGAACGATCCGAACAGTTTGTATGACGGCCTCGCATGGTTGCAGGCGCTGACATTCGGCTACACCACGGGTCAGTTCAACTGGCGTCTTGAAGGAACGATGGTTAAGGCAGAAGGGAATCAGGGATATTTCCTGCAGCGTATGACACCGACTTATTCCTCATCCAACGGCCGTCTTGATGTGTGGTGGGATAACCGTTCTGACTTCAACGCCAATGGTGAAAAAGCAGTCTATGCCGGGGTGTTATACGATCTGGCCAAATGGGATCTGCCGGGCTTCGCGGTGGGCGGTTCTTACGTTTACGCCTGGGACGCCAAGCCAAGCACTAACGCGGCTTATGACCAGAGCCAGCGCCTGAAAGAGAGCGCCTGGAGTCTGGATGCGCTGTACACCATTCAGGAAGGTCGAGCCAAAGGCACGCTGTTCAAACTGCATTACACCCAGTACGACAACCATTCGGATATTCCGAGCTGGGGCGGTGGTTACGGCAACATCTTCCAGGATGAAAAAGACGTCAAATTCATCGTTATCGCTCCATTCACTATTTTCTGAGGTCGCCATGTCGATGAATAAATTACTGATGATCGTTGTTACTTCCGTTCTGTTGGCTGGTTGTGCTCCGACAACGGCGCAAAAAGAAGACACCAAACTGCGTGAGGCCTACAGCGCCTGTATCAATAAGGCGGAAGGATCGCCGGATAAAATAGCCTCGTGCCGGACTGTACTGGACGTCCTTAAACAGGAAAAAGCACACAAGCAATTTGCCGAACAGGAAACGGTGCGTGTGGTGGATTACCAGCGCTGCCTGACCGCGCGTAAAACCGGTGACGGCCAGGCTTACGCCGACGACTGCGGCAAAATCTGGCAGGAAATCCGAGCGAATAATTCCCCTAAACCAACGAATTAAGGATGAGGTTGAAGATGAATAAATTCAGACTCAACGCACTGGCAGCAGCGACGCTGATGGGCGGGATGCTTGGCGGTATGTCTGCGGCGAATGCCGATCAGCAGCTGGCAGACCAGCTTAGCCAGCTGAAAGTGAATTATGCATTACAGGATAATCAGGCCGGTGCGCACGGTACGGATTGCAGCCTGCTGGGCGCCGACTGGGCATCCTGCAACACGGCCATCATCACCCTGACCAATGCCGGTGAGGCGATCGAAGGCAACGACTGGGCGATTTATTTTCACAACGTTCGCCGTATTTTGAAAGTCGATAACGATCAGTTCACCATCACCCGCGTGACCGGCGACCTGCATAAAATCGAGCCGACCAACAAATTCAAAGGCTTCCCGGCCAATCAGTCGGTCAGCATTCCGGTGGTCGGCGAATACTGGCAACTGTTTGAAACCGATCTGATCCCGCGCTGGTATGCGACATCGTCAAATGCCCAGCCAAAAGTGCTGGCGAACACCGATACCGAAGATTTGCATCAGTTCGTCACGCCGTTTAAGGGCGACCAGTGGAAGCGCACGGCGGATGACAAAAACGTTCTGATGACGCCGGTCAGCCGTTATGTGAAAAATGACGAGCTGAAAGTACTGCCTGCGGCGACCTTGCGCGGGCAAATTATTCCGACACCGCTGGAAGTGAAAATTCATGCGAAAGATGTGTCGCTGGCAGGCGGCGTGGCACTCGATCTGAGCGCGCTGGCCAAACCGGCGGCGATCGCGGTGACCGAACGCTTTGCGCTGCTGGGCATCACTGAAAATGCCAAAGGCTATCCGATCACTACGCGCATTGAGAAAGACAAATTCAGCGGAAAGCAGGCGACTGAAGGCGCGTATATTCTCAATATTGGTGAGAAGGGTGCACAGGTTACCGGTTTCGATCAGGCCGGCGTGTTCTACGGTTTACAGTCGATTCTTTCTTTAGTGCCTGCCGATGGCAGTAAAAAAATCGCCAGCCTGGACGCCAAAGATGCACCGCGTTTTGAATACCGCGCGATGTTCCTCGACGTTGGCCGCAACTTCCATTCTAAAGCCGCGGTTCTGCGATTACTCGACCAGATGTCCGCATACAAACTGAATACTTTCCACTTCCATCTTAGCGATGATGAGGGCTGGCGCATCGAGATCCCTGGCTTGCCGGAGCTCACGGATATCGGCAGTAAACGCTGTCACGACCTGACTGAAACCAAATGCCTGTTGCCGCAGTTGGGTTCTGGCCCGGATTCGGACAACAACGGCAGCGGGCATTTCTCCCGTGCCGATTACATCGAGATTGTGAAGTACGCCAATGCGCGTCAGATCAACGTGATCCCGGAAATCGACATGCCTGCGCACGCCCGTGCGGCGGTGATTTCAATGGAGGCGCGTTACCGAAAACTGCATGCGGCGGGTAAAGAGGAAGAAGCCAATGAGTTCCGCCTGCTGGATCCGACTGACACCTCAAATACTACCGGCGTCCAGTTCTATGATCGCCACGGGTATCTGAACCCTTGTATGGAATCGTCCAAACGCTTTGCAGATAAAGTGATTGGCGAAATCGCCCAAATGCACAAAGAGGCCGGACAGCCGCTCAGCACCTGGCATTTTGGCGGTGACGAGGCGAAAAACATCTTCCTCGGTCCGGGCTATCAGGATAAAAACGGTAAGATCGATCCGGCAAAAGGCGTGATTGATCTGAGCAAGCAGGATAAACCCTGGGCGCAGTCACAGGTCTGTCAGGCAATGATTTCTTCCGGCAAAGTCGCGGACGTTGAGCATCTGCCAAGTTACTTCGCAATGGAAGTCAGCAAGCTGGTGAATGCCCACGGTATCGAAAGAATGCAGGCATGGCAGGACGGCCTGAAAGATGCCAGAGATGCCAGTTCCTTCGCCACTAAACGTATCGGCGTAAACTTCTGGGATACGCTCTATTGGGGCGGTTTCGACTCAGTAAACGATTGGGCGAACAAAGGCTTCGAAGTGACAATTTCGAATCCGGATTACGTTTACTTCGACTTCCCGTACGAAGTGACTCCGCTGGAAAAGGGGTTCTATTGGGGTACACGTTACAGCGATGAAGCGAAAGTTTTCAGCTTCGCACCGGATAACCTGCCGCAGAATGCTGAAACCTCTGTCGATCGTGACGGTAACGCTTTCGAGGCGAAAAGTGACAAACCCTGGCCGGGCGCGTACGGGATTTCCGCACAACTGTGGAGCGAAGTGGTGCGTACCGATGACCGGATGGAATACATGATCTATCCGCGACTGTTGCCGCTGGCAGAACGTGCCTGGCACCGGGCAAACTGGGAAATGGATTATAAGGCAGGACGCGAATTCGCCGGTGGTAAAACTCATCACGTCGATACCAAAGCACTGCACACCGACTGGCTGCGCTTCGCCAACCTGATGGGGCAGCGAGAGTTACCGAAAATGGATGCGGCAGGCGTTGCTTATCGTCTGCCTGTGCCGGGCGCGCAGGTGAACGGCGGAAAACTTCAGGCGAATACGTCGCTGCCCGGGCTGGCGATAGAGTATTCCGTCGACGGTGGCAAGCAATGGCAGCGTTATGATGATGTTCAAAAACCGCAAATCACCGGTGACGTCTGGGTACGCTCCGCGTCTGCGGATGGTAAACGCTTCAGCCGTGCAGAGCCGGTGACAGATAAGCTTTAAGCGAAACCGCCTGAGGCTAAAAAACAAAACCCCGGTTTTCCGGGGTTTTTTACATCTGATGTTCATCGCGTAGGCCAAAAAAAACCGCTTTTCAGCGGTTAGTTAAGTCTTTACGTTGACGGCAACTTCGCCGAACCGGGCAGATTACTGCGCGGGTTTATCATTGTGCAAAGAATCATCTTCGCGGCAATCGCCTGCTTCACAGTGACCGTACAGGTACAGGCTGTGGTTGGTCAGTTTGATGCCATGTTTCTTAGCGATTTCACGCTGACGACCTTCGATATATTCGTCGCGGAATTCAATCACGCGGCCACAATCTAAGCAGATCAGGTGGTCGTGGTGATGTTGCTGGGTCAGTTCGAATACGGATTTGCCGCCTTCGAAGTTATGACGGGTCACGATACCGGCGTCATCAAACTGGTTCAAAACGCGGTAAACCGTCGCCAGACCAATCTCTTCACCCATATCAATCAGTTGTTTGTACAGATCTTCCGCACTCACGTGATGACCTTCCGGCGCTTGCAGCACTTCCAGGATTTTAAGGCGCGGAAGCGTGACTTTTAAGCCGGCTTTCTTCAGTGCGGTGTTGTTGTCAGTCATGCGGATTCAGTCCTGTTACTATGTGCTAATCAAGTTGAGGCATGGAGCCTGTGGCATCAGCGGCACAAAATTGTTCGTTTAGGATCCTTCGTTTAACGGAAGTGTGCCGATCCCCTAAACGATTGCCTGTTAATAAAGATCACTAAATGCCAGTCACACCAGATAATGCAACGACTTGATCGATAGAAAAAACAGATGAACTCAGTGTACCTTGATACTACGGAAAGTAACAATTTTGTTGTGGCTAAATTGTTAATTTCAGTAATAGTTTGGCCCTTCAATTGTAGAATAAATCCTCAGGGCCAACAGGGTTTTTAGCCAATAATTTCTGAAAGGCTCAATTCTTCTGTAATTTGCTTAACCCACGCATCAACGCGCTCATTGGTTAATTCAGGCTGACGGTCTTCGTCAATCGCCAGTCCGATGAAGTGTTTATCATCGGCCAGACCTTTTGAGGCTTCGAAGTGGTAGCCTTCGGTTGGCCAGTGACCCACAATCACCGCGCCGCGTGGCTCAATGATGTCGCGCACGGTGCCCAGTGCGTCACAGAAATATTCTGCATAGTCTTCCTGATCGCCACAGCCAAACAGCGCAACCAGCTTACCTTCGAAGTCGATCTCTTCCAGGCTAGGGAAGAAGTCATCCCAGTCACACTGGGCTTCACCGTAATACCAGGTTGGAATACCGATCAGCAAAATATCGAATTTTTCCAGATCCTCTTTGCTGCTCTTCGCAATGTCATGCACCTCAGCAACATCTTTACCCAGTTGTTTCTGGATCATTTTTGCGATGTTTTCGGTGTTACCTGTATCGGATCCAAAGAAGATTCCTACTACGGCCATAAGATGTCTAACCTCTTGTTCTCAATGATAAGCCCTACATTGCAGGCAATAATAACGCTGATAATAGCAAACTCGCGTGGCGGAGAATATGCTTCTGCGCGCCTTCTTAACTGACGAATAAGTTTATCGGCCAAACTTTTTAAGTGTTATCGCCTTCGTGTCTTTTGAATGTCTGTGTTTAACCTCAAAGGTATTGAGGTTAAAAGCAAAGTGAAGAAATAGTCCGACGCACTCCTTAAGTTTAAGCACGCTCAGCCGATAGATGATGCGAGAGCAATCTCAACATAATAAAGAAATCGATGCCCGGAGAGGTGTTCAAACATGTCCAGAGGCACCCGCCCGCTGGTTACATGTCTTGATTCTCCGCATCCCCCTCAATCCTCAGACCAGAAACAGTCATGTTTCGAGAGAGGCATATCGTGCAGTTTTTGAAAAACATTACCATCAGGACCGCTTTATTAGCCATTCTTGGCGTTTTTTGCGTCATGTGGGCCGGTGTATCGCTTTACACCGTCAGCTCGCTTAACACACTGACCCAAAACACCAGGAACAGTTCCGAACTCG
Organism: Rahnella sp. 1L-D-7-B-C2; assembly: GCF_057290995.1. NCBI lineage: Bacteria > Pseudomonadati > Pseudomonadota > Gammaproteobacteria > Enterobacterales > Yersiniaceae > Rahnella > Rahnella sp. 1L-D-7-B-C2. Next base: position 661,774 of record NZ_JBXAVQ010000001.1, on the reverse strand, counting down.
TCAACAACATGGCGCTGATCAGCAAAGGAAATGATCAGTATTTTCGTACCGTCACCCGTTTGAGCCGTGCCGTCTCGCAGCTTCAGGCCGATCCGACCAAAGGGCCGGAAATTTTTGATAGCGCAAAACAGTCTCTCGATGGCCTGACTCAGGCTTTGGCGGGATTTAAAGCTGCGCCACATCCGGGCCTGGAAGAATCTGCGGTTCAGGAGTTGCTTGCCAGCTGGGAAAGTCTTGTCGCCCAGGGCGTCAACCCGTTGTTTGAGGCTGCCAGCAACAAAAATATCGATGTCTACAATCAGTTAGCGAACACCACCGTTCCGCCGCTGAGCCGTGATTTTGGCGCGGCAATGCAAAAAGTCAGCGGCCAGATTGCCGTGGACTTCAGCGCGGCGCAAACGGAATCTAACCATCTGACCTACGTCAGCAAAGTGATTCAGATTACAGCGTTCATCATTGGTCTGATTATTCTGCTGCTGACTGACCGCTATCTTGTTATGGCGCTGGTGAAACCGCTGGATAAGATCCGCGATCAGTTTGCACTGATTGCCAGCGGTGATCTGACAAATCAAATGGAAGAGTTTGGTAAAAACTGTGCCGGTAAGCTGATCCCGTTACTCAACATCATGCAAGCCAGCCTGGTGAACACGGTTCAAACCATCCGCAACTGTACCAACAACATTTATCAGGGAGCGTCCGAAATTTCTGCCGGCAATAACGATCTCTCTTCCCGTACGGAAGAGCAGGCCTCGGCGCTGGAAGAAACGGCAGCCAGCATGGAAGAGCTGACCGCAACGGTGAAACATAACGCCGACAACGCCCATCACGCCAGCCAGCTGGTGATTGAAGCGTCTGGCACCGCCCGCAAAGGCGGCAACATTGTGGCCGACGTTGTCAGTACCATGAAAGATATTTCCGGCAGCTCGAAGAAAATTGCTGAGATAACCTCGGTCATCAACAGCATTGCCTTCCAGACCAACATTCTGGCGCTGAACGCTGCGGTAGAAGCCGCGCGCGCAGGTGAACAGGGGCGCGGATTTGCCGTGGTCGCCAGCGAAGTGCGTAATCTGGCACAGCGCAGCGCGCAGGCCGCGAAGGAGATTGAGCAGCTCATCAGCGAATCGGTTTCCCGCGTTGACAGCGGATCCAAACTGGTGGAGAACGCCGGTCAGACCATGAACGAAGTGGTGCGCTCGATTACGCATGTCACCGACATCATGGCGGAAATCGCGTCTGCCTCCGATGAGCAAAGCAAAGGCATCAGCCAGGTCGCTGTGGCCGTCACGCAGATGGACAGCGTCACCCAGCAAAATGCCGCGCTGGTGGAACAGGCATCTCAGGCCGCCGTTTCTCTGGAAGAGCAGGCCGCATTGCTCAATAACGCCGTTGCGACGTTCAAACTACGAGACAGCGTCACGCGCGTCGGGTCAAAACCTGCGGGAATGATTTCTGCGCCGTTGTTACGACCGGATACGGGCATGATTTCTGCGAAAAGTTCGGAAAACTGGGAAACGTTCTGAGTAATGCAGTGAAGGGACACGTTGAGCAGTATAAGTAGAAAAACAAACGGGTAGCCTGAAAAGGTTACCCGTTTTTAATCAGCCTTCATGACCGTTAAGATGCGCCAGCAGCATCTCTTCAATCAATTCGCTCCGGCTGATATTGCGTTCTTCTGCCAGCTTATTGAGTGTATCAACAGCATCGGCGTTCATTTTCAGCTCGACACGACGCAGGCCGCTCGCTTTATCGCGGCGTAACTGGTTGCGCTTGTTGATCCTGAGCTGTTCATCACGGGATAGCGGATTTGTTTTTGGACGCCCCGGACGGCGGTCATCTGCGAACAGATCAATCGTCGTGCGATCCAGTTGTTCTTTTGCCATAGGTAGCGGTACAACCAGGGAAGTTTTTACATCGGAAAACGGCAAGCCGATTCCTGACGAGCGTTTCACACATTTCGGGCTAAGAAACCCTGACCCAATTCACCCCCCGCCACTCGACCTGAGCGAAACGGGGCGGCAAAATTATAGCGCGCAATCATACCCTAGCGCGCCAGGAGTTCACAACGCCTGATTGCCCTGATTTCATGATAACTTCTGAAGTTGTGCAGACTTTTTGCACAATTTATCCCCAGGATGTTAAACCTCAGGCGAATCGATGAAACGATGCACAGCGCGTAGCACGGCGTCAGGTTTTTCCGCGTGAACCCAGTGACCGGTTCCGGCGACCACATAGGCTTTTGCCTGCGGGAACTGGCGGGCAATATCTTCACGGTAGGCGTCCTGCACATACGGCGACAGGCCGCCGCGAATGAATAAGGCCGGGTGATCCCACGCGGGCACATTCTCCCAGCCGATAATCGTATCGTACTCACTCATCAAAACCGGCACGTTGAAACGCCATTCTCCCTGCTGGAAGGATTTGAGCAGGAACTGGATCACGCCATCTTCCTTTATATGCTCTTGCATGCAGGCGGTGGCAGACGTGCGATCGCGTACTCCGGCGGTGGTCACGGCATTAATCGCGGCAAAAATTTCGTCGTGACGGCGGGTGTGATAATCCACCGGTGCGATATCAATGGCGATCAGCTTTTCGATGCGGTCCGGGATAAGCGCCGTCAGCGCCATCGCGGCTTTTCCCCCCATGGAGTGGCCGATAACGATGATTTTTTGGAAACCGACTTCTTCTAACGTCTCCACTAAATCCTGCGCCATCGCGGCGTAAGACATCTCATCCGAGCGTCCGGACTGACCGTGATTTCGCAAATCTACCTGCAACACTCTATGCTGTTGTTTCAGGTCGCGGGCCAGAACGCCCAGATTATCAAGGGTTCCGAACAAACCGTGGATTAACAAAACCGGCAGGGCTGTGCTTCCAGAGACTTCAGGTTCTTGCAGGCGATAATGTAATTTCATGGCGAAGTTCATACAGATAAACAATCTCATTAGGTTATCATGAGTGGCGGATAATTTTTAAAACAGAAAGTTTTCTGCCAGATGCCTGAGCGGGATTTTACTACGTGGAGAACAACAGGCCGGGGCCAGCATGCAGCGAAAGGTAATAATGCTGCTTTTTGCTTCGCGGCACGATTCCCTGTTTGTAAACGCGTAGAAATTTGTATAATCCTTTTGAACAAATTAAGTAGAAAAACAGTACTGGATAAAGATGAAAACTATTGAGGTTGACGAAGAACTCTACCGCTACATTGCCAGCCACACACAAGCTATCGGTGAAAGTGCGTCTGATATTCTGCGCCGTATGTTGAAGTTTACTGCCGGTCAGACCGCACCTGCCGCGCCAGCGGCTAACATCCCGGGCACCGTTGTTCAGGAAAAACCGGCTGCCGCTGCGGCACCGACGTCGCGTGATAAAGTCCGCGCCGTTCGCGAACTGCTGCTTTCCGATGAATACGCCGAGCAGACCAAAGCGGTGAATCGCTTTATGCTGATTCTGTCGACCTTGTACAGCCTGAACGCGAAAGAATTTGCTGCTGCGACCGACTCTTTGACCGGCCGCACGCGCACTTATTTTGCCGGTGACCAGCAAACGCTGCTGCAAAACGGCATCCATACCAAGCCTAAACACGTTCCCGGAACGCCGTATTGGGTTATCACGAATACCAACACAGGTCGCAAACGCAGCATGATCGAACACATCATGCAGCTCATGCAGTTCCCGGCGGAACTGACTGACAAAGTGTGCGGCACCCTCTAATTTCAGCGTCAGGGAGAAGCGCCAGTGGCTAATCACCCCCGTGCAGGGCAACCTGCTCAGCAAAGCGATTTGATTAATGTGGCGCAGTTAACGTCACAATATTACGTTCTGCAACCGGACCCACAAAACACCGCGCATGCGGTGAAATTCGGCACGTCCGGCCATCGCGGTAGTTCGTTGCGTCACAGCTTTAATGAAGCGCACATTCTGGCAATTGCTCAGGCGATCGCCGAAGTGCGCAAAGAGCAGGGCACTACCGGTCCGTGCTACGTGGGGAAAGATACCCATGCGCTGTCCGAACCGGCATTTATCTCCGTGCTGGAAGTGCTGACGGCCAACGGCGTTGACGTCATTGTGCAGGAAGACAACGGTTTCACCCCCACTCCGGCGGTGTCTCACGCGATCCTGACCCATAACCGCAAGGGCGGCGCACTGGCTGATGGCATCGTCATCACCCCGTCGCACAACCCACCGGAAGATGGCGGCATTAAATATAACCCGACCAACGGCGGCCCGGCAGATACTAATCTGACCTCGGTTATCGAGAAACGCGCTAATGCACTGCTGGCGGCGAAACTCGCTGGTGTGAAGCGTCAGTCTCTGGATCAGACGTGGAAAAGTGGTCATCTGACTGAACAGGATTTGGTTCAGCCGTTTATCGAAGGCCTGACTGAAATCGTCGACATGGCCGCGATTCAGAAAGCCGGTCTGAAACTGGGTGTGGATCCGCTCGGTGGCTCCGGTATTGAATACTGGAAGCGCATTGCTGAGCATTACAAACTGGATCTGACGCTGGTGAACGATCACGTCGATCAGACTTTCCGTTTCATGCATCTCGACCACGACGGTGTGATCCGTATGGACTGCTCGTCTGAATCCGCAATGGCCGGTTTGCTGGCACTGCGTGATAAATTCGATCTGGCCTTCGCCAATGACCCTGACTACGACCGCCACGGTATCGTGACGCCTGCTGGTCTGATGAACCCTAACCATTATCTGGCCGTGGCGATTCAGTACCTGTTCCAGCATCGTCCACAGTGGGGCAAAGACGTCGCCGTCGGTAAAACGCTGGTCTCAAGCGCAATGATTGACCGCGTTGTTGAAGATTTAGGCCGCAAACTGGTCGAAGTCCCGGTCGGTTTCAAATGGTTCGTCGATGGTCTGTTTGACGGCAGCTTCGGTTTTGGTGGCGAAGAAAGCGCAGGGGCTTCTTTCCTGCGTTTTGACGGCACGCCGTGGTCAACTGACAAAGACGGCATCATCATGTGCCTGCTGGCTGCGGAAATTACCGCGGTGACCGGCAAGAATCCGCAGGAACATTACAACGAGCTGGCCGCCCGCTTTGGTGCGCCAAGCTACAACCGTATCCAGGCGCCTGCGACTCACGCCCAGAAAGCCGCGCTGTCTAAACTTTCCCCTGAACAGGTGAAAGCGGATACGCTGGCCGGTGACCCGATCACCGCCCGTCTGACTAACGCACCGGGCAACGGCGCGTCGATCGGCGGTCTGAAAGTGATGACCAAAAACGGCTGGTTCGCGGCACGTCCGTCCGGTACAGAAGAAGCGTACAAAATCTATTGTGAAAGCTTCCTCGGTGCAGAACATCGTGAGCAAATCGAGAAAGAAGCGGTAGAAATCGTCAGCAAAGTGCTCGCCGACGCCAAATAAGCCTGTTTCTTTATCTCATCAAAAGCGCTGATTATTCAGCGCTTTTTTTTGCCTGCGATTTACGAAATAAAAAAGATATATCTAAATTCACGTTCAGGCTTGCCAGATGTTGAAATTCGATCTAATTTAGATATATCGAAATAATTCGATATATCTAAATAGGACATAAAATATGTTTAGCAAAATGTTTGAAGGCCGTCATCGTGGTCACGGTAGCAGGGAAGAGGGGCATCGCGGCCATTGCCGTCATGAGTCAGAAGTGAGTGGTCACAGCGAGCGTCATGCTTTACGTCGTGACGGCCGTCATCGTGGTGAAGAACGTGGTGAAGAAGGTCGTGAACGTCGCGGTGGTCGTGGCGAAGGTCGCCGGGGCGGTCCTCGCGGTGAACGCGGTGTGCATCGTCTGTTTGAGCATGGTGATTTACGCCGCGTTCTGCTGGCGCTGGTGGCGAAGAAACCGAGTCATGGGTATGAGTTAATCAAAGCCATCGAAGAAGCCTCTTCTGGCCTGTATGTGCCAAGTCCGGGGGTGATTTATCCGACGCTCACATTGCTGGAAGAACAAGATTTTCTGGAAGCCGTGGCCACCGGAAATGGCCGCAAAAGCTATCAGTTAACCGAAGCCGGTAAAACTGAGCTGGCGCAGCATCAGGATGCGGTGGATGTGATTTTTGCCCGTCTGGCCGGTGCAACCCGACCGAAGGAAAACAATCTGGCGGCAGGCATCCATGAAACCATGCATCGGCTGAAACACGCGCTGCGCGGCAATATGATGCGTGATGATTTAACGCCGGAGCAGGTACTGCGTGTAAGCGCGATTTTGCAGCAGGCGGCAGAGAGTATCGAAGCGGAATTTGCGCCGGTTAAAACCGACACTGACGCCACCGAAGCCCCTACGGCATAAAGCGATAACCCACTCCCGTTTCGGTCAGTAAATGACGCGGACGGGTGGCGTCGGCCTCCAGTTTCTGGCGCAAATGCCCCATGTAGATGCGCAGATAATGGCTGTGTTCGACGTAATTCGGGCCCCAGACGTGGCTCAGTAACTGACGTTGTGTAATGACTTTGCCGCTGTTTGCCAGCAACTCGGCCAGCAGGCGAAACTCGATCGGCGTCAGATGACAGTCCTCACCGTTACGCTGTACGCGACGGTTAATCAGATCGACAGTCACATCGGAAAACGTGACCAGCGGGCTTTCCTGCGAGCTGTTTGCCTGACGGCGCAGCGCCACACGAACCCGCGCCAGCAGTTCACCGACGCCAAATGGCTTGGTGAGAAAATCATCGGCACCGGCATCCAGCGCGGCAATTTTGTCTTCTTCGCGGGTGCGTGCCGACAACACAATGATCGGGATGGCGCTCCAGTGGCGCAAATCGCGAATATAGGTCAGGCCGTCACCGTCCGGTAAACCGAGATCGAGAATAATCAGATCCGGTTTTCGCGTGCCGGCCTCAATCAGCCCGCGCTGCAATGTTTCGCTTTCAAACACCCGTAAGCCTTCCGCCTCCAGCGCTGTGCGCACAAAGCGGCGGATCTCTTTTTCGTCTTCAACAATCAAAATATTGATGGGGGATGCGGTCACGGGGCCTCGCCGATGTCTTTTTCCATGTCATTCTCCATATCAGGCAACGCTTCCAGCGGCAGCCTGAAACGGAAACGCGCACCGCCGTTCGGACCGTTTTCTGCCCAGATCCGGCCGTCGTGCACCTCAATAATGGCACGACAAATGGCTAATCCCAACCCTACACCCGGAATGGCCGATTCTTTATTCCCGCGCGCGAATTTCTCAAAGATTCTTTGCTCGGTTCCCGCCGCAATGCCGGGGCCGTTATCCCAGACTTCGATCTCCAGCCATTCCTCCAGCGGCGTGGCTTTGATACCGATGGTTGCGCCGATCCCGGCATATTTATGGGCGTTCTCCAGCAGGTTGATCAGCACCCGCTCGATCAGGCTGGCATCGCAGTTCACCAGCACCATTTCTGCCGGTAAATCGATTTCGATATTATCGTTGGCCAGCACCGGTTCCAGCATCCGCAACGCGCTGCCGGTGATCTCTTCCACCGACTGCCACTCTTTGCGCAGATTAAACCCGCCCGACTGAATGCGCGCCATATCCAGCAAATTGTTCACCAGCCGCGTGGTACTCAGTACCTGCTGGCGGATCTGGCTGGCCTGCGGGGCGTGTTTTGAGCCCTCTGAAGCCAGATCCAGCGTCAGGATTTCCGCCTGCCCGAACAGCACGGTGAGCGGCGTGCGTAAATCGTGAGAGAGAGCCGAAAGCAGTGAGTTGCGCAGCTGCTCGCGTTCGGTTTCCAGACGTGCAGATTCCGCCCTGGCGGCCAAATGCAGGCGGTCGAGGGCGTTGGCGATAAGCACGGTAAATGTCTGCAACAAACGCTGCTGTTCCGGCACCAGCAGTTGGCGAATGTTGGTGGGCTCCACCGCCAGCAGCCCGCAGGATCCGCCGGACGCCACCAGCGGCAGCAACTGATACGGCACGCCGGGCAGGGTATCGGTGCCCGCACCGGCGGGCAGTTTCTTATCAAAACTCCAGCGCGCGATGGCGTCGTCCACCACAATCGACGTTACTTCTCCGGCAGGCTGCGCCAGCTCGCCGTTTTCCTGCGGCAGCAGAATGGCGGTTTTGGCGTGCAGGCTGGAGGAAATAAAGTGGCGGCTGGTTTGTGCGATGGCTTCCGGCGTCAGCGCCTGACTGAGGCTTTTCGACATCTCATACAGATGCTGTGCACGTTTTTCGCGATGGCGGGCGATGCGCGCCTGATAACGTACACCGGCGGTGAGATTCCCGATCAGAATACCGACCAGCAGCATCACGCCGAAAGTCACCAGATATTGCGCGTCGGTGACGGCGAGCGAGCCGCGCGGCTGCACAAAGAATAAGTCAAAACTGACGACGTTAATCACCGCCGCCAGCACCGACGGCCAGCGGCCATAAAACAGTGCGACGATCACCACCCCGAGCAGATAGACCATCACCAGGTTGGCCTGGTCGAAGGCCGGGATAAGCCACTGTGCCAGTACGGTGATCAGCGCGCACAGTGCGACAGCCAGCGAACAGCCCCACAGCTGGCGGCTGAAGCGGTCGGCGAACGTGCGTGAATCCTGCTCTTTACGCACCGGCGTGGCAGGGGAATCTTCCAGCCCGACGATAATCAGATCGAGATCCGGGCCGATATCTGCCAGCTTGTCGGCAAAGCTGCCACCGGGTTTCCAGCGTTTTTCACGGCGGCGGCCCATCATGATTTTGCCCAGTCGATGCTCGCGGGCATAGCGCAAAATCGCCTGTTCTTCGTGCGGCTCTGAGAGCGTGGCGGTTTCAGCGCCCAGCTCCTGTGCCAGTTTCAGTGAATGCAAAATCGCGCGGCGCTGGCCTTCAGGCAAGCGGTGCAGACGTGGCGTTTCGACATACACAGCGTGCCAGACGCAGCCAAGGCGCGCCGCCAGACGTGATGCAACGCGGACCAGCTTTTCATTGCCGCCGCCGTGCCCGATGCATAACAGCAGCGCATCGCGGGTGTGCCATACGCGGTTGACGCCCTGATCGTCGCGGTATTCCCGCATCTGATCGTCAACGCGATCGGCGGTGCGGCGCAGTGAAAGTTCGCGCAGGGCAATAAGATTGCCTTTACGGAAAAAGTGCTCGATGGCGCGTTCAGCCTGACCGGGAATATAAACTTTGCCCTCTTTCAGGCGCTGACGCAGGGAGTCGGGGGGTAAATCCACCAGCACCACTTCGCTGGCGTCATCAAACAGACGGTCGGGGACGGTTTCACGAATAATAATGCCGGTTACGCCGCTGACCACGTCGTTCAGGCTTTCGAGATGCTGAACGTTTACGGTGGTAAACACGTCGATACCGGCATTGAGTAATTCTTCGATGTCCTGCCAGCGTTTAGGATGGCGCGAACCGGCCGCGTTGCTGTGCGCCAGTTCGTCCATCAGGATCAGGGCTGGGCGGCGCGCCAGCGCGGCGTCGAGGTCAAACTCCTGCACCTGACGTCCGCGGTGGTGAATGCGTTTGGGTGGCAACAATGTCAGCCCCGGCAGCAGCGCCTGCGTTTCCTGCCGCCCGTGAGTTTCCACCACGCCGACCAGCACATCGAGGCCGGTGGCGCGCAGCCGCTGCGCTTCCTGCAACATGGCATAAGTTTTCCCGACGCCCGCACAGGCACCGAAAAAGACCTTCAGTTGCCCGCGCGGCTTTTCGTTGGCGAGCGCCAGTAAGCTGTCAGGATCGGGGCGGTTATCTTCTGTCATATTATCCTTCATACTTCGGGCCGCCTTCCTGCGACCCGAATTATTTTGGCTAAATTAATGGGCTTTCAGTTTATCCAGCGCCTGATTGAGTTCCAGCACGTTGACCACGGTCGGGCCGAGGTAACCTATCAGTGGTGATGATGTATTATCATCAATCAATTTATCCACTTGCGCCAGTGGCAAGCCGCGTGCGCTGGCAATGCGCTGTGCCTGCCATTGCGCTGCTTCTATGGATATCTGCGGATCCAGCCCGCTGCCGCTGGCAGTGACCAGATCGACCGGCACCGGGGCGGTGCTTTGCGCATTGGCTTTACGCAGCGCGATCACGCGGTCTTTCACCGCCTGATCCAGTGCCGGATTACTGGCCGCCAGATTGCTGCCCCCCGACGCCATCGGGTTATACGGCGTATCGGACGTCACTGACGGACGGCCCCAGAAGTACTCATTGCGGGTAAAATTCTGCCCGATAAGCTCTGACCCTATCACCTTGTTGCTGCCGTCTTTGATAAGCGATCCCATCGCCTGCGAGCTGAACACCAGTTCGGAAACGCCGGTGGTCAGCAGGGGATAGGCCACGCCGGTCGCCAGCGTCAGCAGAACGGTCATCACCAGAGCCGGGCGAACATACGCAATACGTGTAACAGACATAATGGTCTTCCTTATTAATCAATCAGCTCAGGTGTAAAACGGTCAGAATCATGTCGATAATCTTGATACCGACAAACGGCACCAGCAGCCCCCCCACACCATAAATCCACAGGTTACGGCGCAGCAGCGACGCGGCGCTCATGGCCTTATAGCTCACGCCTTTCAGCGCCAGCGGGATCAGGAACACAATCACCAGGGCGTTAAAAATGACCGCCGACATGATGGCCGAAGACGGTGAGGTCAGGTGCATCACGTTCAGAGCATTCAGCTGTGGATAGGTGGCCGCGAATGCCGCCGGAATGATGGCGAAATACTTGGCGACGTCGTTGGCGATACTGAACGTGGTCAGCGAGCCGCGGGTCATCAGCATCTGTTTCCCGATGTGCACCACTTCAATCAGCTTGGTCGGGTTAGAATCCAGATCCACCATGTTCCCGGCTTCTTTCGCTGCCTGCGTACCGGAGTTCATTGCCACCGCGACGTCAGCCTGCGCCAGCGCCGGGGCATCGTTGGTCCCGTCGCCGGTCATGGCCACTAAACGGCCTTCCGACTGGTACTGGCGGATCAGCGCCAGTTTGGCTTCCGGCGTGGCTTCAGCCAGAAAATCATCGACGCCCGCTTCGGCGGCAATGGCAGCTGCGGTCAGACGGTTATCGCCGGTGATCATCACCGTCTTGATGCCCATCTTGCGCAACTCGGCGAAACGTTCTTTGATGCCGCCTTTAACGATGTCTTTCAGTTCGACCACGCCCAGCACTTTCGCGCCTTCAGCAACCACCAGCGGCGTACCGCCTTTACGCGCCACGGTTTCTACCAGCCCGTCGACGGCTTTCGGGAACGTGCCGCCGTTGGATTCCACATGGCGACGGATAGCGTCCACCGCGCCTTTACGAATATTACGGTCGCCGACGTTTACGCCGCTCATGCGGGTTTGCGCCGAGAAGGGAACGAAAGTGGCATTCAGCGAATGAATGTCGCGTTCGCGCAGATTAAAGCGCTGTTTTGCCAGGACCACGATACTGCGGCCTTCCGGCGTTTCATCAGCCAGTGAAGATAACTGCGCGGCATCGGCCAGTTCCTGTTCCGTCACCTGAGGGGCGGGCAGGAACTGCGATGCCTGGCGGTTACCCAGCGTGATGGTGCCGGTTTTATCCAGCAACAACACATCCACGTCACCGGCGGCTTCCACCGCACGGCCGCTGGTGGCGATCACGTTGGCTTCCAGCATGCGGCTCATCCCTGCCACGCCGATAGCAGACAACAGACCGCCAATGGTGGTCGGGATTAGACACACCAACAGCGCGACCAGCACGGTCACGGTGACGGGAATGCCTGCATGACTGGCGTCGACGCTAAACAGCGAGAACGGATACAGCGTGGCGGTTGCCAGCACGAAGACCAGCGTCAGGGCCACCAGCAGGATAGTCAGTGCCACTTCGTTTGGCGTTTTACGACGTTTCGCACCTTCGACCATAGCGATCATGCGATCCAGGAAGGTGTCGCCGGGGTTAGCGGAACATTGCACCACCAGCCAGTCGGAGAGTACGCGCGTCCCGCCTGTCACCGAGGAGAAGTCACCGCCGGATTCACGGATGACCGGCGCAGATTCGCCGGTGATCGCGCTTTCATCCACCGACGCGCCGCCGACCAGCACTTCACCGTCGCACGGCACGGTATCACCGGCTTCGATCAGCACCATATCGCCCTTACGCAGCTCGTCCGCGGCGACTTTGATCACCGCCGAATCCGGGCGCGGTTCATAGATTTTTTTCGCCCAGCTGGTTTTTTGGACGCCTTTCAGGCTCTGCGCCTGGGCCTTGCTGCGGCCTTCCGCCAGTGCTTCGGCAAAGTTGGCAAACAGCACGGTGAACCACAGCCACAGCGACACGCTGCCGGTAAAAGCGGCGCTGCCGTCGGTGCGATGCAGCAGGATCGCCAGCCAGATAACCGTGGTCAGAATACTGCCCAGATACACCACGAACATCACCGGATTGCGCCATTGAACGCGGGGATCCAGCTTTTTCGCCGCATCCCACAGGGCAGTGCGGATCAGGCGGGGTTCAAACAGCGCACGTTGTTTACGAGTCATTTTATTAATCTCTATATTCATTAATTAAACGAATTACGCAGCATTATTGTGCTGACCAGACCTGCAGATGTTCCGCGACCGGCCCCAGCGCCAGCGCCGGAATAAAGGTCAGCGCGCCGACTAACAGTACGGTCCCGACCAGCAGGCCGATAAACAGCGGACCAGACGTCGGCAGCGTGCCGTTGCCTGCCTGCTGACGTTTTTTCGCCACCAGTGAACCGGCAATCGCCAGCACCGGCAGGATCACGCCAAAGCGTCCGAAGAACATGCAGAACGCCAGCAACAGGTTGTAGAACGGCGTGTTGACGCCAAGCCCGGCAAACGCGCTGCCGTTGTTGTTGGCGGCGGAAGACACTGCATACAACACCTCGCTAAAACCGTGCGCACCGGGGTTAAGAATGCCCGCCCGACCGGCGTCGGTGACCAGTGCCAGCGCGGTGCCGAGCAGCACCAGCGTAGGGGTGACCAGGATCGCCAGCGCCGTCATCTTCATATCGTAAACGTCGATTTTCTTGCCGAGATATTCCGGTGTGCGACCAATCATCAGCCCGGCGATAAACACCGTCAGCAGCACGAACAGCAGCATGCCGTACAGGCCTGAGCCCACGCCGCCGAACACCACTTCACCAATCTGCATCAGCCACATCGGCACCATCCCGCCGAGCGCGGTGAAGGAGTCATGCATCGCGTTGACCGCACCGCAGGAGGCTGCCGTCGTCACCACCGCATACAGGCTGGAGGCGAGAATGCCGAAGCGACTCTCCTTGCCTTCCATATTGATGTTGCTGCTGGCACCGAGCGCCGTGAAGTGCGGGTTACCCTGCAACTCGGCGTACATCACCACCACCACTGACACCACGAAAATCACCGACATCGCCCAGACCAGCGCGTTGCCCTGACGGTTATCACCGACCACGCGACCGAACGCAAAGCACAGGGCGCAAGGGATGATGAAGATCGCCAGCATCTGGACCATGTTGGTCAACGCCGTCGGGTTCTCAAACGGATGCGCCGAGTTAGCACCGAAGAAACCACCGCCGTTGGTGCCCAGCATTTTGATCGCTTCCTGTGAAGCCACCGGCCCCATCGGCAAGGTTTGTTGCAGGCCTTCCAGCGTGGTGATGTGCTGATAAACTTCGAAGTTCTGAATCACGCCCTGACTGACGAAGAAAAGTGCCAGCAGGAAGGCGACCGGCAGCAGCAAATACAGCGTGATGCGCCATAAATCCGTCCAGGCGTTACCAATGGTTTGTGCAGAAGGTCGCGCAAAGGCGCGGATCAGGGCAAACGCCACGGCGATACCGGTTGCCGCAGACAGGAAGTTTTGAACGGTTAAACCCACCATCTGGCTCAGATAGCTCAGCGTGCTTTCGCCACTGTAGGCCTGCCAGTTGGTGTTGGTGACGAAACTGACGGCGGTGTTAAACGCCAGATCCCACGACAATCCGCCAAAATGCTGCGGGTTCATCGGCAATCCGCCTTGTGCCATGAGCATGGCCGTCAGCACAACAATCCCCAGAATGTTGAACACCATGATCGCCAGCGCGTACTGCCACCAGTTCATCTCAGTATCGCTGCTGCCAGACGTGCGTAATACCCCGTTTTCTACGCGCTGCAAAAATGCGCCAGGCTGTCCTTCAATAAGTTGAGCAATAAAGTTACCCAGTGGTTTTGCCAGCAGCAAAAGCACCAGCATAAAACTGGCAATCAGTAAGAATCCGGTCGCGGCCATTTAAAAATCCTCCGCATTCAGCAAGGCATAAACCAGATAGCCGAGCAGCAGAAGAACCAGCAATGCGCCGCAGATTACGCCAACAGTCACAATCCACCTCCACAGGTGTGTTTTTATGTTGGGAGGAGAATAAAAAAACGCGGGCAAAGATCCTGAAAAGAAAGGGGGCTTAGGTGTAAAGAAAGTATAAAAATGCGCAAATAAAAAACTTAAAAGAAACTTTATCGATGTATTTATTTAACCATTTTGTAACTCAATTACATCTTAAGGCGGAAAGTGGCGAAAATTTACACTTTTAAGTGGTCAGATGAGTGGTAAAATTTCAGCAATTGCCGTAAAATTTTTCACAACTTCCAGTTTCTATAAAAGTTCTGAAATTTGCACAGGAGCAACGCGATGAAAGCTACGTCTGATTACACGCCTTACACCATGACCCGTATTTTGGCCCGCCGCGCTTTTGTGCTGGCTGCCGGACTTCTCGCCTTACCGGTTATGCTGTTCCGCGCCGATCGCGCCCGTTTTTACAGCTATCTACACCGCGTCTGGATGAAGACCAGCGATAAGCCGGTCTGGCTGGTGCATGCTGAGATGGCGACACAAGATTTCTATTAATGGTGAACTCACTCCTTCCCCTTCGCAGGGGAGGAGCTAAACAAAAGCCCTGTCTTCCAGATGGGGCTTTTTTATTGCCCTTTCGGAAAACCTGTACAACATTATTTTTATGTATAACTTATACTGAGTAATACATGAGAGTGATGAATCACTGACACTCCCTTTTTCACTTCAACGGCGGGAGCTGACAATGACGAAAACAATCCCTATCGGCATCAGCGCATGTCTGCTGGGCGACAACGTTCGCTTCGATGGCGGCCACAAGCGGTTCGCCTTTGCTGTAGAGCAGCTGGCGCCTTATGTTCGCTTCGAACCGATCTGCCCGGAAATGGCTATCGGACTGCCAACGCCGCGTCCGGCGTTGCGTTTGGTCAGAATGGATAATGGCGTCGCGATGCGCTTTAGCAATGATGAAACCATCGATATCACCGAAAAAATGCAGAGCTACGCCGAAAAGCGCGTGGCGCCTTTAACGCAGCTTTGTGGTTACATCGTCTGCGCCAAATCTCCGAGCTGCGGCATGGAGCGCGTGCGGGTTTACAGCGCCAACGGCAAAGATGCCAAGAAGAGTGGCGTGGGCCTCTACACCGCAGAGCTGATGAAACAGCACCCCTGGCTGCCGGTGGAAGAAGACGGTCGGCTTAACGATCCGGTGATCCGCGAAAATTTCGTGGAGCGGGTATTTACCCTTTTCGAGCTGAATCAGCTGCGCGAAAGCGGTCTGACGCGCGGCAAACTGATGGCGTTTCACAGCCGTTACAAACTCTCTTTACTGGCGCATTCGCAGCCGGAATACCGGGAGCTGGGGCGCTTTGTCGCTGCGATGGCTGAATGGACATCGCTGGAGGATTATTTTGTCGAATACCGCCAGCGGCTGATGGCGCTGCTTAATCACAAAGCCACCCGACGTAATCACACCAATGTGCTGATGCACGTGCAGGGCTATTTCCGTAAACAGCTTACTTCTGCACAGCGTCAGGAACTGGCGGGGCTTATCGACCGCTACCGTCAGGGAATGCAGCCGCTTCTAGCCCCGATCACGTTGCTGAAACATTACATGTCTGAATACCCGGATGCATATCTGGCCGATCAGCGATATTTCGAGCCTTACCCGGAAGCGCTGCGCTTGCGTTACGGACACTAAAGGGAATTTTATGGCCACGCATTTAGTCTGGTTCCGCAATGACTTACGTATTACCGACAACCGCGCGCTGCACGCCGCCTGCGAGGATCCGCAGGCGAGGGTGATCGCCGTTTTTATTGCCACGCCCGACCAGTGGAAACAACACGAGATGGCACCGCGCCAGGCGGCGTTTATTTATCAGCATCTTCAGTCGCTGCAACATGCTCTCGCGGAACGCGGGATCCCGCTGCATTACCATCAGTGTGATGATTTCGCGGCCAGTGTCAGCTGGATGAAAGCGTTCTGCGAGGCGGAAAAAGTGGATGCGCTGTTTTACAACAAACAGTATGAAATCAATGAACGTCTGCGCGATGACGAGCTGGAAAAAACCGTCGGCGCGGACGTAATATGTCACGCATTTGACGACAGTCTGCTGCTGCCACCGGGATCGGTCACTACCGGTAACGACGAGATGTACAAAGTCTATACGCCGTTTCGTCGGGCCTTTTTATCCCGCCTGACCGAATCCGACAGCCGCTCCTTGCCCGCACCAAAAGCGCGAGAGCACGGGCAGAAAACGGTGATGCATAAGTTAATGCCTTTCGATTATCCGCTGGAAAACATTGACGAGAATTTTGCTGTCGGCGAAGACGCGGCGCGCAATCAGCTGCGCAGTTTTTGCCGTGAGCAGGTGCAGGATTATCTTCAGCAGCGCGATTTACCCGCCGTCGATGGCACCAGTTCGCTCTCGCCGTATCTGGCGATCGGCGTGCTTTCGCCACGTCAGTGTTTCAACCGGCTACGCACCGAATGCCCTGACGTGCTCGACCGAACCGACGGTGGCGCGTTTGGCTGGCTGAACGAGCTTATCTGGCGTGAGTTTTACCGACATCTGATCGTCGCCTGGCCGAAACTCTGTAAACATCAGCCCTTTGTCGGCTGGACCGACGGCGTGCGCTGGCGTCATGCGCCTGAAGACCTTCAGGCGTGGAAAGAGGGCAAAACCGGCTATCCGATTGTGGATGCAGCGATGCGTCAGCTCAACGCCACGGGCTGGATGCACAACCGTTTGCGGATGATCGTCGCCAGTTTTCTGGTGAAGGATTTGCTGATCAACTGGCGTGAAGGCGAACGCTATTTTATGTCGCAGCTGCTCGACGGCGATCTGGCCGCCAACAACGGCGGCTGGCAGTGGGGCGCGTCGACAGGGACCGACGCCGCACCGTATTTCCGCATTTTCAATCCGACAACGCAGGGCGAACGCTTTGACAAAGCCGGGCGATTTATCAAGGCCTGGATCCCGGAACTGTCGGACGTGCCGGAAAAAGACATACACACACCGCATCGCTGGGCGGAAAAACAGCACCGCGTGCTAGACTACCCGTTGCCGATCATTGATCACGCAAGGGCACGCAAAGACACGCTTGCGGCGTTTGAGGCGGCAAAAAACCGGTCAGACTGACCTTTTTGCTAATCACCACGACAAGGAGCGATGTGATGAAAAAACACCTGCTGGCGCTGATACTGGCGTGCTGGACGAGCCAGGCCGTGGCGGCCTTTGATGTGGTTGCACTGGGTGTCAACGGTGGCGTTGAGGAAGGAAATCTGACGTCATATCTGGTGCGCAGTGATGATCAAAAACTGTACCTCGGGCTGGACGCCGGTTCCGTATTGCCGGGCATCCGAAAAGCGCTGGAGAAAGGCAGTTTCCCCGAAGTGACGACTGAAAATGCCGCCCCCTACACCCCGCAGGGCGCGGTATTTCGCAACCTGATCGGTGGCTACTTTATCAGCCACGGTCACCTCGACCATCTGGCCGGGCTGATTATCAGCTCGCCCGAAGACACCAAAAAACCGATTTACGGCACCGCCGACACCATCGGCACGCTGCGTCAGCATTACTTCAACGGCCGCATCTGGCCGAACTTTACCGATTCCGGCAGCGGCCTGCGTATCGGCACTTATCGCCTGAATTTACAGCGTACGGATCAGCGATTCTCCCTTGGCCTTACCGGCCTTGATGGCCGCATTTACCCGCTCAGCCACGGCGGTACGCCTTCGAGCATGATTCTGGTCAGCCGCAATAACCAGTCCTTTGCCTTCTTTGGCGATACAGGGCCGGATGAAGTCGAGAAATCAAAAAATCTCGACGCCGTCTGGCGCGTGCTCGGCGATGAAATCAAGGCAAAACGCCTGAAGGGGCTTATCATCGAAACCTCTTATCCTGATGACGTACCTGACAGCAAACTGTTCGGTCATCTCACGCCGCACTGGCTGCTGAAAGAGCTTGGCAATCTGCAACAATACGCCGGTGGGGAGGGAACGCTGAAAGACCTGACGGTGATTATCAGCCACGTGAAACCCAGCCTGAAAGCCGGTGCGGATCCTGAAAAAGAGATCATGCAGCAGCTGGAGAAAGGCAATAATTTGGGCGTGAAGTTTGTGCGGATGCAGCAGGGTGATAAATTAACGTTTTGATAAGCCATTCTAACCCGGGAATAACCATGAACAATCTCCAGCTTGAAGCCCTGATTAACCAGAAACTGGATGTCAGTAATTTCAATGATTACGCGCCTAACGGCCTTCAGGTCGAGGGGCGTCGTAATGTGCAGCGCGTGGTCACCGGGGTGACGGCGTCTCAGGATCTGCTGGATGCCGCGATTGCCGTCGAAGCGGACGCAATTTTGGTGCATCACGGTTACTTCTGGAAAAACGAACCGGCGGTTATTCGCGGTATGAAGCGCAACCGGCTGAAAGCCCTGCTGGTGAATGATATCAATCTGTATGGCTACCATTTACCGCTCGATGCCCACCCGGTACTCGGTAATAACGCGCAGCTGGCTGAGTTATTTGGCATTGATGTGCAAGGTGAAGTCATGCCGCTGGTGCCGTATGGCGAGCTCGAAAAGCCGTTATCCGGGGAAGCATTACGTCAGCGGATTGAAGTGATTTTAGATCGCAAAGTGCTGCACAGCGCGCAAGGTGGGCCAGAGGAAATCCGTCGCGTCGCATGGTGTTCCGGCGGCGGTCAGGGCTTCATTCAGCAGGCGGCAGAGTTTGGCGTGGATGCATTCATCAGCGGCGAAGTCTCCGAGCAAACCATCCACATCGCCCGCGAAATGGGGCTGCATTTCTATGCCGCTGGCCATCACGCCACCGAACGTTATGGCGTGAAAGCCTTAGGCGAATGGTTGCAGGAAGAGCATGGGTTAGATGTGATGTTCATCGACATCGATAACCCGGCCTAGAGTTTTTGTTTCTTCCGGCACACTGTCTTCGAGCAACGTAAATGCCCGCTGTAAGCCGGTATCCACTTCGGGGTCTGCACCCTGCGGCGGATACGGGCTTTCTTCCTCTTCTTCAGTCACTTCATTTTCTTCCACTGCCGGTTCGGTGACGTTTTCCGGCGCAGGCATCGTTTCCTGAATCATTTGCTCGTCAAAGGCCGGATTCAGCGCAGGCGACAGCGGTGAACTGCTCAGGCTGTCCGGCATAGCGATGTGCGGCAGAGGCGCATCGACCGCCATCACGGTTTCTTCTTCTTTCGCAGAGGTCCGGCTGAGCGCAACGATTGCCGCTCCGCACAGGGCGAAAAAGGCATACAGAATATTGCCGCCGAGCGGTTCCATCAGCGCGCCCACGGCCAGCGGACCGATACAGGCACCGACGCCAAACGCCATTAGCAAACAGGCGGAAAGCGAGACGCGGCGCTCCGGTTCGATCATGTCATTGGCCAGGGCCACAACCAGCGGATACAGCGTGAACTGCATCAGACTGACCACAAAACCGATGCCGAGCAGCACGGGGAACGAAATATGCGTGAGCAACGCCAGCGGCAGGGCGGCGACCGCCAGGAGGATTGCGTTGATGCGCATCAGCATATTTCGGTTATAGCGATCTGACAGCCAGCTCAGCGGAAACTGCGCCAGCAGCCCGGCGAAGATCGCCAGCGCCATAAACAGACCGGTTTGCTGAGTGGTCAGCGATTGCTGGCTGGTGTAAATCGGCGCCATCCCGTAAAACGAGCCGACCACCATGCCGATGACCAGCGTAATCGCCAGCACCTTAGGGATCGCACCGATGAAGAATTTAAGCTCCATCGGCGCCGGAGACATATGGCCAACGTTGGTGCGCGTCGTCAGCGCGATGGGGACCAGACAGAGCGCGAAACACAGCGCGATCATGATGAGCGTACTGACGCCAAGGCCGCTGTCGAGCATCAAAACGACCTGACCGAGCGACATCCCGAGGTATGACGCCACCATGTAAAATCCGAAAACCACGCCGCGCTGATTGGCCTCGGCCTGATCGTTCAGCCAGCTTTCCAGCACCATGTATTGCACCATCATGCACAGGCCGATGATCAGCCGCAGCACCACCCAGACGGGGATAATGTCGGTCAGACCGTGACCCAGAACGGCGGCGGTAATGATGCCGGAGCAGGAGACGTAGGCGCGAATGTGCCCGACGCGGGCGATCAGGATATGGCCGACTTTACCGCCGATCACCAGCCCGATGTAGTTGGCGGCGATAATCGCCCCGATCATCGCGCCGCTGACGTGTATCGCCGACAGTCGCAGGGAAATGTAAGTGGTGAGCAGGCCGGAACCGAGCAGCATCAGTAATGTGGTGGTATAAAGCGGAAAAAAGAGTGCTAAAGGTTTTCTCACGGGCTGTCCCTTTCATTTTGTAAATACTGCGTTATCCAAACGCTAAAAAACTGCAACACCTCTGAGAGTAGCAGGTGCGGGCGATGGGCGAAACCTTCACAGCCCTTTGGTGGTCTTTGACAAGTTGACATCCTCTGTCGCTTTCCCGCATAACTACCCTTAATCTACATACTCTTATCGGGACATTGAGTTCATGAATAACTCAATGATCCACAACCCTTCTTTGAGGAGTGTCTGAGTGCAACGAGCACGATGTTACCTGCTGGGTGAACGCGCGGTAGTGCTGGAACTGGAACCGCCTGTGACGCTGGCCAGCCAGCAGCGGATCTGGGGGCTGACCCAACGTTTACAGGATCGCGTGGCCTATCCCGGCGTTCGCGAAGTCATTCCCGGGATGAATAATTTGACGGTCTTACTCACCGATGCGCAAAGCTCCGCGCTGGACGCAATTGAGCGCCTGCAAACCTGGTGGGAAGAGAGCGAAGCCATTGAACCGGCTTCCCGACTGATTGAAATCCCGGTTATCTACGGCGGTGAGCAGGGACCGGATCTGGAGAACGTCGCCCGCCATACCGGAATGACGCCGCGTGAGGTGGTCGGGTGCCATTCGGGTATCGATTACACCGTTTACTTCCTCGGTTTCCAGCCCGGCTTCCCGTACCTTGGCGGAATGCCGGAGCAACTGGCTACGCCACGCCACGGCGAACCGCGGCTTTCAGTACCAGCGGGATCGGTTGGCATCGGCGGCAGCCAGACCGGTATCTATCCGCTGGCCACGCCCGGTGGCTGGCAGCTGATCGGACAGACGACGCTGGCGATGTTTGATCCCACGCGTTCATCACCGACCTTATTACTACCCGGTGATCACGTGCGCTTTGTGCCACAGAAGGAGGGCGTATGCTGAAGGTTTTACGCGCAGGGATGTTTACCACGGTGCAGGATTTGGGGCGCAACGGCTACCGCCAGCAGGGCGTTAGTCAGTCAGGCGCGCTGGATGCGCCGGCGCTGCGCATCGCCAATCTGCTGGCCGGCAATGATGAGAACGCCGCCGGGCTGGAGATTACCCTTGGCCAGTTCAGCGCCGAATTTCATCGCGAAGGCTGGATGGCGCTGACCGGCGCAGGATGTCACGCGCAACTCGACGGCAAAGATGTCTGGACCGGCTGGCGTTACGAAGTGAAGCCGGGTCAGGTGCTCACCATGAAAACGCCGACGCGAGGGATGCGCAGTTATCTGGCGGTTTCTGGCGGGATCGATGTGGCGGAAGTGATGGGCTCACGCAGCACCGATCTGAAAGCAAAATTCGGCGGTTTTAACGGTCGTGCGCTCCAGGACGGTGACGTGTTGCCGACCGGTGACAGTTTCCATATGCCAAAAAGCGCAGGCGGTATCAAACAACTGCTGTTTGGTAACCGTATCCGCGCAATACCGGGGCCGGAGTATCAGGAGTTCAGCGCCGAAGCGCGCGATGCTTTCTGGCGTGCGTCATGGCAACTGAGCCCGCAAAGTAACCGCATGGGTTATCGCTTGCATGGCCACGCGCTGAACCGGGAAACCGACCGAGAGATGCTGTCTCACGGGCTGTTACCGGGTGTGGTGCAGGTGCCGCACGGCGGCCAGCCGATTGTGTTGATGGCCGATGCGCAGACCACCGGCGGCTATCCGCGTATTGCCTGTGTGATCGAAGCCGATCTCTATAATCTGGCGCAGATCCGCTTGGGGGAACCGGTGCATTTCGTGAAATGCACGCTGGAAGAAGCGCAGAAAGCCCTGCGCGAGCAGTCATTGTTTATCGAACAGATCAAGCGGGGGCTGTATGACCGTTGATCTCAACGCCGATCTCGGTGAAGGCTGCGCCAATGACGAGGCGCTGTTACAGCTGGTCAGTTCCGCCAATATCGCCTGCGGTTTTCACGCCGGAGATGCGCAGACAATGCAGCAATCGGTGCGCTGGGCGATGAAGTACAAGGTCGCAATTGGCGCGCACCCGAGCTTTCCCGATCGCGAAAACTTCGGTCGCACCGCTATGCATCTGCCGCCGGAAACCGTTTATGCGCAGGTGGTCTATCAGCTCGGCGCACTGGCGGCCATCACCCGCGCCGAAGGCGGAAAGATGGTACACGTCAAGCCCCACGGTATGTTGTATAACCAGGCTGCGACCGAAACGCAGCTGGCTGACGCCATTGCCCGCGCAGTCTGTGATGTCGACCCGACGTTGCGTCTGGTCGGTCTGGCGGGCAGTGAGCTTATCCGCGCCGGTGAGCGATACGGGCTGCCAACGCGCCAGGAAGTGTTTGCTGATCGCCGCTATCAGAGCAATGGTTCGCTGGTTCCTCGCAGTCAGCCCGATGCGATGATCGACACTGACGAACAGGCGCTGGAACAGACGCTGGCGATGGTACAACAGCAAAAAGTCCTCAGTCGCGAAGGCGTCTGGGTGCCGGTGCAGGCCGATACCGTCTGCCTGCACGGTGACGGGGAGCATGCTCTGACATTTGCGCGGCGGCTGCGTGAGGCGTTTAGCGAGCGGGGGATTGAAATCCGATCATAATTACCTCATAGCTAACAGATGAGATATCAGTCTTGCCCTACAACAAGGATCTATCATGCGTAAAGTCTTAGTGACCGGTTTCGACCCGTTTGGCGGCGAGCGTCTCAATCCGTCGTGGGAAGTGGTGAAATTACTGGGTGATCTGGAGCTGTCGGGCGCGCAGATTGTGGTGCGGCAGCTGCCTTGCGTGTTTGGCAAAGCCATTGACGCCCTGAATGCGGCGATTGATGAAGTACATCCGGAAATGGTGCTGTGCGTGGGTCAGGCCGGCGGGCGCAGTGATTTCAGCGTTGAGCGTGTGGCAATCAATATTGATGATGCGCGGATCCCCGATAACGAGGGAAACGAGCCGGTGGATGCACCGATTGTTGCCGACGGCCCGGCGGCCTATTTTTCTTCGCTGCCGATCAAAACCATCGTGAATGGTTTGCGCGAATCGGGTATTCCCGCGTCGGTGTCGCAAACGGCGGGTACTTATGTGTGTAATCACGTGATGTATGGGTTGATGCACCGGCTGGCACATCCTTCATGCAGCGTGGTGAAAGGCGGCTTTATCCATATTCCTTATCTGCCTGAACAAGCCGCAAAACATCCGGGCGAACCAAGTATGTCAGTACACACTGTGTTGAATGCCCTTGAACTGACTATCGCCATTGCCCTGCATACTGAGCAGGACCTGCGAATTGCCGAGGGTGCGACTCACTGATGCCTGAAGGTCCTGAAATTCGCCGCGCGGCCGATTTACTGGTGCGCGCGGTCGTCAATAAACCGCTCACGGATGTCTGGTTTGCTTTCCCCTCATTGAAACCTTACCAGTCGGCTCTGCGTGGCACGAAAATCACGGCGATTGAAACGCGCGGTAAAGCGCTGTTGACCCATTTCTCTAACGGCCTGACGCTTTACAGCCACAATCAACTTTATGGCGTCTGGCGGGTAGTGAAGACCGGTGAAACACCGAAAGAAACCAAACGTTCACTGCGGGTGCAGCTGCAGACCACCGATGCGGCGATCCTGTTGTACAGCGCGTCTGAAATCGGGATTTATGATACGACGGAAATAGAAAATCATCCGTTCCTGCAACGTATCGGCCCGGACGTGCTCGACGAGACTCTGACGGTCGCGCAGGTTCGCGAGCGTTTACTTTCACCCAAATTTCGTAACCGCCAGCTGGGGGGCATGTTGCTCGATCAGGCGTTTCTTGCCGGGCTGGGAAACTATTTGCGGGCGGAAATTCTCTGGCTGGCAAAACTGCTGCCGGATCATAAACCGAAAGAGCTAAAAGAGACCGAGCTGGATGCGCTGGCGGATGCCTGTTTGTCCGTCGCGCGATTATCTTACGCCACCCGGGGAACGATGGACGAAAATGTGCATCACGGCGCGTTGTTCCGGTTCAAGGTATTTGGCCGGACCGGCAAACCTTGTGAACGCTGCGGCGATCCCATCGTTAAAAGCAGCGTGTCATCGCGGCCGTTTTTCTGGTGCCCGGTGTGTCAGGTGTAAAGCGAACCGGCTGACGTTATCCAATAAAAATGGCACCCGCGAAGGTGCCATTTTTGTCAGTGCTGATTCTAATTAAAAATCAGCGCTTATTTTTTCAGCTGAGAATGGAAATCACGTTTGTCGTAGCCGGTGTACAGCTGACGAGGGCGGGCGATTTTAATGCCGTCCTGGTGCATTTCGCTCCAGTGTGCAATCCAGCCCACGGTACGTGCCATCGCGAAGATAACGGTAAACATGGAAGATGGAATGCCCATCGCTTTCAGGATGATGCCTGAGTAGAAATCGACGTTCGGATACAGTTTCTTCTCGATGAAGTACGGGTCGTTCAGCGCGATGTGTTCAAGTTCCATCGCCACTTCCAGCAGGTTATCTTTCAAATCCAGCTCTTTGAGTACTTCATGACAGGTTTCACGCATTACAGTGGCGCGAGGGTCGTAGTTTTTATAAACACGGTGACCAAAGCCCATCAGGCGGAACGAATCATTTTTATCTTTTGCGCGCTTAACGAACTCAGGGATGTGATCCACGCTGCTGATTTCTTCCAGCATTTTCAGCGCGGCTTCGTTGGCACCGCCGTGAGCCGGTCCCCACAGAGAAGCGATACCTGCGGCGATACAGGCGAACGGGTTAGCGCCACTTGAGCCAGCGGTACGCACTGTTGACGTTGAGGCGTTTTGTTCGTGGTCGGCGTGCAGGATCAAAATTCGGTCCATCGCACGTTCCAGAATCGGGTTCACTTTGTATTCTTCACACGGCGTGGAGAACATCATGTGCAGGAAGTTACCGGCATAAGACAGGTCGTTGCGCGGATACACAAACGGCTGGCCGATGGAATATTTGTAGCACATCGCGGCAACGGTCGGCATTTTGGACAGCAAACGGTAGGCGGCGATTTCACGGTGACGCTCGTTTTCGACGTCAATCGAGTCGTGATAGAACGCGGCCAGCGCGCCGGTCACGCCGCACAGCACGGCCATCGGGTGAGAGTCACGGCGGAAACCGTGGAACAGACGGGTAATCTGCTCGTGCACCATGGTGTGACGGGTCACATTGGTTTTGAATTCTTCGAATTGCTTCGGTGTCGGGGTTTCGCCGTTCAGCAGCAGGTAGCTCACTTCCAGGAAGTTAGACTCCTTCGCCAACTGATCAATCGGGAAGCCGCGGTGCAACAGAATGCCTTCTTCACCATCAATGTAGGTGATTTTGGATTCGCAGGATGCAGTAGACGTGAAACCGGGATCATAGGTAAAAAGGCCTTTTGAACCGAGGGTGCGGATATCAATTTCATCCTGGCCCAGCGTGCCGGATAGCACATCCAGTTCAATCGGGTCGTGACCTTGTAGGGTAAGTGTCGCTTTCTTATCAGCCATTTACAGTCTCCTTAGCGCCTTATTTTTAAAAATCGATAACAACAGAAATACCTGGAAGCGACGCCTTGTAAGGTCATTATTATTATCAGCCTTAACTCTGCGATCGTATCGGAAGGGAACGTAGAGCTGAGTCGAATTGCAGTCTCAGACTGCTCTGTGACAAACAAGCGGCGTTTCATCGTTGTTAAAGATTCGGTAAATCATTACTGTTCTGTCGCTCAGTACCTGTTAGGAATATGAGGATTTACACAATCACCACTTTTGCATAACTTGGCCTGACAGGGAAGACCCCGTCTTACGATTGTGTGATCCACTGATTCTCTGAATACTTTCCCTTGTTGATGCGTTCGGGTAAAGCCGGTATGTGCTCAGTGTCACAGTCCTATAGGGATGCATCATATGTAATGGAAATGTTGATCAAATGTCAAACTCGATAATTTATTTTGTGTGATTTGTCGAATTTGGGAGATAACTCACTGTTTCGCAGAAATGTGAATAAAGCATTTGTAGGGCAATTGTAATAAGAATGTGATCAACCTATACTTCGACGAGGTCTCCGGGCAAACCCTGAAGTAGGAGCACCCAGCGTTATTTTCTGAGCATTTCGCGTTTCCCAAACGTAAACACTGAGAAAATGCATCACGCGCCGTTTAAGCACATTGGATGTCGTTGTTTGAGCGCGAGGGATGAAGGCTTACAGTCTTAATGCTGTCTGACACTGCTCCAGACCGGAGGAAGTAAAATAATAAGAGCTGTGTGGGCAAAACCGTGAAAAAACAAAGACCTGTCAATCTGGATCTGCAAACGATCCGGTTTCCCGTTACTGCGATAGCGTCCATCTTACACCGAGTCTCTGGCGTAATAACCTTCGTCGCCGTCGGTATCCTCCTCTGGCTGCTAGGCCTGTCTCTCTCTTCTCCGGAAGGGTTTGCGCATGCGGCTGCCATCATGAATAGCTTCTTCGTCAAATTCATCTTCTGGGGAATACTTACTGCGCTGGCCTATCACGTCTGCGGTGGCATCCGCCACTTGCTGATGGATTTTGGCTATATCGAAGAGAGTTTGGCTGCCGGTACCCGTTCTGCCCAGGTGGCAATCGGTCTGACCGTCGTGCTGTCAATTCTGGCTGGAGTCCTCGTATGGTAAGCAATGTTTCTGCATTAGGGCGCAATGGTGTGCACGACTGGCTGTTACTTCGTGCTTCCGCAATTATTCTCACCCTGTACATCCTTTATATTCTGGGCTTCGTGGTTCTGGCTCAGGAACTGACTTTTGATGTCTGGCATGGCTTCTTCGCTTCCTCCATCACCAAAGTATTCACACTGCTGGCGCTGCTGTCGATTTTGATTCATGCGTGGATCGGCATGTGGCAGGTGTTAACGGACTATGTCAAACCGGTAGCTGTTCGACTGGTGCTGCAACTGGCCATCGTCGTCACGTTAGTGGTTTACCTACTTTACGGAACAATTGTTGTTTGGGGAGCGTAGTAAATGAATCTGCCAGTCAGAGAGTTTGATGCTGTGGTGATCGGTGCAGGTGGCGCCGGTATGCGTGCAGCATTACAGATTTCACAAACGGGCCAGACCTGTGCCCTGATTTCCAAAGTCTTCCCGACCCGCTCCCATACGGTGTCAGCGCAGGGCGGTATTACCGTCGCGCTGGGCAACACCCATGAGGATGACTGGGAATGGCATATGTACGACACCGTAAAAGGTTCCGACTACATCGGCGATCAGGACGCGATTGAATATATGTGTAAAACCGGGCCGGAAGCGATTCTGGAACTCGAACACATGGGTCTGCCTTTCTCCCGTCTTGAAGACGGCCGTATTTATCAGCGTCCGTTTGGTGGCCAGTCGAAGAACTTCGGCGGTGAGCAGGCGGCACGTACCGCCGCTGCTGCTGACCGTACCGGTCACGCATTGCTGCACACGCTGTATCAGCAAAACCTGAAAAACGGCACCACGATTTTCTCCGAATGGTATTCACTGGATTTAGTGAAGAATCAGGATGGCGCGATCGTCGGCTGTACAGCTATCTGTATCGAAACCGGTGAAGTGGTCTACTTCAAAGCCAAAGCGACCGTGCTGGCGACCGGCGGGGCAGGCCGTATTTACCAGTCCACCACTAACGCACACATCAATACCGGCGACGGTGTTGGCATGGCGTTGCGCGCTGGCGTGCCGGTGCAGGACATGGAAATGTGGCAATTCCACCCGACCGGTATCGCGGGCGCGGGCGTTCTGGTAACAGAAGGCTGCCGTGGTGAAGGCGGTTATCTGCTCAATAAAGACGGCGAACGTTTCATGGAACGTTATGCGCCGAATGCCAAAGATCTGGCGGGTCGTGACGTGGTGGCGCGTTCCATCATGATCGAAATCCGTGAAGGCCGTGGTTGCGAAGGTCCGTGGGGCCCGCACGTTAAACTGAAACTCGATCATCTGGGTCGTGAAGTGCTGGAATCCCGCCTGCCGGGCATTCTCGAACTCTCCCGCACCTTCGCTCACGTGGATCCCATCAAAGAGCCGATCCCTGTTCTGCCAACCTGCCACTACATGATGGGCGGTATTCCGACCAAAGTGACCGGTCAGGCACTGCGTGTGAACGAGAAGGGCGAAGACGTAGTGATCCCAGGTCTGTTTGCGGTCGGCGAAATTGCCTGTGTCTCCGTTCACGGTGCGAATCGCCTCGGTGGCAACTCGCTGCTGGATCTGGTGGTATTTGGTCGCGCTGCCGGTATGCACTTGCAGGAATCTATCAATGAGCAGGGCGACAGCCGTGAAGCCTCTCAGGACGATATTGATGTTTCCCTTGAGCGTCTGAACCGCTGGAACAATACCCGTTCCGGTGAAGATCCGGTGGCTATCCGCAAAGACTTACAAGCCTGTATGCAGAACAACTTCTCGGTATTCCGCGAAGGCGATGCGATGGCAGAAGGTCTGGAACAGCTGAAAGTGATCCGCGAGCGCCTGAAATCTGCCCGTCTGGACGATACCTCGACGGAGTTCAACACTCAGCGCGTGGAATGTCTGGAGCTGGATAACCTGATGGAAACCGCGTTCTCGACGGCCGTCTCCGCCAACTACCGTACCGAAAGCCGTGGCGCACACAGCCGCTTCGACTTCCCGGATCGGGATGATGCGAACTGGTTGTGCCACACGCTGTATCAGCCGGAAACCGAAAGCATGACCCGCCGTGAGGTGAACATGCAGCCTAAGCTTCGCGCGGCGTTCCCGCCGAAAGCGCGTACTTACTAGGGCGTAGCGGAGACAGAATATGAAACTCGAATTTTCGATTTATCGCTATAACCCGGACGTCGATGACGTCCCGTACATGAAAGATTATGTGCTGGAAGCCCAGGAAGGGCGCGACATGATGTTGCTCGATGCGCTGATTTTGCTGAAAGAGCAGGATCCGACGCTGGCCTTCCGCCGCTCTTGCCGTGAAGGCGTTTGTGGTTCCGACGGTCTGAACATGAATGGTAAAAACGGTCTGGCATGTATCACGCCAGTCTCGACCTTACGCCATGGCAGCAAGAAGATTGTTATCCGTCCGTTACCTGGGTTACCGGTTGTGCGCGACCTTGTAGTGGACATGGGGCAATTCTATAAGCAGTATGAGAAGATTAAGCCTTACTTGTTGAATGATGGGAAAAATCCTCCGGCGCGTGAACATTTACAGATGCCGGAAGAACGCGAAAAACTGGACGGATTGTACGAATGTATTCTCTGCGCCTGTTGCTCGACGTCGTGCCCATCCTTCTGGTGGAACCCGGACAAGTTTATCGGTCCGGCAGGTCTTCTTGCCGCTTACCGTTTCCTGATCGACAGCCGCGATACCGAAACACAACCGCGTCTCGACGATCTCAATGATGCTTTCAGCGTATTCCGCTGCCACAGCATCATGAACTGTGTGAGTGTATGTCCGAAAGGGCTAAACCCGACCAAAGCTATCGGCCATATCAAATCGATGCTGCTACAACGCGGCGCCTGACAAGATAAGCCATGCCACAGCGGGAACTCAGGTTCCCGCTGTTATTTACCCATAAGCGCTACTTACAATAGTTACAAATGTGCTAAGTGAGGCGCTGATAGCAAATAAGTAATTTTTTAATAACAAAGTAGCAACAAGTGCAACAAAGTTGCGCCTGACTGGAGTAAGATAGTGGGGTAAAAATCAGGGACATCTATTTTCAGCTGTTTTGTTAAGAAGGGGAGAAAGATAAGCAGGGCAACTTCAAAAGTCAGTCACGCGCATGGCGGATTTTTGAAGGTTCCTTGAAGAGCCAAACGCTCAACCAACGAACTGTTTTAGTAAGGAAAACCGTTTTACCGCGGTGTATCACGGTCATTATTATTAACCACGGCGAAAACTAAAGCTTCAAAGCTTAAGGGATCACGATGCAGAACGGCGCAATGAAGGCCTGGCTGGATTCCTCCTATCTGGCGGGTGCGAACCAGTCTTACATAGAACAACTCTATGAAGACTACTTAACCGATCCTGGTTCCGTTGACGATAGCTGGCGTTCGATTTTTAAACAGCTACCAACAGTGGGTGTGAAACCAGAGCAACTCCATTCTCAAACACGGGACTACTTCCGCCGTCTGGCGAAAGACGCGTCACGTTATAACTCCTCCATCAGCGATCCAGAAACGGATGCCAAGCAAGTTAAGGTGTTGCAGTTAATCAACGCCTTCCGCTTCCGTGGCCATCAGAACGCGAACCTTGATCCCCTCGGCCTGTGGAAACTGGACGATGTGCCCGATCTCGACCCTGCGTTCCATCATCTGACCGAAGCTGATTTCCAGGAAACCTTCAACGTCGGTTCTTTTGCCATCGGCAAAGAAACCATGCAGCTCGGCGAGCTGTATAAAGCCCTGAAGCAAACCTATTGCGGCTCCATCGGTGTGGAATACATGCACATCACCAACACCGAAGAGAAACGCTGGATCCAGCAGCGTGTCGAATCCGTGGTCGGTCGGGCAAACTTCACTGATGCAGAAAAGAAAACGTTCCTGAAAGAGCTGACCGCAGCAGAAGGTCTGGAACGTTATCTGGGCGCGAAATTCCCGGGAGCCAAACGCTTCTCGCTGGAAGGTGGCGATGCGCTGGTACCGATGTTGAAAGACATGATCCGTCACGCGGGCAAAAATGGAACGCGTGAAGTGGTGCTGGGTATGGCGCACCGTGGTCGTCTGAACGTGCTGATCAACGTGCTGGGTAAAAAACCTCAGGATCTGTTTGACGAATTTTCTGGCAAACATAAAGAACACCTGGGTACCGGCGACGTGAAATACCACATGGGCTACTCGTCTGATGTGGAAACCGAAGGCGGTATGGTTCACCTGGCGCTGGCGTTTAACCCGTCGCATTTGGAAATCGTCAGCCCGGTCGTCATCGGTTCTGTCCGTGCGCGTCGTGATCGTCTGGACGAAGCGCGCAGTAACATGGTTCTGCCTATCACCATTCACGGTGACGCGGCAATTACCGGTCAGGGCGTGGTTCAGGAAACTCTGAACATGTCGCTGGCACGTGGTTATGAAGTAGGCGGTACCGTGCGTATCGTCATCAATAATCAGGTGGGCTTCACCACCTCGAACCCG
Source organism: Rahnella sp. 1L-D-7-B-C2 (assembly GCF_057290995.1). NCBI lineage: Bacteria > Pseudomonadati > Pseudomonadota > Gammaproteobacteria > Enterobacterales > Yersiniaceae > Rahnella > Rahnella sp. 1L-D-7-B-C2. The sequence goes on along the minus strand of NZ_JBXAVQ010000001.1, from coordinate 630,218 downwards.
AAAGATGCGCGTTCGACCGATTACTGTACAGATATCGCGAAAATGGTGCAGGCGCCGATTTTCCATGTGAATGCAGATGATCCGGAAGCTGTGGCTTTCGTTACCCGTCTGGCGCTGGATTTCCGCAATACCTTTAAACGCGATGTCATGATTGATCTGGTTTGCTACCGTCGCCACGGCCATAACGAAGCCGATGAGCCAAGCGCAACGCAGCCACTGATGTATAACAAGATCAAGAAACACCCGACGCCGCGCAAAATCTATGCAGACATCCTGACTGAGCAGAACGTTGCCAGCCTGGAAGATGCAACTGAAATGGTCAACCTTTACCGCGATGCGCTGGATGCCGGTGAGTGTGTGGTGGAAGAGTGGCGTCAGAATGACATGCACACGTTCACCTGGTCACCGTATCTGAACCACGAATGGGACGAGCCTTATCCGAACAAGGTGGAGTTTAAACGTCTGCAGGAACTGGCTCGTCGCGTCAGCCATGTACCGGATGCCATCGAAATGCAGTCACGCGTGGCCAAGATTTATGGCGACCGTAACGAGATGGCCGAAGGGAATAAGAAGTTTGACTGGGGCGGTGCCGAAAATCTGGCTTACGCCACGCTGGTCGACGAAGGCATTCCTATCCGTCTGTCCGGTGAAGATACCGGCCGCGGGACCTTCTTCCACCGTCACGCGGTGATCCACAATCAGAAAAACGGTTCCGTGTATGTGCCGTTGTCGAATATTCATAACAGCCAGGGCGAATTCAACGTCTGGGACTCCGTGCTTTCCGAAGAAGCGGTGCTGGCGTTCGAATACGGTTATGCCACGGCTGAACCGCGTACGCTGACCATTTGGGAAGCGCAGTTTGGCGATTTCGCCAACGGTGCTCAGGTAGTTATCGACCAGTTCATCAGCTCCGGCGAGCAAAAATGGGGCCGTATGTGCGGCCTGGTCATGCTGTTGCCGCACGGCTACGAAGGGCAGGGGCCGGAGCACTCCTCCGCGCGTCTGGAACGCTATCTGCAACTTTGCGCTGAGCAAAACATGCAGGTGTGTATCCCGTCTACCCCGGCGCAGGTTTACCACATGATCCGTCGTCAGGCGCTGCGCGGTATGCGTCGTCCGCTTATCGTGATGTCACCGAAGTCTCTGTTGCGTCATCCGCTGGCGGTTTCCACGCTGGACGAACTGGCCAACGGCAGCTTCCTGCCGGCGATTGGTGAAGTGGACGAACTGGATCCGAAACAGGTTAAGCGCGTCGTGATGTGTTCAGGTAAGGTCTACTATGATCTGCTGGAACAGCGTCGTAAGAACGAAAAAACCGACGTCGCGATCGTCCGTATCGAGCAGCTGTATCCGTTCCCGCACAAAGCCATTCAGGAAGTGCTGGAACAATACGCACACGTTCATGATTTCGTCTGGTGTCAGGAAGAGCCGCTGAATCAGGGCGCATGGTACTGCAGCCAACACAATTTCCGTGAAGTGATTCCTTTCGGGGCTTCTTTACGTTACGCAGGACGCCCGGCCTCTGCCTCACCGGCAGTCGGCTACATGTCCGTTCACCAGAAGCAACAGCAAGATCTGGTTAACGATGCGCTGAACGTGAAATAACCGCGTTGGTGTCAGTTAACTATATGGAACATAAGAAGGATTGATAATGAGTAGCGTAGATATTCTGGTCCCTGACCTTCCTGAATCCGTTGCGGATGCGACGGTTGCCACCTGGCACAAAAAGCCGGGCGACAGTGTTGAGCGTGACGATGTACTGGTAGAAATCGAAACCGATAAAGTGGTTCTGGAAGTGCCTGCAAGCGAAGCCGGTATTCTGGACAGCATTATCGAAAACGAAGGCGCAACGGTAATTTCCCGTCAGATTCTGGCGCGCATTCGTCCGGGTAACAGCTCTGGTAAGCCAAGCACTGAGAAAAGCTCCGATAAAGAAGCGACTCCTGCGGCACGTCACACAGCTGCGCTGGAAGAAGAGAGCAGTGACGCCCTCAGCCCGGCGATTCGCCGCCTGATTGCAGAACATTCTCTCGATGCCAACGCCATTAAAGGCAGCGGTGTGGGTGGTCGTCTGACCCGTGAAGACGTTGAGCAACACTTGGCAAAAGCCAAAGATGCCAAACCTGCAACAGCACCCGCTTCAGCGCCTGCTGCCAGCGAAACACCGGCACCGGCTCTGGGTTCACGCAGCGAAAAACGCGTACCGATGACCCGTCTGCGTAAACGCGTAGCCGAGCGTCTGCTGGAAGCCAAGAACAGCACTGCGATGCTGACCACCTTTAACGAAATCAACATGAAACCCATCATGGATCTGCGTAAGCAGTACGGTGATGGTTTCGAAAAACGTCACGGCGTGCGTCTGGGCTTCATGTCTTTCTATCTGAAAGCCGTGGTCGAAGCGCTGAAACGCTATCCGGAAGTGAACGCTTCTATCGATGGCGAAGATGTGGTTTACCACAATTACTTCGACGTCAGCATTGCTGTTTCAACGCCACGCGGCCTGGTGACCCCGGTTCTGCGTGATGTGGATACGCTGGGCATGGCGGATATCGAGAAAAAAATCAAAGAGCTGGCCATCAAAGGCCGTGACGGCAAATTGAAAGTAGAAGAACTGACCGGCGGTAACTTTACTGTAACCAACGGCGGCGTCTTTGGCTCCCTGATGTCAACGCCAATCATCAACCCGCCGCAGAGCGCGATCCTCGGCATGCACGCCATTAAAGATCGTCCTATGGCGGTGAATGGTCAGGTCGTGATTTTGCCAATGATGTATCTGGCACTGTCCTACGATCACCGTCTGGTTGATGGCCGCGAATCGGTTGGCTTCCTGGTGACCATTAAAGAGATGCTGGAAGATCCGGCTCGTCTGCTGCTGGACGTTTAGTCCCCGGTTGCCGTAAGTAAAAGAGATCTCGACCCACAGTGGCACGGTTCGCCGTGCCACTGACAAAGCCCTCCTACTGAATAAGAATGGATAGAACATCATGAATTTACATGAGTATCAGGCGAAACAGCTTTTCCTGCGCTACGGCCTGCCAGCACCATCAGGCTTCGCCTGTTCCACCCCGCGTGAAGCGGAAGAGGCTGCATCGAAAATCGGTGCCGGTCCGTGGGTGGTGAAATGTCAGGTTCATGCCGGTGGTCGCGGTAAAGCGGGCGGCGTGAAAGTGGTAAAAAGCAAAGAAGAAATTCGTGCTTTCGCTGAACACTGGCTGGGCAAACGTCTGGTAACTTACCAGACAGACGCACAGGGCCAACCGGTTAACCAGATCCTGGTTGAAGCGGCGACTGACATTGATAAAGAACTGTACCTCGGCGCGGTAGTCGATCGCAGCTCCCGTCGTGTGGTGTTCATGGCGTCTACTGAAGGCGGCGTGGAAATTGAAAAAGTGGCGGAAGAAACCCCGCACCTGATCCACAAAGTAGCACTGGATCCGCTGGCAGGTCCGCAGCCGTATCAGGGCCGCGAACTGGCTTTCAAACTGGGTCTGACCGGTAAGCAGGTTCAGCAGTTCACCAAGATCTTCATGGGTCTGGCGAACATCTTCCTTGAGCGCGATCTGGCGCTTATCGAAATCAACCCGCTGGTGGTGACCACTGCCGGTGACCTGATTTGCCTCGATGGCAAACTGGGCGCAGACGGTAACGCTTTGTTCCGTCAGCCAGAACTGCGCGAAATGCGCGACCACAGTCAGGAAGATGCCCGCGAAGCTCAGGCTGCGCAGTGGGAATTGAACTACGTGGCGCTCGACGGCAACATCGGTTGCATGGTGAACGGTGCCGGTCTGGCGATGGGTACCATGGACATCGTGAAACTGCACGGTGGCGAACCGGCTAACTTCCTCGATGTTGGCGGTGGTGCAACTAAAGAACGCGTGACCGAAGCCTTCAAAATCATCCTGTCTGATGAAAAAGTGAAAGCCGTCTTCGTAAACATCTTCGGCGGTATCGTTCGTTGCGACCTGATCGCCGACGGTATCATCGGTGCGGTGGAAGAAGTGGGCGTCAGCGTGCCGGTTGTGGTACGTCTTGAAGGTAACAATGCCGAGCTGGGCGCCAAAAAACTGGCGGACAGCAGTTTGAACATCATTGCAGCGACCAGCCTGACGAATGCGGCTCAACAAGTTGTCGCGGCAGTGGAGGGGAAATAATGTCGATTTTAATCAACAAGAACACCAAAGTTATCTGCCAGGGTTTCACCGGTAGCCAGGGGACTTTCCACTCCGAACAAGCCATCGCTTATGGCACAAAAATGGTCGGCGGCGTTACGCCGGGCAAAGGCGGCACTGAACATCTGGGCCTGCCGGTGTTCAACACCGTGCGTGAAGCGGTAGAAACCACCGGCGCTACCGCGTCTGTGATTTATGTTCCGGCACCGTTCTGCAAAGACTCCATTCTGGAAGCGCTGGATGCGGGTATTAAACTGATCATCTGTATCACCGAAGGAATCCCGACGCTGGATATGCTGGTCGTGAAGATGAAACTGGATCAAAGCGATGCGGTGATGATCGGGCCAAACTGCCCGGGCGTGATTACTCCTGGCGAATGCAAAATCGGCATCATGCCGGGCCATATTCACCTGCCTGGCAAAGTAGGCATCGTTTCCCGCTCCGGTACATTGACCTATGAAGCGGTTAAACAGACTACCGATTACGGTTACGGCCAGTCTACCTGCGTCGGCATCGGCGGTGACCCGATCCCGGGTTCTAACTTCATCGATATCCTGAAGCTGTTCCAGGAAGATCCGCAGACTGAAGTGATCGTGATGATCGGTGAAATCGGTGGTAATGCGGAAGAAGAAGCGGCTGCTTATATCAAAGCACACGTGACCAAACCGGTGGTGGGTTATATCGCGGGTGTGACTGCGCCGAAGGGCAAACGTATGGGGCACGCTGGCGCCATCATTGCCGGTGGTAAAGGTACTGCAGATGATAAGTTCGCTGCGCTGGAAGCGGCCGGTGTGAAAACCGTTCGCAGCCTGGCTGATATCGGTGAAGCAGTGAAATCTCTGCTGCCACAGTAAGTACGACATCACCCGCCAGTAAAATTCTGGCAGGCTGAAAGCTACAAAGATTCGACATGTTGGTCACCTTCGGGTGACCTTTTTTATTGCTGCTATAATGTTTAACAATAACTGATTTAAGTCATAATTATTAACAAAGCACGATGGGTTCATTAGAAATGAAAAGTTAATAAATAGGGCTTTTAAAGTAGCCAAATGAGTATTATTGCCAACCATTCAAACACAATTAATTAACAATAAAGTCATCATTAAAGTGTATTGAAACCCATCAGTAACATCCGGAAATATTTTTTTGTAATTTGCGTTGTTCAATATAGAAATAAACAATGAGATAGGCTTAAATTGCGTCAGATCAATTTCACCCGAAGAGGCAGATCTGAGCGCTAATTGACCTGTATGCGTAAATCCGCTTTGGGTCACTAAAAAACCTATTTATTGTGTGGAATTAGTGGCGTAACATATTGGCCCTGTAACATCAGTTTTTTGTATGTTTATTTTCCCCGACATTTTTCCTGTCCGCAAAGCCCTTTTGAGGCTTAAAGGCCGGTTTTTTATCGGGTATCAGAGTGCCTGCGAGCCGGCTTTACTCCGTCATATCGCAGACATTTCTGTTTTGCACACATTTGATTTGAATTCTGGTAGTCATGAGGCGTTCCGGGTGACCGATTCGTCAGAGATCGCAAGTTGGGGTCTTCCTCCGAGGAGCAAGGGGTCAAGATGTTTGATATCGTTGAACTGTCGCGTTTACAGTTTGCTTTAACAGCCATGTACCATTTCCTATTTGTCCCATTAACGCTGGGTATGGCGTTTTTACTGGCAATTATGGAAACGGTTTATGTGCTTTCCGGCAAACAAATCTATAAAGATATGACCAAATTCTGGGGCAAACTCTTTGCAATTAACTTTGCACTGGGCGTCGCCACCGGTTTAACCATGGAATTCCAGTTCGGGACCAACTGGTCATATTTCTCACATTACGTCGGTGATATCTTCGGTGCGCCTCTGGCGATTGAAGGTTTAATGGCGTTCTTCCTTGAATCTACATTAGTCGGCCTGTTCTTCTTCGGTTGGGATCGTCTGTCTAAAGTTCAGCACATGACGGTGACCTGGTTTGTTGCCCTCGGGTCGAACTTATCAGCATTGTGGATCCTGGTGGCGAACGGCTGGATGCAGAACCCGATTGCATCAACCTTCAACTACGAAACCATGCGTATGGAAATGGTCAGCTTCTCCGAGCTGGTCCTGAACCCGGTTGCGCAGGTTAAATTCGTTCACACCGTGGCGTCCGGTTATGTGACTGGCGCGATGTTCATTCTGGCTATCAGCTCTTACTACCTGCTTAAAGGCCGTGACATCGGTTTCGCGAAGCGTTCATTCGCTATCGCGGCAAGCTTCGGTCTGGCCGCTGTGCTCTCCGTGATCGTACTGGGTGATGAATCCGGTTACGAAATGGGTGACGTACAAAAAACCAAACTGGCTGCCATTGAAGCTGAGTGGGATACCCAACCTGCACCGGCCAGCTTCACGCTGTTCGGTATGCCGAATCAGGACAAAATGGAAAACGAATATTCTATTCAGATTCCATACCTGCTGGGCCTCATCGCAACGCGTTCCGTCGATACGCCGGTCACCGGTCTGAAAGACCTGATGGCGCAACACGAAGTGCGTATTCGCAACGGGATGAAAGCGTACACCCTGCTGGAAGAACTGCGTTCAGGTAACACTGACCCGAAAGTGCGCAGCGATTTCGAAAGCGCCAAGCAGGATTTGGGCTACGGTATGCTGCTTAAACGCTATACCGATAACCCGGCTGATGCGAGTGATGCACAGATCCAAAAAGCCACTAAAGATTCTATTCCACGCGTTCTGCCGCTGTACTTCGCATTCCGTATCATGGTTGCCTGCGGCATCCTGATGCTGGTGCTGATCGGTCTGTCCTTCTTCGCAGTTATTCGCGGCAAGATTGGTCAGAAACGCTGGCTGCACCGCGCGGTGTTCCTCGGCCTGCCATTACCGTGGATTGCTGTGGAAGCAGGCTGGTTTGTGGCGGAATACGGTCGTCAGCCTTGGGCGATTGGTGAAGTGCTACCGACTGCGGTTGCGCACTCTTCACTGACGGTAGGTGATGTACTGACGTCGATGATTCTGATTTGCGGCCTGTACACCCTGTTCCTGATCGCTGAGATGTTCCTGATGTTCAAATATGCACGCCTGGGCCCAAGCAGCCTGAAAACAGGTCGCTATCACTTTGAACAAACTCCAGCGCCACTTGAGCAAACTCGGTAAAAGGGAGTCGAAATATGTTTGATTATGAATCGCTAAGGTTCATCTGGTGGGTGCTGATTGGCGTGCTGTTTATCGGCTTCGCAGTCACCGATGGATTCGATATGGGCGTAGGCATTCTGGTGCGGATTATCGGCAAAACCGATACTGACCGCCGTGTAATGATCAACGCCATCGCCCCGCACTGGGACGGTAACCAGGTCTGGCTCATCACCGCCGGCGGCGCGCTGTTTGCAGCCTGGCCGATGGTTTATGCCGCGGCATTCTCCGGTTTCTACGCCGCGATGGTGCTGGTGCTGTGCGCCTTATTCTTCCGTCCACTCGGTTTTGACTATCGTTCAAAAGTGGATAGCGCACGCTGGCGTGGCATGTGGGACTGGGGCATCTTCATCGGCAGTTTCGTGCCGGCATTAGTGTTTGGCGTGGCATTCGGTAACCTGCTGTTGGGCGTTCCGTTCCACATTGATAACGATCTGCGTCTCTTCTACACCGGCAACCTGTTACAGCTGCTGAACCCGTACGGCATTCTCGCCGGTCTGGTCAGCCTGACCATGCTTATCACGCAGGGCGCAACCTATCTGCAAATGCGTACCGTGGGTGAATTGCATCTGCGCACCCGTGCGGCATCCCAGATTTCCGCGTTGGTGATGATGGTGTGCTTCCTGCTGGCAGGTATCTGGTTAGTCAAAGGGATTGATGGCTTCACCGTGACTTCAGTGATGGATCACGCGGGCCCGTCGAATCCGCTGCGCAAAACGGTCTCTCACGAAGCGGGCGCCTGGCTGGCTAACTTCAACAAGACACCGGGCCTGTGGGCTATCCCTGCGCTGGGCGTTATTCTGCCGCTGCTGACTATTCTGTTCTCACGCATCAACAAAGGTGCACTGGCGTTTATCAGTAACTCCCTGACTATCGCCTGTGTGATCCTGACTGCCGGTATCACTATGTTCCCGTTCGTGATGCCGTCGGTCACTGAGCCGAATGCCAGCCTGACCATGTGGGATGCGACATCCACGCTGCTGACGCTGAGAGTGATGACCGTTGTAGCCTGTATCTTTGTGCCAATCATCCTGATTTACACCTCATGGGCGTATTACAAGATGTTCGGTCGCCTCGATAAACACTACATCGAGAACAACAAGCATTCGTTGTATTAAGGAGAACACCATGTGGTATTTTGCCTGGATCCTCGGCACCTTACTGGCTTGCTCGTTTGGTATCATTACCGCGCTGGCGTTTGAGCACAGCGAAGCCAATAAAGCTGCCAAAGAAGAGAAGTAATGAGTGTGATCGCGGATAAGATTTACGCCCTCACCGATAAGGGCCCCTTACGGGCCCTTTCACTGGTGATGTCGCTGGTTCTTGCCGGCTGTATTTTTTGGAAACCGGGTATGTTTGCCTCGTCGACCAGTCAACTGGAAGTGTGGCACGGGATCATTCTGATTTGGGCGGTATGCGCAGGAATAATTCACGGTCTGGGATTTCGTCCGCATAAGCCAATCTGGAAAGCATTCTTTTGTCCGCTGCTTGCCATGATTGCTCTGGCTGCGGGACTTCTATACTTTTATAGCTGAATAAATACACAGATTTACACATAAATTCCTATGGGCCGTTCTGGCCCATAATTATTTTCAATACATCAATCCAACCCATTCCCAACCCCAGCCCTCTTGAGTATAGTAGTGCCGTCAAATTGCATTACGGGATGTACAGTGAGTAATTCGTTGTTCCGATGGCCGGTTCGTGTCTACTATGAAGACACAGACGCGGGAGGCGTGGTCTACCACGCTCGATACGTCGCCTTTTATGAAAGGGCTCGCACAGAGATGTTGCGCCAACGCAATTTTCACCAGCAACAGTTGCTGGGCGAACACGTCGCTTTTGCTGTCCGCCGCATGACGGTCGAATACTTTGCACCAGCTCGTCTTGATGACATGCTGGATGTCCAGAGTGAGATTACGTCCATTCGCGGAGCTTCTCTTACTTTTGCACAACGAATTCTTGATTCGCAAGGAAACCTTCTGAGTTCTGCGGAAGTGTTAATTGCGTGCATTGATCCACACCAAATGAAGCCACGAGCGCTTCCTAAGTCTATTGTCGCGGAGTTTAAGCAGTGACTGACATGAACATGCTTGATTTATTTTTAAAGGCCAGCATCCTGGTTAAGCTGATTATGCTTATCCTGGTGTGCTTCTCTGTCGCGTCTTGGGCAATCATCATTCAACGTACGAAAGTGCTGAATGCCGCCACCCGTGAGGCAGAAGCGTTTGAAGATAAGTTCTGGTCCGGTATTGAGCTTTCCCGTTTGTATCAGGAAAGCCAGGGCCGTCGCGAAACCCTGAGCGGGGCAGAGCAAATCTTCCATTCCGGTTTTAAAGAGTTCGCACGTCTTCATCGTGCCAACAGCCACGCACCCGAATCTGTGATTGAAGGTTCTTCGCGTGCGATGCGTATCTCTTTTAACCGTGAACTCGAATCCCTTGAAATGCACATTCCGTTCCTCGGTACTGTCGGTTCTATCAGCCCGTACATCGGTCTGTTTGGTACGGTCTGGGGGATCATGCACGCCTTTATCGGCTTAGGTTCTGTGAAACAAGCTACCCTGCAAATGGTTGCACCGGGTATTGCAGAAGCACTGATTGCGACGGCGATCGGTTTGTTTGCTGCTATCCCTGCGGTTATGGCGTATAACCGCCTCAACCAGCGTGTGAACAAGCTTGAGCAAAACTACGATAACTTCATGGAAGAATTTACGGCCATCCTGCACCGTCAGGCTTTCTCTCGCGAAACCAGCAGTAACTAAAGGGGGAGAGTATGGCTCGTTCACGAGGTCGTCGTAACCGTCGCGAAGGTAAGTCGGAGATCAACATTGTTCCGCTGCTGGACGTACTGCTGGTTCTGTTACTGATATTTATGGCAACAGCACCCATCATTACTCAGAGCGTGGAAGTGGATTTGCCAGACGCGACGGATTCCAAAGCCGTCTCCAGCGATGATAATCCGCCAGTGATTGTTGAAGTCTCAGGCGTCGGTCAGTACACCATTGTGGTGGATCATCAGCGTATGGAACAGTTGCCTGAACAGCAGGTTATCGCAGAAGCGAGCAGCCGTATTCAGGCCAATCCGAAGACAGTCTTTCTGATCGGCGGTGCAAAAGATGTGCCTTATGATGAAATTATCAAGGCGCTAAATATGTTGCATCAGGCCGGTGTGAAATCTGTCGGATTGATGACACAACCTATCTGAGGATAGGTAATTTGTAACACTTATTTGAAACCCGGCTTTCCCTGCCTTGTTAAAAGAGAACGACAGGCACTGAAGGGACCCGGGTTTTTGGTAATCCTGTCTTGGGAAATCTATTTTGGTAAAGGCAACTGCAACTGAACAAAACGATAAGCTCAAACGCGCCGTTATTGTTTCGGTCGTTCTGCATATCATCATTATAGGCCTGCTGATTTTGGGATCGCTGGACGAAGATACCAGCATGAGTGGCGGCGGTGGCGGTAGCGATATCTCCGCAGTAATGGTTGATCCAAGTGCCGTGGTCGATCAGTACAATCGTCAACAGCAGCAACAGGCTGATTCCCAACGTGCTGCTGCAGCACGTCAGAAAAAATCAGAGCAACAGGCTGAAGAATTACAGCAGAAGCAGGCCGCAGAGCAACAGCGCCTGAAAGAGCTTGAGAAAGAGCGTCTGCAAGCGCAGGAAGACGCGAAGCAGCAGGCTCAGGAACAGGCCCAGCAGCAGAAGCAGTCTGAACAAGCCGCTGAGCAGGCCAAAGAACAACAGAAACAGGCAGAAGCTGCCGCTGCACAAGCCAAGGCTGAAGCGGCGAAAGAAGCTGCCGTTCAGGCTAAAGCCGATGCTGCTAAAGAAGCAGCCAAAGCCCAGGCTGATGCACAGAAAAAAGCTGCTGCTGCCGAGGCGAAGAAACAAGCTGAGGCAGAAGCCACTGCCGCCGCTGCGGCTGCCAAGAAACAGGCAGAAGCAGATGCGAAGAAAGAAGCCGCTGCTGAAGCGAAAAAAGCGGCTGCTGCTGAAGCGAAAGCTCAGGCTGCTGCAGATGCCAAAGCGCAGGCTGACGCCGACGCCAAAGCTGCTGCCGATGCTAAAGCGGCTGCGGCAGCGGAGAAGAAAGCTGAAGCGGCAGCTGCCGCGAAAAAAGCAGCTGCAGATAAGAAAGCGGCCGCAGCTGCGGCGGCAAAAGCCGCTGCGGATGCTGATAATTTATTCGATGGTCTTGCTGATTCGAAGAACGCGCCTAAAGGTTCAACGGGCGGCGGCGGGGCATCTGCTCCGGCAGGGAAGGGAGCCAGTAAGAAAAGCGGTGCTTCCGGGGCTGAGATTGACGGGTATCTTGGTCAGGTTACAGCGGCTATTCAAAGTAAATTCTACGACAGTGGTTTATATGCGGGGAGGACCTGTGATCTTCGTATCAAGTTGGCTCCCGATGGTATGCTGATTAGTGTCACACCTGAAGGTGGAGATCCTGCACTATGTCAGGCTGCAGTTACCGCAGCTAAGCAAGCGCGGATCCCTAAGCCACCGAGTCAGGCAGTGTATGAAGTCTTTAAAAATGCACCAATGAGATTTAAACCACAGTAAAAGATGAAAATAATAACTTTTCAGAATTTTACGATAGATTGCAGTGTGTAATTCTAGTTTTGTATGCGTTGGTTTGTTAAAATTCTGCTAAATTATCGCGGGCAGATACGTCCAGATAAGGGAGATACAATGAAGCAGGCATTTCGAGTAGCGTTCGGCCTTTTAATGATGTGGGCATCTGTAGCACATGCAGAAGTTCGTATTGAAATTACCCAAGGGGTAGATACCGCCCGTCCGATTGGCGTTGTGCCATTTAAATGGGCTGGCCCGGGTACTCCACCTGAAGATGTCGGTGGCATCGTTGCTGCTGACTTACGTAATAGCGGCAAGTTTAATCCTATTGATGCATCCCGTATGCCTCAGCAGCCGGCCACCGCAGCAGAAGTCACTCCTGCCGCATGGACTGCTCTGGGTATCGATGCTGTGGTTATCGGCCAGGTTCAGCCAGCAGCCGATGGCAGCTACGTGGTATCTTACCAACTGGTCGATACCTCTGGCGCGCCGGGCACCGTACTGGCACAAAACCAGTATAAAGTGACCAAGCAATGGCTGCGTTATTCCGCCCATACCGCCAGTGATGAAGTGTTCGAAAAACTCACTGGTGTGAAAGGCGCATTCCGTACCCGTATCGCTTACATCGTGCAGACCAACGGCGGCAAGTTCCCGTATGAACTGCGCGTAGCGGATTACGATGGTTACAATCAGTTTGTCGTTCACCGTTCACCAGAACCGCTGATGTCCCCGGCCTGGTCTCCGGACGGCAGCAAACTGGCGTACGTGACCTTTGAAAGCGGCCGTTCTGCACTGGTTGTTCAGACACTGGCGAATAGCAGCATTCGACAGATTGCTTCTTTCCCACGTCACAATGGTGCACCTGCGTTCTCGCCTGATGGCAGCAAACTGGCTTTCGCACTGTCTAAAGACGGTAGCCTGAACTTGTACGTGATGAACCTTGGTTCTGGCCAAATCAGCCAGGTGACTAACGGTCGCAGCAACAATACTGAACCTACCTGGTTCCCGGACAGCCAGAATCTGGCGTTTACGTCGGATCAGGGCGGTCGTCCACAAGTTTATAAAGTGAATATTAATGGCGGTGCGCCTCAGCGTCTGACCTGGGAAGGCTCTCAAAATCAGGACTCTGACGTAAGTGCAGATGGCAAATTCCTGGTAATGGTGAGCAGCGCCAGCGGTACACAGCACATCGCTAAACAAGATCTGGCAACGGGAGCCGTTCAAACATTGACGGACACGTTCCTGGATGAAACGCCTAGCCTCGCTCCTAATGGCACCATGGTTATTTACAGCTCTTCACAGGGTCTGGGTTCCGTGTTGCAGTTGGTATCGACTGATGGACGTTTCAAAGCGCGTCTTCCGGCAACTGATGGACAGGTCAAATTTCCTGCCTGGTCGCCGTATCTGTGATGCATATACAACTATGTATGGCAAAAAATTATAAAAGGATCGAATAGATGCAACTGAACAAAGTTCTGAAAGGGCTGATGCTGGCATTGCCTGTACTGGCAGTCGCTGCTTGTAGTTCACACAAGAACGCAGACAACGACCAATCAGGTATGGGTCTGAACACCGGCGCTGGCACTGAAAACGCAAACATGTCTTCAGAAGAGCAAGCTCGTCTGCAGATGCAAGAATTGCAGAAAAACAACATCGTTTACTTCGGCTTAGACAAGTACGATGTGTCTTCTGAATTCGCTCAGATGCTGGATGCACACGCAGCTTTCCTGCGCAGCAACCCGTCTTACAAAGTGACCGTAGAAGGCCATGCTGACGAACGTGGTACTCCAGAGTACAACATCGCCCTGGGCGAACGTCGTGCTACTGCTGTTAAAATGTACCTGCAAGGTAAAGGCGTTTCTGCTGATCAGATCTCTATCGTTTCTTACGGTAAAGAAAAACCAGCTGTACTGGGCCATGACGAAGCGGCTTACGCCAAAAACCGTCGTGCCGTACTGGTATACTAAGAGAGTCGCATGAGCAGTAACTTCAGAACTCACCTGTTAAGTCTGTCGTTACTGGTTGGCGTAGCGGTCCCATGGGCCGCTACTGCCCAAGCGCCAATCAGTAATGTCGGCTCAGGCTCGATTGAAGATCGGGTCACCTCTCTGGAGCGTATTTCTAACGCTCACAGCCAGCTATTAACTCAACTCCAGCAGCAACTTTCTGATTCCCAACGTGATGCCGATACTCTTCGTGGTCAAATCCAGGAGAATCAGTATCAGTTGAACCAAATCGTTGAACGTCAGAAGCAAATGTATCAGCAAATGGACAGCCTAAGCCAAGGGTCTGCCGGAGCCGCCAGTACGGGCGCTGCCGCAGCCACGGGTGATGCGTCTGGTTCTGCTAACACAGCATCAGCGCCTGATGCCGGTGCAGCTCAGGCACCTGCAAGTACGGGTGATGTGAACAGTGACTACAATGCAGCTGTTTCACTGGCGCTGGAAAAGAAACAGTATGATGAGGCCATTGCGGCTTTTCAGAGTTTCGTCAAAAAATATCCTGATTCAACCTACCTGCCGAACGCGAATTATTGGCTAGGTCAGTTGTATTACAACAAGGGTAAAAAAGATGACGCTGCGTATTATTTTGCAGTCGTGGTCAAAAACTATCCTAAGTCTCCAAAAAGTTCTGACGCGATGTACAAGGTTGGGGTGATCATGCAGGAGAAAGGTCAGGCTGATAAAGCCAAAGCCGTCTTTACGCAGGTCGTAAAACAGTACCCAAATACCGATGCGGCAAAACAAGCTCAAAAACGTTTATCTGCAAAGTAAAACCCTATTCAGGTCCGGAAAATGTACATATCGTGCATTTTCTGGGCTTGAGTGTGTGAAGAACCAGCAGTCAGGCATCTTTATGAAAATTAAAGTTGCACTGAAAAGTTAAATAAGTAATATATGCCGCCGTTGCCCAGACAACTCCAAACGGCTCAAGCTGTTAGAGAATCAGGCAATTTGCAGCAAGTTTAGATGGGCCGTTAGCTCAGTTGGTAGAGCAGTTGACTTTTAATCAATTGGTCGCTGGTTCGAATCCAGCACGGCCCACCAATCTAAACAGCACGCAAGTGGATTGCACACCAACTGCAATTCACCAGGTAGTCAGAAGTATTCAGGAAGGGCCGTTAGCTCAGTTGGTAGAGCAGTTGACTTTTAATCAATTGGTCGCTGGTTCGAATCCAGCACGGCCCACCACTTTTCAAGTGGAATACAATATGAAGCAGTGCAGGATGAGAACCATAGGTTCGAGCCGAGCGAAGCGAGACGACAACGCGTAAGCGTTGCCCGCAGGGCGAGGCGAAGCCGAGTCAATCCAGCACGGCCCACCACTTTCAAGTGGAAGTCCTGAGTAAGTTTCTGAACGCCGAAGAGTAAAGTAACACAAAGTATTTAGATGGGCCGTTAGCTCAGTTGGTAGAGCAGTTGACTTTTAATCAATTGGTCGCTGGTTCGAATCCAGCACGGCCCACCACTTTTCAAGTGGAATACACTGTGAAGCAGTGCAGGATGAGAACCATTGGTTCGAGCCGAGCGAAGCGAGACGACAACGCGTCAGCGTTGCCCGCAGGGCGAGGCGAAGCCGAGTCAATCCAGCACGGCCCACCACTTTTAAGTGAAGACATCTAAATCTAAGAATTCAGGAAAAAGCGCCTTTTGGCGCTTTTTTCGCATCTGAGCCTCTAAACTTCTTTTTATCCCATGCGCAATTTTCCGCGCAGCGTACCAAAACCTGTCAAATTTAAGTCTGGTAAACATTTTTAGCTTAACGGCGAAAATACCGACGACTTTCCTCCTGTTTTACGTTATTTTGTTTAGCATACAAAACCACTCTGTTTCTGATTGAATCCAGGGGTGGCTTCCAGCCTTCAGGCACGACGCCTGACTGAATGAGATGATGAGTATGAGCGAAACATTGGATCTGAATGCGACGGTATATCCTTTTCCGCCGAAGCCCGCTGTTCTAGATGCAGACGAAAAAATTTTCTATAAAGAGAAAATTAAGAAACTGCTGAAGGAGCGTAATGCCGTAATTGTCGCGCATTACTATACCGATCCTGAAATTCAGGCGCTGGCAGAAGAAACCGGCGGTATCGTGGCAGACTCACTGGAAATGGCACGTTTCGGCAGCCAGCATCCGGCGTCGACTTTGCTGGTGGCCGGTGTGCGTTTTATGGGTGAGACGTCTAAAATCCTCAGCCCGGAGAAAACCGTGCTGATGCCGACACTCCATGCAGAGTGCTCGCTGGATCTCGGTTGCCCTGAGCAGGCATTTTCGGATTTTTGCGACAGTCACCCCGATCGTACCGTAGTGGTCTACGCGAATACCTCCGCTGCGGTTAAAGCGCGGGCAGACTGGGTGGTGACCTCCAGCATCGCCGTCGAATTGATTGAGCATCTGGATAGTCTGGGGGAGAAAATCCTCTGGGCACCGGACCGGCATCTGGGTAATTACGTGCGTAAACAGACCGGTGCAGATGTGCTGTGCTGGCAGGGCGCCTGTATCGTCCATGACGAGTTTAAAACTCAGGCCCTGACCCGAATGAAAGGTTTGTACCCAAACGCCGCTGTGCTGGTGCATCCAGAGTCTCCACAGGCGATCGTCGACATGGCTGATGCGGTAGGGTCGACCAGCCAGCTGATTCAGGCGGCGAAAACACTGCCCAACAAACAGCTGATCGTGGCGACTGACCGGGGTATTTTCTACAAAATGCAGCAGGTGTGTCCGGATAAAGAATTATTCCAAGCGCCGACGGCGGGTGAAGGCGCCAGCTGTCGTACCTGTGCACATTGTCCGTGGATGGCGATGAACGGCCTGAAAGCCATTGCGGAAGGCCTCGAGCACGGCGGCGCGGAACATGCTATTGAAGTGGATGAGGCGCTGCATGTGAAATCTTTGATCCCGCTGAACCGTATGCTGGCGTTCGCGGCTGATCTCAAACTGCGTACTCAGTCTAAAATGCTGTAAGCCAAAGCTTTGTAATTGACGAAAGGAAAGGACGAGATGATGGATTTTTTCAGTACCAGCAATATCCTGGTGCATATTCCGCTGGGGAAAGGCGGCTATGACCTGTCATGGATCGAAGCGATCGGAACTATTTTTGGTCTGTTGTGTATCTGGTTCGCCAGCAAAGAGAAGCTGATCAACTATCCGTTTGGCCTGATCAACGTTACGCTGTTTGCGATCATTTTCTTCCAGATTCAACTTTATGCCAGCTTGCTGCTGCAAGTATTCTTCTTTGGTGCCAATATTTACGGCTGGTACGCATGGAGCCGCCAGACGGCAGATCAACAGGCTGAGCTGCAAATTCGCTGGTTACCGCGCGGAAAAGCAGTGCTTTGGGGCGTGATTTGTGTCGCTGGCATCCTGCTGATGACCTTCAATATAGACCGTGTGTTTGCCGCGCTCACGCTGCTGGCCGTTAACCTGATGCAGGCGCTTGGGCTGAATGTACAGATGCCCGAGCTGCAGCCTGATGCATTCCCGTTCTGGGATTCATCAATGATGGTGCTGTCGATTGTGGCAATGCTGCTGATGACGCGCAAATACGTCGAGAACTGGTTGCTTTGGGTGGTGATTGACGTCATCAGCGTGGCAATTTTCGCGTATCAGGGAGTCTACGCGATGGCGCTGGAGTATGTTCTGCTGACGCTTATCGCGCTAAATGGTTCCTGGCTGTGGATCAAAAGCGCGAAGCAAAACGGTTCGCTACCGCTACAAACCGCCTGATTGCCTGCCAAAAAAACGCCTCCAATCCGGAGGCGTTTTGCGTTATGAAACATGTCAATCAATGATGCGCATGGCTATGACCGTGATGATCATGTCCGCCGCTCGTGACAGGCACTTCATTGATCTCACAATCGGGCGTTTCACAATGACCGTATTCCATCTGGACAGTCGCATGACCTATGCGGCATTTCTCGAGCAAATGATGCTGAATGCGTCCAAGCAGCGCATCATGGTCATGCGGTGGTACCACCTGAACATGCAACGTCATCAGCCGCTGTTCACCAATTTGCCAGACGTGAACATGATGCACGTTTCGTACTTCAGGAATACTGCGCGATAAATCCTTACGCAGCTCATCGATATCGATCTCTTCGGGCGTGCCCTCGAGTAATTCGTGAAAGCTTTCACGTAGCAAGCGCCACGCATTATTCAGAACTAAACACGATACCAGCACCGACAAAATGGGGTCGATCGGCGTCCAGCCGGTGTACATAATGATCAGCGCTGCGGCGACCGCACCAATTGAACCAAGCAAATCCCCAAGCACGTGAAGCGCTGCGGCCCGCACGTTGATATTGGCTTTCTCTTCCCCCTGATGCAGCAGCCAGAACGCCAGAATATTGGCGAACAGCCCGGCGATGGCGATCACCAGCATCGTGGTGCCCATAACCGGTTGCGGGTTGAAGAAACGGGCGATAGCTTCCCAGACAATCAGCACAACGATCACCAGCAGTGCAGCCGCGTTCACGAAGGCCGCCATGGTGGTCAGGCGCAGATAGCCAAAGGTATGGCGTGAGTTAGGCTTACGCTTTGCGAAACGCACCGCCATCAGTGCGACAAGCAGCGCAGCGGCATCGGTCAGCATGTGCCCGGCATCGGCCAGCAGGGCCAGTGAGCCGGAAATCAGACCACCGATCACCTCGGCGACCATAAAAGTGACGGTAATCAGGAACGCGAGCAGCAGTCGCCGACTGTTTTTATCCTGAGGTAAAAATGATGATGCAGACATAATTGTATTCACAAAAATGATGAATAGAGGCAATTACAATAACGTAATCATGACGTGTTGCAAGAAGGGGGCAGGGCGAAAAAAGAGGAACCGAAGTTCCTCATGATGCTTTGCTGTAAGGGCGAGGTTTAATTACCCGTAGCTTTAGACTGGTTAGTACCTGGAACCTGATCCGGGCAGCGGCCGTCCTTACACATTGCTTTTTTATGATCGACCGTTTTCTTGCTCATGTCATGATGCGCTTTATCCGTCGTTTTGTGAGTCTTTTTATGGACTTCATTAACGGGTTGGCCGGTTTCATTGATTTTGCTGTTATCAACGCCATTAGGCGCAATTTTCTGAATTGAGCCTGGGCTGTCGGACTGATTAGCTGCGCCGTTATTAGAACCAGCATCGGTGCCTGCTGCAAGCGCGGCACCTGAAGTCAGGGCCAGAGCTGCGGTAAAGAATGCGATTGCGAACTTATTCATATTGTCATCTCCATTGTTACAGAAGGATCCGTCGTCGTTTTCGTATGGACAGTTAAAAGGTTAGCTAATGAATTCATGTCCTGAATCAAAATGAGACTATTCGTAAGTGTAAAAGTAGATTTACACCGTCACCCAATACGGCTAGATTGAACGCGGTCAGCGTTTCGCTTTGTCACTTATGAATACCCGAATGGAACAGTTATGAATTATCAAAACGACGATTTACGTATCAAAGAAATTAAGGAACTTTTGCCACCTGTCGCGCTGCTGGAAAAATTTCCTGCGACCGACAAAGCGGCGAAAACAGTCTCTCAGGCACGCAATGCCATTCATAAGATTCTGAAAGGAAACGATGATCGTCTTCTGGTAGTAATCGGCCCTTGCTCTATCAATGATCCGAAAGCTGCAAAAGAGTACGCGGCGCGCCTGATGAAAATGCGTGAAGAACTGCAGGGCGAGCTGGAAGTGGTGATGCGTGTTTACTTCGAAAAACCACGTACCACCGTCGGCTGGAAGGGGTTAATTAATGACCCCCACATGAATAACAGTTACCAGATTAACGACGGTTTACGCATCGCGCGCAAATTGTTACTGGATATTAATGATACCGGACTGCCTGCGGCGGGCGAATTCCTGGACATGATCACGCCACAATATCTGGCGGATTTAATGAGCTGGGGCGCGATTGGCGCACGCACGACAGAATCTCAGGTTCACCGTGAGCTTTCCTCCGGTTTATCCTGCCCGGTCGGATTTAAGAACGGTACTGACGGCACTATCAAAGTGGCGATCGATGCGATTAACGCCGCCGGCGCACCACACTGCTTCCTGTCCGTCACCAAATGGGGACACTCTGCGATCGTCAATACCAGCGGTAACAACGATTGCCACATCATCCTGCGCGGCGGCAAAAAGCCAAACTACAGCGCGCAAGATGTACAGGAAGTGAAAGAAGGCCTGAAAAAAGGCGGTCTGCCGGCACGTATCATGATCGACTTCAGCCATGCAAACAGCAGCAAACAATTCAAAAAGCAGATGGAAGTCTGTGAAGATGTTTGCGCTCAGGTGGCTGGGGGTGAACAGGCAGTGATGGGCGTGATGGTGGAAAGCCATCTGGTAGAGGGCAACCAGAACCTGGACAGCGGTGAGCCACTGGTTTACGGCCAGAGTGTGACCGATGCCTGCATCGGCTGGGACGACACCGAAGTGCTGCTGCGCAGCCTGGCGAACGCGGTCAAAGCGCGCCGCGGTTAATATCAGTATTTGTAAGTAACGCGAGTAAACCGGGATATTATTCCCGGTTTTTTTTCGTCTTTAGATAAATGATCAGTATCCGCTATGTTTTATTATCAGTGATTGTTTTGATGAATGATTTAATTCAGTAAATCTTAAACTGCCAGTAAACCTAATAAAATAATAGATTTACCCTTCGGGATTCCCTAATTTGGATGCGCATGCTTGTTGTTGTATTTTATTTCAGCATGTCACTTAATTATATTATTAATTTATTAAGGTCATTACTATGAAAATTAAATCCTGGATTATTTTTAGTCTGGTGGGTTTCAGTCCCTCATTATGGGCGCATGGTTATTTAACGTCGCCTGTTTCCCGTAGTTACGCCTGTAATACGGCGCAGAACATCAACTGCGGCGCGGTTCAGTACGAACCACAAAGCCTCGAGGCGCCGTCTGGCTTCCCGGAGAAAGGACCTGCTGATGGTAAAATTGCCAGCGCGGGTGTCGATCGTTTCTCTAATCTTGATGAGCAAACCAGCGTTCGCTGGGCAAAAACCGCAATAACACCGGGCGCAAATAAATTCACCTGGTTATTTACCGCTAATCATGTGACCAGTAACTGGCGTTATTACATTACTCAACAAAACTGGGATGTAAATAAACCGCTTTCCCGCAGTTCATTCGAATTAACACCCTTCTGTACGATTAATGGCGCAATGGAATCACCCCCCGCGACGGTGACGCACTCGTGTAATGTGCCAGAACGGTCCGGTTATCAGGTGATATTAGCGGTGTGGGAAGTGGGTAATACTGCCAATAGTTTTTATAATGTGATGGACGTTACTCTTTCCGGTGGCAGCGTCGCACCAGACACCTCATGGACTCAGCAAGTCGGAACAATTCAGCCGGTCATCGACTTAAAACGAGGAGATGAAGTCAGTACCCGCGTCTTTGATGTCAGCGGTGAACGTGCTGAGTTGAGCACCCGCCTGATTATAAGCAGTGATGAGCAGGGAGAGAAAAATACCTGGGCTCACGATTTGGCGCAAAAAGTGAATCAGAGCAACGGCCAGCTCCGCGCAGGCCAGAAGGCAGCGGACGGAACGTTTAATGCGATATATGGCGCGAACGGGTTGTTCACTAATCCGGGCGGCACGCTCACGCGTGTAGAGGTGACTGTCGAGCAGCAAGGCGTTGCTCCGTCTCCGACCTTCTCCGTCAGCGGTATGCAATCGAGTTACGTGGCGACTTCCGGCAATTTAACGCTGAATTTCAACGTGTCAGTGACCGGTAAAATGGCCATCGAAAGCACGGTGTATGACCACGCGCAAACCCAGAAAGGCTACGTTGCGTCGTCACTTGATAACAGCAATAAGGCTTTAACCCTGAGTATGAAGGATATGAGCGACGGCCATTACATGCTGGTGGTGAAAGGGACCGACGATACCGGCAAAGTCACTCAGACGACTTATGATTTTATGGTGAGCAGTGATTCAACGCCCTCTGCCGCAGGCCAATATGATTATACTTTCCCGGCAGGGCTGAAAAGCTATAAAGCCGGAACCAAAGTATTACAACCAAAAGATAACGGCATCTACCAGTGCAAGCCTGCACCGCTGAGCGGTTATTGCATACAGTGGACTGACGTTTCAAACGCTTATGAACCGGGTGTCGGCTTTGCCTGGCAATCAGCATGGACGAAAGTCGGCTGAAAACTCTCGTGTTATGAAGCCCCGTGTATTCGGGGCTTTTTTGTTTTGAGTTAAAACTAAAGTTCGCAACGCATATCCATACAGCGCAAATCGGCTTTCGCCAACTCAGATTGGTACAGGCTTTCCTTCACCAGACTGAACCCGTTCTTCTGATAAAACGCAAAGGCGTTGGGCGTAGAGGATAATGTTAGTACGGCCAATTCTCGCTCTTTCGCTTCAGTCTTAATGGCATCCAGGATCAGCCGTGCATAGCCTTTGCCCGTGAATGCAGGCAGCGTAAAAATAGCTTCCACGCTTTGATTTTCCAGATCGAGAAAACCTGTTGCAACCGGGAAGTTATCCTCCGGCGAATCCACGACGAAAAATGGATTATTGGTGATGGCTTTGCGAAATCCTTCTGGCATCTTATCTGGTGTCCAGGCAGTGATTACGATTGCGTCATACGTATTCTTACATCCATAACGAATGGCCTGATTCCTGATCTCCCAGAGCTTTTCTGCTTCATCCGGTGAGGCGTATCTGACGGGCATAGGTTTCTCCTTGATAAGCTTTACTAACCCATACTCTAATTTGCAGACTCCGGTGTCCATGCTCTTCAGGAACTTATTCCCCCTCAATCAACCTGAGGGGGAATAAAAAATTCAGAACTTGGTCCATCCGCCCGAAACGGTCGCTAATGCCTGGCTTTTTGCACTCATATCTGGCCTTTTCAGCTGTTGCGTGTTGGCACGTTTCTCCGGGCCATTAATTTTAAAGATGGAAACGATCTCAGTGAGCTGTCTCGCCTGCTCTTCAAGAGAGGCCGCCGCTGCGGCAGACTCCTGCACCAACGCGGCATTTTGCTGGGTCACGCTGTCCATCTGAACCACCGCCGTACCGATCTGGCTGATCCCTTTGCTTTGCTCAGTAGACGCTGCCGCTATTTCACTCATGATCTCATTAACGTGACTGACTGAGCTGACAATTTTCTCCATCGCTTCACCCGCGCGCGTCACCTGATCTGACCCTGATTTAATATTTTCAACGGACTCATTGATCAGCACACCAATCTCTTTAGCGGCTTGCGCGCTACGTTGAGCCAGATTTCGGACTTCACTGGCGACAACGGCAAAGCCACGACCTTGCTCACCCGCACGTGCGGCTTCAACCGCAGCGTTCAGGGCAAGGATATTGGTCTGGAAAGCGATGCTGTTGATGACGCCGATGATATCGACAATCTTATGTGAGCTGCCGGTAATTTTAGTCATGGTAGTGATGACCCCGCTGACAATATCGCCCCCGGTATGCGCTTCCTGAGTCGCATGGCTAGCAAGCGTACTTGCCTGCCCGGCGTTATCCGCATTTTGTCTGACGGTTGACCCCAACTGCTCCATGCTGGCGGCGGTCTCTTCCAGTGCGGAAGCCTGTTCTTCAGTCCGTGAAGACAGGTCGGTATTGCCGATGGAGATTTCGCTGGAACCTTTATAAATGGAGTCTGCGCTGTTGCGAATATCACGTACGGTCTGCGCCCAGTTGCCCTGCATTTTATCAATGTAAGGGACTAACTGGCCGATACAGTTTCTTCCCTGTTCGACAATTTTGTTATCCAGTACGCCGGTAGCCAAAGATTCCAGGTGGGCTTTTATGATATTCAGAGGTTTAACGAGGAAATTAACTAAATAACGATCGCTCGCCATCATAATGAGTACGCTTATCACCAGTGCGCTAATGAGAATATACTGGCACCATGTCACCCAATGCGTAATCCTTTCATTTGCCTCAGCATTTAAAGAGATTATTTTATTGTTGTATTTATCAATTGCCGCACTGAAGTTACGCCTAAGAGGAAGATACTTATCATTTTTAATTTTCTCGAAGTCGCCGATTCTTTTATCTTTAGCAGATTCAAACAGGGGTAACACAGCTTCATGGTAAAGATTAAATGAACTGTTATAAATATCATCTATTGTTGGCGCATCAAGATTGCCATGATTAATCGCTTTAAACTCCATTAAACCTTTTTTCAGACTCTCTAATTCCACCGCCGTCGCCTTCATTTCGAGATCAAAAATGGCATTATCATTTTTTTCTACGCCTGCCATGGCACGTTCAAGCGAAGTGACGGCGCGATAGTACTGCGCGTTCGCGCCGTTGATGATATCGCCATTATTTTGCTGAATATGGGTCACGCCCAGTTCGAGTTTTAACTCTTTAAGAGAATATAACGCAAATCCTGATGCTCCTGCCCAGAGCAGAGAAAATACAATGAGAATGAGTACGAGTGCCGTTCTTATTTTAATATTTCTTAGGAAGTTCATAATCTGTAACCCCGGTGGCAAATGCTTCAAGGTCGTCAGGTAACGGATTTTAAGCATAGTTTGCGATCAGTTAGATGGCGATTCGCTTTATTAGGGTTCTAATATTCCCCTTCTGTAGTATCGGATAAGTTGTTTTAATCTTTAGGTGTTTCATCATATTTAAATAAATAAAAACATACAGGTTTTGAAAGTGTCATTTAATATTGTTCGCAGGGTAAGAATAACCATAAGTATTTTTAATATTATTCTTTGCCATCACTTATCTTTTTTCATCCTTCACAATCAACCGCCCATTTTCATCAATCACTTTTTCACCGTCTTCTTTAGTGAACGCACCTTTCTGGTGGTCCGGCAAAATCTCCAGTACGATTTCGCTAGGGCGGCAAAGTCGGGTTCCCCCCGGTGTTACGACAATCGGCCGGTTGATTAAAATCGGATGTGCCAGCATGGCATCCAGCAACTCGTCGTCAGAGAATTTATCCTCGCTCAAACCCAGCTGTGCGTAAGGTTCAACGTTTTTACGCAGCAGCGCGCTTACGGAAATGCCCATGTCGGCAATCAGGGCGATCAGCTCATCGCGTGACGGCGGGGTGTCGAGATACAAAACAACTGCGGGTTCAGCGCCGCTGTTACGGATAAGCGCCAGCGTATTGCGCGACGTGCCGCAGGCTGGATTGTGATAAATCGTGATATCGGTCATTGCGAGTTCTCTTTGAGGTGAGTGGCTCAGGCCACATGAAATGATAAGCGGACAGCCAGGGCTGCCAGCGTGACGAACAGTACTGGCAGGGTCATGACGATGCCGACGTAAAAGTAATAACCCCAGGTGATGGCGATATTTTTTTGTGCCAGAACGTGAAGCCACAACAACGTGGCCAGGCTACCAATCGGTGTAATTTTCGGTCCGAGATCGCTGCCGATAATATTGGCGTATATCATGGCCTCTTTGATGACGCCGGTTGCAGTGCTGCCCTCAATGGAAAGCGCGCCAATCAGCACCGTTGGCATATTGTTCATCAGTGAGGAGAGCAGGGCGCTGAGGAACCCGGTACCCAGCGTGGCGACCCACAATCCGTGAACGGCGAAAGTATTCAGCACGCCGGACAACCACTCCGTCAGGCCAGCGTTGCGCAGACCATAAACCACCAGATACATCCCCAGTGAGAAAATGACGATTTGCCATGGCGCTTCTTTCAGCACTTTACCGGTATCGATAATGCGACCGCGACGGGCGACCAGCCAGAGAATAAACGCTGCGACAGCGGCCACCGCACTGACGGGAATGCCCAGCGGCTCAAGGGCAAAGAAACCCACCAGCAACAGAATCAGGACCAGCCAGCCGGTTTTAAACGTGCGCATATCGCTAATCGCATCACGCGGGCGCCTGAGCCTGGCGACATCGTAGGTTTTCGGAATATCTTTGCGAAAGAACAGATGCAGCATGATGAGCGTCGCCACGATAGCGGCGATATCGACGGGCACCATCACCGAGGCGTAATCGTTGAAGCCAAGTTTGAAAAAGTCGGCAGAGACAATATTGACCAGATTGGAGACGATCAGCGGCAGGCTGGCAGTATCAGCAATAAACCCGGCTGCCATGACAAAGGCCAGCGTCGCGCCACGGCTGAAACCAAGTGCCAGAAGCATGGCGATGACAATGGGGGTCAGGATCAATGCCGCGCCGTCATTGGCGAACAGCGCAGCGACGCTGGCGCCGAGTAAAATTATGTAGGTGAACAACCATCGGCCTTTGCCGTTTCCCCAGCGCGCGACGTGCAGCGCGGCCCACTCGAAGAATCCCGATTTATCCAGCAACAGGCTGATGATAATCACGGCGATGAACGTCACCGTGGCGTTCCAGACAATTTCCCATACCACCGGAATATCACCGGGATGTACAACGCCGGTCGCCAGGGCCAGCACCGCGCCCAGGCTCGCGCTCCAGCCAATGCCTAATCCACCGGGCTGCCAGATAATCAGTATCAGGGTAAAGATAAAAATCAGGCCTGCGAGCCACATAGTGTTCTCCGTATTACATATGTTATTTCATATATGAATGAGTAAATTTTTAACGTATTATTGGCAAGCGACGCTGCCTTGTTGCAGACGTTTGGTGAGCTGAGTGATTTGTACAAACTGGCATTGGGCGGTCTGCCTGATGATTTCGGCTGCCCAGACAGGAATGTGCGGTGAAAGGCGATAGTGGATCCATTTCCCTTCGCGTCGGTCTAATAACAGGCCGGTTTCGCGCAGCATCGCCAGATGACGCGAGGTCTTAGGTTGCGACTCTTCAATGGCGACGGTGATATCGCATACGCACAGTTCGCCCATTTCATGCAGCAACAGCGTGATCCCCAAACGGGTTTCGTCAGAAAGACATTTGAAGAGCTGAAGCGGGGTAAGCTGGGGCATAGACACTCCTGATGTTGTCGGGGAATATTACCCGACAGAACAGGAGAGTCAATAACATATTCGAAAATATGAATATGTACTGGCGCAAAAAGACGTAAGTCATCCTGCCTCAAAAACAAAAAAGGCATGCTTACGCATGCCTTTCACATTCACTGAACAGGTCAGTGAATGTTAATTACTTCGCTTTACCCTGGTTTGCCACGGCCGCGGCTTTCGCTGCGATTTCGTCGGCATTGCCCAGATAGTAATGTTTAACCGGTTTGAAGTTTTCGTCGAATTCGTAAACCAGTGGAACACCGGTAGGGATGTTCAGTTCCAGAATTTCGTCTTCGCCCAGATTATCCAGGTATTTGACCAGCGCACGCAGGGAGTTACCGTGTGCAGCGATGATCACGCGCTCGCCGCTTTCAATGCGAGGTTTGATCACTTCAGTCCAGTAAGGGATAACGCGTTCGATGGTCAGCGCCAGGCTTTCCGTCGTTGGCAGCTCTTCCTGAGACAGTTTTGCGTAACGCGGATCGTGGCCCGGGAAGCGCTCATCTGAACGGTCCAGCTCTGGCGGAGTCACGGCAAAGCCACGACGCCATTGTTTCACTTGCTCGTCACCGTATTTTTTCGCGGTTTCAGCTTTATCCAGACCCTGCAACGCGCCGTAATGACGTTCGTTCAGTTTCCAGGATTTTTCTACCGGCAGCCATGGCTGATCCAGTTCGTCCAGAACGCTCCACAGAGTATGGATGGCACGTTTCAGCACGGAGGTGTAGGCGAAGTCAAAGTGGAAGCCTTCATCTTTGAGCAGCTGACCGGCAGCTTTTGCTTCGGTACGGCCTTTTTCGGACAGTTCAACATCATGCCAGCCGGTAAAACGGTTTTCTTTGTTCCACTCACTTTCACCGTGTCGTACCAGCACCAGTTTGGTTACAGCCATAGCTAAACTCCTCAGTTAACTGAATTTTCAATGATAACAATTATCATTATAGGGTCTTGGCATCCTCATCGGCAATCGCTATGTACCTTGATTGCCGTTGTGTCACACCGTTTGAGGTTAAACATAACGAATTTGCTGCGGGGATGTAAAACAAAACGCGCAGACGGTCGCCCGAACCGCGCGTTTTGTATAAAAGTGCAGCGTAATTAGCTGGCTTTTTTCAGGCAGGTGCTCATGAAGGTTTTACGTGCATCGCCTTTCAGCTCTTTCTTCGCCGCATCAGCATTACAGGTTTTCATTTTCTCCTGTTGCGGGCTCAGTTTTTCGGTAGCGTTACTTTCTGCTTTCAGGCAATTACTCATGAATTTTTTGCGGTCCTCGCCTTTGAGGGATTGCGTAGTAGCCTGCGAATTACAATCGGTCATTTTCTGACGTTGCGCGGTTTGTGCCGCAGAAGGTGCTTTGACCGGATCTGCAGCCAGCGCAGAACCCGCCACACACAAGGTAGCCAGCAGGGTTAATACAACGGGTAAACGCATAACGAACTCCTTATTAAACGTCCTTTTCGCAGGACACTCACTAAGCGTAGATGCGGCTGAAGTCTTTAGCTGAAGAATGTGCTGGCGCAGATGCGGGGTAAGTCACAAAACAGGACAGGATCGGGCGATCCTGTCCATCAGGATTACAGCGCGAAGAACTGGTAGGTCGTGGCAGATTTATAGGTCTGACCTGGTTTTATCCAGCAGCTGGGCTGCGGCCAGGTAGCGTGATTCGGGCTGTCTGGCAGGAATTCACTTTCCAGCGCCACGCCGCTGTAGCTGGCATATTCGCCGCCGGTGCGGTTCGGTGTACCACCGAGAAAATTGCCGCTGTAAAGCTGCAGCGCTGGTGCAGAGGTGAAAACAGTCATCTGCACCTTACCATCGGCAGACCACAAATGCGCCGCCGGGAATTCGCCGGAATTGCAGGTGCGGTTGAGCAGATAGGCATGGTCATAGCCCTTCACACGCTGCTGATCGCGATCGCTGAGGAAATCCTTCGCCAGCGTTTTCGGCGCGTTGAAGTTCATGCCGGTGTTTTCCACCGTGGTCGGATCGGCGCACGGAATTCCGTCGCTGTCGACCGGCAGGAAGCGGTCGGCAAACAGTTGCAGCTTGTGCTGACGCGCATCCGTGCCTTCGCCGTCGAGATTGAAATAAGCGTGATTGGTCAGATTGACCGGGCACAGCTTATCGACCGTCGCGTCGTAGCGGATTTCCAGACGATTATCGTCGGTGAGCTGATAATGCACCGTCGCGGTCATATTGCCCGGAAAACCCTGATCGCCGTCGGCGGAGAACAGCTGGAAACTGACTTTCTGCGCGCTTTGAGACAGGATCTTCCAGCGGCGCGCATGGAAACCTTCCGGCCCGCCGTGCAACTGGTGTACACCCTGATTGGCGACCACCAGATGCGGTTTACCCTCGATCTCAAACTGCGCACGGGCGATGCGGTTGGCATAGCGCCCGACTGTGGCACCCAGATAGGCGCTCTGATTCATATAGTCGTGCGTTGACTGACAGCCGAGCAGCAGTTCGCGCGTGGTGCCGTCCGCCAGCGGCAACGTGAAGGACAGCCAGGTCGCGCCCCAGTCCATGAAAGTGGCGGTAGCACCCGCCGCATTCTGTAGCGTCACCTGTTCAAACGGTTGGCCATCGGGCGCCAGCTGCGTATTTTCAGGTTTTAACATACGCCGGCTCCCTGCGATGCGGTGCAGACGTAGAAGGTTTCTTTCAGGCCACTGTGTGCCTGATATTGCTCTTGCACCGCGTGACGGACTTTTTCCACCATATCTTCCGGCACCAGCGCCACGATGCAGCCGCCGAAGCCGCCGCCGGTCATACGTACGCCGCCTTTATCGCCAATCACTTCTTTAACGATTTCCACCAGTTTGTCGATTTGCGGTACGGTGATTTCAAAGTCATCGCGCATAGAGGCGTGAGATTCTGCCATCAGCTCGCCCATGCGTTTCAGGTCGCCGCTGGCCAGCGCGTCAGCGGCAGCCAATGTACGGTCGTTTTCGGTGATGACGTGACGGGCACGGCGTGACACCACCGGATCCAGCTCATCCTGAATGGAGAAGAACAGGGCAGGGTCAACGTCGCGCAGCGCTTTAACGCCGAAGAAGCGGGCAGCCACTTCGCACTGTTCGCGACGGGCGTTGTATTCGCTGTCGACCAGACCGCGTTTGACGTTGGAGTTGATGATGACCACCGCGGCGTTTTTCGGCATGGACACCGCGCGGGTTTCCAGGGAACGGCAGTCGATCAACAGGGAGTGATTTTCTTTGCCGAGGGCAGAAATCAGCTGATCCATGATGCCGCAGTTACAGCCGACAAACTGGTTTTCTGCTTCCTGTCCGTTGAGCGCCAGTGCAACGCCGTCCAGCGGCAAATCGTAAAGAGATTTCAGCGCCTGACCGACCGCCACTTCCAGCGATGCCGATGAGCTCAGCCCCGCGCCCTGCGGCACGTTGCCGCTTATCACCATGTCCGCGCCGGAGAAATCTTTGTTACGCAACATCAGATGTTTCACCACGCCGCGCACGTAGTTGGCCCACGGATGCGCGTCGCTGTGCAGGATAGGTTCGTCGAGCGAGAAGCTGTCTTCTTCGTTGTCGTAATCGGCGGCGATGACGCGGATCTGGCGGTCATTACGCTGGGCGCAGGCGATCACCGTTTCATAGTCGATGGCACACGGCAGCACGAAGCCGTCGTTGTAGTCGGTATGTTCGCCGATCAGGTTCACACGGCCCGGCGCTTTGATGGTGATGGTCGCAGGGTAGCCGAATTTATCAGCAAAGATTTCAAGGACT
The DNA here is from genome assembly GCF_057290995.1 of Rahnella sp. 1L-D-7-B-C2. NCBI lineage: Bacteria > Pseudomonadati > Pseudomonadota > Gammaproteobacteria > Enterobacterales > Yersiniaceae > Rahnella > Rahnella sp. 1L-D-7-B-C2. The sequence goes on along the minus strand of NZ_JBXAVQ010000001.1, from coordinate 599,653 downwards.
TTAGTTTTCAGATTCATTATTTTTCTCCGACCTCACGATAATGGACATCACTCACCGCACGCAGACGTTCAGCGGCTTGTTCAGCCGTCAGGTCGCGTTGGGTTTCGGCCAGCAATTCATAGCCGACCATGAATTTACGTACCGTGGCTGAACGCAGCAACGGCGGATAGAAATGGGCATGCAGTTGCCAGTGTTCGTGGTCGCCCTCGGTAAATGGCGCGCCGTGCCAGCCCATCGAATACGGGAAGGAGCACTGGAACAGATTGTCGTAACGGCTGGTCAGCTGTTTCAACGCCAGCGCTAAATCACTGCGCTGTGCTTCGGACAAATCGGTGATGCGCTTGACGTGCGCTTTAGGCAGCAGCAACGTTTCGAACGGCCATGCCGCCCAATATGGCACCACGGCCAGCCAGTGTTCGGTTTCCACCACGGTACGGCTGCCGTCGGCCAGTTCGCGCTGCGCGTAATCAACCAGCATCGGCGAACCCTGCTGTTCAAGATACGTGCGTTGCAGACGGTCTTCGCGTTCCGCTTCGTTCGGCAGGAAGCTGTTGGCCCAAATCTGTCCGTGCGGATGCGGATTAGAGCACCCCATTGCCGCGCCTTTGTTCTCGAAAACCTGCACCCACGGATAGGTTTTACCTAAATCCGCAGTCTGTTCCTGCCAGGTTTTGACGATCTCAGTCAGCGCTTCTACCGACAGCTGCGGCAACGTTTTGCTGTGATCGGGCGAGAAGCAAATGACACGGCTGGTGCCGCGCGCGCTTTCCAGACGCATCAGCGGATCGGTACTTTTCGGGGCAAACGGCGTATCCGCCATCAGCGCGGCAAAGTCATTGGTGAAGACGTGCGTGCCGGTATAGTGCGGATTCACATCGCCGGTGACGCGGGTATTTCCTGGACACAGGAAGCAGTCCGGATCGTGCGTGGGCAGCACTTCATCGGAAACAGCTTCCTGCTGACCCTGCCACGGGCGTTTAGCGCGGTGCGGGCTGACTAAAATCCACTGATCGGTCAGCGGATTGTAGCGGCGATGCGGATGTTCAATCGGGTCAAACGTGGTCATAAAGATTCCTTATCCGCCTTAATTTGGGTAACCCTGCGGGTTTTTTGACTGCCAGAGCCAGGTGTCATTCGCCATATCTTCCAGCGTGCGTGTCACCTTCCAGTTCAGCTCTTTCTCCGCTTTGGTCGGATCCGCCCAGTAAGCCGGCAGGTCGCCGTCACGGCGTGGCGCAAAGGTATATTTCACCGGCTTGCCGCAGGCTTTGCTGAAGGCATTGATCACTTGCAGTACGCTCTGGCCAAAGCCTGCGCCGAGGTTATAAATGTGCACGCCGGGCTTGTTGTGCAGGGTTTTCATGGCTGCCAGATGGCCGTCGGCCAGATCGACCACGTGGATGTAATCGCGCACGCCGGTGCCGTCTTTGGTTGGGTAATCATTCCCAAACACCGCAACGGATTCACGACGGCCCACGGCCACCTGCGCGATGAACGGCATCAAATTGTTCGGTACGCCCTGTGGATCTTCACCCATCAGGCCCGACGGATGTGCCCCGACCGGGTTGAAGTAGCGCAACAGCGTAATGCTCCAGTCAGGTTCCGCGCGTTGCACGTCTTCCAGGATCTGCTCGACCATCAGTTTGCTGCGGCCATACGGGCTGGAAGGATTGCCGGTCGGGAAGTCTTCGACATAAGGCGTTTTAGGCTGATCGCCATACACGGTGGCAGAAGAGCTGAAAATCAGGTTTTTGACGCCGGCCTCGCGCATCGCTTCCACCAGTACCAATGTGCCGGTGACGTTGTTGTCGTAATACGCCAGCGGTTTAGCGACGGATTCACCGACGGCTTTCCAGCCAGCAAAGTGGATCACTGAGTGAATTTTGTGTTCGCTGAAAATTTTATCGAGGATCGTACGGTCACGAATATCGCCTTCGTAGAACAGCGGCGTTTTACCGGTCAGCGTGTTGATACGCTCCAGCACGCTGACTTTACTGTTGTGAAGATTATCCAGAATGATTGGCGTATAACCCGCATCAATCAATTGCACGCAAGTATGACTCCCGATGTAACCGCTACCACCTGTGACTAAGACGTACATAATCGCTCCCCGATGATTATCAATGCTGCAACGATATCACGCTGCAAGGCTGAAAAAGGTGATCCATCCCCAATAAAATGGAATCGCTTACACAAACAGTTTAGCACCTTTCCACTGCGCTAAACAGCTGATACCAGCGGTAAGGAAAGTCAGCTGTAAAGCGCTACAGACCAGAAACGGCGCTAGGTGTAATCGCTTACACTCCTGATTTCGCACTATCTGAAAACGGTTTCCCGGTGATAAAGCGGCAGGCAGGGGAGGAAAGTGCGGGGAAAATGAAGAAAACAGGCCTTCCGTACCTAGAAGGCCACCACGTTTTAACGTTGTTCGATCTGGTACCGGTAGATATCGCCGTCCGCAATAAAGCTCAGACGATGCGTGATGCACTCAGGCGCATCTTCAGCGTGGTGCGATACGAACAACAGCTGGGTTTCTCCTTCGCCAATCAGAATATCGACAAAGCGGCGCACCAGCTGGCGGTTAATCGGATCCAGCCCCTGCAAAGGTTCATCGAGGATCAACAGCGCAGGGTGTTTGACCAGCGCGCGGGCGATCAGCGCCAGACGCTGTTGCCCCCAGGACAGGCTGTGGAACGGCGTATCTCCGGCTGCGCCACCGAGACCTAGCAAGGCCAGCCACTGGCTGGTGAGTAGACGTTGCCGGTCTGAAACCGCCTGATAAATGCCGATGGAATCGAAGAAGCCGGAGGTAATCACGTTACGCACGCTGGTGCTGACGCGGTAATCCAGATGCAGGCTGCTGCTGACATAACCGATGTGGCGTTTGATATCCCAGATAGTTTCGCCGCTGCCGCGACGGCGGCCAAACAGCGTCAGATCGTTGCTGTAACCCTGCGCGTGGTCGCCGGTAATCAGGCTCAGCAGGGTCGATTTACCTGCACCATTTTGCCCGGTGATCTGCCAGTGCTGGCCGTGTTCGACCTGCCAGCTCAGATTGTGCAGGATTGGCTTGTCGTCGTACTGCACCACGCCGTTGCGCAGCACAATCAGCGGGCAGTCGGCAGGCGGACTGACGCGGGCAGTCGGATCTTCCGCTTCCGGGACCGCCATGCCGCTCAGGCTTTCGCTGTGGGCCAGCTGCGCCACCAGCGCATCGGCCATCACCTGTTTGCGCGGGCCGACGGAGGCCAGCGTGCAATCGGCCAGCACGCCGACGTTCTGCACAAATGCAGGAATATCATCGAAACGGTTCAGCACCAGCACCATGGTCTGACCCTGTCCGGCCAGCGTGGCCAGCAACTCTGCCAGCTGGGCGCGCGCATTGACGTCGAGGCCGTCGAAAGGCTCGTCAAGCACCAGCAAGTCAGGCTGTTGCATCAGCACCTGGCACAGCAGCGTTTTACGGGTTTCACCGGTGGAAAGATATTTGAAACGGCGGTTGAGCAATTTCTCAATGCCAAACTGCGCGGCGAGGGCGGCACAGCGCGCCGGATCCTGCACCTCTTCCTGAATGATTTCAGCAGTAGTGCGGCCGGTATCGTCTTCACCTTCACTGAGCATATCGGTGTTGTTACGCTGCCATTCATCGGCCACCAGTTTTTGCAGTTGCTCGAAGGAAAGCCGGACGATGTGGGCAAAGCTGTTTTCTCGGGTGCCTTTTAGCAACGTGAGGTCGCCCGCCAGCGCGCGGGCCAGTGCGGATTTTCCGCTGCCGTTGGAGCCAACGAACGCCCAGGTATCAGCCTGCTGAACAGTGAGATCGGAAAGTACGAGGGTTCGGGTATCGCTCAGACGGAAAATGCCTTGCGAAATATGTAACGACATTTTTATCCCTTAATTCGAAATAATTATAAATTAAGGGATAAGCGCTGAGGTTCTCCGAGTCAATTGACAATTCTGCAAAGTGTCAGCGCTGATTCTGCAAGATTCTGATTATCAATGTTTTTTCAGCATAGCGTGGCAATAATCACTTTGTCATCATCAAACTGGGCAAACGCCGTCTGGCCGGTTTCCAGCTTCAGCGTATCCATTTCCACGTTCGGCACCGTGGCGCACAACGTCTCGCCCCCGGTGAGTTTCAGCAGCACTTCGCTGTTCACATCGCCGCGCTGAATGTGGGTCACGTCGCCCTGCAACGCGTTGTGTGGATTTTCGGCGCTGAACCCGAGGGTTATCCACGGCGCTTTGATCAGCACCAGCACTTCCTTGCCGGGCGTCAGCGTCAGACGGTCGGCGCTTTGCTCGGTAATGGCGGCGCGTATTTGTGTTTTCCCGTCGGCCAGCATCACATTGATATGCTGCTGCACGCTCTCATGGCTGCGTTCTACCACCTTGCCGAAGAACTGATTGCGCGCACTGGTCTGTAACGAGAAACGGGAAATGGCGGCCAGCAGGCTGTCGAGAGGCAGGGAATCTTCTTTAAGTACATCAAACGCTTTTTGCTGGATCTGCGCCAGCAACTCGTACAGCTGAATTAGACGTTCGCCGTAAGGGGTAAGGATTGCGCCGCCTCCGCCTTTGCCGCCGGTGCTGCGATCTACCAACGTTTCATCCGCCAGCTGGTTCATCTCGTTGATGGCGTCCCACGCGCTTTTGTAGCTGATGCCTGCCAGTTTTGCGCCCTGGCTGATCGAGCCGGTGTGGCGTACCTGCCGCAGTAATTCGATACGGCGCGGGTCGGCAAATAGCCGCTCTTGTAGCCTGAGGGTTAACAGAATTTCAGCTTGCATATCAGCTTCCTTAATAGACGAAGATGTATTGTCGCCGTTATACCCGTCCGCAGGCAAGTTGGCGAAATGCTAAAGTAATTCCCGCCCCGTACTGCTATTATCTGTGACAGTCTGTCATACAGTTTATGAACATCGCCGCCGTTGTGCGATCCAGCCAGTCAAGTGAGGCTATCATGTTAGAATTAATCGAAAGTTTGGTATTTGCTGCCATCATGGTGCCGGTCTTCATCGCGGTGATCCTGGGTCTGATCTGGGGGCTGGGCACAGTCTTCAACGTTATTTCCGTTATCGGCCACTCTAAAGAGTCCCGCAGTAAGCCTCATTACTGAGTTGTCGTGAAGCAGTCTGAATCTGAAGAACCCGGCCATTGTGCCGGGTTTTCTTTTTTCTGCGGGCAGCGCAAACCCCTGAAAAAATATTTACCGCAGCCAGATCAACAAACTTCAAGTTCTGCCAGTTTCCGCCGATAAATCAGATGACAACCCATTTTCCTGCGCTATATTGTTGCCTACATAACGCATCATGTGATGTATGAATAACAGATAACAGGCGAGGAAAACGATGAAAGCTTCCTGGACAACATTATTTACGGCGACCGTGCTGATGGCAGGGCTAAACGTGCAGGCGCAGGCCGCAGACAAAATTACGGTCTTTGCCGCGGCGTCGCTGACCAACGCGTTGCAGGACATCGCGACGCAGTATCAGAAAGAGAAAGGCGTGCAGGTGGTGTCTTCTTTCGCCTCGTCTTCTACGCTGGCGCGTCAGATTGAGCAGGGCGCACCGGCGGATCTGTTTATTTCAGCCGATCAGCAGTGGATGGATTACGCCATCGGCAAACAGCAAATTGTCGATAACACCCGTTATACTCTGCTCGGCAATGAGCTGGTGCTGGTTTCTGCGAAAACCAGCAAAATCGATAAAGTCGATATCTCTGAAAAAACCGAGTGGCTGAAGCTGATTGGCGACAGTCGCTTAGCCGTCGGCGATCCGGACCACGTCCCTGCGGGGATTTATGCCAAAGAAGCGCTGCAAAAACTGGGCGCCTGGACCGTGCTGGAACCTAAACTGGCGCGCGCCAGCGACGTTCGTGGCGCTCTGGCGCTGGTCGAGCGTGAAGAAGCCCCGCTGGGTATCGTCTACGGTTCTGATGCCGTCGCCAGCAAAAAAGTGAAGGTTGTCGGCATCTTCCCGGCTGCAAGTCATAAGCCGGTGGAATACCCGATGGCTATTGTTAAAGGCCACGAAAATCCGACGGTCAGCGCGTTTTATGATTACCTGAAAACGCCTGCTGCCGCTGAGATCTTCAAACATTATGGATTTACGCCACGCTGATGATGTTGAGTGAATATGAGTGGCAGGCGGTCTTTCTCAGTCTGAAAGTATCGAGCCTGTCCGTAGTTTGCAGTCTGCCACTTGGTATTCTGATGGCGTGGATCCTGGTCCGCTGCCGCTTTCCCGGCAAATCCCTGCTCGACAGTATTATCCATTTACCGCTGGTGTTACCGCCAGTGGTGATTGGCTATTTGCTGTTGGTGGTGATGGGGCGACGGGGCGTGGTGGGCCAGTGGTTATATGACTGGTTTGGGTTTAGCTTCAGTTTCAGCTGGCACGGCGCGGTGCTGGCCTCTGCCGTTGTGGCGTTTCCGCTGATGGTGCGCGCTATCCGCCAGTCGCTGGAAGCCGTGGATCCGAAACTTGAGCTCGCCGCACGCACGCTCGGTGCCTCGCCGTGGCGGGTGTTTTTTACCATCACCTTGCCGCTGTCGGTGCCCGGAGTGATCGTCGGCGTAGTGCTGGCGTTCGCGCGTTCGCTGGGCGAATTTGGCGCGACCATCACCTTCGTCTCAAACATCCCCGGCGAAACCCGCACCATTCCGCTGGCCATGTACACCCTGATTGAAACCCCCGGCGCAGAAGGCGCGGCGGCACGGCTGTGCGTACTGGCGATCCTGTTGTCTCTTGCGGCGTTACTGATTTCCGACTGGCTGGCGAAACGCAGCCGCACGCGGCTGGGAGGCTGACATGCTGGAACTGGATTTCAGTCAGCAGCTCGGTGAGCTGAATTTGCAGGTGACACAGACGTTACCGGCACAGGGCATCACCGCGATTTTCGGTTTGTCCGGCGCGGGGAAAACGTCGCTTATCAACGCCATCGGCGGTCTGACCCGGCCCGACAGCGGACATATTTCGCTCAATGGCCGGGTATTATCTGATGCCGACAACAAAATATTCCTGCCGCCTGAGAAGCGACGCGTGGGCTACGTATTTCAGGACGCGCGCCTGTTCCCGCATTATCGCGTGAAGGGCAACTTGCAATATGGCATGGCGGCGTCCATGCGCGGCCAGTTCGACAGCATAGTACAGCTGCTCGGCATTGAATCTTTGCTCGATCGCTTTCCATTGATGCTCTCAGGCGGTGAAAAACAGCGCGTGGCGATTGGGCGTGCGCTGCTGACGGCGCCGGAAATTCTGCTGATGGATGAGCCGCTGGCGGCGCTGGATCTCCCGCGTAAACGCGAGCTGATGCCTTATCTTGAGCGGCTGGCACAGGAAGTCAGTATTCCGATTCTGTACGTCACGCACAGTCTGGATGAAATTCTGCGGCTGGCGGAAAAAGTGCTGGTGCTTGACGGTGGCAAAGTGCTGGCGATGGGCAATCTGGAGGAGGTCTGGGCGAGCAATGTGATGCGCCCGTGGCTGCCAAAAGAGGAGCAAAGCAGTGTGCTGAACGTCAGCGTGCTGGAACATCATCCGCGCTACGAAATGACCGCGCTGGCCATTGGCGATCAGCGGCTGTGGATCAGTAAAGTCGATGAAGAACCGGGGACGCCTTTGCGGGTGCGGGTTAATGCTACCGACGTTTCACTGGTGTTGCAGCCGACGGCCAATAACAGCAGCATTCGTAACGTCCTGCCTGCGCAGGTGCTGGAATGTCTGGACGTGGGTCATCAGGTGGAAGTGAAACTGGCGATGGCCGGCCACATTATCTGGGCACGCATTACACCCTGGGCGCGGGATGAGCTGATGATCCGCGCCGGACAATGGCTGTATGCGCAGATCAAAAGCGTGTCGTTAAACCGTTAAGCTTTTGACGCGTTAAAGGTTTCATACAATGCCAGAACCTGTTCGGCAAAGTCGTCGTCCAGAATATAGAAATAGCATTCAGGCACGTTCAGCACGCGGGCAAAGTGACACATGGTGTCGAAGTTCGGGCTGTACGTGCCGCTCTCATATTGCGACACCCTTGAGCGCGCCGTGCTCTCATCAATTCCGCCCAAAACGCCCAGTTTTTCCTGCGTGAGGTTGGCTTTTTTACGTGCTGATTTCAGTCGGTGAGCGATCATAGTCAATAACCATATAAACTGTATTGACGTCATGTTAAGCATCCCTTAACATATTGTTGTTTAGAGTTACTGAACGATGTTACTGGAAAGAGTAGACCACATTTCAATGACAGTACCGACAAAAAAGGAAGAACGATGAAAATGGAAAATGACTGGCATCCGGCGGATATCATTGCCGGACTGCGCAAAAGGAAAACCACGCTGGCTGCGGTCTCCCGTGAAGCCGGTTTAGGATCGTCAACGCTGTCCAACGCGCTGGCCCGCCCCTGGGCGAAGGGTGAGAGGATCATCGCCCAGGCATTGGGTGTGCCGCCTTCAGCTATATGGCCAAGCCGTTATTTCGACGAAAATCACCGTTTAATTCCGCGATGCATCAGGTCGGAAAAGAAAAAGACGGACTGACAAAACCTCTGGATTATCCTAAAACGCCTTCCTCAATGACAGAAGAGGGCGTTTTCTTTTATGGCCGCATCAGCTCAGCACTTTACTGCGGATAACGTCCGCAATGCCCGGCGTTTCATGGTCGCCAATCACCAGCGCGGCACGCTCTTTAATGGCATCCGCTGCATTGCCCATTGCCACGCCTAACCCGACATTTTCAAGCATGCTCAGATCGTTGAAATTATCCCCAAAGGCGATTACGTTCTGCATACTCATACCCTGAGATTCGACCCACTCCTGCAAACGACGGCCTTTACTGTTGCCGCCTTTGGCGACGTCGACCTGATCGTGCCATGACCATTCGCAGGCCAGACCCAGTTCGTTTTCCACCTGCGCGGCAAAAGTATGCAGCGCATCGAGATCCTGATGTGACGTAGCAAATTTCCACACCGAGTGCGCATCGTCGGCCGCGTCGCGCAGGCTATTGACCTGTACGATGTTTGGGCGCTGGCCTTCCGGCAGTGTTTCGCCCCAGGCGATGGAACGGCTGACGTGGCCACTCGGTTGCTGGTAAAGCATCGCGTCATCGACATAGAGCAAGCCGTGAATGCCGTGATACTCGAGCAAATCGACCACTTTTTTGGCCTTCACTTTATCCATAGGGTCGGACGTCAGCACCTTACGTGCCTGATAATCATAGAGATAGGTTCCGTTACAGCAGATGGCCGGGGTGTCGAGTTGCAAGGCCTGATAAAACGGATGGATCGCCACGTGATGACGCCCGGTGACGATAACGACTTTGATACCCTGAGCACGGGCGTCGGCCAGCGCGGACAAAGATTCAGGCAGGATGCGTTTTTGACGGTCGAGCAGCGTACCGTCGAGATCGAGTGCGATAATGCGATAAGTCATGGTCAGTCCATCATAAAGTGAGAGGATCGAAGAAATTATCACCATGTTACCGTGTTAAGCCTGCTAATTAAACCTACAAACCCGCCAGACGTGGTGCAGTGAATGCCTTGCCGGCTCCCCGGTTTATTTAGGGCGTGGAGGGTTTGGGGTTGTTGGGTTATCCTGAACTACGCTTTCAAATCTAATGAGATTTAATAAGGAGTTGTGATGAAGCAAGTTGTCTACGTTGCCAGCCCTGATAGCCAGCAAATCCATGCATTTCGTCTGGCGGACAGTGGTGAACTGAGCCTGCTGCAAACCGTGGAAGTGCCGGGACAAGTTCAGCCGATGGTTATCCATCCTGACGGCCACCGCCTGTACGTAGGTGTGCGTCCTGCGTTCGGCGTTCTCACTTACCGTATTGATAGTGAAGGTAAACTCGAAGAAGCATCGATGGCACCGCTGCCGGGCAGCCCGACGCATCTGGGAATCGATCTTCAGGGGCGCTTTGTGTTCTCGGCTTCCTACAGCTTCAATAACGTCAGCATTCATCCGCTGGATGAGCAGGGCCACGCACTCGCTCATACGCAGGTGCTGGAAAATATTCAGGCACCGCACTCTGCCAATATCGATCCGACCAACCAGTTGCTAATGATCCCCGCGCTGAAAGAAGACCGTATCCGTCAGTTCGATTTCAGCGTCAGCGGTGAAGCTACGCCGCATGATTCCGCTGAGCTGCGCACCGCCGAAGGTGCCGGTCCGCGCCACATGGCCTTCCACCCGAATCATCATTTCGCTTACTGCGTGAATGAGCTGAACAGCAGCGTGGACGTGTATCAGAAAGACGTCACCAGCGGCGAATACCGCCAGGTGCAGACGCTGGGCATCATGCCTGCCGATTTTACCGGCACCTGCTGGGCGGCCGACCTGCACATCACGCCTGACGGCAAATTCCTGTACGCGTCAGATCGTACCGCCAGCCTGATCTCCGTGCTGACCGTGTCCGAGGATGGCAGTGTGCTTGAACTGGTGGGGCATCACGCCACGCAAACGCAACCGCGCGGGTTCAATATCGATCACACCGGCAAGTTTGTTATCACCGCCGGTCAGAAATCTGACGCCATTGAAGTCGCGAAAATCAACCCTGAAAACGGTCAGCTGACGACGCTTAAAACCTACAGCGTAGGTAAAGGCCCGATGTGGGTGAGCATTCTGGAAATTCGTGGATAACAGAATCATTAATTAACGAGTTTAATGATTTGTTTGATATTGATGAATAATACCGCCACGTAATAATGATCAAGCCCCTGTATTAGGGGCTTTTTTGTTTCCTGAGCATCCCGTGCCATTGTTAAGACTTATTTTTATTACCCTCTAAACATTGTGCCTACCCGGTCGATAACTCTCCCGTTATTCACTCATTCTTCAGTGGCCCCGCCACTGTCAGAATCAGTCCATTTTGGAAATCAGGGAGAAAAAAATGAACGTACTTTCAGGGATCGCTGGCCGGGTTCGCCACGCCAATATCGCTAATAAACTCGGTGCCGGTTTTGCGCTGGTTCTGTTGCTGGGTTCCCTCGTTGCCGTATCCGGCATTTACCATCTGACCAACATCAATGAGCGGGCAGAAAAAGTGACGCTGCTAAAAACCGTTAACGATCTGCTGAGCAGCGCGAAGTTTTCCCGTCTGTCCTATATGGCGACCAAAGACCCTAAATTTGTGGAAGAAAACGCACAGGCGCTGGATAAGCTGGAAGCGAGGCTGGCGGATGTCGCCGCCTATTCGTGGGATGCCCGTGACCTTCCACTGGAAGAGGCGATGCCGGAAAACATCCGCCGTTATCGCGAAAGCTGGCAGCAAACGCTGAATCCTCCGGCCGGAAGCGACCCGAAAGAGATTGCTGCCCAACTCGCCGCTGCCGGGCTGGCGCTGACCTCGGCCTCCAACACCATGCTCGATCACGAAATTGCCAACACTCATCATGAAGTCAGCCAGACCATCAGTGAAATGGTGGGCATCGTCATCGCGACCATTATTGCCGGTGCTTTGATTTCATGGCGCATGACCCGTCAGCTGACCCTGCCGCTGCGCCGGACCTTAGCGACGGCAGAACGCATTGCCGCCGGTGATTTATCGATGCACGTCACCAGCCACAGTTCTGATGAGGTTGGCCAGCTGAGCCGCGCCATCGAAGGCATGAATAAAAATCTGCACGGCATCATTGGTAATATTCGCGAAGGGGTCACGCAGGTGACGCGTGCCTCCAGCGAGATTGCAGCGGGGAATATTGATCTCTCTGCGCGCACCGAAGAGCAAGCGGCTGCGCTAGGCCAGACCGCCGCAAGTATGGAACAGCTTACCTCTACGGTTAAACAAAATGCCGACAATGCCACACAGGCCAGCCAGCTGGCATCCGATGCCGCAGACACCGCCGCACGCGGAGGCAAACTGGTCAGCGACGTGGTGGGGGTGATGAAAGAAATTGCGGTGAGTTCGAAGCAGATTTCTGAAATCACTACCGTGATCAACGGCATCGCGTTTCAGACCAACATTCTGGCGCTGAATGCGGCCGTCGAAGCCGCCAGGGCGGGTGAGCAGGGGCGCGGATTTGCGGTCGTCGCCAGCGAAGTGCGTAGTCTGGCACAGCGCAGCGGTCAGGCAGCGAAAGAGATAGAAGGGCTTATCCAGAAATCAGTGGTTAATGTGAACAACGGTTCGCAACTGGTAGCCAAAGCCGGAGACACGATGGAGGACATCGTCGGTTCCGTGCGCCACGTCACCCAGATTATTCATGAAATCGCATCGGCGTCGGACGAGCAAAGCCGTGGGATCAGCCAGATTGCGCAGGCCGTAGCGGAAATGGATACCGTGACACAGCAGAACTCGGCGCTGGTGCAGCAGTCTGCCAGTGCAGCGGCATCGCTTGACGAACAGGCGGTGAATCTGGAACGGACAGTTTCAGTATTCAGGTTGGGTAATGAGATGGCCTGAGTACTGAACGAGGAATAAAAAAGCCGCCGGAGTTATCTCCTGCGGCTTTTTCTTTATCAGACCTGCGACGTCATCAGACCCTTGTTATCACTGCAAATTACTTCGCTGGCTGAGTCAGCACGTTGTTGTACTGCCACAGGCGGTTGAAGTTAGGATCGTTCAGGTCGCGCTGCTGTTTTTCATCTTTCGGTACGTTGCCGGCGAACGGACGGCCTGAGAACGCCGCGGCGCCCCACGGGTTCATCTGGTCGTAGCTGTTATCGAAGTTGCTGTCGCGGATCACCAGCTGGCTGTTCGGTGTGGTGCCCGGAACATAACCGCCTTGTGCAACGCCTTCATCCCATGCGCGGCCCATTTTGGCTTTCGCGGCTTGCTCGAAACCACGGTCACCGGTCAGATTGCTGTCAGTGACCAGGAAACCGTAGGGGGCGTTCGCCGGAGTGTTGGGCGCAAAGATGGACGCTTCTTTCACGCCACGGCTGCTGACAGTGTGGAATTCAACATGGTCGAAGACCGCCACGGCACGGCCAAACACGTAATCCACGTCGCCGACGATCAGGCTGTTGTGCACATAAGCGCGGCTATAGCGTTTGTTATCGGTTTGGTTATGGATGTTGGCAGTGTTTACCATAAAGGTATTCTGACGGCCAATCAGACGTACGTTGTCGATAACCACGTTATCGCCATCAGTACGCAGCGCAACGGCGGAGTGATCGCCCGCGTCAACGGTATCGAGCAGGGCATTACCGATGGTCAGATTTTGCAGTTGCAGGCCGTTACTCTGTGACCAGACGGTCGCGGAACAGCCGGTGCCGATGGTTTCAGTCGTCTGCGTCGCACAGTTCTGGAACATATAGTTCGCGCGGTCGCCTGGCAGGAACTGGCCATTAGGACTGACGGTAGAACGGTATGTGGCCGGTGTGCTGGTGGCTTCCAGACCCTGAGACAGCGTGACGTCAGAAGAGCTGTTGCCTGCGCCGAATAAGGTTACTGGCGGAGAGCCCGCCGGGATGTAAACCGCGCCAGAGTAGGTACCTGGCAGGATTTTGATGAAGATGCGTTCACCGTGGTTACGCACGGCCAGTGCGGCATTGACTGCCAGTTGTACGCTGGAATAGGCTGCGCCGTCGGTGCCTAACTGCGGGCCGACCACGAAGTCTGTTTTCACACCGTCAGTGCTGACCAGTTTCGGGAACCAGCTCTGTTGCTGAACCTGCAAAGAAGGGCCGCCAAAGGCCAGATATTTTTTCGCTGTAAAGTTGGCCGCTTCGTCCGCAGATAACACGGGCAGGGACGCGGTGCCGGGAGCAACCTGGCTGGATTTGCCTTCATGGCTGCTGCTACATGCCGCCAGAAACAGGCCGGCAGACAACACGGCGCACGCGCGCGACAGGGTGGAAATTTTCACTGTGACTGACTCCTTGATGAAGAACATTTATTCTTTTTTTCAATGTCGCGACGAAGGCCGCAATAAAAAAACGGTGGTCAGCAAAACTGACCACCTTTTCTGGTTCTTTTATACCACAGGAATCAGCTATATATCACTGTCAGTGATGCTTTGCCGAGCGTATGGAAATGGACGTTGAAGCCGAGATAGGCACCGCTGGCTTCTTCGTTAACTTCAAGCTGCTCTACATCGAGAGCATATACGGTGAAATGATAGTGATGATGCTCGCCCTGCGGAGGTGCGGCGCCGCCATATCCGGCTTTGCCGAAGTCCGTGCGAGTCTGCACTGCACCGGCAGGTAAACCGCCTTTACCCGAGCCTGCGCCCTGCGGCAGCTCCGTCACGTCAGCCGGAATATTGGCGACGCCCCAGTGCCACCAGCCGGAGCCGGTAGGTGCATCGGGATCATAGACGGTTACCACAAAACTTTTGGTGCCTTCCGGTGCGCCGGACCAGGCCAGATGTGGCGACAGGTTGTCGCCGGTGTAGCCCATTCCATTGAAGACCTGCGTTTCCGGCATTTTCTCGCCGTTGCGCAGATCGTTGCTGGTCAGTGTAAATGCCATAAAACCCTCATCTGATGGTGTATTGTTATCAGCCAGATTACTTGGCGACTTCGCCTCCGCCCAGCATTTTCAGCAACGCTTTCGCGACGGCGGTGGAAGAGGCCGGATTCTGACCGGTGATAAGCTTGCCGTCGGTCACCGCATACGGATACCAGTCGGCTGCTTTACTGTAATCGCCGCCGTGTTTTTTCAGCTCATCTTCAACCAGGAATGGCACGATGTCAGTCAGACCTACGCCGTCTTCCTCGCTATTGCTAAACCCGGTGACGCGTTTATCTTTCACCAGCGGCGTACCGTCTTCCAGCAGCACATTGCGCAGAACCCCCGGCGCATGGCAGACCGCGGAAACCGGCTTGCCCGCTGTCCAGAATGCCTGAATTAATGCAATAGAATGTGCATCTTCTGCCAGATCCCACAACGGACCGTGACCGCCCGGATAAAACACCGCATCGAAATCACCGGCTTTCACGTCTGCCAGTTTTACGGTATTCGCCAGCGCGTGCTGTGCGTCTTTATCTTTACGGAAACGGTCGGTGGTCCCGGTTTGTGCATCCGGTTCATCGCTTTTCGGATCCAGCGGTGGCTGGCCGCCTTTCGGTGAAGCCAGTGTCAGCGTCGCGCCCGCATCCAGAAATTCGTAATACGGTGCGGTGAATTCTTCCAGCCAGAAGCCGGTTTTCTTGCCGGTTTCGCCGAGTTTATCGTGCGATGTCAATACAATCAGTAATTTCATGTTACCTCCTGTGGACGTGAGTAAAGCGTCGTTATCCGCTATCAATCCTGCCCGACACGGACCACCAGTTTGCCGAAGTTTTTCCCCTCAAGCAGTCCGAAGAATGCCTGCGGTGCGTTTTCCAGACCTTCAACCACATGTTCGCGGAACTTCACTTTTCCGTCTTCAAACCATTCACTCATTTGTTTGGCGAATTCGGGATAACGGTGGCCGTAATCATCAAAAATGATGAAGCCCTGCATGCGCATACGTTTCTTAAGGATAGTCCCGGTCAGCAGCGAAAGGCGATCCGGGCCGTCGTTCAGGCCGGTGGCGTTGTACTGCGAGACTAAACCGCATACCGGAATACGCGCTTTGGTATTGAGCAACGGCAGCACGGCGTCAAATACCGCGCCGCCGACGTTTTCAAAATATACGTCGATACCGTCCGGGCAGGCGGCTTTCAGGCGCTTATCCAGATCGGGTGCGCGGTGATCCAGACATTCGTCAAAACCAAAATGTTCGACGGCGTAGCGGCATTTTTCTTCGCCACCGGCGATGCCGACCACGCGACAGCCTTTGATCTTACCTATCTGCCCGACAAGCGATCCGACCGGGCCGGTTGCGGCGGCCACCACCAGCGTTTCGCCGGGTTTAGGTTCACCAATATCCAGCAGACCCATAAAAGCGGTGAAGCCCGGCATCCCAAGCACGCCCAGCGCCAGAGAAGGTTGTTTGAGGGCTGCGCCTTCCAGCTTTTTCACGGTGTTGGCGTCGGCCACTGAGTAATCCTGCCAGCCGGTGCTCCCGACCACCAGATCACCGGTTTTAAAGTCCGGGCTGTGTGATTCCACCACGCGCGACACCGCGCCGCCGGTCATCACTTCGCCGATTTGTACCGGCGCGGTGTAAGAGGGTGCATCACTCATGCGGCCGCGCATGTACGGGTCGAGTGAAAGCCATACGGTGCGCAATAAAAGCTGACCGTTTTGGGCCTGCGGTAAAGGGGCTTTTTCGAGACGGAAGTTATTGTCAACGGGCTTACCGTGAGGGCGTGACGCCAGTACGATGCGGCGGTTTTCGGATTGTAATTGAGGCATACCTGTTCCTTTCCGTTTGTATATAAGAGAGTTAAAACTCGAAACAATAGGGAATAAGTATAGGCCGCATAATCTTGTTTGAATGAAGCGTCTGATGCTCTCTGTCAATAAGTCAGACGATTCTCCCCTAAAGTGTGATCATCATCTTTTCCTATGACACCCGCCGAGAAAACCCTTTCCCTCTGAAATTTACGCAGGTATGTTCGGTAAGATTTTTGACCAGTTGCTCCACTTTATCTTCAAGATTAATAAGCATAAAAAAGGGATCATGATGCGTAAAACCACACTGGCACTGAGTGCCATTTGCCTGCTGCTCAGCCTTAATCACTCCGCTATTGCCAAAGAGTCCGCGCCTGCGCCGCTCTATCCGGGCGTCAACGTGGCGCAGCTCGCGCAGCAGTCACCGGTTCACTGGGTGTCCGTCGCGCAAATCGAAAACAGCCTTAACGGGCGTGCGCCGGTGGCGGTAGGTTTTGATATTGATGACACCGTGCTGTTCTCCTCGCCTGGGTTCTACCGCGGCCAGCTGGAATTTTCGCCGGGCAAACAGGATTACCTGAAAAATCCGCAATTCTGGGAGAAAATGAACAATGGCTGGGATGAGTTCAGCATGCCGAAAGAGGTGGCCAAAAGCCTGATTACGATGCATCTCAAACGTGGCGACAGCATCTACTTCGTGACCGGACGCAGCGAAACGAAAACCGAAACGGTCACGAAAACCTTGCAGGATGATTTCCAGATCCCACAAGACAAAGTGAATCCGGTGATTTTCGCGGGTGACAAAGCCGGGCAGAACACTAAAACACAGTGGCTGAAAGACAAACAGATCAAGATTTTCTACGGTGACTCCGACAACGACATCACCGCCGCGCAGGCTGCCGGCGCCCGTGGCATCCGTGTACTTCGCGCCTCTAACTCCAGCTATAAACCTCTGCCGCAGGCAGGCGTCTATGGCGAAGAAGTCGTGGTAAATTCAGAGTATTGATAGTCTCTGACTCTGCGATTTCCCCCCTTAAAATCCAGTGAGGGTACGCAGGTCAGGTAACTCCGCAGAAGGGGCCGGTCAGCGAGGAAAGGCGTTTCCACGCTGACCTGAATTGCTTATCGTTTTTGAATGTAGGTCAGTGCCAGCGCCACTGCAAGTACCAATCCCTTGATGATATCCATCGCATAATACGGCACAGACAACATCACCAGTCCGTTAGACAGAACGCCCAAAATCACCGCGCCCAGCAACGTTCCGAGCGCATTCGGCTTGCCTGATCCCGCCAGCGAAAACCCGATATACGCCGCAGCCACCGCATCCATCAGATAACCGCCACCGGCGTTGACCTGCGAGGAGCCAATCCGTGATGCCAGCAAAATACCGCCAGCGCCTGCAAGGACCGAGGAAATCACGTAGGCAATGACGCGGTAACGCGCCGTGCGGATCCCTGCCAGACGTGCCGCCAGCGGATTTCCGCCGATGGCGTACATGCGGCGCCCATGCTTGGTCAGCGACATAAACAGCTGGACGGCGATCGTCACGACGGCCATGACAATCACGATCACTGGCACCTGACCCAACAGACTAAACACCGCCGGCACTGTACCTTCGGCCATGTCGCCGCTTGGCAGCACCATATTTTCGGTGATCGAACCGCCGTAGCTGTAGGTCATCGCCGCGCCCTGAATCACGAACAGGCTGGCGAGCGTGGCCAGCATGTCCGGAATTTTCAGGATAACGATCAGAAAAGCGTTGAACAGGCCAACCAGCGTACAGAGCGCGAGCGTGATCAGAATGGCTTCGGTGGTGCCAAAGCCGTGCCAGACGAACATCGAAATCACCAGCGCATTCGCGAGCGAGGCGGTCGAACCGACCGATAAATCGAAGCCGCCGACCGAAAGTGAAATTGAGACGCCGATGGCAATCACCGTCACGATGGCGATAGAGCGCAGAATATTGATGATGTTCGACGGTTCGAGAAAGTTGTCCGATGCCACGCCAAAACCGGCGATCAGCAATACCACGGTCAGCAACATGCCCCATTTATACAAAAACTCGAACAGCTGATGACGCCAGGGCTGGCTGGCTTCGGGTACGCTTTCTTTACTCACCACGGCTTTGTTCACGCGGGTGTTCCTCCGGTTGAATAGACTAATAAGGTTTCTTCGTCGATGTCTGCGGCATCCAGTTCGGCCACGATACGGCCATCCCATAACACCAGAATGCGGTCGCACAAACCGACCAGTTCGGCGAACTCACCGGAAGCATAAATAATGCCTTTTCCCTGTTGCGCCAGGCCGTCAATCAGCCTGAACACGTCCGTTTTGGCTTTGATGTCCACGCCTTTGGTCGGTTCGTCGAAGATCAACACCTGACTCTCACTGCGCAGCCATTTTCCGATCGCCACCTTTTGCTGATTACCGCCGGAAAGCCGGGCCAGTTTCTGCATCGGCCCGGAAGCGCGAATGCCTAAGCGGTCAATAATATCCTTCGCCCACGACAGCGACTGGCGGCGGTTAAAAATGCTCCAGCGCGAGAAGGTGTCGTCGGCGGTGACGCTCAGATTCATCGGGATATCCTCGTCGATAAAAATCCCTTCTTTACGTCGTTCTTCCGGCACTAACGCCAGGCCCTGTTCCACCGAAAGATGCGGTTCTTTCGGCTTCCACGGTTTGCCATTCAGTTCACCGCTTTCCACCTGGCTCGGCGTCGCGCCAAACAGCGCTTTGCACAGTTCGGTTTTTCCCGCCCCGGCAAGCCCGGCGATCCCAAGGATTTCGCCCCGATGCAGCCGCAGCGATATATCGCGCAGTTTGTCTTTGTCGTGCATCCCGTGGATTTGCAGCAGCGTCTCCCCGCTGTGCGCAGGGCGGCGCGGTGGATAAATATCATCGAGCTGATGGCCGATCATTTTCTCAATAATGTGTTCGTTACTCAGGCCGTCCATGCTGTCATCGCTGACCAGACGTCCGTCGCGCAGCACGGTCATGCGGTCACAGATATCGCGCAGTTCGTGGATTCGGTGGGAGATAAATACGACAGCCATACCTGTGGCTTTCAGCTTGCGCACCAGCGCGAACAGTCTCGCGCTTTCCGCCTGATCGAGCGGGGCAGTCGGTTCATCGAGGATCAGGAACCGGCACTTATGCGATAACGCCCGTGCCAGCAAAATCAGCTGTTTCTCCGCCAGCGTGCAGCTTTCAATGCGCGCGCGGAGATCGATATTCAGCCCGAGCTGTGCGATCAGCCGTTGTGCCTGATGATAAAGCTGCGACCAGTTATGCCAATGACCCGGCTCAGAAAGCCTGTCGAGCATGATATTTTCAGCAACGTTCAGCGTCGGCACCAGTGCAACGTCCACTTCCTGCTGCACCAGATGAATTCCGTGGTCACGGGCCTGATGCGGTAGCCTGATATTCACCGGCTGGCCGTCGATCGTGACCTGCCCGGTGTAATGGTCGTGGGTGCCGGACAGCACCGCCATCAACGTGGATTTACCCGCACCGTTCGCGCCGACTAACGCGTGGACGGAGCCGCCTTCCAGCGTGAAATCAACCTGGCGCAGGGCGGGGAAACCCGCAAATGAAATCGAGATATTGCGCATCTCAAGAAGGGAAGAACTCACGCTTGGATTGACCTTATTGATAGACGGATGGGGGGTTAGACGTTTAGCCGTCTGTAAGCTTTTAATTGCAAATTTTTAACATATTGGGGGGATTAAGCAAGGGATTAAATGGGATAAGTAAGTTCAAAAAGATCTAAACTCAACATCAAGGTCAAGACTTTGGATTGCCCCCTCCCTTCGAAGGGTGATGAGCAAAAGGCGCGGTCAGCCTGTAAAGGGATATTACTGAAAATCCTGTTCCGGCTATCAAAATTTGCGAGTAAAGATTAAAATACCCCTACTAAAGGATTTTAATCATGATTTAAATGGCTTTTTTAAAAGCATAATATGAGGTTTTATTATGGAAACGTTACCAAATTGTCCGACTTGTAAGTCCGAATTTACATGGCAGGACGGTGAAATGCTTAATTGCCCTGAATGTGGGCATGTCTGGCCTTTGGCTGGCGAAACAGCGGCTGAAGACGACGCGCTGAAAGTGATCGACGCCAACGGCAATCTGCTGGCAGACGGCGATTCCGTTACGGTAATCAAAGACCTGAAAGTAAAAGGCAGTTCTTCAATGCTGAAGATCGGCACCAAAGTAAAAGGCATTCGTCTTTGCGAAGGCGATCACAACATCGACTGCAAGATTGACGGTTTTGGTCAGATGAAACTCAAATCCGAGTTTGTTAAAAAGAACTGACTGGTCACCACTGAAGCCTGATGGTTTAACGCGGTTTTGCCGTATCGACAGAACCGCCGCTTAAACATACACTCAATGCATAATCTCGTTAACTTTCAGCAGAGAAGATTGCATGAAACAGGCTCAGGACTACCTTAACGCCCTCAACCACGATTACCTTAAAGTGCATCAGGACAAAGAAAATTTGTTCTGGCAAAACTACATGGGCATCGGTGATGACAACGTCGCCGAAGCGTTCTCCGCCGCCGAAACCGCCTACAAACGTTTTATCGCCGAACCTTCCCGCCCGGCACAATTACGCCAGGTCATCGCTCAACTCGACAATCAAAAACTCGATAAAGACGGTGAAGCCGTTCTCCACGGCCTGCGCGGCTGGCTGAACTTCTTCGACTGTAACGTGATCGAAGACCCCAAAGCGCAGGCGCTGCTGGATGACATTATTCAGGCCGAATCCGCGTTGTTTGGTAAGCGTAAGCAGTACCGCATGACGCACATCAACAGCAAAGGCGAGCGCGTGAGCGCTTCACTTGGCGAGCTGCTGACCAACCAGGCGAACAACGAAAACGAAACCTATCGCCGCAGTTCGCAGAATGCGCTGCGTGAACTGGAAGAGTGGTTGCTGCACAACGGCTTGCCGGAGCTTATCAGTCTGCGCAACCGCTTTGCGCGCCAGCTCGGTTACCGCAACTATTTCGACTATAAAGTGAATAAAACCGAGCGTATGACGCCGGAACAGCTGTTCGCTATCCTCGATCGGTTCGAAGAGCAAACCCGCGAAAGTAACACGCGCAGCCTGAATGAACTGGTCGCGCGCGAAGGCGATGCCGCGCTGCTGCCGTGGAATATCCGCTTCGCCAGCGCCGGTGACGTCACCCGTCAGCTCGATCCTTACTTCCCGTTTGCCGATTCACTGCGCCGCTGGATTGACAGCTTTAAGCGCCTGAACATCGGTTTTAACGGCGCAGATATGCAGCTGGATCTGCTGGTGCGTGAAGGCAAATTCGAAAACGGCTTTATGCATGGTCCGGTACCTCCATTCTTTGATAACGGTAAGTGGGTGCCTGCGGTGATCAACTTCACCAGTCTGGCGAAACCCGACCAGATAGGCAGCGGTGCCAGCGGGCTGAATACGCTGTTCCATGAAGGCGGCCACGCGGCGCACTTCGCCAATATCCGCCAGAATGCGCCATGCTTCTCGCAGGAGTTTCCGCCGACGTCGATGGCCTATGCCGAAACGCAGTCGATGTTCTGCGACAGTCTGCTTGATGACGCCGACTGGCTGAAGCGCTATGCCAAAAACGCCGCTGGTGAATCCGTGCCTGACGAACTGATCCACGCCAGTATCGAGGCCCGCCAGCCGATGCGCTCGTTCAACGAACGTCACATTTTGCTGGTGCCGTATTTCGAATGGCAGCTGTATCAATGGCCTGATGAAAAACGCACGCCGGAAGCAATGATCGCGCTGGCGCGTGACATCGAAACCCATATTCTCGGTGTGACCGGCAGCCCGCGTCCGACGCTGGCAATTCCACATCTGCTGTCGATGGAATCGGCCTGCTCTTATCAGGGTTATCTGCTGGCGATGATGGCCGTTGAGCAAACTCGCGCGTTCTTCCTCAAACGTGACGGCTACCTCACTGATAACCCGGCAATCGGACCTGACCTGGCGAAACATTACTGGACGCCGGGCAACAGCGTGAGCCACGACGAAACGCTGCGCAGCCTGACCGGTGAAGGGTTCAATCCGGCGTATCTGGCGCAGGCCTGTAATCAGACGGTCGATGCAGCGTGGCAGGACGCGCAGCAAACCATCGAGCTGGCATCCAAGCGCGAACAGCCGGAAGCGGATTTTGACCTCAATGTGCATATCCGGGTGATCGACGGCAAACGCATTCTGGCCGACAGCGCGGATGGCGACGAGGCGATGTGTCAGGATTTTGCGGACTTCGTGGAACAGAACTATCCGGCGAAGTAACTGCCTGAAAGCCTGAAAATAAAAACCGCCGCCGGGGTGAAATCCGGCGGCGGTTTTTTGTTGTCCGGGAGCGGTCAGCGGGCGTCGGGGCGGGTTAAATCAAAGCGTAATTCTTCGGAAATACCGTAATAGGCGGAAGGGCCTCCGGCGCGCAAGACCGGCTCGGCGAGGGCAGTCTGATAGATGCCATCCACCAGCAGATGCGGGGCGATATGCACGGCGACAACTTCACCGAGCACCAGCCAGGTATCAATATCGCCACCGGCGGCAGTTTTCAGCTGAATGCACTGCGTCAGCTTACATTCGAAATTGACCGGGCTTTCGAGAACGCGATCGGCGGCGACGATTTTACCCGGCTGCGGCGTCAGGCCTGCGAAGTCGAACTCGTCGTTACCGCGCTCCAGTGACGCCGAGCTTTCATTCATTTTCACCGCCAATGCCCGCGTCGTCAGGTTCCAGACGAATTCACCGGTTTCGACGATATTCGCCACGCTGTCTTTCCAGCCACTGCTGGCGAAACCAATGATCGGTGGACGATAATTGAAACAGTTAAAGAAGCTGTAAGGCGCGAGATTGCGCTGGCCTGTGGCATTGCGTGAGGAAATCCAGCCGATCGGGCGCGGACCGACAATGGCGTTGAGCGGGTCGTGCGGCAGACCGTGACCGGATGCGGGTTCGTAATAATAGCGATCATCAGCGTTCATGATATTCCTCTGGCAATGTATTGATTTAGTTTCTGAATACCAGATTACCCATTTTGAAGGTGGATTGGCGGTTTTTATGTGCCCCCGCCGGTGAGCATCCGGCAGGCGGCGACGGTTTGTGGTATCTTGTGCGGCAATAAATGAATATCCCACGCCCCATCGCATGTTTTATGCGTCGCGCACACCTTTTCGGAGAGTCACTCAGGTGGAAAAAAAGAAAGTCTTCCCTCAGGAAAAAAGCGGTCTTCACCCGCGAAATCGTCATCGCAGCCGCTATGATTTCCCGGCCCTGATTGCCAACAATCCCGACCTGGCGCCGTTCGTCACTGAAAACAAATGGGGCGATCTATCGGTTGATTTCGCTAATGCCCAGGCAGTCAAAGCGCTGAATCGCGCATTACTGCATGATTGCTATCAGATTGAAAACTGGGATATTCCGGCTGATTATCTTTGTCCGCCAATTCCGGGGCGTGCGGATTACGTGCACCATCTGGCCGATTTGCTGGCGAGCAGCAACAACGGCAATATTCCGCAGGGCAAAGATATTTCCGTGCTGGATATCGGCGTTGGCGCCAACTGTATTTACCCGATTATCGGCCTGCGCGAATATGGCTGGCGCTTTACCGCCAGTGAGATCGACCCGGTCTCTATGGCTGCTGCTAAGAAAATCGTAGCGACCAACCCGCAGCTGACCAATCAGGTACGTTTCCGTTTGCAGGCTAAACCGCAGCGTATTCTCGATACCATTATTCGTCACGATGAGCGTTACGACGCCGTGCTGTGTAACCCGCCGTTCCACTCCTCTGCGGCGGATGCGGCGTCCGGCAGCCAGCGTAAGCGTCAGAATCTGGGGCTGGATCGTCGCGCCACGTCTGAGCTTAACTTCGGTGGTCAGCACAATGAACTGTGGTGTGAAGGCGGCGAAGAAGCCTTTGTGACCCGCATGGCGGAAGAGAGTGCAGGTAAAGCGCAGAACTGTTTCTGGTACACCGTGCTGGTTTCTAAAAAAACCACGCTGCCGTTGCTGTATGACGCGCTGAATGAAGAAGGCGTAACGGACATTCGCACCGTCGAAATGGTCCACGGTAACAAAATCAGCCGCTTCGTTGCCTGGACGTTCCTGACGCCATCGCAGCAAAAAAGCTGGGCAATTAAACGCTGGTCAGTCTGATCACGACGTGAAATGAAACATTCCAGCGTGTTCATCTGTTCATGAGCGCGCTGGAAAAATAGTCCGGTCGCCCCCTTTCTTTTTGAGTGGATTAAATTATGCTTAATTCACTATAAAAAAGCTTATTAGTTATCAAAGTAATGATTCTTTACGTTATTTTATTATCACAGCATTGGTGATTATGTTGTTGCCTGCCTGAAACCCACCCAGGGGTCAGACTAATGTTTCGCTGCTTGTTAGTTCGGTCACTAATAACCTGCGGACTTAGCACGTGTTTATTTTTCAATTAATGGCGTTTACGCATTAATTCACGTTATCAGCCACAGGGTGTCTGTCCTATGCAATTATTCTCTCATCAATTTAGTACGGCCTGGCGTGAAAAATTCTCGGCTATTCAGCAGGCTGTTCCGATGATTGCCTTCACGCCAGATGGCGTGGTGCTTGAGGTGAACGATTTGTTCCTCAACGGCATGGGCTACAGCCGGCAGGAAGTCGTCGGCCAGCCACACCGGATATTTTGCACCCCGGAGTTTGTCGCCAGTGATGCATACCGGCTGCACTGGGAAGGGCTACGGCAGGGGAAGTCGGTCAGCGGGAATATCAAACGGGTGCGTAAGAACGGCAACATTATCTGGCTGGAAGCCACCTATATCCCGGTTAAAAATAAGCAGGGCAAAGTCACTGAAATAATTAAAATTGCCAGCGATGTTTCTGAACGGGTTAATGAATCACATGAGCACAATGGCATTTATCAGGCACTTGAGCGTTCCATGGCGCTCATTACCTTTACGCCAGAGGGGCACATCATTTCTGCAAACAATAACTTCCTCAAAGTCATGGGCTATTCTCTGCAACAAATTAAAGGTCATTCCCATTCGATGTTTTGCCTGCCGAAATATCGTGATTCCCATGATTACCGCAATCACTGGCAACGTCTGAAAAACGGTGAGTTTATTCTTGGACGTTTCGAACGCATTAATGGCCGCGGGCAGAGTATCTGGCTGGAAGCAAGTTATAACCCGGTGATGGACGACGATGGCAAGGTGCTGAAAGTGGTCAAAATCGCGCAGGACATCACCAGCCAGATGACTCAGCAGCGTCAGCAGGAAAGCATGATGACGCACGTTCACGAGCTTTCTCTCACCACTGATAAAACCGCTGCCGAAGGCGTCACCATTGTGCAGAAAGCGGTGGAAGATATGCAGGAAGTCGAGGCGTTAGCGCGTCGCACCTCCGACATCATCGGCCAGCTCGGCCAGACGTCAGAACGTATCGGCGAGATGGTGGATACCATCCGGCGCATTTCCTCGCAAACCAATCTGCTGGCCATCAACGCCACGATTGAAGCCGCCCACGCCGGGGAGCAGGGCAGAGGTTTCGCCGTCGTCGCCGGAGAAGTCCGGTCACTGGCCGATCAGTCCCGCAAAGCGGCCGTAGAGATTGACCAGCTGACGCAGAACATCCGCGAGGGTGTCATGGCCGCAATTGACGGTATGGGCAACTGCGTTAACCGCGCAGGCGGCGGTGTTACGCTTAGCCGCAATGCGGGCGATGTCATTAATCAGGTGAATCTGGGGATGCAGGATCTGGTGCGGATGATGGCGGAGTTTTCGGTGATCGCGGGGGAGCGGAGCAGACAGTAGAGTGGCGGTCAGAATGGATCGCAGCGGTGAGAGCCGTTTGAAAATGGCAGAAATTTATGAAGAGCCACTCGGATCAATTTAACGGCAAATTCAAAGTCAAGACCTTGGGTTGCCACCCAAACTGGCCTCAAGAGGCGCCTATCGCCGCGCCTCTTAAGAATCTCCGGCTCTTGAAAACAGGTGCCATGCAGACCGGCTATGTTTCAGCGGCTTTCGCTATTGCCGCAAAATCCCGCCGCTGCGCGGTGCCCTTCGGTCGGGTTACAACCCGCGCGAACAAACGCGCGGTTTTCCACCTCTCCCTCCAGCGTGATTTTTGAAAGCGGCCATGGGCTTTCTAGGTCACAACTTCACCGGCTAGGATCATTTCAAAAAAACAAATACGCTGTGCAAGTTTTCATTTTTATTTTTTAAAAAGGTGTGATGGCGCGATCAAAAAATCCTGCTGAACGGAGCGGCCTGAAGACCTGTGGCTTCAGGACCGAGTGAAGGCACCGCGCAGCGGCAGGGTTTTGCGCCACACGCAGGATTCAAAGATCATGTCCGTTGTACCAGCGATAGCGCGTGTTTGAAGAAAGCGTGGGAGATCAAAGAGGGAGGCGCTTTCCTCCCTCTTTGGCGGTTTCGGCACAGAGTGTTAAGTGATCACTGCGCGCGAGAAACCGAAATATTCTCGGTCATTATTAAAGCCGCCATGCAGTTGCATCTGCACGTGAGAAACCGAAATATTCTCGGTCCTTATTCAATCAGCTATTGCGCGGCACCCGCATTGATCCCCGGCTGCGCCCCGTCGCCGTTATAAATCTGAACAGCCTGCTTCGGCATCTCAATTCCCGCCTGCGCAAAGTGATTCTTCACCAACCGGTCAAGCGCATATTGCACCGTCCATTGTTCCAGCGCCTTGGTTCGCACCAGCACGCGCAGGGTGAAGAACTGATCGCCTAATCCCACAACGCCCTGATAGGTCGGTTCGCCGAGCAGCAGCGGTTTGATGTTTTCATCTTGCTTCAGCGCTTCAACGGCCTCGCGCAGAACGGCGTTGGCGGCATCGACGTCTTCGTCGCGACTGACGTTATAACTGGCGCGATAAACGCCAAACTCGCGTTCGTAGTTGGAGAGCGTGGTGATAGAAGAGTACGGAACAATGTGATAGACGCCGTAAATATCGCGCAGGCCAATCGAGCGGATGGTCATGCGTTCCACGGTGCCGCTGATACCCATCACCGTGACGTATTCTCCGGTATTCATGCCGTTTTCAAACTGGATAAAAATCCCGGTGATCACGTCTTTCACCAGCGTTTGCGCGCCGAAGCTGACTGCCAGACCCAGCGCACCGGCACCGGCCAGCAGCGGGGCGATATTTAGCCCGACCTGAGACAGCATGATCATAATGGTAATGGTACAAATCACGATGGCCAGCACGTTGCGAAACAGCGTCAGCAGCGTGCGCTCACGGGCGCTGGGGCGCGCACCGTTGCTCAGTTCCTGCGCCAGACGATGTTCAATCACACTGGCGAGCAGCGTCCAGGCGACAATCGCGAAGCACAGAATAAACAGCATATGGCCCAGCCCGCTGATCACCTTCTCGCCGGTTTCGGTCATGAACCATTTATTCAGATTAAAGATTTGCCATGCATCGAGCAGGGAGAGTGTGACGCTCAGTACCACCAGCACGCGGATGATTTTCAGACCTGCGGGAATGTAGGAGTTGATGCGTTTTTCCAGCAGCGGATAGCGGCGGTTGACGTCGTCAGGCAGGGTGATACGACGGCTGATCCAGCGTGAAAGCAGGCCGGAAATCAACGCGCCAAGACCGATAATCACCAGACTTTTGATGGTCGCGGCCATCATAAAGCGCAGGCTACCGGCGAAATCAAACTGCGAAAGGAAGAACAGCACCACAAAATAACTGACCGCCAGCAGGTGCCAGACATGGCCGAGGGCGCGCAGGATCACGCTGAAAAACGCCATAGAGCGTTCGGCCAGCTGATTGAATTCATGATGGATCGTGTGGCGGTTATGCAGGATAAGCCAGCTGGCGTAAATCGTCAGCGACAGCATTACCACAAAGTTCACCACGGCGGCGGTGGTGTAGTTGATTTGCGTGGCGACCACCGGCACGCCGACCATCAGCGCATAGCCGATCAGACCGCTCACCCACGCCAGACGGGTATTCCAGTAGCGGGCCGTGACGTCAGCCAGCGGGAAAGGGCGCAGATAGCCGAAGCTGGGTGAAAAGATCAATCGCAGGACGGCTTTGAAGAATTCGATCACCGCGAAGGCACTGAGGAACAACGCCTGCAAACGCGCAATCAGCGGGCTGCCACCGTTGACGTACTGGGTAAACAAATTCCCGGCGGCAACGGTCAGCAATAAAATGCCGAGATCGACCGCGAACGCACCGATGATGCTGGCGGGCAGTTTGTACCAGTGCGTCTCTTTCATCCGCGCATGATTTCCCCAGCGGCCGAGGCGCAGGTACAGCGGGCCGATTAACCGGCGGATCAGATGGAAAAATGCAAAGGTCACCACGACGGTCAGCAGGAAATAACCCAGTACCTGGAAGAAACGGGCGGCATTAAAATGGTGCTGAGGACCGGAGTTGATGGTGTCTTTAAGCACCTGGACACGTTTCATGATCCCCGAAGCGGTTTGCTGGGTGGTATCCACCAGCTGATCAATCAGCGACAGCTGTTCAGCCTGCGGTGCAGTTTTTTCGCTGGCCGTTTTGGCTGCGTCAGGGTTGCCTGCGGCGGCTTCGCGCAGATGGGTAATCAGTTCAGCGCGGGCTTTGTCATCCTGAAGAATATCGGCCAGCGCGGCGTAAGAGGCTTTTTGCTGATCGCCCGCAGCGGGTTTCTCCTCAGCCGCGTGGCTGAAGGCGCTGAACATGGCGAGGGTGATAAACAGCAGAGCCGAAAATAGATGTGTATGGATGCGGTGAGCCAACGGAGTCCTGTCGTTATGCGGCATTGTTCCTCTCTCAAAATGGCGGTTAATCGAAATTGTGCAGCCCTAAGGGTAAAGCAAGAGTGACCGTATTGTAGATAATTTGTGGCAAAACGTTGTGGGGTGACGTGCCATAGGCAGGGGAAGTGCAAAGTAATATCTTTAATCTCATCGAGTTCATACTACCAAGCCTAAATGAGCTTTCGATTTACATAGCCAGTGGCCGCGTTCAAAACGACGTTGAGTGAGTGGTGAGAAACCGCGAGAGCGGGTCCGAACCCGAAGCGAAAGCACCGCGCAGCGGCGGAGTTTGCGGCAATAACAGCGGCTGCTGAAACATACCCAGGATGCATGGCACGTGTTTTAAAAGCGGGGAGGAATCCAAAGGAGGGAAAGCACTTCCCTCCTTTGGTCGGTTTAGGCGCGGCGAACTAAGTGATCACCGTACCTAAGAAACCGAAATATTCTCGTTCAGATTTTCTGCAACTTAAGAAACGTGCTGCAAGAACTCGCGTAAACGCTCACTCGGTGGGTTATTCACCAGATCCGCCGGTTTGCCGTCTTCCGCAATGCGGCCTTTATCGATGAAGATCAATCGTGATGCGACTTTCTCGGCGAAGCCAACTTCGTGAGTCACGATAACCATCGTCATGCCTTCGTCAGCCAGCTGTTTCATCACGGTCAGTACTTCGTGACGCAGTTCCGGATCAAGCGCCGACGTGGGCTCATCAAACAGCATCAGTTTAGGTTTCACCGCCAGCGCACGGGCAATCGCCACGCGCTGTTGCTGACCACCGGAAAGCTCAGAAGGGTAGTGATGCGCGCGCTCAGACAAACCGACTTTCGCCAGCAGTTCTTTCGCCAGTTTATTGGCTTCTTCTTTTGATGCACCACGTACGCGGATCGGGCCGAAGGCCACGTTTTCCAGCGCCGTCATGTGCGGGAAGAGATAGAACTGCTGGAAAACCATGCCGGCTTCCTGACGGATCAGACGTTCGTCTACTTTCGGATCATTCACTTTCAGGCCATCAACGATGAGATCGCCTGAGGTGATTTCTTCCAGCTTATTGATGCAACGCAGCAGTGTAGATTTACCGGAACCTGATGGCCCGATAATAACCACGACTTCACCCTGAGAAATGTTCAGATCGATGTCGTGGAGCACCTGGGTTTTGCCAAAGTGTTTTGAGACGTTCTTGAATTCAATCATATAATTTTCAGTTTGCGTTCTAAGCGGCGCAGAACAAAGCTCAGAGCCAGCGTGATGATCAGATAGATAACGGCAACCGCACTCCAGATTTCCATCGCGCGGAAGTTACCGGCGATGATTTCCTGGCCCTGACGGGTCAGCTCGGCAACACCGATGACGATAAACAGCGAGGTATCTTTGATACTCACAATCCACTGGTTACCCAGCGGTGGCAACATGCGGCGCAACGCCAGCGGCATGATGATGTAACGCAGAGTCGCGCGGCGGGAAAGACCCAGCGCCAGACCGGCTTCGCGGAAACCATTGTGAATGGACAACACCGCGCCACGCGTGATTTCAGCGATGTAGGCACCGGAGTTGATCATGATGGTAACCACTGCCGCGCTGAACGGGTCGATACGCAGATCGGGAACCATCATCGGCAGGGCGAAATAGATGAACATTACTTGTACGACGATAGGCGTACCGCGAATGAGCTCGATGAAGACCAGTGCGATATGGCTGCTTACCCAGCCACCAAAGGCGCGGGCAAAACCCGCAATCACACCGATAATCAGACCACCAACCAGACCGAGGACCGAGATCCACAATGTCATCTTGGCGCCTTCGAGCAGGATAGGCAGAGCGGGCCAAATTACGCTCCAGTCAAACTGCATGGATTCTCTCCTGGTAAAACAAAACTGCGCCTGAACTGACGATGTCGTACAGGCGCTTTATCTCAAGTCATACATCTATAAAAGGAACGACTTAAATGAACAACGCTTATTTAGGTTCGGTATCAAACCATTTTTTATAGATTTTTGCGTAAGTACCATTCTCTTTGATGGTTTTCAGCGCGGCGTTGGCTTTCTCACGCAGTTCGCTGCCCTGCGGGAATGCGATACCGTATTGCTGGCCAGCCAGTGAATCGCCAACCGCTTTGAACTGACCTTTACCGGCAGTTTTGATGAAGTACAGGATATTCGGGGTGTCATGCATCACCGCATCCGCACGGCCTGTGCCCAGCTCCATGTAGGCGCTGTCGATGTTCGGGAACTGACGCAGATCTTTGGTTTGCACGTTGGCTTTCATGTAATCAACAGAGCTGGTGCCGCTTTTCACTGCAACCACTTTGCCTTTCAGATCGTTCACGCTTTTGATGGCGTCATTGTTGCTCTTAACCATCACCATCAGGCCGCTGTTGTAATAGCCGTCAGAGAAGTCGATCGCTTTTTTACGTTCAGGCGTGATGGTGATCCCCGCCAGCGCCAGATCGATGTTATGAGTTTGCAGCGCAGGGATGATGCCGCCAAAGTCCATTGGTTTAAGTTCATAAGAGACTTTCATCTCTTTAGCGACTGCGTCCCACAGGTCGATATCGAAGCCGACATACTTGTCGCCTTGTTTGAATTCAAACGGTACAAACGCAGTGTCGGTAGCTACGATCAGTTTTTTGTCTGCTGCGTGTGAGCTAACGGCAAAGGCCAGAGTTAACGCGGCCAGGGAAACTTTTAAGAGTGACTTCATCAGTGAATTTCCTTTGTACATATTATGGGAACGATCTTATGTTACGACGCTTTAATGCAAAATTTATGCCAAAATTGATGAATATTAAAATTCAATGGGTTAAAGGCAGGCTGAACCGTTAAAGCAGTAAATTGAGAGGCTAATGCACTGACGTGGTGCATTGTTACACTTTGCAATGTTCTCTTGTGGTGCAGCGCTTTATCATTAACCAGATGTTGTGTTTTAAACAATCATTAATTAACAACTACGCTGCGCAAATGATAACTCGCTCTAACTTTTTCGGAACGGGAGCAAAACCTGTGCTCAATTTTGAAGCAGATGTTAAGGCGGGGAACCGGATATTCACGGGGGAAATCACTTTGGTTGAACCATAATGGTGCAATCCTTTATAAGTAAAACAGAGGGGATATTATCGAAGCTGGCTGTCCTTACTGCCGCGACGATTGTAACCCGCGTGATCTTGCTGTTTTTTGTCCAGTGCAGCCTGGCAGGTGACACAATACTGCACGCCCCTGAGCGCCTTTCTGCGTGCTTCTGGAATAGGTTCACCACACTCGTGGCAAAATTCTGCACTTTCGCCGTGGCCTAATGCCTGACGCGCGCGATCGACCGCATCGTTTACCGTGGAATCAATCTGATCCTGAACTGCGCCATCTTGCGCCCATCCGCTTGCCATAATGACCTCACTTGATATAAGTCTGATTTATTGAGAAAAACCCAATTTGTTGATATTTCAGCCAGCCAATAAATTTGTCATATACAAATAACTATCTGTTATATAACAAACTATTGAAATCTTCTGACCGCAGAGTAGTCGTTAATTATAGTTGGTTTTTTCCTGGCCTTTCGACTCAACTCGACAGCCAGCGATATCAGCAGGCGAAACGCCATGTCATTCCTTCGGGTATGGGCAAATCCGGCCACGTGGGACGAAAGATTTCCACGACGCTGGCGTCTACCGGTACCCCAGGTTTCTTTATTCATCCCGCTGAAGCCCTTCACGGCGATGTGGCTGGACGGGTTCGAATCTTCGACTAAAAACATTGCCCACCGTGATCCATAAAGTGAGAGTTGAGGCATGGAAACAAAAAAAGCCAGTCGCTTTCGCCACTGGCCTTTTTTTAGCATTGATCCGTTGTTATGCCGCAGATTTCAACTGCGGCAATCGAGTCCTGATTACTCGATATTGGATTCGATGAACCACAGGAATTTATCCAGGTCGCGAGATGCGGCGGTGAATATATCTGCGGTGTCTTCATCTTCCACTTCGCCGATCGCTTTACGCGTATCATTCGCGACCACGGCGTAACGTTCTGCCAGTGCTTTCAGGTGTTCCTGCACGGTATGAATGTTGGTCGGGTAGCTTTTCAGTGGCGTTTTATCGTTAACCACCTGCACTGTACCCAGCGCAACGCCGCCTAACTGCACGACACGTTCTGCGATAGTGTCCTGATGCTCAGTGATCGCAGTACGGAATCCATCCAGCATTTCATGTACGCCGATGAAGTTAGCGCCACGCATGTTCCAGTGCGCCTGCTTGGTGATCAGCGACAGATCGATAAACTCAGTTACCAGACGGTTCAACACTTTGATCGTATCCAGTTTTACACTTTCATCTACATCGTTGCGTGTATAAATGAGTTCAGAAGATTTCGTTTTGACCAGTTTGGCTGTACTCATAATAGATATCCTCTTCATTGAGTTGTTATAAATGACTTTGTTTCGTAACTGGATCCAGTATAGCTATAAATCTCAGTTTTGCAGGAAAGTCGTTCCTATCGTTCTGATAGCGTGTGCCAAATAATGCATCACGGACAGTTGTAATCAACCTATCACGCTGATTTTAAAGGTGGATAGGAATATTCCTGAAGGGAGGGAAATATTCGCGAGCAATCAGTATGAAATATTTAAGAATGTTACATGACGTGTGTGGATATATATTTCTGAAGTACGGTTAAGAGAATGAGAAATATTAACACCTGCGAATGATGATTTGCCCCATAATATCCAGCCTTATCAATAATCAACGGAGGAAATATTCCCCGCCGTTGATTGTTGATGAAATTGACTATCTTAAATTTCTACTCTCAGAGTGCCATAGCCCCGCTGTAGAGCACCGCGCCGGTCGGCTGACCGGTCGGAGAGCCACCGTGCGGTTCAACACTGATCGCCAGCGTAAAGCCGGGATCCGGCATTTTGGCGGCCAGCGTGAGCTGTGTAGGTTGCTGAGTATTGAGTAACCCGAGCGATCGCGGTTTGCCGCCCGGCGGAATAGCCCAGAGTTCAAGGCTGCGGTCTGCCGCCACGCGTTGGGCATTCAGCGGCGTCAGCATCAGGCTGCGCGTGCTCATGTCAGCGCTTACCACCCATTGCCCGCCCTGAGCGCCGGTGCTGCTGGCGAGTATTGCCACCGGCAGTGGCGCGGCGGGTTGTACCAGCAGACGTGGGATCAGCAACAATGCCGCAAGTCCGGCGGCCAGCGCCCAGCCGAGATAACCGCGAACGGGCGTTTTGGACGGCGCTCTGCGTTTAACCGGTTGGAGATCCAGATTATGCCGGATGCGTTTCCACACCGAGGCTGGGGGGATCACCGGGACAATCTGGTTATCCAGCTGAGTGAAGGCTTCCTGCCAGCGGGCCACTTCGGCCGCCAGTTCAGGGTCGTCACGCATTTTTTGCTCGAACTGAATTTTTGCCGCGCCGCGCAAGGTGCCGAGCGCATATTCAGCCGCGAGTGCAGCATGATAATGGCTTCTGCTTTTCATAATCCGACGCAGCTCTTTAAGTGTTCCAGGGCGCGACGGATCCAGCTTTTGATCGTCCCCAGGGGTTGTTGTAAATGAGATGAGACCTCGCCGTGAGACAGACCCTGATAATAGGCCAGGATCAGGCTTTGTCTTTGTTCTGCGGGAAGGTGCGCCAGACAGTTGGCCAGAATTTTGGCATAGCTGTCCTGCTGCAAACGCTCCAGGGGCTCATCACTTTGTTCGACGTAACGGTCCGCCACGCTGTCGTCCAGTTCGTCTGTCTGGTTGTCGCGTCCGCGCATCCAGTCGATGGCGCGGTTGCGGACAATGTGGGTGAGCCAGGTCATCGGGGAACTGAGGGCGGGGTTGTAAGACGCCGCCCGGTTCCACGCGGTGATGTAGCTGTCGTGCAATACTTCTTCCGCCCAGGCGTGCCGCCGCAGCATACGTAATGCGACGGCGAAAAGCCTCGGGGAGGTCAAACGGTAAAGCTGTTCGAATGCCTGACGGTCGCCAACGGCCATGGCGCTCATTAGCTCACGCTGTACTTCCAGCGCTTTCTCTGGTGCTGGCGTATTTAACAAAGGGTCATGCATTCGCCCGTCCTGACTGTCTGAGATGCTGTTTCATAAGGAAATCCAGCTCTCAGTATAGTCGGTATTATTTAGGCATCAGGACGGTATCGATAACATCGATCACACCGTTCTTCTGCTGGACGTCATAGGTGCTGATATTGGCGATATTGCCTTTGCCATCTTTAAGCTGAATATTGTGCGGGCCGTTGTTCATAATCCACAGCGGCTGGCCGTTCACGGTTTTCAGCTCTGCGGTGCCGTTGCCTTTTTTCAGCAGTTTTTCCAGGTCCTTCATTTCATACTTACCCGCCACCACGTGGTAGGTCAGGATGCTGGTCAGCGTGGCTTTGTTTTCTGGTTTCACCAGATTATCGACGGTGCCGGCGGGCAGTTTGGCAAACGCGGCGTTAGTTGGCGCAAACACGGTGAACGGGCCTTTGCTTTGCAACGTATCCACCAGACCGGCAGCTTTCACTGCGGCGACCAGCGTGGTGTGGTCTTTAGAATTCAGGGCATTTTCTACGATATTTTTGGACGGATACATCTCAGCGCCACCCACCATGGTGGTGTTTTGCGACATCATTGCAGCCATTGACGCGGTGCTCAGCAGAAGAGATGCACAGATTGCGGTACGGAGTAATGTTTTCATGATGGTGTCCTTCGTATGTTGAGTAGGTAAGGTCTTGCCTCACATCAGTACATACGAATGACTCCCTGCTTTTGGATGCAGGAAATGATGAAAATAAGTGAAATAAGCGAAAGTAATTTTTAGTGCATTGATTAAAAAGGAAAAAACCACGCGGTGAAACGTGGTTTTTTTGTGCAGGGTAATGAATGCTATTTACCCGACGGATTATTCCCCGGTACGTCCACCGTTTCGATTTTGGTTTTACGCTGGAGGGTCAGCGTCGAACCCGCCGACGCCGCAATAATTGCCGCCAGACCGAGCCATTGATAAGCCGTCAGAAATTCCCCTAAGAAGATTATCCCGGAAAGCGCGGCCATTGCCGGTTCCATGCTCATCAGCGTTCCGAAGGTTTTGGCGGGCAGCTTGGTCAGCGCCATCATCTCGAGTGAATAAGGAATGGCGGAGGTGAGCAGGGCGATAAGCAACCCCAGCGGCAGGATTTCCCAGGTAAAGATAGAGGTATGCGCCTGCGCGACGCCAATCGGGAAGAAGATAATCGCGGCGATCACCGAGCCCATCGCCGCCGTCCCAGGCCCGTAGCTGCTACCTGCACGCTGTCCGGCAAGGATATAGATGGCCCAGCAGGCACCGGCGATCAGCGCAAAGCAGGCACCTTTGAGATCCACACCGCCCGCGCTTTGGCCAAGTGGCAGCAGGAACAATAATCCGGCCACGGCCAGCGCCACCCAGACGAAATCTACCGGACGGCGTGATGAGAACATCGCGACGGCCAGCGGCCCGGTAAACTCCAGCGCAACGGCAATGCCGAGCGGCACGGTACGCAGCGCCAGATAGAAACTGTAGTTCATGCAACCGAGCGCCAGTCCGTACATCAGCAGGGCGCGAAAATTGCCGCCGCGCATTTTAAAGCGCCACGGGCGGAAATAAAGCAGCAACAGAATAGAGCCAAGGCCCAGACGCAGCGCCGTCACGCCCTGAGGCCCGACGACCGGAAACAAGGTTTTCGCCAGTGAAGCGCCGCCCTGTAGTGAGAGCATAGCGATGAGGAGCAACAGAATCGCAACCAGAGGAGAGGCTTTTTTAGGTAAAGCCGGCAACGGCGGGCTGTTGTTATGTTCATCAGCGGGCAGAGCGATCTGCGGCTTTTTATCAGACTGTGTCATCCATTGCGCCTTTTTAGGTGATCCATTTAATCGAAAATCTTCAGATTTATAGTTTTGAAAAGAAAGGTAAAGCACAGTCAGTGTAGAGGGAAATGGGGGAAGAAAAAATCAGTGAAAAAAGTTTTTTTCGGAGTGAGAGTTTTCGAAAAAAATCTTAAAATTTCGGAAATGTTGCAAAAAAATGTCGATTTTTTGCCCAAAATTTTAGGAATTATCTGCTAATCTCAAAAAGTTCAATAAGTTTTTCTTATAGTTTTGGTGACGAAAATCACAATAAAATTAATAAGATATACCCTGTTGGAAACTTTATGTTACACGATAGAGTGCTTTGGACATCTATATTAAGGCAGAGTTTCACGCTGGTTTTTGTTATATTTTCAAACGTGAAGGTTACTTTGGTTTCCCATTTTGAGGTGGTTTATGAAAAAAATTGCATGTCTTTCCGCATTAGCTTGCGTAGTAGCACTGGGCGTTTCAACAAGCGCATTCGCTGACACCAGCACCGTAACCGCTGGTTACGCTCAGGGTGATATGCAAGGCGTTGCTAACAAAGCAAACGGCTTCAACTTGAAATACCGTTGGGAAGAAGACAACAACCCACTGGGCGTTATCGGTTCATTCACCTATATCCAGGATGACAGCACTCCGGCTTCTGGTGACTACCGTAAAGCACAATACTACGGTCTGACTGCAGGTCCTGCTTATCGTCTGGCTGACTGGGTTTCCATCTACGGTGTTGTAGGTGTGGGCTACGGTAAATTCCAGCAGAACGATAACGCTGCATCTACTGCAAACCGTCAGAAATTTGACAACAGCGACTACGGCGTATCTTACGGCGCTGGTCTGCAGTTCAACCCAATCCAGAACGTTGCTCTGGATGTTTCCTACGAACAGTCCCGTATCCGCAGTGTTGATGTTGGCACCTGGATCGCTGGCGTTGGTTACAGCTTCTAATTCTTCGAGATTGAGTAACATTTAACGTTACGCCAATTCGAAAATGAAAAACCGCTCACTTGAGCGGTTTTTTTATGTCTGGAATTTCTCCTTACTTCAAATCCCGCTAAACCAGTTATACCCCTGATCTTCCCAGTAACCGCCAGGGTTCTCATTGGTGACAAAAATCGCGCCGATATGTTTGGCGTTTTTGAAGCCGAGTTTGGTCGGCATACGCAGACGTAGCGGATAGCCAAAGTCCGGTGGCAGCGGTTTGCCACCAAAATCCAGTGCCAGTATGGTTTGC
Organism: Rahnella sp. 1L-D-7-B-C2; assembly: GCF_057290995.1. Classification (NCBI taxonomy): domain Bacteria; kingdom Pseudomonadati; phylum Pseudomonadota; class Gammaproteobacteria; order Enterobacterales; family Yersiniaceae; genus Rahnella; species Rahnella sp. 1L-D-7-B-C2. The sequence continues at coordinate 561,605 of NZ_JBXAVQ010000001.1, read as the reverse complement.
GGATGCAAGGCCGTGGCCATATCGATGCTGGAATAGTAACGGTCGTCGCATTTGAACCCGACGTATTTTGCCGTGAGGTCTGCGCCGATGTGCTGCAAAAAAGTTTTCAGTGGTACGCCCTTCCACTGCCCGATGGCACTCCAGCCTTCGATGCAAATCAGGCGAGTGATCTGGCTCTCCTGCGGCAGGCGCTGCAACTGTTCCAGCGTCCACGAGGCTTTTTTCTGCACCAGGCCGGAAACTTCCAGCCGGTAATTGGGAATGTCGATCTCCGGCACATTGTATTCCGGGTAGAACGCATTGAAGCGGAACGGCGTGGTTATCTGATCTTCACGGTAAGTTTGTGCCAGCTTCTGGCCGCTGAACAGCCAGCCCTGCACGCGGTCATTCCAGCGGGACATCGCCCACAAAACTTTGTCGACCTGATCACCATCCTGCAAATTACAGCCGGTCAGCATTGATACCGCCCCCAGCGTCAGACCGGAGCGCAGCAATAAACGGCGCTGTATGTTCACCAGCTGCTTGCGCTGATCGGGTTCGATAATGATTTTTGGGCGGTCTGATTTATCACTCATCAGCGCTTTCCTCCGTACTGATTTTTTTACCGCCGGTAATCATGGCGACAAAGGTTTTCGGCACCAGCAACACCATGACAACGTGAACCACCACGAACAACATCACGCCGCTCATGGCAAAGAAATGGACATAGCGGGCGATATCAAAGCCGCCTAACAGCCACACCAGACCGCTGAACTGCACCGGTTTCCAGATGGATAACCCCGAGAGCACCAGTAATACGCCCAGCAGAAGCACGCCAACGTACATCAGTTTCTGCACCGCGTTGTACTGGCCGAGCTTATGCGGGAGGTGGAACGTCAGGGCGCGGACGGTATCGCGCCAGACGGTACGTGGCGAAAAAGGGAAAAAGTCACGTTTGAAGTGGCCAGTTAAAATCCCCCACAATAAATAAAACAGGCCGTTGGCCGCCATCAGCCACATCACCGCCAGATGCCAGGCAATATTGCCGCCCAGCCATCCGCCGAGCGTGGTGCTTTGCGGAAAGGTAAAAGGGAAAATCGGGTCGGCGTTATAAATTCCCCAGCCGCTCATCACCATGCCAATCATGGCCAACAGGTTGATCCAGTGGCAAATGCGAACCGGCCAGGAATGAATGCGTTTTTTTTTCGATAAAGGACGCTTTTTTTTCGACAGATGAATAGTTGAATTTGACGTACGCAGCGGGGAGGGTTGAGATTTCACGGATAAGCTCCTGCGTAATGAGAAACTGCGCAAAGTGAAAGAGGGAGGTTTCACCCTGCGCAGTTCTTCAAAAACCACTTACGCCGACTGACAGACACGGCCCGCCGGCGTAAGCGCTAAGGGTTACATCGGTGGCGCGACGCCATCTTTACCGGCGGCGATACCACGGGCAACCAGTGCACCTTTGTCGTCTTTCATCGCGAACAGCACGATTTTAGTGCCCGGTTTCAGCAGGCTGCGATCGCCCGGCGCCAGCAGAACCACCGGTACATCGTCAGGAACGACAACTGTTTTTTCCGCGTCATGATATTTCACGGTCAGCGTGCGGCCATTGGCGTTGACCAGTTTGCCGACGGTGCCGTTAGTCATGGTGTTGATTTTGCCATCGGCGGATTCAAACGGGTTGAAACCTTCACCGCTGCCGCGCAGGCTTGGCGCAAATACATGAACTTCCAGTGCTTTCAGCGTGCCGTTGGCCTGCGGAACAGCTGCGGTACCGATGAAGCTGTCCGCCTTGATGTCGCTGATCTGGCCTTTGGTCACGGCGTTGATTTTGGTCTGTTCGGTCAGCTTAACGTCCAGCTTTTCGCCCTGTCGGGTAGTAACCTGCATCGAAGAATCATTTACGGATTCAATGGTTCCGCGCGTTGGCTTGATGACGTTGTCAGCCGCAAAGGCGGATGTCATCCCGCTGCACATCAGCAGCGAACCGAGTAAAAGACCTGCAAGGCGTGTTGGTGTATTCATGTTTATCTCTCCAGTTTCTTACGTATTTTCATTCGGGTAGAGGAATCACTGAGGGTGCCAGTGATGAATGACTTCATTAAGAGTGGACGATAAACCGGGATTGGCAGATGACAAGTTGATGACAAAATTGTCATCAAAGGTGTCTGACGAAACTGATAAACTTCTCTGGAATCATTCTCTGGGGGAATGGTCGTGCGGCAATGAGGGCCTGAATGCGGATACTGGTAATAGAAGATGATGTCAGCACAGGCGATTACCTGAAGAAAGGGCTGACCGAAGCGGGTTACAGCGTAGATCTGGCGCGTAACGGCGCCGACGGGCTGTTTCTGGCGCTCGAGGACGGTTATGACGCGGTGATCCTCGACGTGATGCTGCCGGGGCTCGACGGCTGGCAGGTGATGGAAGTGCTGCGCAAGAAAAGCGATGTGCCGGTGCTGTTTCTGACCGCGCGCGACGAAGTACAGGACCGCATTCACGGCCTGGAGCTGGGCGCGGACGATTACCTCATCAAACCTTTCTCCTTCACCGAACTGGTGTTGCGTATTCGCACGTTGCTGCGTCGTCCCGCCGCCCGTGAGCCGGATATCTATAGTGTTGCCGATCTCAGTCTCGACCTGCTGCGTCGACGCGTAACGCGTCAGGATCAGACCATTGCGCTGACGAATAAGGAATTTATGCTGTTGCATTTGCTGATGCGCCGCGAGGGCGAAGTGCTTTCGCGCACCATGATTGCCTCGCAGGTGTGGGACATGAATTTTGACAGCGATACCAACGTGGTGGACGTGGCAATCAAACGCCTGCGCGCGAAAATCGACCGCGCCTTTGACGTCAAACTGATTCACACCGTGCGTGGGATAGGCTACGTCTGCGAAGTGCGTCATGACTGAGCAGAAAAAACCGCAACGGGCGATGTCTCTGACGCTGCGCGCCACGCTGCTGTTTGCGCTGCTGGCCTCACTGGTGGTGAGCGCCGTGGGCGTTTATCTTTATTACTCGCTGGAAAATGAACTGGTTCGCCGCGCCGATTATCAGGTGAGCGGGCGCGTTCAGTATTTCCGTCATCTGCTGGCCAGTGAGTTTCCGCTTTCTCAGCTCAGCCATAATCCCGGTCTGTTCGAAAACATGCTCGGTAATGAGCGGGATATTTTGACTTTCCGTCTGAGCGATGAACCGCCGATTATCAATGTCAATCCGTCGCGCCTTGTGTTGCCACCGGTCGCGCCGGTACCGGACGGCCAGCCGTTAACGCTGAGCACCGTTCACGCGCTTTCCGCCCCCGACGACACGCCGGTTCGCTTTGCCCGCGCAGCCGTCAAAATTCAGGATGGCCGTACGGTGGAGATTACCGCCGCGCACTTCATGACCGGCGAAGCGCGGATGTTGCAGACGTTCCGCTGGGAAATCACCGGCGCGGTGTTGTTTGCTTATCTGCTGATTGCCGCGCTCGGTTATGTGGTGATCCGCCGCGGATTGCGGCCGCTGCGGCACATGGCGCTGGAGGCGACGAAAATCCATCCCGCCAGTCTGTCCACGCGTCTTAGCAGTGACAATGCACCGCAGGAATTGCAGCAGCTAATCTATTCATTTAACGACATGCTCGAACGGCTGGCAGAAGGATATCAGCGTCTGACGCAGTTCTCCGCCGATCTGGCGCATGAGATCCGCACGCCGGTGGGCGCACTGATGGGACATTGTCAGGTGGCGCTCTATCAGCCGCGCAGCACCGAGGAATACGAAACGCTGCTGGCCAATAATATGGAGGAGCTGGAGCGTATTTCGCGCATGGTCGAAAATATTCTGTTCCTGGCGCGGGCGACCGATGCGCGTTCGGTTCTGACTATCACCAGTATTGATGTTTCTGCGGAAATGACGCGGATTCAGGAATACTTTGAAGGTCTGGCGGAAGAGCGCGAAATGACGCTGCACAGTGCGGGGGAGGGGGGTTTGTACGCCGACGCCATTTTGTTCCAGCGTGCGCTGAGCAATCTGGTCGCCAACGCCGTGCGGTATGCGCACCAGGGTACACCCATTGTTGTTCGTGCCGAACCGTACGCCAATGGAATGGATATCCATGTGATAAGTCAGGGCGATCCGATCCCTTCAGAAAAGCTCGGCAAACTGTTCGATCGCTTCTATCGCGCCGATGCTTCACGCAGCGAAGGTGGCAGCTCCAGCGGCCTGGGGTTGTCCATCGTACACGCCATTATGGCGCTGCATCAGGGGAGCGTTCGGGTGGTGAGTTCGGCGGAGGGCGAAACACGGTTTACGCTGACTTTCCCACGTGAAGTTCACAAGCTTTCTCAATAGTTTCTCTATAAATGTAAGAAACTGGCAGGGCGCGTAAGAAAATCATCTGGTTTATATCATTGAAAGATAAAGGTTTCGTTAATTCTGTTACATTATCACATTGGAAGATACCAATCAGTTTGAACGAAAATACGCGGCCCGGAGTCTGAATAATCCTAAGGAGTGGGTTCAATCCTCCGGCACGAGCGGTCATTACGACGTAAACAGACTCACCAAAGAGCCATTTATTACCAATGCAAAAATTACGATTACTTTCGCAACAGAGCATTTTTCTGTTCATTGCGCTTTATCTTGGGATCCTGCTTAACCTTCCGATTTTCTTCCGACGTTACTCTCAGTTGCACTATGACAACGCGTTGTCGATTGCCGTTGAGATGCTGGCGGCCTTTGCACTGGTGTATTTCCTCTGTGTGCTGCTGTCGTTTACCGGAAAAACAGTGTTCCGCGTACTGATGAGCGTGGTGGTGATTTCCTCCGCCGCGGCCAGTTACTACATGATTCTGTTCAACGTCGATATCGGTTACGGTATTTTGGCGGCGGCGCTGGCCTCCGACTCCATCGATTTATCGAAAGAATCCATCGGTACCCATTTCATCGCCTGGACGTTTCTGGTCAGCCTGATCCCCGTTCTGTTGCTATGGCTGAGCAAAATGCCCGGTGCGGCTCTCAGACAAACCACCCCGAAAACGCTGGCGGTGAAAGTCGTTCTGCTGATCGTCTCCGGTCTGTTGTGCTATTTGCCGTTGCAGATGATGGGCAAAGTGCAGGACCGCCATGACGTGGTGAATAATCGCATGATGGCCAGCTACGGCGGCGTAGTGGCCGGCACTTACTCTCCGTCTAACTGGCTCTCCGCGCTCGGACTGTACGTTTACAGCAGCTACAGTCAGGCCGAAGACACTAAAAACTTGTTCGATCCAGCCAAACATTTCACCTATACCGAACCGGCAGATGCCAAAGATATGTACGTGGTCTTTGTAATTGGCGAAAGTGCACGTCGCGACCACATGGGGCTGTACGGCTACGATCGCGACAACACGCCGCACCTCGATAAAGAGAAAAATCTCGTCGCGCTCGAGGGATATTCCTGCGATACCGCCACCAAACTTTCACTGCGCTGCATGTTTGTGCGTGAAGGCGGGGCATCCGAAGCGCCACAACGTACGCTGAAAGAAGCCAATGTATTCTCGGTGCTCAAAAGCAAAGGCTGGAGCTCGGAGCTTTATTCCATGCAGAGCGAAGCCTGGTTCTATAACAAAACCCGCGCGGATGATTACTCCCTGCGTGAAAACATTGCGTCCGAGAAGCGTAACGCCGGTAAACCGGTGGATGACATGCTGCTGGTGGATGAGATGAAAGATTCGATGGCCAACCATCCGAAGGGTAAGCATCTGATCATCCTGCACACCAAAGGCTCACATTATCTTTACTCCGACCGCTATCCGCGTTCATTCGCTAAATACCAGCCGGAATGTATGGGCATTGACGATTCCTGCTCCACTCAGGAAATGATCAACGCGTACGATAACTCGCTGCTTTACACCGATTACTTCCTGTCGCAGGTCTTTGACCAGCTGCGTGACAAGAATGCCATCGTGTTCTACGCCTCCGATCACGGTGAATCGATTTCGAAAAGCATGCATTTTCACGGTACGCCGCGCGATCACGCTCCGATAGAGCAGCGTACAGTGCCGATCATGGTCTGGGCATCGGATAAATTCCTCGCCAACGACCAGAACAAAGCCAGTTTCGAACAGCTGCAAAAAATGGCCGCTGAGAAGAAGCCCGCTTTCCATGAAAAACTGTACGACACCATCCTCGGCTGCATAGGCTATACGTCGCCGGACGGCGGCATCGTCCAGCAGCATAACTGGTGCCATGTATCCGATCAGGCTGCACCGGCGAAATAAAGACCGTGTCACCTCGCCACCTCTTTCTAATCTCAGGAAAAGGTGGCGATATCCTTCTGGTTGTTCCCTATCTTTTAAGTCACAATCTGCCAACAACTAAAATTGATGATTCTTTTATCAGGGCCGATTACCCATGGAAGCATTTCGCATTACAGTCTGCGTACTGACGGTCATCATGACCTTTTTGACGCTGCTGCCTCTTTCCAAAAATCAACGCTGGTGGGTGCGGGTGTGGGATTTCCCCCGTCTGCAAATGGCGTCTTTATGTTTACTTTTCCTGCTGACTGAACTGTTTATTCTGCCGTTTGGCGGCCCGGTTGCGACCGTCACCGTCGTGCTGACGGTGGCCTGCATGCTCTATCAGAGCTGGTGGATTTTGCCGTATACGCGCTTGTATCCGTTTCAGGTCAAAAAGACACCGCCGAACGGACATTCCCGTATTAAAATCATCAACAGCAACGTGCTGACCACCAACCGTAAGGCAGATAAATTACTCAGCCTGATCCAGAAAAATAAGCCCGATATCGTCGTGCTGCTGGAAACCGATCAGTGGTGGGAAGATCAGATGGCTCCGCTTGAGCCGGATTACCCGCACAGCCTGCGCTGCCCGCTGGATAATCTCTACGGTATGCACGTCTACTCGCGTCTGCCGCTGCACGATGCGCAGATCCAGTTTCTGGTAGCGGATGATATTCCCTCAATGCATTTTCGCGCCGAACTGGCGTCCGGTGAACAGGTGGTAATGCACTGTCTGCACCCGATGCCACCCAGCCCGACGGAAGCGGATGAATCCACCGACCGCGACGGCGAACTGATCGCCGTCGGGCATACCGCCGCGAAAGCCACTTATCCGACGATTGTGACAGGCGATCTGAACGACGTTGCATGGTCGCGCACCACGCGTCTGTTTATGAAAGTGAGTGGCCTGCTCGATCCACGTCGCGGCCGTGGCATGTACAACACTTTCCACGCCAGCTATCCGTTCCTGCGCTGGCCGCTGGATCACGTTTTCCACAGCAAACATTTCACTCTCATTGACCTGCACCGTCTGGAATTCATGGGCTCGGATCACTTCCCGATTATGGTCGAACTGGCGCTGACACCTCAGGAAGGCCACGATCAGGAGTCGCTGGAAATTGATGAAGAGGACATCGAGGAAGCGCAGGAGAAAATGGATATTGCGGGCGTAAAAAGCACCGATGTTCACCGGGCGGAAAGATTTAACGAAAATGCTTTCGGATTCTGACCATGAACAGTGAACGGGATCGTCTACCGCTGGCGGAGGATTTACGGGTCTTTCTGGCGGTGGTGAATAAGCAAAGTTTTGCCGCGGCGGCAACGGAGCTTGGGCAGTCTCCGGCTTATGTCAGCAAGCGGATTCAGATCCTCGAAGAAACGTTGAACGCCAGGCTGCTGCACCGTTCCACCCGTGGTGTACGTCTGACTGAAGAAGGCGAACGCGCCCGCCGCTGGGCGCTGCAAATTCTTGATACGTTCGACCAGTTTATCGGCGATCTGTCCGACTCCCGTAGCGAACCGCGCGGCAACGTGCACATTTGCAGCTCTTTCGGGTTTGGCCGCTGCCATGTCGCACCAGCTGTAGCGGAGCTGGCACGGCGTTATCCGCAACTTAATCTGCGTCTGGATTTGTTTGACCGGGTGGTGGATCTGGTCGCGGAAGGCATCGATTTGGAAATTTTGGTGGGTGATGACATTCCCGAACAGCACATCGGTAAAAAACTGGCGCAACATCAACGCGTCTTATGTGCATCACCGGCCTATCTGGCCGCGCACGGTGAGCCCGAATCGCTGACTGCGCTGGCGCAGCATCAATGTCTGGTGCTCAAAGAACGGGATAATCCCTTTGGTATCTGGTTACTGACCGAAGGCAATGAGGAGCAGCGCGTCAGAGTGAAAGGGGCGCTTTCGTCCAACAGCGGCGAAGTGGTGTTGCAGTGGGCGCTGGAGCATCAGGGCATCATTTTACGCTCAGAGTGGGATGTCCGGCCTTACATTGAAAAGGGCGAACTGGTGCAGATATTGCCGCAGTTTTCCCAGCCCGCCAGCGTCTGGGCGGTGTACCCCACACGGCTGGCGGAATCGGCAAAACTGCGGGTCTGCGTCGAATTCCTGCATCAGCGTTTCAGCCATTTACTCGGCTGAAACACATTTCATCTCACGCCAGCCACGGGTTACGTTGCAGGTGTGACCGCTGAAACTCACGAATTTCCTCGCTGTAACGCAGCGTGTTTCCCACCGCATCCAGACCGTTAAGCAGCGAAGTTTTACTCAGCTCATCAATGTTAAACGCGATTTCTTTACCATCATGCAGGCTGATTGTCTGCGCCGGTAAATCGACGGTAATGTCGTTTTTGTCCGCCTGAGCCACCTCTTTTGCAATCTGCGACCACTGCTCCGGGCTCAGTTGCACCGTCAGCACGCCGTTGCGCTGGCAGTTATCGAAGAAAATCCCGGCAAAGGTGGTGCCAATCAGCGCCCGAATGCCCAGTTGCTTCAGCCCCCATACTGCGTGTTCGCGGCTGGAACCGCAGCCAAAGTTCGGCCCGACCAGCAAGAATTTCGCCTGCTGCCAGTCAGGCTGGTTGAGGATAAAAGCCGGATCCGGCGAGCCATCGGCCAGAAAGCGCAGATCGAAAAATACGCCGCGATCCAGCCCGTTGCGGTCAATGCCTTTCAGAAACTGTTTTGGCATGATCACATCGGTATCAACGTTGGCCGCAGGGAAGGGCGCAGCCACACCGCTCAGTACGTTAAACGCCTGCATAATCTTCTCCTTTTACGTCACGCACATCAGTCAGGTGGCCACAAATGGCGGCGGCCGCCACCATTGCCGGGCTCATCAGATGGGTGCGTGCGCCCGCGCCCTGACGCCCTTCAAAATTACGGTTGGTGCTGGATGCGCAGCGATCGCCGGGCGAGAGTACGTCATCATTCATTGCCAGGCACATCGAGCAGCCCGATTGCCGCCACTCAAAACCGGCTTCAATGAACACGTCTGCCAGACCTTCCTCTTCCGCCTGTGCGCGAACCTGACTTGAGCCCGGAACGATCATTGCCCGAACGGCAGGTGCGACTTTTTTACCGCGCACCACCACAGCGGCAGCGCGTAAATCTTCGATGCGTGCATTTGTGCAGGAGCCGATAAATGCATGACTGATTTTGATGCTGTTAAGCGCCTGACCGGCGCGCAGGCCCATATAATTGAGCGCGCGCTGCAAATCTTTGCGTCGAGAGGCGTCGGGCTCGCTTTGCGGGTCGGGAACCTGACCGCTTATCGCCAGCGCCTGATCCGGGCTGGTGCCCCAGCTGACCATCGGCGCGATGTCTTGTGCTTCCAGGCTGACCTCGCTGTCAAACACCGCATCTGCGTCGCTGTGCAACTGACGCCATACATCTGTCGCATCCTGCCACTGCTGGCCTTTCGGGGCGCGCGGTTTGTCTTTCAGGTAAGTAAACACTTTGTCATCAGGAGCCATAAAGGCGCCGCGCGCCCCGGCTTCTACCGCCATGTTGCAGATAGTCATGCGGCCTTCGACGCTGAGCGTATCGATGCCCGGACCGCAGAATTCGATGGCGAAACCGGTCGCACCTGCCGCACCGATTTTCGCCACCATAGCCATCACCACGTCTTTTGCGGTAATGCCCTGATTAAGCTCGCCATTCACCGTCACCCGCATTGTTTTCAGACGTTTATACACCAGCGTCTGGGTCGCCAGCAGATGTTCAATTTCGGATGTGCCGATGCCAAATCCGAACGCGCCTAAAGCACCGTAAGTCGTGGTATGGCTGTCACCGGCGGCGATCACCATGCCTGGTAGAATAAAACCCTGCTCAGGCGCGACGACGTGTTCAATTCCCTGACGCTTATCCAAAATATCGAACAGCTCAATGCCAAACTCTGCGCAGTTTTCGGCCAGATAGGAAACCTGACGCGCGCCACCGGCGTCGGGCATCTGACGCGTGCGCAGCGGCGCTGTAGGGTTCACGTGATCCACCACCGCCAGCGACGTTTCCGGCCGCCACACGCGACGACCTGCATCGCGCAGTCCGCTGAATGCCTGCGGGCTGGTGTATTCATTAATCACCTGCCGGTCGATGTAAAGCAGCACGTGGCCTTTGTCATCCAGCGTGCGGACGGTATGGCTGTCGATGTGTTTTTCATACAGCGTTTTTGGCTTCATTTCATTGCCCTGATGAATCGAATGGATAATGCCAGCGTCGCAAACTTAGTGGTTATCAGGCAATGGCCTGAGTGTGGTGACTCAAAACACGGATCGTGAACCGGCGATCTTCATTTGCGGCCTTGTTGCCGCACCGTCATCCACTAAGATGGATGAAAAAGGAGAAAACCCATGTTTGAACATTTTACCCAAGGCCGGATGAAGGTCAGCGGCACCGAAATTGCCTATCGTATCGCCGGACAGGGCGAGCCTCTGCTGCTGTTGCATGGTCATCCGCAAACGCAGGCGATCTGGCATCGGGTCGCGCCTTACCTCACCCCGAGATTCACCGTCGTACTGGCCGATTTACGCGGCTACGGCGACAGCGGTAAGCCTGAACCAGACGCAGACCATCTTCGTTACAGCAAACGTGAAATGGCGCAGGACCAGCTGGAACTCATGGCCGCGCTGGGTTTCAGTCACTTCAGCGTTATCGCCCATGACCGCGGTGCCCGCGTGGCGCATCGTCTGGCGTTGGATCATCCGCAGGCGGTGAAACAACTGGTGTTGATGGATATCGCCCCGACGCTTTCTATGTACCGGCAAACCAATGAAGCGTTCGCCCGCGCCTACTGGCACTGGTTCTTTCTGATCCGCCCGGCACCTTTGCCTGAAATGTTGATCACCGCCGATCCGGCGCAGTATCTGCGCAGCGTGATGGGCAGCCGCAGCGCCGGGATGCAGCCTTTCACCGAAGAAGCTTACGCAGATTATCTGCGTTGTCTGCAACTTGATGGAACGGCGCGCGGAATTTGCGAGGACTACCGCGCATCGGCAAGTATCGACCTGCAACATGACGAGAAAGACCTGAATGCGGGCCGCAAAATCAGTTGCCTGCTGCTGGTGCTGTGGGGCGAAAAGGGCACCGTCGGTCAGTGTTTCAAGCCGCTGGAGGAATGGCGAAACGTGGCCGAAAACGTGCAGGGCGAAGCGCTCCCATGCGGGCATTACATTGCCGAAGAACAACCGGAGCTGTTGCTGGAGAAGGTGCTGGCGTTTTTGAGATAGTCTGTATGAAAATACAAAAACCCGCATTTGCGGGTTTTGTATTTTACTTAACTTATCAAAAATTACTCCGGGAACGTCAGCGTATTCCCTGGTGCTTCGCGGTTGATATGCAGGAAGTTCAGGTGACGTTCGTACTGATCCAGAATGTCGTTGATCACCTGATGTTTGGTGAAGTCCATCAGGTCATTACCCTGCGTCCCTTCCAGCAGGAACGTCTCCAGACGATAGTAGTTGGATTTACCCGCCCGGGCGCGATAGGTAAACGCAGGGACGGCGTAACGCACCGGCCAGATCTGATAGATAAAGTTCTGCTCTTCGCCGAGCGCCACCTGCAACTCCAGATGATTAATCTTCTCGTCTTCTTCCGGCTCGTGCTCGGTAAACGTCACTTTCGCACCGCGCAGCACCAGTTCCTGCGCCACTTCCTGCATCGCAGGGCGGCAGACGGTATCCATCATTTTTTGCGTATGCGTGGTGCCCGGATAATTCATCACCCGCGTCAGGCGCTGCTTCCAGTTCAGCGCCGCATCGCTGGTCGCCGGCAGCGGTGCCAGCGATTGCTGATTGCTGGCGCGGCGATAATCTTCTAGCCGCAGCGATTTATACAATCCGGCCATGATGAAGAAAATCACAAAGCTGAACGGCAGACCCATGATCACCGTAGTGTTTTGCAGCGCCGATACGCCGTCGGTCATCAACATCCCCAGCGTCAGCACACCGATGGTGACCGACCAGAAGATCCGCAGCCAGTTTGGTGCATCGTTATTGATGTCCGCCAGCTTCGAGGTGAAGTTACCCAGTACCAGCGAACCGGAATCTGCCGAGGTGACGTAAAACAGCAAACCGGTAATAGTCGCCACTGAAGCACTCAGCGTAAAGCCCGGATACTGCGCCAGCAGGCTGTACACACCGCGCTCAGGGTGCGCAATCACTTCGTTAGCGAAATCCAGATTCCCGTGAAGTATCTGATACAGCGCGCTGTTTCCGAAAATCGACAGCCACAGCAGGGTGAAGACGAACGGAATGATGAGTGTACCCAGCACGAACTGGCGGATGGTACGGCCACGGGAAATACGTGCCAGGAACAGGCCGACAAACGGCGACCATGCGACCCACCATGCCCAGAAGAACAGGGTCCAGCTGTTCATCCACTCGGTCGGGCGGTCAAACGCAAAGGTGTTGAGCGTCATTCCCATAAACCGGTTGATGTAATCACCGATGTTAAGTACCAGCGCATTGAGCAGGAACTCGGTATTGCCGAAGAACAGCAGGAACAGGATCAGCCCCAGCGCCAGCAGTACGTTCAGTTCCGACAAAATACGAATACCTTTATTCACGCCAGAGGTCACCGAGACCGTCGCCATCACGACCGACAGCAGGATCAGCGCCGCCTGAACCGTCAGGTTTTCCGGAATGTGGAACAGCACTTTCAGCCCGTAATTCAGCTGCACTACGCCGATACCCAGCGTGGTCGCGATCCCAAAAATCGTACCGACCACCGCCGCAATATCCACGCTGTGACCAATCGGCCCGTTGATGCGTTTGCCGAAAATCGGGTACAGCGCCGAGCGGATAGTCAGCGGCAGGTTATAGCGGTAGCTGAAATAGCCGAGCGCAATCCCCATCAGCGCGTACATCGCCCAGCCGGTCAGGCCGTAGTGGAACAGCGTCCAGGTCATCGCCTGTCGCGCCGCTTCCAGCGTCTGGCCGTTGCCTTCCGGCGGCAACATGTACTGCGTGACCGGTTCGGCGACCGAGAAGAACATCAGATCGATGCCGATCCCGGCGGCAAACAACATCGCTGCCCAGCTCATCATGCTGAATTCGGGTTTGGATTGTTCAGGACCGAGTTTGATCGAGCCGAAGCGCGAGCAGGCAATGAACACTACAAACACGATGTACAGCGTCGCCGCCAGCATGTAATACCAGCCGAAGGTGGCGGACACCCAGTTAAGAGTGAGGCTTATCCATTTTCCCGATAACTCGGTGAAGAAAATGGTCATCAATGTGAAGGCTAAAATCAGACCTGCTGAGGTGAAGAAAACCACCTTGTTAAGCTGATCGCGAGGTTTCTCAGAATGTTTTTCTGTCGTATCGGCAGTCGCCATCTTTTCCCCTGATTTGTTAATTACTCTCTAATTTTCAATAAAATGGATTCTAATTCATCTCAAAATTCATACAAATTACTAACGTATTGGTAATAAAATATATGCATTTTTAATTGAACGTTCAATCAAAAAAAAGTTAAATAGGTGACGTCAGAGCGTTAACAAGGTTGAACGAAAGCGTAAAAAAGTGGTTTTTTTCGTACGTTTCAGCCCGCTCATTTTCAGGAGTCGGACCCATGCCCAAAGTAGGAATGCAGCCCATCAGACGGCAGCAATTGATTGAGGCAACACTGGCCGCGGTGAACGAAGTCGGGATGCATGATGCGTCGATTTCGCAGATCGCACGCCGTGCCGGCGTTTCCAACGGCATCATCAGTCACTACTTTCGTGACAAGAATGGGCTGCTGGAAGCGACCATGCGTTACTTGCTCAGTCATTTGGGAGAAGGGGTGCAGCTGCGGTTATCGCAGCTGACGGATATCGCACCGACGGCGCGGCTACATGCGATTGCAGAAGCCAATTTTGACGACAGTCAGACCAACAGCGCGGCGATGAAAACCTGGCTGGCCTTCTGGGCCAGCAGTATGCATCACCCGCAGCTGTACCGTCTGCAACAGGTCAATAGCCGCCGGCTCTATTCAAATTTATGTTCTGAATTCAGACGTTTTCTGCCTAAGGCTGAGGCCCGTCTGGCGGCGCAAAGTACCGCTGCCCTGATTGACGGCCTGTGGCTGCGCGGGGCGCTCAGCGGTAAAGAATTTAACCGCGCTGAGGCGATGAAAATCACCCGCCGCCATATCGAAGCACAACTCATTCAGGTTCAGCAGTAATAGCGCAGAAAACCTTCAGACCGCACAGACCGAGGAGAGAATTATGTCCCGCTACGGCAAACAAAAACTTTATATCAACGGACGTTTTCAGGACAGCACCGGGGATGACACCTTTGACGCGATTAACCCGGCCAATGGCGAAGTGATTGCACAGCTGTCCGCCGCCACGCCGGCGGATGTCAGTCTGGCGGTGAAGGCCGCGCAAAAAGGCCAGAAAGTCTGGGCGGCCATGACCGCCATGAGCCGCTCACGTATTCTGCGCCGCGCGGTGGACATTCTGCGTGAACGCAACGATGAACTGGCCGCGATCGAAACGGCCGATACCGGCAAAGCGCTTTCCGAAACACTGGCGGTGGATATCGTCACCGGCGCTGACGTGCTGGAGTACTACGCAGGGCTGATCCCGGCGATTGAAGGCCAGCAAATCCCGCTGCGCGATTCCTCTTTTGTCTACACCCGCCGTGAGCCGCTGGGCGTGGTAGCCGGTATCGGTGCGTGGAACTACCCGATTCAGATTGCCCTGTGGAAATCTGCCCCGGCGCTGGCCGCCGGTAACGCCATGGTCTTCAAACCGAGCGAAAACACCTCGCTGACTGCGCTGAAACTGGCCGAAATCTACACCGAAGCCGGTGTGCCGGACGGCGTGTTCAGCGTCGTCACCGGTGCGGCAAGTGTCGGGCAGGCGTTAACCGATCACCCGGATATCGCCAAAGTTTCTTTCACCGGCGGCATCAAAACCGGCAAGAAAGTGATGGCCAGCGCATCGGCCTCCACGCTGAAAGAAGTCACCATGGAACTGGGCGGTAAATCACCGCTGATCGTGTTTGAAGATGCCGATCTGGATAAAGCGGCTGATATCGCGATGATGGCCAACTTCTACAGCTCCGGTCAGGTCTGCACCAACGGTACCCGCGTGTTCATCCCGAAAGCATTACAAAAAGCGTTCGAAGCCAAAGTGGTGGAACGCGTGCAGCGTATCCGCATGGGCGATCCGACGGATGAAAACGTCAACTTTGGCCCGCTGGTCAGCTTCGCGCACATGGATTCCGTGCTGCGTTATATCGAAAGCGGCAAGCGCGAGGGCGCAACCCTGCTGACCGGCGGTGAGCGCGTGACTACTGGCGAATTCGCCAAAGGCGCGTACGTTGCGCCAACGGTCTTTACCGACTGCCGCGATGACATGCTGATCGTCCGTGAGGAAATCTTCGGGCCGGTGATGAGCATTCTGACGTACGAAAGTGAAGAGGAAGTGATCCGCCGCGCCAACGACACCGAATACGGTCTGGCGGCTGGGCTGGTGACGCAGGATCTCAACCGTGCGCACCGCGTGATCCACAAACTCGAAGCCGGGATTTGCTGGGTCAACACCTGGGGCGAATCCGCCGCCGAAATGCCGGTCGGTGGTTATAAACATTCCGGCGTGGGGCGCGAAAACGGCGTCACAACGCTCGAACACTACACCCAAATCAAATCCGTGCAGGTCGAACTGGGCGAATTCAGCTCAGTCTTTTAATCCGCCGCAACAGAGGAGATTTCAATGGATTACGATTACATCATCATCGGTGCCGGTTCTGCCGGCAACGTACTCGCTACCCGTCTGACCGAAGACAGCAGTGTCAGCGTGCTGTTACTCGAAGCCGGTGGCCCGGATTACCGTCTGGATTTTCGCACGCAGATGCCTGCGGCGCTGGCGTTCCCGTTGCAGGGGCGTCGTTATAACTGGGCGTATGAAACCGATCCGGAACCGCACATGAATAACCGCCGCATGGAGTGCGGACGCGGTAAAGGTCTGGGCGGATCGTCACTGATCAACGGGATGTGTTACATCCGTGGTAACGCGATGGATTTCGACAACTGGGCGACAGCGCCGGGTCTGGAAGACTGGAGTTATCACGACTGTCTGCCGTATTTCCGTAAAGCGGAAACCCGTGATATCGGCCCGAATGACTTCCACGGCGGCGAGGGGCCGGTCAGCGTCGCAACACCCAAAAACGGCAATAATCCGTTGTTTGAAGCCATGATTGAAGCGGGTGCGCAGGCAGGATATTCGCGAACTGACGATCTCAACGGTTACAAACAGGAAGGTTTTGGGCCGATGGACAGAACCGTGACGCCAAAAGGCCGTCGCGCCAGTACCGCCCGTGGCTATCTGGATCAGGCCAAACCGCGCGCCAACCTGACGATCGTCACGCACGCCCTGACTGACCGGATCCTGTTCGAAGGCAAACGCGCCGTAGGCGTCAGCTATTTCAAGGGCGACGACTACAATGCCAAAACGGCTAACGCCAAACGCGAAGTCCTGCTGTGCAGCGGAGCGATTGCGTCTCCGCAGATCCTGCAACGCTCCGGCATCGGTGCGGCAGAATTGCTAAAACGTCTGGAAATCCCGGTGGTGCATGATCTGCCGGGTGTGGGTGAGAACTTGCAGGATCATCTGGAAATGTATCTGCAATACAGCTGTACACAGCCGGTGTCGCTTTATCCGGCGTTGCAGATGCACAACCAGCCTGCAATTGGCGCCGAGTGGCTGTTCAAAGGCACCGGCGTGGGCGCGAGCAACCAGTTCGAAGCAGGGGGGTTCATCCGCAGCCGTGAAGAGTTTGCCTGGCCGAATATTCAGTATCACTTCCTGCCGGTGGCGATTAACTACAACGGCAGCAACGCGGTGAAAGAGCACGGTTTTCAGGCGCACGTTGGTTCGATGCGTTCACCAAGCCGTGGTCGTGTGCAGGTTAAATCGAAAGATCCGCGTCAGCATCCGAGCATTCTGTTCAACTATATGGCGACCGAGCAGGATTGGCATGAGTTCCGGGATGCAATTCGTATCACCCGTGAAATCATGGCACAGCCGGCACTGGACCCTTATCGTGGACGCGAAATCAGCCCGGGTGAAAACGTTCAGACCGACGAAGAGCTGGATGCGTTTATCCGTGAACATGCAGAAACCGCGTTCCATCCGTCGTGCACCTGTAAAATGGGCACTGACGACATGGCGGTGGTCGACGGCCAGGGTCGCGTTCATGGTATCGACGCCCTGCGTGTGGTAGATGCTTCCATCATGCCGCAAATCATCACCGGTAATTTGAACGCTACGACGATTATGATCGCTGAAAAAATTGCCGATAAAATCCGTGGTCGCCAGCCGTTACCGCGCAGCACGACGGAATACTTTACCGCAGGCGATTTGCCGGTGCGTAATGAGCCGATGAAGAAAACCGCCTGAAGTCTTTCATAAGGCATGATAAAAAGAGATATCCTCCGGGGTATCTCTTTTTTTTTGCAGTAACAAAGCTGCGTTTTCAGGCAAAGGCGGGGCAGGCATTCATGACCGAATCTTCATCTATCGACTGGCAGGACTATCACCATAGCGAGCTGACCGCGCAACAGCTTTACGCCATTCTGGCATTGCGCAGTGAAGTGTTTGTCGTGGAGCAGACCTGTGTTTACCAGGACATCGACGGCCAGGATCTGACCGGCGAGAACCGTCATATCGTCGCGTGGCTCGACGGCAAACCGGCGGCCTATGCGCGAATTTTGCGTCATGAAGAAGGTGTGGCGATCGGGCGGGTGATTGTGGCACCTTCAACGCGGGGGCTGAAGCTCGGCTATCAGTTAATGGAGCGGGCACTGGTTTCATGCCAGAAACACTGGCCGGATATTCGCGTGGCGATTTCAGCGCAGGCACATTTAGAAGCGTTTTACGGGAAGTTGGGGTTTGTGGTGTACACCGAAGTTTATGAGGAGGATGGGATACCGCATGTGGGGATGGAGTTGATTCTTTAATTTCAACTTCAAGAGTTTGGGCTCGTCCCCCAAACCGGCTTTAAGGTAAAAACCGTGGGCGTCGGCCCACACCGACTTGGGGGACGGCGTATCGCCACCGCCCCCAAGACCCCCGGGCTCTTTAAAACACGTGCCATGCATCCTGGCTCTGTTTCAGAAACTCCTCCTATTGCCGCAAAATCCCGCCGCTGCGCGGTGCCCTTCGCTCGGGTTCCAACCCGCGCAAAAAGACGCGCGGTTTTCCACCTCTCGTGCCGGCGTGATTTTTGAACGCGGCCAAAGCTTTTTAGGTCACAACTTCACCTGTTTGGATCATTTCCAAAAAAAACACCTGGTTTAGATTTCTTAGTTTTTGTTTTTAATAATGGTGAGAAGGCGCGATCAAAAATCCAGCTGAACGAAGCGGCTTCGAGACCAATGGCTCGAAGACCGAGTGAGGGGAGCACGAAGTGCCTGGATTTGCGCCACACGAGGAAGTGCCAGAACATGTCCTTCGTTCTGGCGATAGCGCGTATTTAATAAAGCGTGGAGAGATCCAAGAGAGGGAAAGCACTTCCCTCTCTTGGTCGGTTTCGGGGCAGCTAGCTAAGTGAACACTGCAATTAAGAAACCGAAACGTTCTCAATCTGTTTTGAAAGCCGGATTGCGCGGCATCCGCAATTGAGAGAATTTGTCAGCTTTCTAAAGCAGAAAATTATTATTTCCCGCTCCACGCCTTCAGATTCTGCTCCCGCACGGACAATTTTTGCTCCGGCGTCAGCTTATTGTAATCCTTCGCCAGTCCGCTCTCCCAGTCACCGTACAACGGGTTAGGCAGGACGATATATTGCGTGCCGAACTGCTGATGGTTCTGGTTCACGAAGGCGCGGCGCTGGGCGTTATCTTTGTGATAAGTCGCAGAGCCGAAGTCGTTCAGGTTGTCACCGACGAACAATACGATGTGATAACCGGCGGCTTTGATGGAGTCAAAACGCACCTGCTTGTTCGAGGTGTCAGAGCTCAGCAACATGGTTTGGTCATTTGCGCCGGTGAAGCCCAGACGGTTCATGTTGTCCAGCGTGGCAGCGTATTCGCTGGTTTTACGGTTGGATACGTAGAACATCGTGCCGCCGTGGGTGTTCACGTAGTTAGCAAATTCCACTGCGCCAGGAATTGCGGTCGCCTGACGTGCTGCGGTCCACTCTGACCAGGTTTTGCTGTCGAATGGCTTGTTCGCTTTGACCTGCCACGCACTGTACGCGCTGTTATCGAGCATGGTTTCATCCAGATCCACCACCACGGCTTTCTTCTTGCCTGCCAGCGGCTTTGCCTGATCGAACGCCATTTTCGCGGTGTTGAATGCCTGATAGGTCAGCGCCTGATATTCACCTGACTGCTGGAACCAGTTCAGTGCCATCACCGACTGATCGTTCAGTTTTTGCTGAGCATCAGTTTTCTGCTGCGCACAGCCGCTCAAAGCCAGCATGATTAAGGCACTGGTGGTACAAAGCGAAACTTTATTCATTGGTTATCCCTGTTTTTTGTTAAGAGAAGTTCTCATTCGTAAAATTCTCTGAAACTTTAGCAGATTCAGCGTGATGCGAAAGCGAAAAAGGCGAATTACGCGAGATGTGCCGTAAAACACCAAAAACAAAAAAGGCCGGAGGGTGAGTCCGGCCGAATAAAATCAAGACAGAGAATAAAAGAGTGAATAATAATGAGGTGTAATTTGACTTAAATCAGAACTGATAAACCAGGCCAACGGCGGTGACGTCGTCGTTATTCAGACCCAGTTTATTATCGTCATCCAGTTGGTTGATTTTATAATCAACATAGGCTGACATGTTTTTGTTGAAATAATAGGTTGCGCCCACGTCGAAATATTTAACCAGGTCAACGTCGCCGATACCTTCAATATCTTTGCCTTTAGTCTGTACATAACCCAGAGAAGGGCGCAGACCGAAGTCGAACTGATATTGTGCGACTGCTTCAACGGTCTGGGTTTTATTAGCAAAACCGCTGCCTGCCGGTGCGCCTGCAATACCTGCCGGAACGGTGATAGCAATCATATTACGGGTTTCAGCATACATAGCGGCTAAATAAACACCGTTAGCATCGTATTTCATACCGCCAGTCCATGCGTCGGCTTTATCGCCTTTGCCATAGGCTGAGTTGCTCTGGCCAGTCGTGCGGTCAGAAGAGGCGTATGCGCCACCGAAGCTCACGCCGGTATCACCGAGTGCGTAAGTGGTGGAAAGTGCATAACCGTCGCCGTTCGCCGTGCTGCTGCTGCGACCGTCGTTTTCGTTTTTACCCTGATACTGAAGCGCAACGTTCAGACCATCAACCATGCCGAAGAAGCCACGGTTACGGTAAGTGGCCACGCCGTTAGTACGGCCGGTCATGAAGCGGTCAGCCTTGGTGTAACCGTCGCCACCGAATTCAGGGAACATATCCGTCCAGGCTTCGACGTCGTACAGTGCGCCGTAGTTACGACCGTAGTCGAATGAACCGTACTGACCAAATTTCAGACCCGCAAAGCCCAGACGGGTTTTGGTGCCGGTGGTGCTTGGTGATTTGCTGTCAGACTCTGCGTGGTTGGCCTGAACGTTATATTCCCACTGGCCGTAACCGGTGATCAGGTCGTTAATTTGCGTCTGACCTTTAAAACCGAAACGGACATAACTCTGGTCGCCATCGCTGCCCGGCGCGTCAGAGAAATAATGCAGACCTTTTACTTTCCCGTACAGGTCGAGTTTATTGCCGTCTTTATTATAAATTTCTGCTGCGTGTGCGCCTGATGCAATCAATAAACCAGGAATTAAAAGTGCCAGAATATTACGTTTCATGAATTTTTACCCTGCATTCTTATTTAAAAGCTTTTGGTGGAAAGCTTTATATGAAGTCTTGTGGAAAGACGCTAATCATCATTTTTTGCTATGCATTCCGTGTGAGCTCGGAATTTTCTCAGCGAAGGTTTTTTACCGTAGATTTGTGATCAATTTATGACAAACAGAAATGAACTTTTCTTTTTTTTACAAGTCCTCCATTTTTTAAACGGAAAGTGACGTGGTGAAAATGGCGCTAACGGGCGATTTCGGGCTGCGCCAAAAGCCGGTCTGTGGGACAATGGCTGCAACACTTTGGTCCCGACCCCAACAAAAAGAGATGCATGGCGCTTTCCCCCGCAGTAAAAAATCAGATCAGCCAGTGGTACAAAGCCCTGCAAGAACAAATTCCGGATTTCATTCCCCGTGCTCCGCAACGACAAATGATTGCAGAGGTGGCGAAGGCGTTCTCGGGGGATTCTGCACGGCATCTGGCCATTGAGGCGCCGACCGGCGTCGGGAAAACGCTGTCCTATCTCATCCCCGGCATTGCCGTCAGCCGTGAAGAAGAAAAGCCGCTGATTGTCAGCACCGCCAACGTCGCGTTGCAGGATCAGATTTACAGCAAAGATTTACCGCTGCTGAAAAAAATCATTCCGGACCTGAAATTTACCGGTGCGTTTGGCCGTGGTCGCTATGTCTGCCCGCGCAATCTGGCATCGATGAGCAATGAAAATGCACAGGGCGATCTGGGCTTGTTTCTCGGTGACGAGCTGGCACCTTCCAGCGGTGAAGAACAAAAGCTGTGCAAAACGCTGGAAACCGCGCTCTCCCGCTACGAGTGGGACGGGCTGCGCGATCACTATAAAAAAACCATCGACGATCCGCTGTGGATTAAAATCAGCACGGACAAAGCCAACTGCCTCAGCCGCAACTGTCATTATTTCCGCGAGTGCCCGTATTTTGTGGCGCGTAAAGAGATAGAAAGTGCTGACGTGGTTGTCACCAACCACGCATTAGTGATGGCCGCGCTGGAGTCAGAATCGGTGCTGCCACCGGCGAAAGACTTGCTTCTGGTGCTTGATGAAGGGCATCACCTGCCGGAGGTCGCGCGCGACGCGCTGGAAGTCGATGCCGAAATCACGGCGGTGTGGAACAATCTGCAACTGGATAATTTTGTGCGTCAGATTGAGCAATGTCTGGCACTGTTTACCCCGAAAAATCCACCGCCGCTGACCAACGCCGAGCGTCTGCACAATCACTGCGCCGAGATGCGCGAACTGCTGATGCTTATCGAGCAATCGGTCAGTCAATATCTGCCAGCGGATGAGCCGGAAGCGGAGTTTCGTTTTGAGCTCGGCGCGCTGCCGCCGGAGCTGACTGAGCAGTGCAGCCGCCTGTTCAAACTCACCGACGGCCTGCGCAGTCTGGCGGAATACATGGTGAACGATCTCAGCGAGAAGACAGGCAAGCACGACATTATGCGTCTGCACCGCGCTATCCTGCACATGAGCCGCATGCAAAGCTATCTCGAAACCATGAGCAAACTGTGGCGGCTGGCGGCGCTGGATAAAGCCTCCAATGCGCCGATTGGCAAATGGGTCACACGGGCATATTTCGATAATCAGACGCATCTGGTGTTCCACTGCGCGGGTATTCGCGTCAGCGATCAGCTGGAAAAAATGCTGTGGCGCAAGGTGCCGCACGTGGTCATCACCTCCGCCACTTTGCGCTCGCTGAACAGCTTCTCCCGCTTGCAGGAAATGAGCGGTCTGAGCGAAAAAGCCGGTGATCGTTTTGTCAGCCTGGATTCGCCGTTTAATCACGTCGAGCAGGGCAAAATCGTCATCCCGCAGATGACGCTTGAACCCGTGATGGCTAACGAAGCGGCGCATTTGCAAGAGATGGCTGATTTCTTTCGCACCGAACTGGCGAAAGGGCTGCATACCGGCCAGCTGGTATTGTTCGCCAGCAATCGCGCGCTGCAACAGTTTGTGGCTCTGCTGCCGGATTTGCGTCTGATGCTGCTGGTGCAGGGCGATCAGCCCCGCTACCGGCTGGTGGAAGAGCACCGCAAACGCGTTTCAGAGGGCACCACCAGCATACTGATAGGTCTGCAATCTTTCGCCGAAGGGCTGGATCTGAAAGGCGAGCTGCTGACGCAGGTGCATATCCATAAAATTGCTTTCCCGCCGGTCGACAGCCCGGTGATCCTGACCGAAGGCGAATGGCTGAAAACGCTGAAACGCTATCCGTTTGAAGTGCAAAGCCTGCCGAGCGCATCGTTTAATCTGATCCAACAGGTTGGCCGATTAATTCGCAGCCACGAATGCACCGGTGAAATCGTGATTTACGATAAACGTTTACTGACCAAAAGTTACGGTTCGCGCCTGCTGGCGGCGTTGCCGGTGTTCCCGATTGAGCACCGTGAAATGCCTGCGCCGGGGTCGGTTAAGCGGCCAGATATGCTCAAAACAGTGAAGAAAGATCCGGTTCGCCGCCGTGCGCGCCGCCGCTAATGATTTGAACAGACAAGGTAACGGTACGATGGATTACACCAAACTCATCAAAGAAGTCGGGCGCGGAAAAAATCACGCCCGTGATTTAGGCCGGGATCAGTCGCTTGCGCTGTACCGTGAGATCCTCGCCGGTGACGTGCCGGATTTACAGCTCGGTGCTTTGCTGATCGCTTTTCGAATTAAAGGCGAAGCAGAAGAGGAGATGCTTGGTTTTTATCAGGCGATGGAAGAGCGCGTGATGCGCCTTCAGGCTCCGGCAGATCGTCCTTTGCCGGTGGTGATCCCGACTTACAACGGCGCGCGCAAGCAGGCGAACCTCACCCCGCTGCTGGCCATTTTGCTCAGCCGTCTCGGCCTGCCGGTCGTGGTTCACGGCGTCGACGAAGATCCGACCCGTATCACCAGCGCCGAGATTTTCCGTGCGCTCGGTATCGAAGCCGCACGCACGCAGGAACAGGCGCAGCAGCAGCTCGCCGCTGGCACCGCGCCGGTATTTATCCCGATTTCTGTTTTGTGCCCGCCTGTCGATAAACAACTTTCGCTGCGCTGGCAGATGGGCGTGCGAAACAGCAGCCACACGCTGGCGAAGCTTATCAGCCCGTTCATCGGGCAGGATTCCCTGCGATTATCGAGCGTTTCGCACCCGGAATATATTCAGCGCGTTTCTTCATTTTTCCGCCAGATCAACGGCCGCGCCTTACTGACGCAGGGCACTGAAGGGGAAGTGTATGCCAATCCGCAGCGGTTCCCGCAGACTCATCTGATTGTTGCGGGCGAGCAACAGGTGCTGGCTGAAAAGGAGGAAATATTCGGCTCCGATACGCCGGGAACGAAAGATGTCGCGGCGACGGTGACATTTATTCAGGAATGTCTTAAGGGGGAGCGCGATATTCCGCTGGCGATTTTGACACAGGCAGCCTGTGTGCTGGTCGGGTGCGGCGTTTCCGGGGATGTCGTGGAAGCACGAATGCTGGTTGATCAACTGTTTTAATCCCGGACCGGGGATTGGGGCGGGGTATTAATCGGTGCCAGGTTGACATTCGACACAGCTGCTCCCCCTTTGCAGGGGGAGCAGCGAAGGTGCCTTCTTTGTTGCGATCACGCCGCGGCGTCATCCGCCTCAGCAGTCTGCTGCGCCTTCAGCCATGCGATTTCATCTGCCCATATCTCCGGATTTACCGTTTCCAGAATCATCGGGATCCCATCAAATCTCGGGTCTTTCATTATCCAGCTAAACACCGTATTCCCGATGTTGCCTTCACCCAGACTATGATGACGGTCGACGCGGCTGTTGAATTCGCTTTTCGCATCGTTGAGATGCATTCCGCGCAGATACTCGAAGCCGACGACGTCGCTGAAATGCCGGAAGGTATTTTCACACTCTTCGACGGTGCGCAAGTCATAGCCGGCGGCGAAGGCGTGGCAGGTGTCGATGCAGACGCCAACGCGGCTTTTGTCTTCCACGCCGTCAATGATTTTTGCTAAATGCTCGAAGCGGAAACCCAGATTGCTGCCCTGACCGGCGGTGTTTTCAATCACCGCCGTGACGCCCTTAGTTTGTGACAGGGCGATATTCAGCGATTCGGAAATGCGCTCGAGACATTTGTCTTCGTCGATTTGCATCAGGTGGCTGCCCGGATGGAAGTTGAGCAGCGAAAGGCCCAGCTGTTCGCAGCGTTGCAGTTCGTCGAGGAATGCCTCGCGGGATTTCTCCAGCGCTTCGGTCACCGGGTGGCCGAGATTAATCAGATAGCTGTCGTGCGGCAAAATCTGGCTGCTCTGATAACCGTATTTTTCACAGGCCGCTTTGAATTTTTCGATGACGTCTTCCGGCAACGGTGCGGCTTTCCACTGACGCTGATTTTTGGTGAAAAGCGCAAAAGCCGTGGCTTCCAGCTCGTGCGCCCTCAGTACGGCCTGATCTACGCCGCCTGCCGCACTGACGTGTGCTCCGACAAACTTCATTTTTGCTCCTCAGTTATTCATCGCGTTAATGGAGGGATGATAGCGCCTCCGCGAAGGAGGCGCAGCACTGAAGTGTAAAAGCTGGCGTGTAAAACCCGCTACATCAGCCAAAAAGGTGGTGGATAAGCTGGTTAATGCCTGCGCCGCCGACAATCAGCCAGACGAATAACATCGCCGCCAGCAGCATCGGTTTCAGGCCTGCCTGACGCAGTGCGCTGATGTGCGTGGTCAGACCGAGTGCCGCCATCGCCATCGCCAGCAATACCGTGTCGAGAGTAATCAGCGCCGGGATCCAGCTGTGCGGCAGAATATCCAGCGAGTTAAACGCCGCCACCAGAATAAAGAACAGCGCGAACCACGGAATGGTGATGTTGCGCATTCCCGTTGCCTGACCTTCTGCCTGCACGCCTTTGCGGCGGGCGATCCAGCCGGATAACAGCAGCAGGAACGGCGCCAGCATCATTACGCGGATCATCTTGGCGATCACCGCCGCGTTTTCCGCCTCCGGGCTGACACCCTGACCCGCTGCTACCACCTGCGCCACTTCATGCACCGTTGAACCGGTGTAAATGCCGAACTGTGACGCCGTGAAGGTCAGCCAATGATAATGCGCGTTGAGCTGCCACAGCCACGGATAGAGGAAGATGGCGGCGGTGCCAAAAATCACCACCGTCGCGACGGCGACCGTCACTTTCTCGGCCTTAGCGTTGAGCACCGGCTCGGTGGCCATCACCGCCGCAGCCCCACAAATACTGCTGCCCGCGCCGATCAACATTGAGGTATCGCGGTCTAACTTAAATACCCGCAGCCCGAGCCAGCAGGCGAGGGCAAAAGTGGAGCACAGCATCGTGGCGTCGATCAGAATGCCGGTCGCACCGACATCAGCGATCTGCGCAAAGGTGAGGCGCAGGCCGTAAAGAATGATCCCCAGACGCAGCAGACGCTGTTTTGCCAGCGTCACGCCTTCGTCACACCAGGGTTTTGCGGCCGGATAGACCGTGTTACCGATCACCATGCCGATAACAATCGCCAGCGTCAGCGCGCTGAGGCCGAGTTGGTTCAGTGCGGGAAAATCGCTCAGCCATACCGCCAGGGCGGTGATTGCGCCGGTCAGTAAAAGGCCGGGCAGTACGCGGCTGAACCACAAAGGCTGCGGGCGGTCGTGTTTCGCCTCGCTTAGGTGATTGAGCTGAAATGTCTTCATCGTCCGTTTCCTTGTTAGTGGTGAACAACAGGAGTGATGAGACAAGGCTACGCCGCCCTTATATAAAAATGAAATTGATTATAACTTTATAACCTATCACTAAAACTGGTATAAAAAGGGCGGTCGAAAAGAGCGGGCTGACCAAAGGTCTATACTGATAAAAGAAAACGCGTCGTCAGGCGCGCGAAGATAGCGGGACATTTATGCACATTACATTGCGACAACTTGAAGTCTTCGCCGAGGTGCTGAAAAGCGGTTCGACCACGCAGGCATCGGTGGTGCTTTCATTATCACAATCTGCCGTCAGCGCCTCGCTGGCCGACATCGAAAGCCAGCTCGGCGTGCAGCTGTTTGACCGCGTCGGGAAGCGGCTGGTGATCAACGAACACGGCCGTCTGCTGTATCCGAAAGCGCTGGCGCTGCTGGAGCAGGCGGGTGAAATCGAGCGTCTTTTCAATCACGATAACGGCTCGCTGCGCATTGGCGCGAGCAGCACCATCGGTAACTACATGCTGCCGGCGATGCTGGCGGAATATCGTCTGGATTTCCCCGGCACGCCGCTGGAACTCAACGTCGGCAATACTAACGACGTGATCAACGCCGTCGCGGATTTCCGGGTCGATCTGGGCCTGATTGAAGGGCCGTGTCAGATGCCGGAGCTTATCACCCAACCCTGGCTGGATGATGAGCTGGTGGTGTTTGTCGCACCGGAAAATCCCCTGGCAAGTCAGCCGGTAACGCTCGAAGCGCTGGCGCGCGAACCGTGGATTTTACGCGAGCGCGGGTCTGGTACACGCGAAGTGTTGGATCACCTTTTGCTGCCGCAGTTGCCGGATTTCAATCTGGTCATGGAGCTTGGAAATTCTGAAGCGATCAAACACGCAGTGCGCCACGGGATAGGCATCAGCTGCCTGTCGCGGCGCGTCATTGCCGAGCAACTGAGCAGCGGCTCGCTGGTGGAAATCCGCCTGCCGGTCCCGCCGCTGGTGCGCAAACTGTACCTGATCCATCACCGTCAGAAGCACATCTCCAGCGCATTATCACGGTTTTTAACCTACTGTCGGGAATCGCTATAACAGTCTTTCGCTAATGATCGGCGGCCAGTTATGAAGGTGTCTTATAACAGGTCGTTCCTGCTATT
Organism: Rahnella sp. 1L-D-7-B-C2; assembly: GCF_057290995.1. Classification (NCBI taxonomy): domain Bacteria; kingdom Pseudomonadati; phylum Pseudomonadota; class Gammaproteobacteria; order Enterobacterales; family Yersiniaceae; genus Rahnella; species Rahnella sp. 1L-D-7-B-C2. Next base: position 533,775 of record NZ_JBXAVQ010000001.1, on the reverse strand, counting down.
CAGAGCGGCAGGTTTTGCTACAATCCGCGCTTAAATTTTAGAATGACGAGCGGATATAGGGAAAACATGGCTCAACAACCTACAAAAAATACGCAGGTGGCACCCACACTGCGTCGCGAGCTGAAGGCACGTCACTTAACGATGATCGCCATTGGCGGCTCAATTGGTACAGGGTTATTCGTCGCCTCAGGCGCGACGGTGTCACAGGCAGGTCCGGGCGGCGCGCTGCTGTCTTATGCGCTGATCGGCATCATGGTGTACTTCCTGATGACCAGCCTCGGCGAACTGGCCGCGTTCATGCCGGTCTCAGGTTCATTCTCCACTTACGGCTCCCGCTATGTAGAAGAAGGCTTTGGTTTCGCACTGGGCTGGAACTACTGGTACAACTGGGCGGTGACCATTGCGGTAGATCTCGTGGCCTCGCAGCTGGTGATGAACTACTGGTTCCCGGATACGCCGGGCTGGATCTGGAGCGCCTTGTTCCTCAGTTTGATCTTCCTGCTGAACTACATTTCTGTTCGCGGTTTCGGTGAAGCCGAATACTGGTTCTCGCTTATCAAAGTCGTCACCGTCATCATCTTTATCGCCGTCGGCGTGCTGATGATCACCGGTATTATGCGCGGTGGAGAAACGGCGGGCTGGCACAACTGGGCTATCGGCGATGCGCCGTTTGCAGGCGGATTTGCCTCAATGATAGGCGTAGCGATGATCGTCGGATTCTCCTTCCAGGGGACTGAGCTTATCGGCGTCGCGGCGGGCGAATCTGAGAACCCGGCTAAGAATATTCCCCGCGCGGTGCGGCAGGTGTTCTGGCGTATCCTGCTGTTCTATATTCTGGCGATTCTGGTCATTAGCCTGATCATTCCTTACACCGATCCGAACCTGCTGCGTAACGAAGTCGGCGATATCTCCGTCAGCCCGTTCACGCTGGTCTTCCGTAACGCCGGTCTGCTGTCGGCCGCAGCGGTGATGAACGCCGTGATCCTGACCGCCGTGCTCTCCGCCGGTAACTCAGGTATGTATGCGTCTACCCGTATGCTGTTCACGCTGGCCAGCGAAGGCAAAGCGCCGCGTATGTTCGCCAAACTGTCGAAAGGCGGCGTACCGCGTAACGCGCTGTATGCGACAACCGTCGTGGCCGCGCTGTGCTTCCTGAGCTCAACCTTCGGTAATCAGACCGTTTACCTGTGGCTGCTGAACACGTCAGGCATGACCGGTTTTATCGCCTGGCTCGGTATCGCAATCAGTCATTACCGTTTCCGTCGCGGCTATGTTTCGCAGGGGCGTGATCTGAAAGACCTGCCGTATCTGTCTGGTTTCTTCCCGTTCGGCCCGGTATTCGCCTTTGTGTTGTGTCTGATTATTACACTCGGCCAAAACTATCAGGCGTTCCTGAAAGACACCATCGACTGGTACGGCGTCGCCGCGACCTATATCGGCCTGCCGCTGTTCCTGATCATCTGGTTCGGTTACAAGCTGACAAAAGGCACGAAAGTGGTGAAATACAGCGAAATGGAGTTCCCAAAATACGTCGAGACTAAAAGTAGCGACCAATAACGGGATTTGCGTTTTTCACGCGGTTATCAAGGCGGAGCTTCGGCTCCGCTTTTTTTATATCTTTATTTCGTTTTTTTCGCCCGGCAGTGTAATGCTTTGTTACCTCAGTCTTGTTTCGCCGCACGGCATCCCTCTGTACTCTTTATGGGTTATGTAAACTGCATTGATAATCGTTATCATTTCTTTTATTGTTAGCGCCTCTTCAGGGAAACGTAAAGGAATCGGAAGAAGATGAATTATCAGCAGAATTTGGTAAGCCCCCGCGTTGCCGGTGGCATTTTGGCACTGGCGATGGGCGTCATGAGTTTTGGTGCGCAGGCCGTCACGGTGACCGATATCGCCGGGCGAACCGTTACGGTACCGGATGATGTTCAGCGAGTGGTGCTGGGAGAAGGGCGGTTGTTCTTTGCTGTTTCCCTGCTGGAAGGGCAGAAACCCTTCGACCGCATTGTTGGCTGGCAGGGCGATTTCCGCAAGTTAGATCCGCAAACCTACGCTACCTATCAGGCTAAATTCCCGCAGATCGACAAAATCCCGCTGATTGGTAACACCAGCGCCGACAGCATCAGCCCGGAGAAAGTGCTCACGCTCAATCCGCAGCTGGCGATTTTTGGTTTGTCGGGGCACGGTCCGGGCAAAGAAAGCGCGCTGGTCACGCAGTTACAAAAAGCCGGTGTGCCGGTGGTCTTTGTTGATTTCCGCACCTCACCGCTGAAAAATACCCTGCCGAGCATGGAATTGCTGGGCAAAGTCCTGAACCGCGAAAAGCAGGCGCAGGATTACATCGCGTTTTATAAAGACAACATCAAACGCGTTACCGATGTGACCCAAAACATACCCGAGCAGGATAAGCCAAAAGTGTTCATCGAACTGCGTGCGTCTACCGATGATGAATGCTGCCGTTCAGCCGGAAAGGGCAACATGGGTGATTTTATCGATCAGGCGGGCGGGGTGAACATTTCCAAACCGCTGCTGCCGGGGCCGCTGGGGCTGATCAATCTTGAAAAAGTGATCGCCGCGCAGCCGGACGTGTATCTGGTCAGCGGTGGCGGTAAACCGGCGAAAGCGGGTGATCCGCCACCGACCGGTCTGGTGCTTGGCGCGCAGACGACGCCAGAGCAGGCGCGCGCCAGTCTGATGCCGCTGTTGCAGCGTAAAGGCATCAGCACACTCAAAGCGGTGCAAGAAGGCCGCAGTTTTGGCATCTGGCATAACTATTATAACTCGCCGTATAACGTGCTGGCGGTTCAGGTTTTTGCCAAAGCGTTTTATCCAGAGAAGTTTGCGGACGTCGATCCGCAGCAAACCCAGAATCAGCTTTATAAACAATTCCTCGCCGTAGAGCCGACGGGCACCTACTGGACGGATGCAGTTAAACCGGAAAGCGGGAAGTAAGTTTTCCTGCTGTAAGTTTTTACGTTGATGAGATTGAAGCAAAACATGAGTGCAACCACCGAACCTGCGCTGACGGCGAAAGCCAATGCCGACAACAGTGTTATGGGGCAATATCAGAATATCGTACGCCGCCGTTTGTCCATTATGCTTGTCCTGGTGCTGGCGATTGTCGTCTCACTGGTGATTGATTTCGTGATGGGGCCTTCGGGGTTGTCACTCAGTACGCTGTGGAAAACCTTGTTTAACGCGGCTGCCGCCGATCCGGGCACGCGGGTGATCGTCTGGGATATTCGTTTACCGTATGCGTTGATGGCGATTGCGGTGGGCATGTCTCTTGGCCTCGCCGGTGCCGAAATGCAGACTATCCTCAATAACCCGCTGGCCAGCCCGTTTACGCTTGGCGTCTCGTCCGCAGCCGCCTTTGGCGCCGCGCTGGCGATAGTGCTGGGCATCGGTATTCCGGGGGTGCCCGATCAGTGGTTTATCTCCGCTAACGCCTTCATTTTCGCACTCCTCGCCGCGCTGATGCTCGATGGCATCACCCGCTGGACGCGCGTCGCCAGCTCCGGCGTTGTGCTGTTCGGTATCGCGCTGGTGTTCACCTTTAACGCACTGGTTTCGCTGATGCAGTTCATCGCCACTGAAGACACCTTACAGGGTTTAGTCTTCTGGACGATGGGCAGCCTGGCGCGCGCGTCATGGGTGAAACTTGGGGTGATGATGTTCGCTTTCCTCATTTTGCTGCCGTGGTCAATGATGAGCGCGTGGAAGCTCACGGCGCTGCGTCTGGGTGAAGATCGCGCAGTCAGTTTTGGTATCGATGTGCGCCGTCTGCGCCTCGGCACGCTGCTGCGCATCAGTATTCTTTCCGCACTGGCGGTGGCGTTCGTTGGCCCGATTGGCTTTATCGGCCTGGTCGCGCCGCACATTGCCCGCCTGATGTTCGGTGAAGATCACCGCTTCTACCTGCCGGCCAGTGCGCTGATCGGCGCGCTGGTGCTGTCGATGGCCTCCGTGGCGTCGAAAAACCTGGTGCCCGGCGTCATCATTCCGGTCGGCATTGTTACCTCGCTGGTCGGCGTGCCGTTCTTCCTGAGTATTATTCTTCGTCATCGGGGGAACGTCTGATGTCTGCCATGCTGGAAACCCCTTCTCAGGATCTCCTGAATGCCGCCACGCAAGGGCTGCAAATCCGTGATTTCAACGCCGGTTATCCGAAGCGCCGGGTTATCCGCGATCTCAACGTGCCGATGCTGCCGCGTGGCAAAATTACCGTACTGCTGGGACCGAATGGCAGCGGTAAATCGACACTCCTGCGCTCGCTGGCAGGGTTAAACCGGGCGGAAGGGCAACTGATGCTCGATGGCCACGATTTGATGCCCATGCCTTTCGCACGCCGTGCCGAGCAGGTGGTGTATCTGCCGCAAACGCTGCCTGCCGGTGTGCATCTTCACGTACTGGAATCGATTATCGTCGCCCAGCGTGCGTCCGGCGGGAAAAGCAAAGCGGCGGAAGGTACGGATAAAGTGATGACGCTGCTGCGACAGCTCGGCATCGAACATCTGGCGCTGAGTTATCTCGATCAGCTCTCCGGCGGGCAGAAACAGCTGGTCGGTCTGGCGCAGTCTTTAATCCGCCAGCCCTCGTTGTTACTGCTCGACGAACCGCTCAGCGCGCTGGATCTGAATTATCAGTTCCACGTGATGGATCTGGTGCGGCAGGAAACACAAAAACGCAATATCGTGACCGTGGTGGTGGTGCATGACATCAACATCGCGCTGCGCCACGGTGATCGTGTTTTGATGCTCAAAGACGGCCATCTGATTGCCGATGGCGAACCCGAGGCGGTGATCACCGCCGACAGTCTGGCGCGCGTTTACGGCGTGCGCGGACGTATTGAACGCTGCTCGCAGGGAACGCCGCAAATCCTCATCGACGGGCTGGTCGGCGATCCTTCGATCTAAAACGTAGTCAGATGAAGTACTAAAAAACGGACGCAGCCAAAGTAGCAGCGTCCGCCTTTCATATTGTGAGCCTGAAACTAAAAAATAAGATCCTGATCATCCGGGCGATTCCGTTCGCACTTTTTTTACCGGATTGACGGAAATGCATTGCAACGTCCCGCACCGACGGGGTTGTTTTATCTCATGGAGAGAAGAAATGGTTAAGGTTAAATTGACACCGGCAATCAAAGCCGGGTTATTCGCACAGCTGTTTGCCGCCGCGTTCCCTGTGATGGCGGAAGACACAACCGAAGTGAAAGAAAAAGAAGATCAGATGGTGGTCACCGCCTCCGCCGTCGAACAAAACCTCAAAGACGCGCCGGCGAGTATCAGCGTGATCACCCGTGAAGATCTGCAAAAGAAGCCGGTGCAAAATCTTAAAGATGTCCTTAAAGACGTACCGGGCGTGCAGATCACTAACGAAAGCGACAACCGTCAGGGCGTCAGTATCCGTGGTCTGGGCAGCGGTTATACCCTGATTCTGGTGGATGGCAAACGCGTGAACTCCCGCAACGCCGTCTTCCGCCATAACGATTTTGATTTGAGCTGGATCCCGGCCGAATCCATTGAACGCATCGAAGTGGTGCGCGGGCCGATGTCCTCGCTTTACGGCTCCGACGCGCTGGGCGGCGTGGTCAACATCATTACCCGTAAAGTTGGTAAAGCCTGGCACGGAACGGTGAGCGCCGATACCACCGTGCAGGAACACCGCGATCGCGGCGACACGGGCAACGGTAACGTTTTCGCCAGCGGTCCGCTGATTGACGACCTGTTAGGCGTGAAGGTCTACGGCGCGCTGGGCAAACGTGAAAAAGATCAGGCCAGCTCCTCAAGTGGTAGCACCGGCCAGCCGCGCATCGAGGGTTACACCTCGCGCAACGCTAACGTCGAATTCTCGCTGACACCGGATAAAGATCAGGACATCACCTTCGGCTACGGCATGGACCGGCAGGACAGGGATTCCGATACGCTGGATAAAAACCGTATCGAGCGTGAGAATTACTCGCTCGGGCACAATGGCCGCTGGGGTTTAGCCAATACCGAACTGCGTTTCTACGGTGAAAACATCGAGAACAAAAATGCAGAAACTATCACGTCGAAAAACAACTCTCTCGACGGCAAAGTGGTTATCCCTTTGGGCGAATACAATCAGCTGCTGACGTTCGGCGGAGAATACCGCAACGATAAGCTGGAAGACGGCGTGAACATGAAAAACGGTGGCAGCACGCAGGCCAATCAGTACGCACTGTTCCTCGAAGACGAATGGCGGATTTTCGAAAGTCTGGCGCTGACCGGCGGCGTGCGTATGGATGACCACGAAAATTATGGCGTCAACTGGAGCCCGCGTGCGTATCTGGTTTACAACGCCACTGACACCGTCACGCTCAAAGGCGGCTGGGCATCGGCTTTCAAAGCGCCGTCGCTGTTACAGCTCAGCCCTGACTGGCAAAGTGCGTCCTGCCGCGGCGGGTGTAACGTGGTCGGCAGTAAAGATCTGAAAGCGGAAACCAGCGAAAGCATCGAGTTCGGCCTGTACTACGCCGGAGAAGAGGGATTGCTGGAAGACGTTAACGCCAGCGCCACGGTGTTCCAAAATGATATTGATGACATGATCACCGTTATCCGCACCGCCAATAAAAGCCTGGCACCGACCTACCAGAACTTCGTCGGCTTCGACGCCAGCGGCAATCCGATCTTCAAATATTACAACGTGAACAAAGCGCGAATTCGCGGTCTGGAAACGGAAGTCAGCCTGCCGGTCGCCGAGGCATGGGATCTCAAGCTGAACTACACCTACAACGACGCCCGCGATCTCAGCAACGGTGGCAACAAACCGTTATCGGAACTGCCGTTCCACACTACCAACGCCACGCTCGACTGGAAACCGTGGGACGCGTGGAGCTTCTATCTTTCTGCCAACTACAAAGGCAAAAGCCGCACCGTCACCGACGGTAACCCGACGCCGGGCGGCTACACAGTCTGGAACACCGGCGGGTCGTATCAGGTGAATAAGGCCGTGAAAATTCGGGCCGGGGTGTTGAACCTCGGGGATAAAGATTTGAATCGGGATGACTATAGTTATAACGAAGATGGACGGAGATATTTTGCCGCTGTCGATTATAGTTTCTGATTTGCAGGAGGCCGCTGCAATGGCGGCTTAGTAAAACAGTTCTCGGACAGCTCCTCCCCTGCGAAGGGGAGGATCAACACCTTCAACGTTCCCAATACGCCGGTGCTCCAAATTTCTCCACCAGAAAATCAATTACCGCCCGCACCTTAATCGATGCTCTGCGGCCATTCGGATATAACGCCGCTATCGTCTGTGGCTCCGGAGACGTCGACACCTGATACGAGTTCATCACATTCACCAGCCTGCCATCGCGCAGGGCATCGCCAATAAGCCATGTGGGAAATACCACCAGCCCCATGCCGTCGATAGCCGCCTGCGTCAACGTTTCTGCGTTATTGCTGGTGAGTGCGCCGCGCAAGCTGTAGGAGCGCCATTCCTGATCCGATTCGCGCAAGTACCAGCGCTGTGAACCGGCGAATCCTTTGAAGACCAGACAGCTATGCGAAGCAAGGTCAGCAGGTGTGGCGGGTGTGCCCGCCCGCGCGAGATAGGCCGGGCTGGCGGCGAGACGGAAGTTCTGTTGCCCGAGCGTGCGTGCCTGCATCGTAGAATCGGCTATCACTCCGATGCGGATGAGTAAATCCACACTGTCCTGCAAGGGATCAATAAAATCATCCGTTTGCATCAGCTCAATGTTCAGCCGCGGATAGTGGGCACTCAGTTCATGCAGCCAGGGAGCAATGTGCCGCTGGCCGAAAACGACGGGGGCGTTGATACGCACCAGCCCGCCCGGTTCGCTGTCCTGCTCCTGCAAATCCAGCGCCGCCAGATCCAGCTGTGCCAGCACCTGACGGGCATGATCGGCCAGCAGTTTACCGGATTCAGTCGGGCTGACTGCCCGCGTATTGCGATAAAGCAGTTGCGTTTGCAGTGCCTGTTCCAGCTGTGAAATGACCCGGGATACCGTCGAAGGGGACATCGCTTCGCGGCGTGCGACTTCTGAGAAATTCCCGTGATCCAGTACCGCGACAAACAGACGCAAGGACTGGATATTGATCTGGTTGAAGGTTTTCATCTGTGCAATATCCGCAAAGGTATTTTCCTTATTGTGCTGTTTTTCGCAAAAAAGTGCCACGCTATAGTCGCCGCTTCTTAAAATAGAGTGAGCAAGCTAATAATGAATCTGATGTTAATTCCGCTGGTCATTCTGGCGGGCATGGGGCTTTCGCTGGAGGCCGGTCTGATCGGGCCGCTTGGGACAGAAGTGGGGCATCTGTGGGCCACGCTGAGCATATTTGGCGTCGGCGCGGTGCTGACCGGTCTGCTGGTGCTGTTTTTCAGCCCGCGTAATGCGCCGTCGTTTACACAACAACCTGGCTGGCAGCTGCTTGGCGGCGTGCTCGGGCCGGTGTATGTGGTCGTGCTGACGCTGGCGACGCCGGTGATTGGTATCGGTATGACGATGATTGCGATTTTGTCAGGGCAGGTGGCGAAAAGCGTCCTGATCGACCATTACGGCTGGTTTGGTACACCTCATAAGAAAGTCGGTGGCGAGCGTTTACTGGCTTTGGTGTTTATTGTTGCAGCCCTTGTTTTGATTGCCTGGAGTTAACTGATGTCTGAACTGATTATGATTATTCTGGCGATCGTCGCGGGTGCGGCGCTGAGTATGCAGGCGGCGGTGAACGGTCAGCTTGGCGAGAAGGTGGGCGTGCTGAAAAGCGCCTTCCTGACCTTCAGCGTGGGCGCGGCGATTACCGCAGTGCTGATCCTGTTTCTGCAAACCCCTCAACAGGCAACCTTGCTGACCGTGCCAAAATGGCAGTTGGCCGGGGCATTGTTCGGTGTGCCTTACATCATCATTATGGTGACTGCGGTTCCACGTGTAGGAACTGCTGTGGCGACGGTGGCCGTGATTCTGGGACAGCTGGCGATGGGGATGCTAATCGATAATTTCGGCTGGCTGGATAACCCGCAGATCCCGCTATCGTGGCATCGTCTGGCGGCGATCCCATGTCTTATTATTGCGCTGGTGCTTATTTACCGCAGTAACAGGAAAACAGAGTAATCCCTCACGACCCGCGTTTATTGCAGACGCGGGTCAAATATCATCGGCTCGCGTTCTACCGAGGCCAGTAAATCCCCAAACGCCGGATGCTGCGGATTGAGTAAAACGTTAGACTCCGATGGCACGATAACTGACGGCACTTTCAGCCCGACATAGTCACCTTCCACCAGCCAGATTTCTCCCTGACGCTGTGTACTGTCCGGCGGCGAAGGGCTGCGCCAGTCTGCCGCCAGTTCTGAGACTTCCAGCGTGTCGAGCAAATCGTCCGGCACCTCGATGCTGAGCAGCGTGTAGGATTGCATCAGCATACTGGAGTGGATGTGCACCAGCATTTCCAGAATCGCCAGCGACTGACTACCGGCCAGATAAACCACCGGTCTGCCGGGCGGATTCCATCGGCCGCCATAAATCTGAGCGCCGGTGCCCGACCACGCGGTGCCCAAATGCTTTGTCTTGGTGATACGGAACAGCTTCAACTAAATACCCCGTATTCAAGACGCCCGATCAGCCGGTTGACTTCCACGGCTCCCGCTTCTGACGAAAGCAGTTCCAGCGGGCGCGAACCGGCCAGCGCCGGAGCAGGGCGGGTTATCCATTCCAGTGCCGCCATACGGTCACCTTCAAACAAATCTGTGGCTGCATCAATGGTGCGTACCAGACGCGCGACCCGTTCACTCTCATCACTTTTCAGTAACCCGTTACCGGCTTTTCGCCGTGCAAAATTGCGCTCGTTAATGCCCATGACTTCCAGTAATACCATCTTCGGCCATCCCAGCTCATCGTTAAGACGACTGATACTATCAACCGGAAACCCCTTTTGTATGGCATTAATCAAACTGATTCCGCTACTTGCGGGAAGCCCCGCAGATTGCCAAAGCGGCGTTGCAGGTTGGTGCAAAGGGCTGGAGGACAGCCCGGAAAATTTCGTGTTCATCATGTGTGCCTCCGCACCGTTAATTGTCATAATTATAACATGACAAATAACGATTGGTGCATAATCGCACGGGTGTTTTTTTCACTCTCCATCGCGTGAATGAAATCGTTCTGAAACATATATGTGATCAATGTCACATTGGGGATGTATCAGAATGAAACACAAATTGACAAACCTTGACCAAATCTATTTATTAGCTAAGAAAAGTTAACTCTTGTAGGAAGTAGCTGGTAATTGCATGTTCTATGAACTATGTGCAGCAATCGGTTGCGGATCACAGTTTTAGGGTTTGATATATGCAACGTCTGAAAGTGGCAAGGCGTTGTTCCTCCCCCGCTTCTGGTAAAAATATGAAAAATAAAATTATTGCAGCAGGCGCTTTGATGGCTTTGTCCTACAGCGCGACCGTGCTCGCTGATGATAGCAAGGGCGAATTTGTTTCTGACTGGTGGCACCAGAGTGTAAACGTTGTAGGTAGCGCTGATACCCGTTTCGGGCCAACGATTCGTAACGACGTTTATCTTGAATATGAAGCGTTTGCGCACAAAGACTGGTTTGATTTCTACGGCTACATCGATATCCCTAAAACCTTCGGTGCGGGTAACGGCAACGATACCGGTATCTGGGATAAAAACGGTTCTCCGATGTTTATGGAGATCGAACCTCGCTTCTCCATTGATAAGCTGACCGGCACTGACCTGAGCTTTGGTCCGTTCAAAGAATGGTACTTCGCCAACAACTATATCTACGATATGGGTCCGGACAGCGATAACCGTCAGAACACCTGGTACATGGGTCTTGGCACCGATATCAACACCGGTTTGCCAATGAGCCTGTCTCTGAACGTGTATGCAAAATACCAGTGGGAAAACTACAGCGCGGCTAACGAAAACAGCTGGGACGGTTACCGTTTCAAAGTGAAATATTTCGTTCCGTTGACTGAAATGTGGGGCGGCAACCTGAGCTACATCGGGTTCACCAACTTTGACTGGGGCTCTTCACTGGGCGATGACGATTTCCGTGACCTGAACGGCCAAAAAGCCCGTTCTAACAACTCTATCGCCTCCAGCCATATCCTGGCGCTGAACTACACACACTGGCATTACTCGTTCGTGGCGCGTTACTTCCACAACGGCGGCCAGTGGGCTGACGGCGCTGAGCTGAACTTTGGTAACGGTAATTTCGAAGTGAAATCTACCGGCTGGGGTTACTACGGCGTGATCGGTTACAGCTTCTGATATCCGAAGTTGTATTGGAAAACCCGGCTGAGGCCGGGTTTTTTACGTTTATCCTCCTGACCTTTTTAAGCTATGGCCAATTTTTTTACTATTGTGTAAAACAATGACGCGTTCATTATGGCGTTTGCTCTTTGTTTCTATGCCAAATTCAGGAGTGATTTTCATGAAGAAATACGCAGTAGTTTTGATGCTGTGCACCAGCTTTGGCGCGGTTTCTGCCTATGCTGAAAAAGTACAAATAAATATGAATATCGATAGCGTTCTTAAGCAATGTGCAGCTAATGCTCAAACCACGATGGATTCGTCTGAGTGTTACATACAAGCAACTCAATCATGGGATGCTGAACTCAACAAACAATATAAGTTATTGATAGATGAGCAGCCCGAAACGTCCAGGACGCCTTTAAAAGAATCTCAGCGGGCGTGGATTAAATACAAGGAAAGTTATTTTAAGGCTATCGACGCCTTCTATCAGAAAGAGCAGGGGACGGTGTGGTCAATCATCGCGGCCGAATCCAAAATGAACGTCATCAGGGATAAAGCAATTGATCTGAACCGTTTGTTAAACAGCACTGATTTGAGTTAAATCCTTGCCGGAGGTGGCCTAAAACGAAGGTGCCACCTTTCATCCTCCCAATTATTGCCTCTTTTGACATCACCTGCTTGAAAAATGACCACGCCGATAGGCGATCTCTTTGTGCCGTTGTGGCATAATGCGCGCCAAATCACATTTCCCAATTAAGAGCGAGCGTTGTGCTAAGTACTTACAACATCACCATGCAATTCGGCAGCAAGCCGTTATTTGAAAACATTAACGTGAAATTTGGCGGCGGTAACCGTTATGGCCTGATTGGCGCGAACGGTTGTGGCAAATCCACTTTCATGAAGATCCTCGGTGGCGACTTAGTGCCTTCAGCGGGTAACGTCGTACTCGACCCGAACGAGCGTCTGGGTAAATTACGTCAGGATCAGTTCGCCTTCGAAGAGTTCACCGTGCTGGACACCGTGATCATGGGCCACAATGAACTGTGGGCCGTGAAAGAAGAGCGCGACCGCATTTACGCGATGGCGGAAATGAGCGAAGCCGACGGCTATAAAGTGGCCGATCTGGAAGTCGAATACGGCGAGATGGACGGCTACAGCGCTGAATCCCGCGCGGGCGAACTGTTGCTCGGCGTCGGCATTCCGGTAGAACAACATTACGGCCTGATGAGCGAAATCGCGCCGGGCTTTAAACTGCGCGTATTACTGGCGCAGGCGCTGTTCTCTGACCCGGAAATTCTGCTGCTCGACGAACCGACGAACAACCTGGACATCGATACTATTCGCTGGCTGGAGCAGGTGCTGAATGAACGTAACAGCACCATGATCATCATTTCGCATGACCGTCACTTCCTGAACATGGTGTGTACACACATGGCTGATCTGGACTACGGCGAACTGCGCGTGTATCCAGGTAACTACGATGAATACATGACCGCGGCAACGCAGGCCCGTGAACTTCTGAGCGCCAACAACGCCAAGAAGAAAGCGCAGATTGCTGAACTGCAATCCTTTGTTAGCCGCTTCAGCGCCAACGCCTCCAAATCTAAACAGGCGACGTCACGTGCCCGTCAGATTGATAAAATTCAGCTCGACGAAATCAAAGCGTCTAGCCGTCAGAACCCTTACATGCGTTTCGAGCAGGACAAGAAATTGTTCCGTAATGCGCTGGAAGTGGAAAAAATCACCAAAGGTTTCGATAACGGTCCGCTGTTTAAAAACCTTGGCCTGATGCTGGAAGTTGGCGAGAAAGTCGCGATTCTGGGCGCGAACGGTATCGGTAAATCGACCCTGCTGAAAACGCTGGTCGGTGAGCATGAGCCGGAAACCGGGTCAGTGAAATGGTCTGAAAACTCTAAAATCGGTTATTACGCGCAGGATCACGAATACGAATTCGATGACTCCATGAACGTATTCGACTGGATGAGCCAGTGGAAATCCGAGAAAGACGACGAGCAGGCCGTGCGCGGTGTGCTGGGCCGTCTGTTGTTCGGTCAGGACGATATCAAGAAGAAAGTGAAAGTGCTTTCCGGTGGTGAGAAAGGCCGTATGTTATTCGGGAAACTGATGATGCAGCGTCCAAACATCCTGATCATGGATGAGCCAACTAACCACCTTGATATGGAATCCATCGAGTCACTGAACATGGCGCTGGAAATGTACGAAGGCACGCTGATCTTCGTTTCCCACGACCGAGAATTCGTGAGTTCACTGGCGACCCGTATTCTGGAAATGACACCGACCCGCGTCATCGACTTCTCCGGCAACTACGAAGATTACCTGCGTAGTCAGGGTATCAATAGTTAATTATTGATTCCGTTCAAAAGGCCGCAACGGTTAACGTTGCGGCCTTTTTTATGTCCCAAAAATAATATTTCAGAATTTATTATATATATTAAAATTTATATTGATGATGTGAATGACTTAAATATTATGGCTGAATAATAAATTAATAGAGCTTGCATTTCAAAAAAAGCAGGAACAAAATTATACTGTAAAACATTTCATTAATATTTGTATGGTTATTATCAATTCATATTATTGGTAAGGGACTAATATGGCAAACTTAACCTATCTCACGTTAAACGGGCAAACACAGGGGCTGATCTCTGGCGGATGTTCTTCTATGGATTCAATTGGTAATAAAGCGCAAATAGGGCGTATCGACCAGATCATGGTCTACAGCATGAAACACACCTTATCTCGCGCGCAGAACGTTAATCACCACGTTGTAACCCTCCTCAAACCAATAGATAAATCCACGCCATTGCTGGGAAAAGCTATTTCAGATAATGAAATAATGACCTGTGATTTAGAACTGCACCGCATTAACAAAACCGGTATGGGAGAGTGTTATTTCAAAGTAAAGTTAACCGGTGCCCGCGTAACGAATATCGATTTTATCGTGCCGCACAGCATTCTCGAGAGTAATGCAGAAGCGCAGGAAAGAGTGAGCTTCAGTTATGAAACGATCACCTGGGAACACTGTATTGCGGGCACCAGCGCATACAGCCTGTGGAATGAACGGGTTTACTGATCAGGGATGATGAAAATGACAGAACTCAGAGGTGCGGATTACTGGCGACGGATGAATGAAGGCAAACGTATATTGCGGGGAGAAGATACCTTCAGTTCTTTCCCGAGCATAAACCCGGTACAACGAGATATGGCATTCACAAATAGCACTTTCATTACCGAAAGCCGTTACATCATGTTGCTAACGTTAGAGGAGGCAGAGAAGGTCACCGATGAACTGCTCGGTGAAGTAGACGAGTTTTTTTCTAACAAACTGGCACCCGGTAACATCAAAGATATTCTTGAAGGCAGTAGCAGTATTGGCAAGCTGATGACATTCGAGAATTCTGCGGGAGACATCGCATTTCGTTTTAAGTCGCTCGGTATCAGAGCGATTGAATACACCTTTAAGGGCAAGACCTATATAAAAATAACCGGCTATCCGGGTATGCGCCGGATTCTGGAAGGCACACGATACGCCGTAGATCATCCGCAGATGCTGGAAATGGGCATCGGGATCCGCGGGTTGGGAAGTGCGCTGATAAAGGGCACAAAATTCTGTATTTTTGCCTCACTGGCCTGGCGAGCGATTGAACTTATCTTTAAATCCGACTACGACCTGGTCGATTTTCTCGGCGATATTACGATGGATGCGGCCAAGGCGGTGGTGGCGAGTGTGGTTATCGGAGTTATTGCTGGTGGAATATTGACTGTATTCAGTTTACCAATAGTTGTTACCACAATCATAGTAATTGGGGTAGGCGTAGTGCTAAATGCGGATTTGAACGCATTGGATGAGCATTTAGGATTATCAATAAGTCTCAAAGGAAAAATGCGCACAGCTTTGGTAGAGTATCAAAAAATGAACGAACGGAATTTTCGTAATGGGAATCCGATTTTCAGTCGTCCGCCAGGAATCAGGTATTAAAATGGAAAAAAGTAATGCTAAAAAATGGATTTTATTTAAAGGCGCATCGTTCTTATCGATAGTATTATCATTGGGGTATATTTATTCTGTTGTTCTTCTTATGGATATATTTAATACAAAAACATTAATCATACAAGGTGATACTATCGAATACAGTGGTAAAATTATAATTTGCATTGGAGGTATTCCTCTATTTATATGGTTATTCTTTTTTTCATTAAAAATGTTATTTAAGAAAGGCATTCAGCCTTTTAAAAGATACACTACGATAGGTTATATTTGGATGGTGCTGAGTGTAGGTTGTTTTATTTTAGGTTTTATTGCATCTTTCATTATTCCCTTTATCTTAATGGCATCCCCTTATACCTCATGTAATATTGGAAAGTATAGCAGTTACTATGTGATCAACCCGGATTTGTGCAAAACCATTGTTCCTGACCAAAGGGTGAAAAAATGACAGAACCCAGAGGTGCGGATCACCGGCGGCGAACGAACGACGGCACACGATACGCCGTAGATCATCCGCAAATGCTGGAAATGGGCATCGGGATCCGCGGGCTGGGAAATGCGCTGATAAGGGGCACAAAATTTTGCATTTTTGCTTCACTGGCGTGGTGAGCCATTGAACTTATCTTTAAATCCGACTACGACCTGGTCGATTTTCTCGGCGATATTACGATGGATGCCGCCAAGGCGATGGTGATTATTGTTGCAGGCATTTTTTTGAATTTTTCTTTAAACGAGTTAGATGACAACGTGGGGTTATCTGTAACTCTAACACAAGAGTTACGAACGGCTCTGGTGGAATATCAAAGAATTAACGAATGGAATTTCCAATACTCGGGTCAGTTACTTAATAGTCGTTTCGGAAGGCAATGTTAAAAATGAATAATACTGACTCTATAAAATGGTTATTGTTTAAAGTAGGGGCGGTTTTAGTAATGGTTTTCTCGGTGATTTATATCTATTTTACAGTTTCTTATATGAAAGGATATAATTTTTATTCTCTGATTACATTAGGAGATGTAATTGAATATAATGGCAAGATTATCATTTGTGCTAGCGGTATCCCTATTATTGTTTTGGTGTTCTTTTTTTCGCTACGTCTCCTGCTAAAAAAAGGCGTCGATCCGTTAAAAACCTCCACTAGTTTAGGTCTTATTTGGGGGGGGCTGAGTATGATTTCCATATGTATAGGATTAATTTCCTCTTTTATTATTCCATTTATCTTAATGGTGTCGCCTTATACCTCATGCAATATAGGAAAATATAGTAGCTATTACGTGATTAAACCGGAGTTGTGCAAAACAATCACCCCGTAAAACTGGCAGTCATATGACCATAAGTAGCATTATTATTTAACGGGCGGAGTGAAACCGCCCGTTTTTATCTGGGGGCTTATAGAACCTGATTTTCTGTCAGCATTCCCCACACACCTCGCAACGCGGATCTTTCATCAGCTTCATCTCACGAAACTGCATCGTCATAGCATCGAACATCAGCAGTTTTCCGCGCGGAGTGTCACCGAATTTTGTCAGCAGCTTGATGGTTTCCATCGCCTGCAAGCTGCCGATGGTGCCGACCAAAGGTGCCATGACGCCTGCCTCGACGCAGGTCAGCGCATTTTCCCCGAACAACCGGCTGAGGCAGCGATAGCAGGGCTCCTGCGGCTGAAAGGTGAAGACGCTGAGCTGACCTTCCATACGAATGGCAGCGCCGGAGACCAGCGGTTTTTTCTGCGCGAAACATTCACTGTTTAGCTGATTTCGCGTCGTGACGTTGTCTGTGCAATCGACCACCACATCACAGGCGGCGATAAGTTCGCTCAGCATGTCGTCATCTGCCTGCGCATTGACCTGATTCAGACGGGTATGCGGATTAATTGCCGCCAGCGCCAGCGCGGCAGATTCCACTTTCGACATACCGATCCGCGCATCGGTATGTAGCGTCTGGCGTTGCAAATTGGAGAGCGAGACTGTGTCAAAATCCAGCAGCGTCAGTGTGCCGGTGCCGGCAGCGGCCAGATATTGCGCCGCCGCGCAGCCTAATCCGCCCAGCCCGACAATCAGCGCATGGCTGGCTTTCAGCTGTTCCTGGCCATCAAAATCAAACCCCTTCAGGACGATCTGGCGGTTATAACGCAGGGTTTCGGCGTCCGTCAGTTCCGGCAGCGTCGTCATATTCAGCTCCGCAGCAGGGCGTTGAAAGGTTCGATTTCGACGATTTCACCGGCGGTGACATTATCGCGCTCACGTTCAAGCACGATAAAGCAGTTGGCCTGACTGAATGAACTGAAGACGTGCGAACCCTGATGGCCGGTGGTGCGTACTTCCAGCTGGCCCTGTGCGTTGGTGCTGAAAATGCCGCGCTGAAAATCGAGACGACCCGCCGACTTTTTCAGTGGCGTGACAGCGACAGCCTGCAAACGTGGCGGAAACTGCCACGCGGTGTGGCCAGCCAGCTGTGCAATAAACGGCTGCACCAGCTGATAGAACGTCAGCGCCGCAGAGACCGGATTTCCTGGCAGGCCGCAGAACCAGCTGTCTTTCAGCTTGCCGAAGGCGAAGGGTTTGCCTGGCTTCATTGCCAGTTTCCAGAATCCGATTTCGCCCAGCTCGTCGAGCATTTGTTTGGTGTAATCGGCTTCGCCTACTGACACGCCACCGCTGGAAATCACCAAATCGGCAAACGCGTTGGCTTCTTCAAACGCTTTGCGCAGCGCCTGCGGATCGTCGCGAATGATACCCAGATCCAGTACGGTACAGCCCAGCTGTTCCAGCATCAGACGTACCGCAAAACGGTTGGTGTCGTAAATCTGGCCTTCCTGCAGCGGCGTTCCGACCGGTTGCAGTTCATCGCCGGTCGAGAACACGGCAACTTTCAACGTTTTCCACACCTGAACCTCTGTCACGCCGAGCGACGCCAGCAGCGGCAGCTCGGCCGCACCCAGCCGCACGCCCTGCGGCAATACGCTATCGCCCTGTCTGATGTCATCACCTGTCAGGCGGATGTTCTGACCGGAGAAGGGCTGATGAGTAAAACGAACGCCAGCATCCGAGACTTCCGCCTGTTCCTGCATGACGACCGCATCTGCCCCTTCCGGCACAGGTGCGCCGGTCATGATGCGGATACAGGTCCCCGCAGGCCATTCACCATGGAAGGGCGCACCGGCAAAGGCTTTGCCTGAAACCGGTAATACCGCGCCGTCGTGCAGATCGGCACAGCGCACGGCATAACCGTCCATCGCGGAATTATCGAAAGGGGGAACAAAAACCGGCGAAAGCACCGACGCAGCGGTAATGCGGCCACTGGCGGTATTGAGTGGAACGGATTCGGCGTCCCGTGCTGTTTTTGGCGGAACGTGGCCGCGCATTTTATCCAGCGCTTCCTGAAGTGAGATTAAACCGGCGGTATTGAATTCCATGAAAATTCCTTAGTGATAACGTCCCGCCGGCGCGGGTGATTTCACCGGAGGCCGGGCGGAAAAATAGAGCATGCGCACAGTATGACAGAGAAACGGGACGAACCAAAAATCGCTGTAGGCGTAAAAACTTCACGGGGATTGTCGAAAAATTGAGATCGATCCCAAAATTAACAATGTAACGCAGGTATCATGATTACCGTTATTTGTGACTTCCGTCACACAACTGTCATACAAACAGGAATAACCAGTGCTTAAAAAAAATCGCCATCAGGCCATCCTTCAGCTGGTTGAACAGCATGAAGTGTTACAGGTTAGCGAACTGGCACAATCGCTGGATGTGAGTCTTGAAACCATTCGCCGCGATCTCAGCGAAATGCAGGATAAAGGTTTGATCCTGCGTCGCCACGGACGCGCACGTCGTCTGGTCGCTCAGCCTCAGACATCCTGGCTCAACAGTTTGCAACGCTGCCCTCAGATGTGACCGGGTAGTAAGAATAAAAAAGGGAAGACAATTCAATGTCTTCCCTTTTTTTATTGGGGCAAAAAAGAGTTAAGCTAAATCAGCCAGATGCCGATATGCTTTTATATCCCTACTTTTATGCGTTGCATGGATGCAGCCGGTCGTGTAGTCCTGAATACCGACTTCAGCCATGTATCCCCGAAAATAATGTTGATAACGGCGAGCTGGTATAGCGATGATAAAGAGCCAATTTGGTTGGGTGGATTTTTCCGCCAGCGACCGAAGCAGGGTGCAATATGCACTGAAGCAACTTTCAGAGCCTGGCACCCTTGATGAATTGGGTATTGGCGGTCTGCGTGATGGTTTTGCTGATTTGATGTTTCCCGGATTTTCGACAATTCAGACCCGCGCAAAGTACTTCATAACAGTTCCACGAATTCTCAGAGATTATCTTGCACTCAGTGCGGTAGAAAGGCGTAAGTTGTCCCCTGGTGCGTATCTGAAGGAGCATGAAACCTATGTGGCCGACGCGCTTAAAGCGGCGCATCCAGATGGTGAACAGAAAGGCATTATCGGAGTCACTATGGAGGATGGCCAAACAGTGGCCAGATTACCTTCCTCGGTTTACTGGGTGGGATTACGCACCTGGGGGCTTGTGAATAGCCATGCTTCGCTCAATCAGTTTCTTCATACCTTCACTCCCCAAGATGAATTCTCCGGTAGCCTAAGCCTTGATGAGCCTGACGATGTTGATGCAGGCACAATTATCAATCGCGTCAATATTGATCGTTACATTCCCGACTGGCGCAAGCACTTAACCATAACGCTAACCTCATCTGAATCGGATTTTTTGAGCAATAAACTCAGAACCGGACCCTGCTACAGCTTGCCGAGGCAATTCGAACTGTGTGATTTACGTGCTCAGGCTTTGATCCATACTGATTTTCCTTCTCTTGCGGCCTGGATTGGCAGATGCAAAGTGCTGCCCGCTCATACCCGGCAAACGGTGAAGATGGCGCAGGCATTCAGTGAACTCATTTATGGGGCTCACCTGCGTTTCAACATCGTATTGGCTAAAAAGAATAAGCGAAATGACCTGTTGGAAAGTCTTGAGGAAAAATGGGAGGCCTGGCGTCAGCAACCGCAAGGGGTACCTGATGATATTGATATGTGGATCGCCCGAACCGACGTCCGTCTCCGACACCACACCAGAGTTTTCTTGAAGAAATGGTGTGTTGAAGCGCCCCGCAAAGGCAGCGAAGATTTACTTGACCTCCTGGTTGTGCGGCAGGCTGATGATAATAAGAAAGAGCGATCGGTTCTTCATAAACACCTTCCGGAAAGTTACCAGTGGGTTGGAATTGAGAGACTTAACTATCGCTGGTGGCAGGTGCGCACTATCTTAACGGATATTCAGGAAGGACAATCATGCTGAACCCGGGAAAGGATCGTATCGACTATGGCGAAAAACTGCGTCCTCCTGCCGGATATACACTCAGTTACGCGCTCGCGACGAGTTATTCATTAGAGCTGGATACATTGCTTGCTGTACCGCTGGCGCTGTCATTTAACAGCACGCTGGACGATGCGGAAAAAATTATTGGCGAAAAACTCGTGCTGCTTGAAGGGATTCATCAGTTGAAAGGTCGTATAAAAGTTTTCTTCCAGCAGGGAAACATTAAGCTTCCTGATACATCCAATAAACTTTATTCCCTGCTGGAACATTGTCTGGTACCGATGGTACCAGAGGGTCCTTTCAGCTCATTTCATCCTAAAATCTGGCTACTGAGATTTGTCAATGATGCTAAGGACGTGCAATACCGTCTGATCGTTTTATCGCGAAACCTGACCTTTGATCGCAGCTGGGATTTAGCCTGTACGCTGGAAGGGCGGGATTCTGGCAAAACCACTCAGGAAAATGACGGGTTGATAGCCTTGCTAGGCGATCTCGCACCCTGTGCGAAAGATTTCTCAACAGCTTTCAGACTGTTTAAAAAAGAATTACCCAATGTAATGTGGGATAAACCCACTGGCTTTCAAAGTCTGAAAACTCTGTATGGCAGAAAAGGACAAGTTCCGCTGGAATACGGGCTGGGCACGGACACGGTTTTGGTTATCTCGCCTTTCATTCACCGTGAAGCGCTGGCGATGCTCAAAGAGCGGGGAACCCGGCACTGGTTGTTCAGCCGTGGGGATGAACTGGAACGGATTGGTGAAGAGGATCTGCAAGGATGGGAATGTTTCGCGTTGAATGACCGTCTTATAAACGGTGAAGATGAACTCGAAAAAGCCAAGCAGCAAAATCTGCATGCCAAATTAGTGTTGTTGCAAAATGGCCGCACTTGTCACTGGCATATTGGATCCGCTAACGCAACAAAAGCGGCTCTTGGTGATAGAAAACATGCCTCGCCGCGTAATACCGAATTCATGTTGCGGATGTCTGGTTCGGCTCAAAACGGCTCCGCTGAAAAGTTGCGCGAAGAATTGGTGGGAACAGAAAAAAAGCCAGCCGGTATTTTCATTCCCTATGTTTTCGGTTCTTATTTGCCGGATGAACAATCCGAGTCAGAAGAGGTGAGCAGAAAACTGTTGCACGCGCTCATTTCGGTTGATTGGAATGTGGTGGCAACCCATGATGGCGATGAACTTTATACCGTTACCGTCAGCTACCCTGACAGTCTCCCTCTTTACTCTGCCACTATCGATGTTCGGCCACTGATCATTGGCCATTCTCAGCCTCTGCAAAACGTCATGGTATGGGAGAGATTGCATCTCACACAAATCAGCGCGTTTCTTATCCTGACCGTCAGTACACCGGAAGGCAACGTAGAACAACGGGTGATCAAAGCGAGTCTGGACATTGACGGAGGTGATGACCGGGAGCAGAAAATATTCTCCAGCATGATCGACAAACCTGGCAAATTGCTGTGGTACATCCAAATGATGTTACAGCCTAATGCCGAAAAAATGGAATGGCTGGCGGTAGAGCAAAATATGCAGCTGTCTGGTGAGGAGGAGACGGCTTTGAGCACTGTTTTTGATGGACCAATCTATGAATCTTTACTTCGCTGCGCCTCACGTCAGCCAGAAAAACTGGCCAGAATAGAGTCGGTTCTCACGCATTCAAGCGCATTAAACGCACAAATGCCGAAAACGTTTAACATGCTCTGGGCTCATTATCGTGCGTTTTTGGGAAATATATAGCGATGAGTGATACAAACTCCTCCCATGGAGAAGCCTGCGGTAAGCTGCAGATTACACTAGAGAGTTTGAAGGATTTTCAGCGTGCTACGGTCTCTCGGATTGTCCAGTTGTTTGATGACCCTGAGCACAGCCACCGCATTCTGGTGGCAGATGAGGTGGGCCTCGGAAAAACAGTGGTAGCCAAAGGTGTCATCGCTTCACTTTTGCTTAAGTGGCGTGAATCACGTCCTTTTCGTGTCGCTTATATTTGCTCTAATCTTGGATTAGCCAACGAAAACCGCAACAAACTGGCAGTATTTAAAGATAAAGCTGATTTGGCCAAATGGGTGCGCGAGCCTTCCTTTTCTCGCCTGGCAGAAGTGGCGTTGTTGCCAAAAAAAGATAATCAGAAGGCGGCGTTGCTGGAGATCTGTTCGCTCACGCCCGGCACCTCATTTACTTTGACATTTGGGGTTGGGAATCGTCGAGAAAGAGCCATTATTTTCACGGCATTAATGCTTCACCCTGTTATTAAACCTTTGCGTGAGCGATTAAATAACGTATTCCGGCAAAATGTCCAAAATAACTGGGAAGTGGATATCAGCAATGTTGAGTCGTATGAATTCAATATGGATATTGTCAGGGATTTCCATCAGAAATTGCATTTGCCGCTGGCGGGCGCAGAACAGACTCCACTGGATATTCTGAATGAGATTGCCACACAGTCTGGGCGTGCTTACAGCGCAATTCATCACTCTATTTTGCGTGATTTGCGGCAATTATTCACTGCATCCTGTGCAGCCCATTTACAAGCCGATTTATTTATTCTTGATGAGTTTCAGCGATTTGAAAGTCTGCTTGATCCCTCAGTGGAAAATGAGCAGGCGGTTATCGCCCAACAGGTTTTTGCGAAAACGCAGGGGCAAAAAATTTTGCTGCTTTCTGCCACACCGTTTAGGGCAATGAGCACAATTGCTGAGGATGAAAAGGACGACGGGCATCTGACCAAACTGCAGAAGATCCTTGAGTTCCTCAATCTTTCCCCGCTGTATGACTACGAACCCGCAAGAAAATTACTCCAGTCAGAATTGCTGCGTCTTGGGTTCAATGAGACCCGCGTTGAGGAACTTCAGGAGGCACCACGTCAGGCTGTAGAACGCCTTCTGCGCCCGCTGATTTCGCGTACCGAACGCAGTCAGATTGCAAAAGATGTTGATGGGTTAATCCGGGATTTACCGCTCGAATGTACTACAGAGCTTTGCGCGGATGACATCCGTTCATTCATTGAATTGGATCAGTTAGGACTATTGCTTCAAAAAAACGGGGCGCACGGCGTTTCGCGACAAATCCTCGATTTTTATAAATCTGCGGCCTGGCCGCTCTCGTTCAGCACCGGATACAGCTTGCAGGAGACGCTGAAAAAACAACTCGAAAAAAACACTGACGTTACTTCTCAACTGCGTAAAAGCAAGAATCTTTGGCTGCCGACCAAAAAGATTAAAAACTTTGAGCTTAACCTGGCAAAAGATGCACCCAATCCCAAAGTACGTGCCCTGGTGAAGCATTTATTTGGCGACAGTAAAAGAAGCGGCACGGAAATGTTGCTATGGATGCCTCCTTCCAGGCCTCATTATCCATTATCTGGCTATTTCGCAGGGCATGAAAACTTCACCAAAAGTTTGCTGTTCTCTGCGTGGGCGATGGTGCCGAGGATGCTGAGTGGCTTACTCAGTTATGAATCGGAACGACGCGTGCTGGGAAGACGCAGGGGTCCTGAAAATTATTTCTCGCAAACCGCTAATTCCGGACCAGATTCAATGGGGCAACTGATCAAACTCGATAAGGGTGATCTGGCCAATTGGTCTTTGTTATATCCGGCTAAAGTTCTTATTGATTTTCCGCCGGAGAATGGAAAAGCTTCGCTTGAACAAATTATAAATACGCGAACTGAATATTTTCAGAATTTACTTGCTCCTTTGAAGGGAAATCACGAAGGAGGTCGCAACCGGAATCATTGGTATTTGTTTGCCCCGATGCTGCTCGACCAGAGGTCTGCACCCGGTATGTATCAACAATGGATTGAGCAGATGAAATCCATTCCAAAGCTTTCAGAGGGTATGTGTAGTCGTCTTGATGAGATTGAAGGAAAGTTTGGGCGTCTCGATGAACTCGGTGAAATGCCGGATGATCTGCCGGACTATCTCGCCCGATTATCCGTAGGTTCTCCAGCTGTCTGTGCTTACCGTGCCTTAATGCAGTACTACCCTGAGGAAAACGCGGGAAATCATGCAGGCCGACTCGCGCTGGCCTTTATCAGCTTGTTCAACAGCGTGACAGGCAGTGCTGTGGTCAGAAGAATGCGCAATAAGCAACACTGGCGCAGTGTGGTTGATTATTGCGCGCAGGGCGGAATAGAGGCGATGCTGGAAGAATATTTCTACATGCTTTTTCCCGCATCTAAAAGTATTGATGACATGGTAAAGATTGTCGAATCAGTATTACGGCCTTCCCATTCAAATGTGAAAGTATGGAAGCCAGGCAAAAGAGAAAATAATATAAACCTGCGCTGCCATTATTCTGTTCCCTTAGGAACGCAAAAATCTAGTGATGAAGCCGGGCAGGTGCGGGTCATTAATATTCGTGAGGGCTTCAATTCTCCTTTTCGGCCCTTTATTCTGACATCGACGTCTATCGGGCAGGAGGGGCTTGATTTTCATTGGTATTGCAGTGAGGTAATTCACTGGAATCTGCCGAACAACCCAATTGATTTGGAACAACGTGAAGGCCGCGTGAACCGCTACCAGTCGTTGGTGATCAGACGGCGACTGGTACAGGCGATGTCTAAACAAACTGAGAAGCCAGCTTCCTGGTTCGCAATGTTTGCTCAGGCAGAAAAAAAGTCGACGCAAACTGATCTTGTGCCTTACTGGCACTATCCTGAGGGGGATGCACAAATTAATCGCGTGGTTCCGCGACTGGAGTTAAGTTACGAACATCAGCGTTATCCGCAAATGTTGAAAATCCTTTCACTTTACCGTCTGGCATTTGGTCAGCCAGGGCAAAGCGAACTGCTTGAACATCTGAGAAAGCTTAAGCTTGGGAATGAGGCTCTTGAAACGCTAAAAAACCGGCTGATGATTCAGTTGGCTCCAGTACTGTATGCATCTGAAATCCAGACGGAGCAGGAGACTGAGCAATGAGAAAAGGGAAGACAATTCAATGTCTTCCCTTTTTTATGCATCAAATCAGACTGACTAATGCGCCGGTTGTTGCTCCAGTGCTTCGGCCTTGCTGTTTACTGAGGCGAAAATCAGCGCGACCAGCAGGAAGACGTAGGCGATGGTCGCGGTGTTAAGCGCCCAGAACAGGCCATATTTGCTGTACACCAGAGACGACAGTGTAGAGAAAATTAACGTACCGATTGTGCCGATGGTCAGCAGTGCGGAGGTCAGCGTTGGCGGTGAGTTTTTCACTTGCAGGCTGCCGTAGCTCATGATGCCGGAGAACAGACCGGAGTTGCAGAAGCCGAACAGACCCGCGCAAATCAGAATCAGTGTGCTATTTCCGCTGTTGGCGGCAGTCGCCAGGCAGGCCAGCCCGACCACGGCGGAGAGCAACAGGTAAGTGCGTAGTTTGACGAACCGCACGGTGAACTGGTTCACAAACAGGCCAATAGATTTCACCGTCCAATAGGTGGTGATGTAAAACGCCGCGCGGTCCGCCGCCATACCAAAATGCTCTTTCAGCCAGCTCGGCAGCCACATGGTGAAAATCGGCTCAGCCAGCAGGAAGGCAAACAGTGCAAAGCACAGAACCCATACCGACATTCCCCAGTTTTGCTGCTCGCTTTTCGCCACGGAGCGGGTCACTGCCGCCTGCGGAATCGACGGGAATTTCTGCCCGACGCACAGCACAATCATCGCCAGACTCAGCACCGCCATCACGCCGTACATGGCCAGCCAGCTTGCGCCGTGCTGGAACAGATAGCCCAGCAGCAGGGATAACACCACACCGGCCAGCGCAAAGAAAAAGTCGGTGAGGATTAAGTTCGCCGAGCGTTTCTTCGGGTCTTCATTAATCCGCACCACCAGATAGCTGCCGATGGACATCATGATGCCCGACGCTGCGCCAATCAGAAAAACGCCGATGCCGAACATGGTGATGGTCGGCACCAGAAACAGCGCGATACAGGTCAGCACGGAAACCGCCGACCCGGTGATCAATTGCTTACCCAGATTAAACCGGCGCATCAGTACGCCGCTGACCATGATCGGCAGGAACAGACCGATATTCATCAGCGTAAACATCTGGCCGATAAAGGCCGGATCTTTGCCAAACGCCTGGGAAACCGGGCCAATAACAATGCCGAGCGTGGAAACCAGCGCACCGGTAAAGAAGTAACTCAGCCAGGAGATCATATTGATCCGCCGGCGGTTGAAAGTCTGTTCCATAGCCATTCCTTATTTTGCGGTCGCGGACAGGTCAGCGAAGAAGGCGCGGATCAGGCGGGTGAAATCGCCCACGGCCAGTTTGGCGCAGCTCAGGGTTTGTTCGTGTGAAAGCGGCGTATCGGAAAGGCCTTCGGCGAAGTTGGTCATGGCGGACACTGCCAGCACTTTCAGGCCGCAGTGACGGGCAGAGATCACTTCCGGCACGATGGACATCCCGACCACGTCGCAACCTAAGGTTTGCATCATGCGGATTTCCGCCGGAGTTTCGAAGTTAGGGCCGGTATAGGCGGCGAATACGCCTTCGGCGACGTCGATGTCCAGCGTGCTGGCCACCGCGTGAAGTCGGGCGCGAAGATCTTTGTCATAGGCGTTAGCCAGGCTAAAGAAGCGCGGCCCGAAGCGGTCATCGTTCGGGCCCGCCAGCGGGGATTCCGGCATAAAGCTGACATGGTCGGTCAGGGCGACTAAACGGCCCGGAGCCACTTCTTTACGCATTGAACCGGCGGCGTTGGTGGCCAGCAGGAATTCACAACCGAGCAGTTTGAAAGTGCGCACGGCGCTGGTCATCACCGACATGCCGTGGCCTTCATACATGTGGCCGCGACCTTTCATACACATCACCGGAACACCTTCCAGCGTGCCCAGCACCAGCTCACCGGCGTGGCCGACCACGTTGCTCTGCGGGAAGCCCGGCAGTTCGCTGTAGGGAATGGCGATGGCGTCGGTCATGTCATCACATAAAGTGCCGAGGCCGGAGCCTAAAATCAGCGCGGCCTTTGGAATAAAGCCGGGGGCGCGCTGGCGGATAATTGCTGCGCAGTCGAAAGCGTTGTTATTGAGCATGATCACTTCTCTCATTTTTCACAGTAGGTAGGAGTTACCGGCAATGCTAGGGTGAGCGGCCTTTCAGGTCTAATACCGTTGATGGCCGGGATTTATAGTCAAAACCTATAAATCTAATGAGCTAATATTTAAGGATAAATGAATGTTCCGGAGACATGCATGACGCGACCCTTTACCGATTCGGTGTTCGATCTCGGCCAGATCAACCTGCGGCTTTTGCACTATTTTCGCGTTGTGGGGGAAGAGCTGAGTTTCAGCAAAGCGGCGGTGCGCCTGAATATGTCGCAGCCGCCCCTCAGCCTGCACATCAAAGAGCTGGAAGTGATGCTCGGTACGCCGTTATTTTTGCGCACCACGCGGTCGGTTTCCCTGACGCCTGCCGGTGCGGCGCTGATGCGCGAAGCCGGGCTGATGCTCGACAGCATCAACCGCTCCCTGCATCAGGTGCGAAAAATCGGGCGCGGGGAAGTGGGGCATATTCAGTTTGGCACGGTCGGCACTGCCGCCTGGGGGCCTCTGATGCCTGCGCTTAACCGCTTTGGCCAGAGCGCGCCGGAAATTAGCTGGTCGATTACCGAGCTGACGCCGGTGCAGCAAATCGATGCGCTGCAACTGCAAAGGATTGATATCGGTATCTGGCGCGAAGCCAAGGTGACGCTGCCGCAGGGGTTATCGAGCAAACTGATGGGGCGGGAAAACGTCGCGCTGGCGATCTCAGAGCAGCATCCGCTGGCGGCGAAAAACAGCGTCGGGCTGGAGGAACTGGCGCATGAGGATTTTATTCTGATGCCGATGAACAGCTCGAGCCTCGGCGGATATCTCTATTCGATGTGTCGTCAGCACGGCTTTCTGCCGCAGGTCAAACATCAGGTGAATGAACCACAAACCGCGCTGGCACTGGTGGCGAACGGTTATGGCATCACGCTGCTGCCGGAAAGTTATGCGCGGATCCACTGGCCGGGGGTGCGTTTTTGCGCGCTAAGTGAAAGGTTGCCAGTCGATCTGTACGCGATGTATCAGGCGGATTCGATAACACCGGCGGCGGCTCGTTTTCTGGATTCACTGGACGGGGAAGGCTGAAGTAGCAGGGCCGAAGCCCTGCTGTAATCGTTGAGTTTAGTGTGCGGAAACTTCGTGGTTAATCTTCTCGGCCTTACTTTTCAGGCTGGCGAAAATCACCATCAGCACCAGCAACGCGTAGGAAATGGTCGCGATGTTCAGCGCCCAGAACAGACCGTACTTGTTGTAGATGAAAGAAGAGAACGACGCGAAAATCAGCGTGCCGACGGAGCTGGTGGTCAGCAGTGCGGAAGTCAGCGTTGGCGGTGAGTTTTTCACTTGCAGACTGCCGTAGCTCATCAGCCCGGAGAACATGCCAGAGTTGCAGAAACCGAACAGACCGACCGCAATCAGTACCAGCAGCTCGGAGTTGCTGGTGGTCAGCACGCTCAGGCTGGCCATACCCACTACCACTGACACCAGCAGGAAGGTGCGCAGTTTCACAAAACGGACGGTGAACTGGTTGAGGAACAGGCCAATCGCTTTCACCATCCAGTAAGTGGTGATGTAAATCGCGGCACGATCAGTTTCCATGCCGAAATGTTCATGCAGCCAGCTTGGCATCCACAGCGTGAAGACCAGTTCAGTAAACACGAACGCGAACAGTGCGATACACAGGAAGAACACTGCAATTCCCCATTTCTCCTGCGCGACGTTGCTGTTTTTCTCGGTTTTCACCGGCTGAACCACGGTCGGGAATTTCTGGCCTGCGCACAGCAGGATCATCAGCAGGGCCAGTACGCCCATGATGCCGTACATCGCCAGCCAGCTTGCGCCATGCTTGAACAGGAAGCCCAGCACCAGTGAGAGCGTCATACCGGACAGCGCGAAGAAGAAGTCTGTGAAAATCAGGTTCGCCGAACGCTTTTTCGGATCGTCATTGATGCGCACCACCAGATAACTGCCAATGGACATCATCAGGCCGGCCGTTGCGCCAATCAGGAACACGCCGACGCCAAACAGCGTGATAGACGGAACGATAAACAGCGCGATACACACCAGCACGGAAATGAAGGAGCCGGTCATCAGCTGTTTGCCCAGATCAAACTTACGCATCAGGATGCCGCTGACCATAATTGGCAGGAATAAACCGATGTTCATTAAGGAGAACATTTGCCCGATGAAACCCGGATCTTTGTTGAATGCGGTTGCCACGGGCCCGATAACGATACCGAGAGTGGAAACCAGTCCACCGGTAAAGAAGTAACTGAGCCAGGAGATCACATTGATCCGACGGCGGTTATAAACAGTTTCCATCACTGATTTCCTAAAAATAAAAAATATAAAAAGGCCGCAGGAAGCTTAGCCAGAGGTGCTTTTATCCACGGTTAGGACGTTTATTATTCCCGTTCTTTAGTCATTTGTCTTGGATGTTTATTCGATCCCCTTATTTAATTTTCTCAAACAATCTAAGCAATTAGCGCTGTATCGGTGGTTTTACATTTCTGCTTTACATACTGTAGCGGGCTAAATATAGTCAAAAACAGGTCCGCATTTCTCTTTACATAAATACAACAACACAGGGTGCAGTGCTAATGAGTTCTTCTACTGATAATTCAGCGGCTTCCGTTTCGAACAAGAAGCGCCCGGTCATTGCGATTCATGGCGGCGCTGGCGCGATTACCCGTGCGTCGATGAGTGCCGAAAAAGAACAACATTATTTAGCCGAGCTGGAACGCATTGTGTCCGGCGGGCAGGCCATTCTTGCCGCTGGGGGCAGCGCGCTGGATGCGGTGACAGAAGCGGTGCGATTGCTGGAAGAATGCCCGCTGTTTAACGCCGGAAAGGGCGCTGTTTTTACCCATCAGGGCACCCACGAATTAGATGCCTGCATTATGGATGGCCGCACGCTGGACGCCGGTGCCATCAGCTGCGTCAACCATATCCGCAATCCGATCCTCACCGCCCGCAAGGTGCTTGAAGTCAGCCCGCACGTGATGTTTACCGGCGCAGGGGCAGAAGCCTTCGCCCGCCAACAGGGGCAGGAAATGGTCGGGGCGGAATACTTCTTTACGCAGGAGCGTTACGACCAGCTGCAGCGAGCCATTGCCGCCGACAGTGGCGTACTGCTCGATCACGACGGCGCATCGCAAAGCGGTGATCCGCTTGATCCCGAACGCAAATTTGGCACCGTCGGTGCCGTGGCGATGGACGCACTGGGCAATCTGGCGGCGGCGACATCCACCGGCGGTATGACCAACAAACAGGCCGGACGCGTCGGGGATTCCCCCATCATCGGTGCAGGCTGCTATGCCAGCAACAACACGGTGGCGATTTCCAGCACCGGTACCGGCGAAGTATTTATGCGCACGGTGGCGGCCTATGACGTGGCGGCCCTGATCGAATACGCCGGTTTAACGCTGGAAGAAGCAACCCACAAAGTCGTGCAGGAAAAGCTGCTGCCGCTCGGTGGGATTGGCGGAATGATTGCCATCGATCGCTTTGGTAACGTGGCGCTGCCGTTTAACAGCGAAGGCATGTACCGTGGATTTGCACGCGTTGGCGATGCCCCCAGCGTCAGTATCTACCGTTCATGAATAATGCCATGAATCCCTTTCTTATCCTCCCGCCCGAGCGCGTTCTGGCGGTAAATAACCTCAGCGTGCAGTTCAGGCATGAGGGACAGGTGATCCCGGCAGTCAATAATCTGAGTTTTCAGGTGCGGCGCGGCGAAACGCTGGCGATCGTTGGCGAATCGGGTTCGGGTAAATCGGTGACGTCCCTGGCGCTGATGCGTCTGGTTGAGCAGGGCGGTGGCCTGATTTCGCAGGGTGACATGCAGTTTCGTCGCCGTAACGGTGAAGTGGTTGAACTGCTGGCCGCCTCGCAGTCGCAGATGCGCAGCCTGCGCGGTGCCGATATGGCGATGATTTTTCAGGAACCGATGACTTCACTCAATCCGGTGTTTCCGGTGGGTGAGCAAATCGCCGAGTCTATTCGTCTGCATCAGGGCAAAGATCACCGCGCCGCCCGTGCGGAAGCGTTGCGGATGCTGGATTTGGTGCGCATCCCCGAAGCCAAAAATATCCTCGACAGTTTTCCCCATCAGCTTTCGGGCGGGATGCGCCAGCGCGTGATGATCGCGATGGCGCTTTCTTGTAAACCAGCGCTGCTGATTGCCGATGAACCCACTACCGCGCTGGATGTGACCATTCAGGCGCAAATCCTGCAGCTTATCCGCGTGCTACAAAAAGAGATGCAGATGGGGGTGATTTTTATCACTCACGACATGGGCGTGGTGGCTGAAATCGCCGACCGAGTGCTGGTGATGCACCAGGGTAATAGTGTGGAAATCGGTGACGTGGCGTCGATTTTTCACTCACCGCAACAGCCTTACACGCAGGCGCTGCTGGCCGCCGTGCCGAAACTTGGTTCGATGAAAGGCAAACCGCTGCCTGCGCGTTTTCCACTGCTCGAACAGCCTGAAAGCGATCCTGAACTGGTGCAAAACACCCTGACGCCCGGCGCGCCGCCCATTTTGCAGGTGAAAGATCTGGTCACCCGGTTTGATCTGCGCAGTGGCATTTTCAACCGTGTAACCCGACGCATTCACGCGGTGGAAAAAGTCAGCTTTGATTTACATCCCGGCGAAACGCTGGCGCTGGTCGGTGAATCTGGCTGCGGAAAATCCACCACCGGCCGCTCGTTGCTCAAGCTGGTGAAGAGTCAGGGCGGGACGATCACCTTTAACGGCCAGCCGCTGACCGACATGAGCGGCAGTGCGCTGCAACATCTGCGACGTGATATTCAGTTCATTTTCCAGGATCCCTACGCTTCGCTCGATCCGCGCCTGACGGTGGGGTATTCGATCATGGAGCCACTGCTGGTGCATAAAATCGCTAAAGGCAAAGAGGCGGAAGACCGCGTGGCGTGGCTGCTGGAAAAGGTCGGACTGCTGCCGGAACACGCGCAGCGTTATCCGCACGAGTTTTCCGGCGGGCAACGGCAGCGGATTTGTATCGCCCGTGCGCTGGCGCTTAATCCTAAAGTGGTGATTGCCGACGAATCAGTCTCGGCGCTCGATGTGTCGATTCAGGCACAAATCATTAATTTACTCATGGATTTGCAGAAAGAATTTGGTCTGGCATTTCTGTTTATTTCGCACGACATGGCCGTGGTGGAGCGAATCAGCCATCGCGTGGCGGTGATGTATCTCGGGCAGATCGTGGAAATCGGCCCGCGTCGCGCGGTGTTTGAAAATCCACAGCACGCCTACACCCGCAAACTGATGGCGGCGGTGCCGGTGGCCGATCCAGCGCATAAGCGAAAAGAGCAGGCGCTGCTGGTCGATGAAATCCCAAGCCCGATCCACGATTTAAACGATGAACCGCGCGTGGCTCCGCTGGTACAAGTGGCGGAAGGGCATTTTGTGGCACGGCACGCCATTGCGGGTGTGTACTGATTTTTATGGCCGCTCATTTTGAACGGTCAATCTTGTAAGACAAACGGGTAAGACAGGAAAAGGAACTGACATGAATCAGCAGAAACGTAAAGGTAAGAACGTTGTTCGTCAGGCCGTGCTCGCTGCCGCTGTTTTCGGTTCGCTGGCGTCCGCCTCTGCGTGGGCAGCCAAAGACGTGGTGGTCGCCGTAGGCTCTAACTTCACCTCGCTCGATCCTTATGACGCCAACGACACGCTGTCGCAGGCGGTGGCTAAATCCTTCTATCAGGGACTGTTCGGCTTCGATAAAAATATGAAGCTGGAGAACGTGCTGGCGGAAAGCTACACGGTGAGCAAAGACGGTCTGGTGTACACCATCAAACTGCATCCGGGTATTAAATTCCAGGATGGTACGGATTTCAATGCGGCGGCGGTGAAGGTCAACTTTGACCGCGCCAGCAACCCTGACAGCCACCTGAAGCGTTATAACCTGTTTAAAAATATCGCCAGCACCGAAGCGGTAGATGACACCACGGTGAAAATCACCCTGAAAGAACCGTTCTCGGCGTTCATCAACATTCTGGCGCACCCGTCTGCGGTGATTATCTCTCCGGCGGCGCTGACTAAATATGGCAAAGACATTGGTTTCCACCCGGTCGGTACCGGCCCGTATACGCTGGAACAGTGGAACCAGACTGACTTCGTAAAAGTGAAGAAATTTGACGGCTATTGGAAGAAAGGCGAAACCAAACTCGACACCATTACCTGGCGTCCGGTGGTAGACAACAACACCCGGGCGGCGATGCTGCAAACCGGTGAAGCTGATTTCGCCTTCCCGGTGCCTTACGAGCAGGCTGCCTTGCTGGAGAAAAATCCGAAGCTGGATCTGGTTACCGCACCGTCGATCCTGCATCGGTACATCAGCCTGAACGTCACGCAAAAGCCGTTTGATAACGTCAAAGTGCGTGAGGCAATCAACTACGCCATCAACAAACAGGCGCTGATCAAAGTGGCGTTTGCCGGTTATGCCGTGCCGTCCGAAGGGCCTTTGCCACAGGGTATTGAGTACGCCGCGAAATTTAAACCCTGGCCTTACGATCCGGCCAAGGCCAAAGCGTTGCTGAAAGAAGCGGGCTATCCGGAGGGTTTCACCACCACACTGTGGTCGTCGCATAACAACAGCACCGCGCAAAAAGTTTTGCAGTTTACCCAGCAGCAGCTGGCGCAGGTGGGCATCAAAGTGAACGTGACGGCAATGGATGCCGCGCAGCGTGCGGCGCAGGTTGAGAACGTCGGGCAAAAAGACGCAGGCGTACGCATGTTCTACACCGGCTGGTCTGCCTCCACGGGCGAAGCTGACTGGGCGCTGTCGCCACTGTTCTCCACCCAGGCGGCTCCGCCGAAACAATTCGGCACGGCGTTTTACAGCAATGCGCAGGTGGATAAAGATCTGACCGACGCGCTGAAAACCACCGACAAAGCCGAGAAAGCCAAACTGTACGCCGATGCCCAGAAACAAATCTGGACCGATGCGCCGTGGGCCTTCTTAGTGACCGAACGTCTGGTATCAGCGAAAAACAAACGCCTGAGCGGTTTCTATGTGATGCCCGATACCGCGTTCAGTTTTGATGAAGCCGATGTGAAATAATTATCTCTGTTTTTACAGCGTTTCATTTTAGGGGAGGCACGGTGATGGGATCCCGCAGGGATGCCCACGCCGCGCTAGCCCCGTGTATCTCGGATGAACTAATGAACGTATCTGATTTGTCATGCTGAATTATTTTCTAAAACGACTGCTTGGATTGATCCCGACACTGCTGATTGTGGCTGTGCTGGTCTTTTTGTTTGTGCATCTTTTGCCAGGCGATCCGGCGCGGCTGATGGCCGGTCAGGACGCCGATGCCAGCGTTGTGGCGCTGGTGCGTCAGGACCTGGGGCTGGATAAGCCGCTGTATCAGCAGTTTCTCACTTTCTTTGGCAATGCGCTGACTGGTGATTTCGGTCATTCGATGGTCTCGAAGCGTCCGGTCATCGATGAAATCAGTTCCCGCTTTATGCCGACTTTCTGGCTGACGCTGACCAGTATGGTGTGGTCGGTGATTTTCGGGCTGGTGATCGGCGTAGTGTCTGCCGTCTGGCGCAACCGCTGGCCGGATCGTCTCGGCATGGCGCTCGCCGTTTCCGGTATCTCCTTTCCTGCTTTTGCTCTCGGCATGTTGCTGATGCAGGTCTTCTCCGTCCAGCTTGGCTGGTTGCCGACCGTGGGCGCCGACAGCTGGCAGCATTACATTCTGCCCTCCATTACGCTGGGGGCGGCCGTGGCGGCGATCATGGCGCGCTTTACCCGCGCCTCTTTTGTCGAGGTGATGCAGGAAGATTACATGCGTACCGCGCGGGCGAAGGGCGTTCACGAAGGCATGGTGGTAATAAAACACGGCCTGCGTAACGCGATGATCCCGGTAGTGACCATGATGGGCTTACAGTTTGGGTTCCTGCTCGGCGGTTCGATTGTGGTCGAAAAAGTCTTCAACTGGCCGGGGTTAGGGCGGTTGTTGGTGGATTCGGTCGAGATGCGCGATTACCCGGTGATCCAGGCCGAAGTGCTGCTGTTCTCGCTGGAGTTCATCCTGATCAACCTGTTGGTGGACATGCTGTACGCCGTGATTAACCCTTCAATCCGATACAAGTGAGCAAGCGCATGAAAAACTGGCGGCGAAATGCCGTACTCGCGGGTCTGCCGATGGTGACGGCAGAAACCGCTACATCACAGGCGGTAAGGACACCGTGGAAGGCGTTCTGGCGGCGTTTTCGCAGGCAGCATATTGCGATGATTGCGGGCGCTTTTATTCTGCTGCTGATAGCCGCCGCAATTTTCGCGCCGTGGCTGGTGCCTTTTGATGCGGAAAACTATTTTGATTACGACCGCCTGAACGAAGGTCCGTCGATGATGCACTGGCTCGGCGTGGATTCTCTCGGGCGTGATATTTTCAGCCGCATCCTGATGGGCACCCGTATCTCACTGACCGCCGGGGTGCTCTCGGTCGTCCTCGGAGCCGCCATCGGCACGGTCTTCGGCCTGCTGGCGGGATATTATGAAGGCTGGTGGGATCGCATCACCATGCGCATCTGCGATGTTTTGTTCGCTTTCCCCGGCATCCTGCTGGCCATCGCCGTCGTCGCCGTGATGGGCAACGGCATGTCGAACGTAATCATTGCCGTCGCCATCTTCAGTATTCCGGCGTTCGCACGGCTGGTGCGTGGCAACACGCTGGTGCTTAAGCAACAAACCTACATCGAATCCGCCCGCAGCATCGGTGCCTCCGACACCACAATCTTGTTCCGGCATATCCTGCCGGGTACGCTGTCGTCGATTGTGGTGTATTTCACAATGCGTATCGGGACGTCAATCATCACTGCCGCGAGCCTGTCGTTCCTCGGCATGGGCGCCCAGCCGCCGACGCCGGAGTGGGGCGCGATGCTTAATGAGGCGCGGGCCGACATGGTGATGGCTCCGCATGTGGCGATCTTCCCGAGTCTGGCGATTTTCCTGACCGTATTGGCGTTTAATTTGCTGGGCGATGGATTGCGGGATGCGCTGGATCCGAAATTAAAAAGTTAGTGTTTTGGGGGGAAGCCCCCAAATGTCCCATGTGTTCTTTGGAACGGGGGAAATGGGTGATTGTTTTATATTGAGTGAGCTTTAGCCCGCTGCTAATGCAGAAGCCCGATTATAAATAATCGGGCTTCGCGGTCCCTCAAGGGGAAAGGGTGAAGCTTAAAGGCCTCTAAGGGCAACACGAATATATTATCAAGGTAGAGAATAGGATCAAGCTGAAATTGAATCTTTAACTAAAAAAATGTTTGCGTTGATAGAACGAATCACCGCTATCTGGATTAATGTAACTATTTTATTAGGGATGCACTGCGATAATCTTCCACGATTATCTAATATCGGTTTATTCAGACGATTATTGCTGACTGTCTGAACCAGATCGCATTTCGCCCAACATGTTTTAGAACGAAAGTGCTTTAGATCAGCGATTAAACCTGATTCTAACTCGACATGTATCCCTTTACTTAACTTACATTCATTTTTTGTTGTTGATAAGGGGACAACTATCGAGGAATTGTTATTGAGTCTGCCATTGAGAACGATGACCAGTCTTTGTTTAATCATTTCTGGCGGCATGTGGGCATCAACCCTATCGGGGATAACGTTCCCGTTAATATCTATCGGGTAGAGTCCATAGTTACAGTTGAGAATCTGCCCGATTTTGGGTTTAAAGTTGATTGGCATTCGATTTCCTTTCTTTGCATTCAAAAAGAAAAGAACATATCGTGACTTATAATACCTGCCAATAACCGGTTCTGCTAAATACGAGATGTCTTCCAATAAATAAAAGTAATTACATCGAAATTACATTCGAAAATTATCTATTTGATAAATACATTGAAACCGAATATTTAAAAGCTAATTAAAAAGACGTAGAGATCCCAGAGAGGGCCGAGAATGGCCCCCTTTGGTTGGTTTCGACGCAGCGAGTTAGGCGCTTACTACAGGTGATAAACCGAAAGTTTTACACATGCGTTTTAAAAGGCATCCCTGAACTCATGTCTTCGGGTGCAAATATCCCGAGTGGAACCGCAAATGCTCTTCCACAAACGACGCAATCG
Organism: Rahnella sp. 1L-D-7-B-C2; assembly: GCF_057290995.1. NCBI lineage: Bacteria > Pseudomonadati > Pseudomonadota > Gammaproteobacteria > Enterobacterales > Yersiniaceae > Rahnella > Rahnella sp. 1L-D-7-B-C2. The sequence continues at coordinate 496,049 of NZ_JBXAVQ010000001.1, read as the reverse complement.
TAAAGTAACTGTGATCGTATCCCGGCTGCGCGCGAAGCGTCACCGGCCAGTCGCGCTGGCGGGCAATTTCTGCCAGTTTTGAGGGCTGAAGCTGATCCGCCAGGAACTGATCGCCATCACCCTGATCAATTAAAATTGGGAACGGTGTTTGATCCGCAGGCAGCGAACTCAGCAGGTGACAGCTGTCGTATTGCAGCCACTGACTCTCGTCATCACCCAGATACGCACTGAACGCTTTGCGCCCCCACGGCACCTGTGCCGGATTGACAATCGGCGCGAAGGCAGAAACCGAGCGAAAACGCTGGGGATTGCGTAATGCCAGCATCAGCGCACCGTGGCCACCCATCGAGTGACCGAAGATTGACTGGCGATCGCTGACTTTGAAATGGCCATTGATCAGCGCTGGCAGCTCGTCTACCAGATAATCGTACATCCGGTAATGTGCCGCCCACGGGGCCTGCGTGGCGTTGAGGTAAAAACCTGCGCCCTGACCGAGATCGTAACCGTCATCGTTAGCGACACCTTCACCGCGCGGGCTGGTATCCGGCATTACCAGAACCAAACCAAGTTCGGCTGCGACGCGCTGCGCACCGGCTTTGGTCGTGAAGTTCTCATCATTACAGGTCAGGCCGGACAGCCAGTACAACACCGGCGGTGGGGTATCATCTTTCGCCGGTGGCAGATAAATACTGAACGTCATGTTGCAGTTCAGGCTTGCCGAGGTATGACGGTAGCGCTGCTGCCAGCCGCCAAACATCCGGTGCTCTTCGAGGAGTTCAATCGAGCTGCTCATCAACACTTTCCTTAATGGTTAAAATGAATAACGTTACGGATGGATTCAGTTTCGTGCATCAAATGCACTTCTTCGGGGGACAGAGGGTGTTTGAGTAACGGGATCACGCCGTCATTTTGGACGATGATCTGTTCTTTCAGCGCCCGGACGTTGGGGCTGAATGCATCCCGACGCCAGATAAGCCAGGTGGCGGTATCGGCAAATTGGTCAGGAATATCGTGGATTTGGACCCGCTCGTGGCCGGGCAGGTGCTCGAGCACCGAGCGCGGAACCATGGCGATCCCCGCACCGCTGGCCACGCACGCCATCATTGAATGGTAGGACTGAATCTCCAGGGTGTTGGCCACCGGTACGTTCATCTCTTTGATCCAGGCCTGTAATCGCTGGCGGTAGGAACAGCTCGGGCGGAAGGCAAAAACGGTGTGGCCGCTGCGCCCGGCGGGCGGTTTGAGCGGTGATTCATCGGGCGGGCTAATTATCACCATGCGCTCGCGATAGGAGATACAACCATTGAGATCGTCAAAATCGATCGGGCCATCCACCAGCGCCGCTGCGAGACGACCAGCCCGCACGCTGTCGATGATTTCGCCGGAGGTACCGGTGACCAGTGAGAGCGCCACCTGCGGAAACGCCTGATGATAGGCTGCGAGCAACGAAGGGAGACGCGTCGCGGCTGTGCTTTCCATCGAGCCCAGTGCGAAATTCCCAGCCGGTTCGCCCGCATGGGTGATGCTCATTGCTTCATCGCTCAGCGCCAGAATGCGCTCGGCGTAATTAAGGAAGTTATGGCCCATCGCAGAAAGGCGGATGCGTTGTTTCTCGCGGATGAACAAATCCGTGCCCAGTTCGAGCTCGAGCTGGCGCAGGCGGGTCGTCAGGTTCGACGGCACGCGGTGTAACTGCTCCGCCGCGCGCGCGAGCGATCCGGTTTTTGCCACGCAGCAAAACATTCGCAACTGGGTAAGATCCATGAGGTGTTCCTGCGTTCTCTTTTCGTAAGTAACTTGGTTTGTATTATTCAGTTTTCGTGATTGTAACTTTCCTGCATCCTGTCTGACAACTTTCTTTTGGAAAGACACTGTTATCAGTGATCGGCCTTGAGTATGTTTACTCATTGTTTCTATTATGTTGCGTCGCGGTTTCTCTTATCGGAGCAGTTATGGCTTTTCGTATTGCGCTAAGTGGTTTTCTGGCCTTTGTGGTCGCAATGGGTATCGGGCGCTTTGCCTTTACGCCACAGGTTCCTTTAATGATAGCTGAACATCAGTTTACGCTGACCGGGGCGGGGCTGGTGGCGGCCTTCAACTATCTCGGCTATTTGTGCGGTGCGTTCGATGCCATGCGTGCGACGAAACATCTTGAGCGCCGCCTGTGGCTGGGCGTGTGGGGCGGGGTAGTGCTGACCTTGCTGTCGGCGGTGATTTCCGGCGAAGTGCTGCACAGCGTCGTGCGTTTTCTGATTGGCTGGACCAGCGGCTGGGCGATGGTGATGGTCGCGGCATGGTGTAACGAGCGGCTGGCGCATTTCGGTCGTCCGGCGATGAGCGCGGCGGTATTTGCCGGTCCGGGCGCGGGGATTTTCCTCAGCGGTATGCTGGCAGTCGGTATCCACAGTTTGCAGCTGAGTTCTGCGCAGGCGTGGTGCGTATATGGTGTACTGGCGCTGATTTTTGTGGCGATTATCACGCCGAATCTGCCACGTAAAGGGGATTTGCATCGCTCGCACGTCGCGGCCGATCCGCTGGTGATGACGCCTGCACTAAAACGCTTAGTGTGGAGCTACAGTCTGGCGGGTTTCGGTTATATCCTGCCTGCAACGTTTCTTTCTCAGATGGCTAACGCACGTTTTCCAGACAGCCTGTTTGCACAGTTTGTCTGGCCGGTGTTTGGGGGCGCGGCAGTGATCGGCATTGTGATCGGTATTCTGACCCGTCACTGCCTGACCACGCACCGACGTCTGGCGCTGACGCTATGGATCCAGGCGCTCGGTATTTTATGTGCCGAAGTGGTACCGGGGGTGAGCGGGTTGGTGCTGGGCGCATTGCTCACGGGCGGTGGATTCCTCAGCGTAGTGCAGCTGGCATTACAATGCAGCCGCGAGCTGGCGCCCAATCACAGCCGGTATATGGCAGGGTTGCTGACCACCGGATATGCGGTCGGCCAGTTGTGCGGTCCGGTCTTGTCGGCCATTTCCACCGCGTTGACCCACCGTCTGGAGCCTGCGCTGTATGTCGCCTTTGTCGGATTTATTATCGCGGGGACTTTAGTGTTCAGGCATAAACGATAACTTGCAGCTATTTCATCCATCATGAAACACAATCACTGGATTCTGTTTCCGCTCTCCACTACAGTAAGCCACCTCACTTTGGCGTGATCTGCGTCAAAGTGATTACATCTGCCGGAGAAGAAAGAATGCCTACCCTGAGTAAAGAAGCCATTTTGGTCCATGAGGCCCTGTTAGCCCGTGGTCTGGAAACCCCTCTGCGTGAAGCTTTGCCTATCGACAATGAAACGCGCAAGCAGCGGATCCAGGAACACATGACCGGTATCATGCAGCTTCTGAATCTGGATCTCTCCGACGACAGTCTGGCAGAAACGCCAAACCGTATCGCCAAGATGTACGTCGATGAAATCTTCTCCGGGCTTGATTACGCCAACTTTCCAAAAATCACCGTCATCGAAAATAAGATGAAGGTCGATGAAATGGTTACCGTGCGCGATATCACCCTGACCAGCACCTGCGAACACCATTTCGTGACCATCGACGGCAAAGCGACCGTGGCGTATATCCCGAAAGATACCGTGATTGGTCTGTCGAAAATCAACCGCATCGTACAGTTCTTCTCGCAGCGTCCGCAGGTTCAGGAGCGTCTGACCCAGCAAATTCTGGTGGCCTTGCAGACTCTGCTCGGTACCACCAACGTGGCCGTTTCGATTGACGCCGTGCATTACTGCGTGAAAGCGCGCGGCGTGCGTGACGCGACCAGCGCTACCACCACCACGTCTCTGGGCGGATTGTTCAAATCAAGCCAGAATACACGTCAGGAATTCCTGCGAACTGTCAGACACGCCAGCTAAGCGATGACGCTTTGACCGGACAGAAAGTTTGATATTGCGGCACCTTATGGGTGCCGTTAGTCTGTCTGGAGTCCGCAACTTTTTGCACCTTAACGTTAACAGGAACGTCTGGTATGCGCTCACGTATTGCCACACTCGACTTTGCCCGTGGCCTCGCCATTTTTGGCATTCTTCTGCTTAATATCAGCGCCTTTGGATTACCCAAGGCGGCTTATCTGAATCCGGGTTATTCCGGCGTGCCATCGACGTCTGATAGCTGGACATGGGCAGTGCTTGATACTTTCGCGCAGGGCAAATTCCTGATGATGTTCGCGATGCTGTTTGGCGGCGGCCTGTATTTACTGCTACCGCGAGGCAAGCACTGGATCCAGGCGAGATTGTCATTACTGTTGTTTTGCGGATTTCTGCACGCCATTTTCCTGTGGGATGGCGATATTTTGCTGTCCTACGGGCTGATCGGTCTGGTGTGCTGGCGCATGGTGCGGGAAGGGCGCAGCAGCCAGTCGCTGATTTCGACCGGTATTATCCTGTATATGATTGGCGTCGCCGTGCTGGCGATGCTCGGTCTGATTTCATCTCCGTCGCCGGGTACGTTCTGGTTACCTGGCCCGGCGGAAATACAGTATGAACAATTCTGGAAGCTGAAAGGCGGCTGGGAAGCGATTCAAAACCGGCTGGATTTGTTGTCCTCAAGCCTGCTGGCAATCGGTGCGCAATACGGCTGGGAACTGGCGGGCGCGATGCTGATTGGCTCAGGGCTGATGCGCAGCGGCTGGTTGAAAGGCGAATTCCGTGAGTCGCATTACCGCAAAGTGGCGGCGGCACTGTTACCGCTTTCATTATTCATTCAAATCCCGGCGATTTATATGCAGTGGAAGACCGGCTGGGACTATCGCTGGAGCGGTTTTCTGTTACAGGTGCCGCGTGAAATCGGTTCGCTGATGCAAGCCGTCAGCTATCTGGCGCTGTGTTACGGCTTCTGGTCGGTGATTTCCGGCTGGCGTCTCGTGCGCTGGATCTCGCAGGTCGGCCGGATGGCGTTGACCAACTATCTGCTCCAGACGCTCATCTGCACCACCTTCTTCAACGTATTCGGCTTCTTTATGCACTTTGACCGCTTACAGTTGCTGGCGCTGGTGACGCTGGTCTGGGCAGGTAATTTGCTGTTCACGCTGGTCTGGATGCGGTATTTCCGGCAGGGGCCGGTCGAATGGATCTGGCGCAAACTTACCGTCAAAGCCTCGGGCGTCGAACTTAAATCTGCCTGAATTTTACACCGTCACATCACTCTAAATGATAGATTTGAGATGGACGTTGCATAATTGTATGTAAACGTTTTCTTTCCTGTGACGAGATTCACGCAGGCGTTTCCACAAAATGATTAGGATAGCGGTCGTGCCAGTCTGACGACCACTACTCTAATAAGGAAACGCCATGAGCACTTCACCTCGCTTCTCATTCTCTGCGTTATTTACCTCCTGGGTGATTAATTTCCGTATTCCTCCTTACCAAAGCCTGGCAGATCACGGAGCGACAAATGGTCACCATTCGTGATGTCGCACGTCTCGCGGGGGTCTCAGTCGCTACTGTTTCGCGGGTTCTGAACAATCCTTCTATTGCCAGTAAAGAGGCTCGCGAGCAGGTGTTACGCGCCGTCGAAACCTTAGGTTATCGGCCGAATGCCAATGCGCAGGCGCTGGCAACGCAAAGCAGCGACACCATCGGCGTGGTGGTGATGGACGTGTCCGATCCTTTTTTTGGCGCACTGGTGAAAGCGGTTGATACCGTCGCTCAGTTACATCAGAAATATGTTTTGATAGGTAACAGCTATCATATTGCTGAAAAAGAAAGGCACGCCATTGAAGTACTGATTCGTCAGCGCTGTAACGCACTCATCGTGCATTCCAAAGCGCTGGGCGATGATGAGCTGGCACGCTTTATGGATCAGGTTTCCGGCATGGTGCTGATTAACCGTGTCATTCCGGGCTACGAGCACCGCTGTGTTTGGCTCAACAACGTCAGCGGCGCGGAAATGGCGACGCGTCTGCTGCTGTCACAGGGGCATCAGCGCATTGGTTACATCGGTTCGAGCCATGCGATAGAGGATGATGTGCAGCGCTATCAGGGCTATGTGCAGGCGATGACGCAGCCAATGACGCAGTCACATCAGACGTATGACGCGCCGCCGGCCATCTGGCGCGCACAGGGTTCGCCAGATTTGCAGGGCGGTGAGGCGGCGATGGTAGAGCTGCTGGGGCGTAATCTGCACCTCAGCGCGGTATTTACCTACAACGACTCAATGGCCGCCGGTGCGATGGCGGTGTTGAAAGAGAACGGAATTAACGTCCCGAATGATTTTTCGCTGGTAGGTTTTGATGACATTCCGATCGCTCGTTACACCAGCCCGAAAATGACCACGGTACGTTATCCGATAGTTTCTATGGCAACGCTGGCGACTGAACTGGCGTTAAAAGGCGCAGCAGAACAGTTATCTGAAGGTATTTCGCACTGTTTTATGCCAACGCTGGTCAGACGGCATTCCGTTGCACCGTGGCAAAATGTGGCACCCGTCACTTATTGATCAAATAACGCGATGTAACCGTTTTCAATCTGTGAGAACTTTCACAGTTTATTAACATCGCGCCCATTATGATTCATTCGTTTTCGACATGATTCACTTTGTGTCCGGCTTACCGGACTGGTTTCACAGCGAGACAGGACGTTATAGGTCAAGGATGGCAGGCACCCCCACACATGACGTGGAGCTGTACTGCTCCCACATGGATTTCCGGTGCCAAATTCTGTAACACCCTACATAACCGGAGATACAAATGAATAAGAAGGTCTTCACCCTGGCGACTCTGGCTGCAAGCATGATGTTTGGTTTTGCTGCGCACGCTGCTGATACTAAAATCGGCGTTACCATCTACAAATATGACGATAACTTCATGTCCGAAGTGCGCAAAGCCATCGAAAAAGATGCGAAAGCGACGCCGGACGTGCAGCTGCTGATGAATGACTCACAAAACAGCCAGTCCACCCAGAACGATCAGGTAGACGTTATGCTGGCGAAGGGTGTGAAAGCTCTGGCCATCAACCTGGTTGACCCGGCGGCGGCTCCGGTCATCATTGAGAAAGCCCGCGGTGCTGGCATTCCTGTTGTTTTCTATAACAAAGAACCTTCCCGTAAAGATCTGGACAGCTACGACAAAGCCTATTACGTCGGTACTGACTCTAAAGAGTCCGGTATTATCCAGGGTGAGCTGATTGCTAAACATTGGAAAGCAACACCGGCCTGGGACCTGAACAAAGACGGCGTGATCCAGTACGTTCTGATCAAAGGCGAGCCGGGCCACCCGGATGCTGAAGCACGTACCAAATATGTCATCAGTACCCTGAACGGTAAAGAAGGCCTGAAAACTGACCAGCTGCAACTTGATACCGCTATGTGGGATACCGCACAGGCGAAAGACAAGATGGATGCCTGGTTGTCTGGCCCGAACGCCAACAAAATCGAAGTGGTTATTGCCAACAATGACGCGATGGCAATGGGCGCAGTCGAAGCACTGAAATCTCATAACAAATCCAGCATCCCTGTGTTCGGTGTCGATGCCCTGGCAGAAGCGCTGGCGCTGGTGAAATCTGGCGCAATGGCCGGTACCGTTCTCAACGATGCCAACAATCAGGCGAAAGCGACCTTTGATCTGGCAAGAAATCTGGCAGCCGGTAAACCAGCTGCAGAAGGCACCAACTGGAAACTGGATAATAAAGTCGTTCGTATTCCTTACGTCGCGGTTGATAAAGACAATCTGTCTTCATTCGTGAAATAAGAAAACGAAAAAAGCAGCAAAGAGCGACAGCAATAGAAAAACAAAGCTAAGCAGTGGCATAAATAATTGCGGTTAAGCCGTAAAAAAAGACTAAGTATGACCTAACGTTAATGCTTATCTGACAGGACGTCATGTCGCCCTGCCAGTGGTGAGAGTAATGACCGCTGGCAGGGCTGACATCAGGTATTAATACACCCGTTTATTTTTATCTTTAGCCAGGTACAACTATGGCCGATAATTCGTTATCTGACACAACACAAAAGCCGGACGAATTCCTGCTGGAAATGAGTGGTATCAACAAATCATTTCCTGGAGTCAGGGCGTTGGATAATGTGAATTTAAAAGTACGCCCTAGCTCTATTCATGCCCTGATGGGTGAGAATGGTGCCGGTAAATCCACATTATTAAAATGCCTTTTCGGGATATACAGTAAAGACTCCGGTACGATTCTTTTTCAGGGACAGGAAGTTAATTTTAAAAGTTCGAAAGAAGCGCTCGAAAGGGGCGTGTCGATGGTGCATCAGGAATTAAACCTGGTATTACAACGTACCGTCATGGACAACATGTGGCTGGGACGTTACCCGACGAAAGGCATTTTTGTCGATCAGGACAAAATGTACAAAGACACCAAAGCGATTTTTGACGAACTGGACATTGATATCGACCCGCGTGATAAGGTCGGTAAGTTGTCGGTTTCGCAGATGCAGATGATCGAAATCGCCAAGGCGTTTTCTTACAATGCAAAAATCGTCATCATGGACGAACCCACTTCCTCGCTGACGGAAAAAGAGGTGAACCACCTGTTCACCATCATCCGTAAGCTGAAAGACCGTGGCTGCGGCATTGTGTATATCTCTCATAAGATGGAAGAAATTTTCCAGCTGTGCGATGAAATCACTATTCTTCGCGACGGCCAGTGGATCATCACGCAGCCGCTGGAAGGCCTCGACATGGATAAAATTATCTCCATGATGGTCGGCCGTTCCCTGAGCCAGCGATTCCCGGATCGTCTGAATGTACCGGGCGAAGTGATCCTCGAAGTGCGTAATCTGACCTCGCTGCGTCAGCCTTCGATCCGCGATATCTCCTTTGATTTACACAAAGGTGAAATTCTCGGGATTGCCGGTCTGGTGGGCGCGAAACGTACCGATATTGTCGAAACGCTGTTTGGTATTCGCGAGAAAGTCTCCGGTACCATTAAACTGCACGGCAAAAAAATTAATAACCACAGCGCGAACGAAGCGATTAATCACGGCTTTGCGCTGGTGACGGAAGAACGACGTTCAACCGGTATTTATGCGTATCTGGATATCGGTTTTAACTCGCTGATTTCAAATATTCGCCAATATAAAAATAAAGTCGGCCTGCTCGATACGGCCCGAATGAAAAGTGACACCCAATGGGTGATCGACTCCATGCGGGTAAAAACGCCGGGGCATAAAACCAGTATTGGTTCATTGTCAGGTGGTAATCAGCAGAAAGTCATTATCGGGCGCTGGTTATTAACCAAGCCGGAAATATTGATGCTTGACGAACCGACGCGTGGGATTGACGTTGGGGCGAAATTTGAAATTTACCAGTTAATCACCGAGTTGGCGAAAAGAGAAAAGGGGATCATTATTATCTCCTCTGAAATGCCAGAGTTGCTGGGTATTACTGACAGAATATTGGTTATGAGTAATGGACAGGTTGCGGGTATTGTTGACACCAAAAATACCTCGCAGAACGAAATTTTACGCCTGGCTTCCTTGCATCTCTAATTTTTAAGGGTTCTTATTATGAAAGCATTAAATAAGAAAAGTGTGCTCACTTATTTAAAAGAGGGCGGGATTTATGTGGTGTTGCTGGTATTACTGGCGATTATTATTATCCAGGATCCCAGCTTCCTCAGTCTGGTCAACTTAAGTAATATTCTGACTCAATCCTCCGTGCGCGTCATTATTGCACTGGGCGTCGCGGGTCTGATCGTGACACAGGGTACTGACCTGTCAGCCGGGCGTCAGGTCGGTCTGGCCGCGGTTGTTGCAGCGACCATGCTGCAGGCGATGGATAACGTGAACAAGGTGTTCCCGAATCTTGAAGTGGTGCCGATCCCGCTGGTCATTCTGACCGTGTGTATCGTTGGCGCGCTGATTGGTTTGCTTAACGGTATTATTATCGCCTATCTGAACGTCACCCCGTTTATTACCACGCTGGGTACGATGATTATCGTTTACGGGATTAACTCCCTGTATTACGACTATGTGGGTTCATCGCCGGTTGCCGGTTTTGATCCGGGCTTCTCACAGTTTGCACAGGGCTTTATTCACCTGGGCGGCCTGAAGCTTTCCTACATCACCTTCTACGCCGTGATTGCTATCGCCTTCGTCTGGGTGTTGTGGAATAAAACCCGCTTCGGTAAAAACATTTTCGCCATCGGCGGTAACCCTGAAGCCGCGAAAGTTTCAGGTGTGAACGTCCCGTTAAACCTGATCATGATTTATGCGTTGTCCGGTGTGTTCTATGCATTTGGTGGATTACTGGAAGCAGGGCGTATCGGCAGTGCGACCAACAACCTCGGCTTTATGTATGAGTTAGATGCTATCGCAGCCTGTGTGGTCGGCGGCGTGTCCTTCGCCGGTGGTGTGGGCTCTGTGGCAGGTGTGGTGACCGGTGTACTTATCTTTACCGTCATCAACTACGGCCTGACCTACATCGGCGTTAACCCCTACTGGCAGTACATCATCAAGGGCAGCATCATCATCTTCGCGGTGGCGCTGGACTCCTTGAAATACGCTAAGAAGAAATAAGTTTTTGGCGGGAAACATGAAGGGCGCATATGCGCCCTTTTTAGTTTTGCTGAAAGATGCGATTACTGCTGAAACGGATTTCTGCCCACGGGTTTAACTGGCTCCGGTTTTGCCGTCGGTTCCACATCTTCCGTTTCATCCTGCGCCGCGTCATTGGCTTCCTGTTCTGCCTTCACTCTGGCGGCTTCATCAGCTGCAGCTTTATCGGCAGCGGCTTTGTCTGCTGCGGCTTTCTCAGCCGCCGCTTTGGCTTCTGCGGCTTTCTTCTCGGCTTCCAGTTGCTGTTGTAACGCCAGAACCTGCTCCGGGGTGACGGCAGGGTAGCCCTGCGCATCATCGGGAACGTTGTGGATGGCCGGGATCGGGATCAGCGGGCCTAAGAAGCGCGGTTCGCGTTTGAGCAAATAGAGATCCGTCAGTGCACCGAGGCGGGCGAAGATTTCACGACTGCGGACGCTGAGCATGTTTTTTGGCGATGGCACGGCGAAACATTGCGCCTGAATCCCCATATGTAGCGCAATAAACAGCGCGCGCTCACAGTGGAAACGCTGGGTGATGATGATGAAATCGTTGGTGTCGAAAACCTTGCGGGTGCGCACGATGGAATCGAGGGTGCGGAAACCGGCGTAGTCGAGCACGATATCGCTGGAAGGGATACCGGCTGCGATAAGGTCGCGTCGCATGGTGCTTGGTTCATTGTAACTTTGCTGCGCGTTGTCGCCGCTCAACAGTAAATACTTCACTTTACCGCTGTTGTAGGCGTTGATCGCGCCCTGGATCCGGTAGAGGTAATACTGATTGATGACGCCGGTGCGGTAATATTTTGAGGTGCCCAGCACCACGCCGACCTGACGATGTGGCAACGATTGTACTTCGTCGTAGATATATGGCTGCGTGCGCAAACTGATCCAACGATCAAGCCCAATAGCGACTGCCAGCATCAGAATAACGATGCCGATAACGCCAGCTATAATTCGCTTAATCATAGGTATCCCTGTTTATGATCGGATGGAAATCGGATCCAAGGCTACTTTACCTGCCAGGGTGACGCAATACGTTGAACTCTGCATCACCGGCCTTCGCGGGTTTTTTCAGCACTTTTCATGAAATTACTTACCTGAATGCGTAGCGGGCCGCAATTTGCGCAAAAAAAGACCAATGCGCGAGGCATTGGTCCCGATGGTAGCCAGTCTTTCTTTATATCAGAATGACGTACGTTTATACGTCCGGTACTGCGGTGCCCAGAAGTTGCGTTCGATAGCTTTCGACAGCGTATCTTCCGACGTCACCATCGCCACACCCTGCAACTGCGCCGCTTTGGCGACTTCCATCGCGATGCATTTTGACACACCCTGAATATCATCGACGTCCGGCAGCAATGAGCCGGTACCTTCGGTTGCCAGCGGCGAACATTCTGCCAGCGTGCGGCTGGCGGCCATCAGCATTCCGTCGGTGACGCGCGTGGCGCCGGAGGCAATCACGCCCAAGCCGATCCCCGGGAAGATGAAGGAGTTATTACACTGTGCGATAGGGTACAGCTTGCCTTTAAGGCTGACCGGCGCGAACGGGCTGCCGGTGGCGACCAGCGCGGCGCCGTCGGTCCAGTTCAGAATATCCGCAGGTGTGGCTTCGACGCGGGAAGTCGGGTTGCTCAGCGGCATCACCACCGGACGCGCACAGTGCTTGTGCATCTCGCGGATGATCTCTTCAGTGAACAGCCCCGGCTGGCCTGATACGCCGATAAGCACGGTAGGTTTGGCGTGACGCACCACGTCCAGCAGAGAAATGCTGTCGTTTGCCAGATCCCAGTGAGCCAGTTCGCTGCTTTTTTGCGTCAGCTTGCTCTGGAAATCCAGCAGGTTCGGCAGTTTGTCGGTCAGCAGGCCGAAGCGGTCAACCATGAAGACGCGTCCGCGCGCTTCTTCTTCGCTCAGACCTTCGGATTTCATCTGTGCGACGATTTGCTCAGCGATACCGCAACCTGCGGAACCGGCACCCAGGAATGCGACAGTCTGATCGCTCAGCTTGCCACCGGCGGCTTTGCTGGCGGCAATCAGGCTGCCCAGCGCCACGGACGCGGTGCCCTGAATGTCATCGTTGAAGCAGCACAGCTCATCGCGGTAGCGGGTGAGGAGCGGCATCGCATTTTTCTGCGCAAAATCTTCGAACTGCAACAGCACGTTCGGCCAGCGAATTTTCACTGCCTGGATGAACTCATCGACGAATGCGTCGTACTCTTCGCCGGTAATGCGCGGATGACGCCAGCCCATGTACAGCGGGTCATTAAGCAGTTGCGGGTTATTGGTACCCGCATCGAGCACGACCGGCAGGGTGTACGCCGGGCTGATGCCGCCACAGGCGGTATACAGCGAGAGCTTACCGATAGGAATGCCCATGCCGCCGATGCCCTGATCGCCGAGGCCCAAAATGCGCTCGCCGTCGGTCACCACCACCACTTTCACGTGTTGTTTGGTGGCGTTTTGCAACATATCGTCAATGTGCGCGCGGTTCGGGTAGGAGATGAACAGGCCACGGGCACGGCGGTAGATATCGGAGAAATGCTCGCAGGCTTCGCCGACGGTCGGGGTGTAAATCACCGGCATCATTTCGCTCAGGTGACTGTCCAGCAGACGGTAAAACAGCGTTTCGTTGGTATCCTGAATGTTGCGCAGATAGATGTGCTTGTCGATGTCGGTTTTGAAATTCTGGAACTGGCGATAGGCGCGGTCGGCCTGTTCTTCAATGGTTTCAACCGCTTCTGGCAGCAGGCCGTGAAGGTTGAAATTGTTGCGCTCTTCTTCGGTGAACGCGCTGCCTTTATTCAGTAATGGGAATTCTAGCAGGATAGGGCCGGCATGCGGGATATACAGCGGACGTTTGCTTTCGTATTCAAGTTCCATGATTTTACTCTTCCGGGGGCTCAGAATGGTGTTTTTTATTTTTTAGAGACATGAGGGTAACAGAGAGGAAAAGACGAATTCAAATTACAAATGTAATGACAATGTTATGTAACTAAAAACTCCGCGAACGGAGTCTTTAGTGTTATCTGGATCACTTCACTGCGGTGATTCAGCAGGTCACTGTTTTCACTTCTTCGCAGCCAATGGCTTTTAGCGTGGCGCGGGTAGCGTCGTTTTGTGTGAGCAGCGCGCCGGAATTCTCGACCAGCACCGCGCGGCGCACTTTCAGGCAATCTTCACCGGACATGTTCAGCAGGATCAGTGCCGCCTGAAGCGGTGGCAGGCTCGGGTTGAACGCGGCGTTTTCGGCATAGCGCCCGGCGAACTGCTTACCGCTGTGCGTTTCCAGCGCGACACCGCTGTAAGACTTGCTGTATGGCGCGTGGCTTTGATTGCAGGCATCCAGCGCCAGCAACGTCAGAGTATCGGCGTTATCGAGCTGATAGCCGTGATCGACCTTGTCCATCAGCAGGGTGGTGATGTCCAGATCTTTAGGGCCAAAAGAGTGCGGCAGGTAATCACCCAGCGTGGCGACGTCGCGATCCGGCAGGTGAATATCCAGTGCCGTGCCGCTGGTCAGTTCATTCATAAACTGACGGCAATGACCGCAAGGGGTGTAGTTGACCGTGATGGAAGCCAGACGGTTTTCACCCCGCAGCCAGGCGTGCGTCACGGCGGACTGTTCAGCGTGAACGGTCTGTTGCATCGGCGCACCGGCGAACTCCATATTGGCACCGAAATACAGGTTGCCGGAGGTTCCGCGGGCAATCGCGCCAACGTGGAAATGTGAAATCGGGGTGACGGAGCAGGCCGCAGCGAGAGGCAACAGCGCAAACGCCAGCGCATCGTCGTTGAGTCCGGTCGCCTGTTTTACTTGCGCAACGTCTGCCGCAGTGAGCATTGCCGGGAAGTCATCGTGTCGCAGAAACGGCTCAAGGGCGGAGGACAGATTTTCAGGGAGTGCCGCAAAGGCGGTGTGAAAACGTGCGTGCATAAACATTCGATCTCGAAATAGTTACGGTTTAACAGTGTAGAAGTCATTCCATGAACTAAGTGTGACGAATGTCACTATTTTAATGAAATGCATGCATCGGCGTTGCAAATTTGAGAGATGTTACGCAGAAAGCCGCCCTGGCAGGCGGCTTTCAGAAGGGTGTAACAGGAATTAATGCGCAGGGAACCACTTATCATTGATCTTCTGATATTCGCCGTTGGCTTTGATCCCTTCCAGCGCCGCATTAAGCTTCGCCAGCAGTTCTTTATTCTCAGGACGCACTGCCATACCCACGCCGGTACCAAAGTATTGCGGATCTTTAATCAGCTCTCCGACTTCGCCCAGATTCGGGTTGGATTTCAGCCAGCCATTCAGCACTGCAGTGTCACCCAACAGGCCGTCCAGACGACCACTTTTCAGATCCAGAATCGCATTCTGATAGCTGTCATATCCGACGGTGGTGATCTCAGGATATTTTTCCATCAGGTATTTCTGGTGCGTGGTGCCATTTTCCAGCCCGACGCGTTTGCCTTTCAGGTCAGCCATTGATGAAAACTTGCCTTTCGGCCCGATGATCATCGCGGTATTGGCATAGTACGGCTGGGTGAAAGTGACCTGTTTGCTGCGCTCTTCAGTGATGTCCATGCCGGAAATGATCACGTCAAAACGGCGAAATTTCAGCGCCGGGATCAGGCCATCGAAAGGCTGGTTGGTGAAGGTACAGGTTTCCTGCATCTGCTTACACACCGCGTTGGCCAGATCGATATCGAACCCGACGATCTGGTTATTGGCATCCATCGACTCGAAAGGGGGATAGGTTGCGGATGTTCCGAAACGGATGGTGTCTGCCGCAGTAGCAGCGAAAGCAGTAGCAGATAAAACAGCAGCAAGGATAAGCTTTTTCATGCAATACATTCCTGTTCAAAAAATGACATTCCCTTCGCGGTTCAGTTTACTGATTTTATTAATGTAATCGGGTAACTGGCAGGAAGTGAGACCTGTAAAACAAAGTGCCATTAAATGAATTTGTATGCAATAAATTTGATTAAAAAATTATAAAAGAGAATAAGCACGCCTGCCGGAGACAGAAAAAAAGGGACGATTTCTCGTCCCTTCCTGTGTGATGTATGCAACCTGAGCAATCAGTTACGGCGTTCAAACGCCAGCGCACGTCGCTCTATCAGGCGCATCATCAGTGTCAGTAAACCGTTGACGCACAGATACACCAGACCGGCGGCCCCAAACACCATCACGTCATAGGTCCGGCCATACATCAGCTGGCTGTGACCCATCACGTCCATCAGGGTAATGGTGTAAGCGAGCGAGGTACTTTTGAAGACCAGCACCACTTCATTAGAATAGGAGGAGAGTGCACGTTTAAACGCATAGGGCAGCAGAATACGCAGCGTTTGCGCTTTTGACATGCCCAGCGCTTCGCATGACTGCCACTGGCCGGACGGGATCGCCCGCACCGCGCCGGTAAACAGCTGCGTGGTGTACGCCGCACTGTTCAGCGCCAGCGCAAACATCGCGCACAGCCACGGTTGCGAAAGGACTTCCCATAACCACGGGATCTCCCGGATCGACGGAAATTGCCCCGGACCGTAGTAAATCAGAAAGATTTGCACCAGCAGCGGTGTACCGGTGAACAGCGTGATATAGCCTTTCACGATCTGGCTGATGACCGGCAGTTTCAACGTCAGGATCACGGTGAACAGCATTGCCAGCACCAGTGCCACAACCAGTGCGACCACGGTCAGCATCAGGCTGGTGTGCAATCCTTTCAGGACTTCAGGTAAATATTCCCACATCAGGAAGCACTCCGTTCAAAGCGGGTGGTACGCAGTTCGATTCGTTTGATCACGAACTGGCTGAACAGGGTGACAAGCAGATAAATGCAGGCGGCAATCACGTACCAGGTAAATGGCTCCTGAGTACGGGTCGCGATACTTTTGGTTTGCAACATCAGGTCGTTCACGCTGATAAGCGAGACCAGCGCGGTGTCTTTGAGCAGCACCAGCCATTGATTGCTCAGGCCCGGCAGCGCGTGACGCCACATTTGCGGCATGATCAGACGGAAGAAAATCGCCGCCTTCTTCATCCCTAACACCTGACCGGATTCCCACTGGCCCTGCGGTACGGCTTTCAGCGCGCCGCGCAGGGTCTGCGAGGCATAGGCGGAATAGAGCAGGGACAGGGCGATCACACCACAGACGAACGGGCTGACTTCGAAGTTTTCGATAGGCAACTTGACCGGGATGGCGAACAGCCCGAGGTTGATGCTAAAGCCATCGGCCAGCACCATCAGCAGTTGTGAGGAACCGAAATAGATGAACAGCACCACCAGAATTTCCGGCAAGCCGCGCAGCACGGTAACCCACGCGGTGCCCAGCCAGCTAAGTGGCTTCCACGGCGCAGATTCCCAGACAGCGAAAATCATCGCCAGAACAAGGCCGAGGATCAGCGCACAAACGGCAAGGCCGACGGTCATCCCGGCGGCGCTTACTAAAGGTTGGAATTCATTCATTGATAGGCAAACTTATTGCTGGAACCATTTTGAATACAGCGTCTTGTAAGTGCCGTCAGCTTTTACTTTCGCCAGTGCATCATTCAGTTTCGTCAGCAATTCAGTATTGTTCTGACGAACCGCAACGCCCAGACCGGTACCGAAATAGGTCGGGTCGGTGATTTTGTCACCCACGGCGGCAAGGTTTTTATTTTGCTTCAGCCATTCGTTGACCACAGCGGTATCACCAAATACGGCATCCAGACGACCATTTTTCAGATCCAATACGGCATTTTGATAGCTGTCATAAGGCACAGCAGTGATTTCGGGATGTTTATCCATCAGGTATTTCTGATGGGTGGTGCCGTTTTGCATCCCCACACGTTTACCTTTCAGCGACGCGACGTCAGTGAATGTGCCGGAGTGCGCGATGAACAGCGCAGAGTTGTCGTAATACGCATTGGTGAAGGCGACTTGTTTTTCGCGCTCAGGGGTGATGTCCATCCCGGAGATCACCGCGTCAAAACGACGGAATTTCAGGCTTGGGATCAGGCTGTCGAACGCCTGGTTAGTGAAGGTACAGGTGGCCTGCATCTCTTTACACATGGCGTTGGCCAGGTCGACGTCAAAACCCTGGATCTGGTTCTGGGAATCTACAAACTCAAACGGAGGATAAGACGCTTCCATCGCGAAACGGATAGTGTCAGCAGCGCTGGCTGACAAACTGACGGTAGCCAGAACCGCGGCAATTACTAATTTTTTCATCGCTAACTCCGTAGAAAACATCAATTGATGGTTTTATAGACAAAAACATTAATGGGACAGGTAGCTGGCAAACTCTTTGGTTTGCGGCTGCGTAAACACTGAGGCGTCGCCTTGCTCCACGATGCGTCCATTTTCCATGTACACCACGCGGCTGGCGGTTTTACGCGCCACTTCCACTTCGTGGGTCACGATAACTTGTGTGATCCCGGTACCGGCCAGTTCTTTGATGATGCTGACGATTTGGGCGGTAATTTCCGGATCCAGCGCGGCAGTCGGTTCATCAAACAGCAAGACCTGAGGTTCCATCATCAGGGCGCGGGCAATCGCCACACGTTGTTGCTGGCCACCGGAAAGGTGCAGAGGAAAACGGTCGGCGTAGTCGGTCAGTCGCAGACGGGTCAGCAATTTTTTGGCACGCTCCATCGCGACATCTTTTGTCAGACCCAATACACGCATCGGGGCTTCCAGTAAGTTGTCGAGCACGGTGCGGTGTGGCCACAGGTTGTATTGCTGGAAGACCATTCCGACGTTCTGACGCAGTTCGCGGACCGCTTTTTCATCCGGCTTGCGGGTGAAATCGAAGGTGTTACCGGCGATTTGCAATGTGCCTGAACGCGGCATTTCCAGCAGGTTCAGAACACGTAACAGGGAGCTTTTGCCTGCACCACTTGGCCCAAGTAAAACCAGAGTTTCACCAGCGGGGCAGTTGAGCTGGATGTCAAAAAGCGCCTGATGCACGCCGTAGAAGCAGTTGATGCTATTAAGTTGAATACTCATGCGCAAATAGTGAATAGCCATTGATGCCGCAGATGGTAACTTCCACAGCATAGTTATGCAACGATCGCGGGTTAAAAATTATCTGTCGCCGCAGGAATGCCAAAGTGTAGCACAAGATATTGTTGCATCACTGTGACGCAGATGTTGGTCAATGACGTTATTCATCATTAACCAACATTATGCATACGCTTTTTTAGGTTTTTTTCAGGAAACAAACCGGTTACTGATTTTCCAAAACCTGGCGCAACGTTCCGCTTGAGGCAAAATCGAGATCTGCCATATAACGGACGTCATCCACGGTCCAGCATTTGCCTTCACGAACCATCAGCACTTCATCTTTCCACGTTGTGGACGCGCCTTTATCTTTCTCATGTGTGAAGGTCACACGCAGAGGAATATTACGGGCATCGGTGTTGGGAATGGTCGAGGCGCTGTCGACAGACGCAGACGTCGGGCCGTCAAACAGGCTGGAGAACACGTCACCATCGCCGGAGCCGACGCCGGCTTTCTCGTTCGGAGACGCGGCGATATCGACTTTCGGCTGGGATTGCGCTTTCAACAATGCGTCATACAAACCGGTGCTCAGATAAGGGCGATATGCGGCGAGCTGGCTGGAGTTCGGTAAACCGCTGCCGCCTTGTTTGATGCGGAAGTCAAAAAACTGCTGGGCAACCGTGTCCGGGCCGCCATCAATGCACGGTGCCGTGCGGCTGCCGATATCTTTATACGCAGGTTCGACCGTGGTACAGGCACTGAGCATCAATGCCAAAGGGAGGGCGGCGGCAAGAATTTTCTTTTTCATTGTATTCCTTACTGAAAGATTGAACGTTTTCACCATGACTTTCTTTACCATACAGTATAAAAGCGATTTGGCTTAATGCATGGCGAAGAGAAAATGATACGTTTTTTGCCTGCGCATACTTTATGCTGTTCAGGTGCTTTTCAAAGAACCCGGACGAGAACTGATAAGGAATACTCATGCAAATTACGACGACCCCCACGCTCGAAGGTTTTGTCATCGCTGAATACTGCGGCGTGGTCACCGGCGAGGCCATTTTAGGTGCCAATATTTTCCGCGACTTTTTCGCCGGTGTGCGCGATATCGTCGGCGGACGCTCGGGCGCTTATGAGAAAGAGTTGCGAAAAGCCCGTGAGATTGCGTTCAGCGAGCTGGAAGAACAGGCCAAAGAACGCGGTGCCAATGCGGTGGTGGGCGTAGATATTGATTACGAAACCGTTGGCAAAAACGCCAGTATGCTGATGGTCAGCATTTCCGGTACCGCAGTGATTGTGCATCGCAAATGAGGTGCCGTGGCCTGAAAACTGGCGCGTGTGCGGCGCTGTTGCTGATGCTGGCCGGATGTCAGGCCGTCAGCCAGCCTGCGGAAAACGCGCCATTTCGGCTGGAAACCACCCGGCAGGCGCAGGGCGCAGATCAGCGGATCCGCTTTCTGGTCATCCATTACACCGCCGAAGATTTCCACAATGCATTAAATACTCTCACTGATGAACACGTCAGCGCACATTACCTGATCCCGGCCAAACCGCCGCTCGAACAGGGCAAACCGGTGGCCTGGCAACTGGTGCCGGAGGAGATGCGCGCATGGCACGCAGGGGCCAGCGGCTGGCGCGGACGGACCAATCTGAACGACACGTCCGTCGGCATCGAACTGGAAAATAAAGGCTACAGCGTGCATCTGCTGGGCAAGAAATTCTATCCGTTCCCGCAGGCGCAGATTGACCTGCTGGCGGATCTCAGTAAAGAAATTGTGGCGCGATATCAAATTGAACCGCGTAACGTGATTGGCCACAGCGACGTCGCGCCGCAGCGCAAAGACGATCCTGGGCCGCTGTTCCCGTGGCAGCAACTGGCAGAGCGGGGCATCGGCGCATGGCCGGACGCCGCGCGTGTCCAGGCGAATCTGGCAGGGCGCAGCCCGCTACAGCCGGTGAGTCAGGCACCGCTTCTGGCTTTACTGAAAGAGTACGGTTATACGGTAACGGATGACATGACGCCGGAGCAGCAACGCCGGGTGATCGCGGCGTTCCAGATGCATTTCAGGCAGAGTGATTACCGCGGGAATGCCGATGCACAGACCGAAGCAATTGTGCAGGCGCTGTTGCAGCAGTTTCCGGACAGTAGGAGTTAAACCGGCTGGCCCTCGCGGTCAGTCGCGTTTCGGGCCGATACCGTGCAGGCCCTGAAGTTTACCGTGATCGCGCAGCCAGTCCGCGGTGCGGATAATCCCCTGATCGAGCGAAATCACCGGCAGATAGCCCAGTTCTTTCTGCGCACGCTGCGTATCGAGCGTCAGGTCGAAATTGAGCTTCGCCACGCTGTAGTGGGTCAGCACCGGCTCTTTGTGCGAGCTTTTACTCATCCTCTCCATTCCGCGGGCCATCACGTCCAGCACCGGATAAGGCACCGAGCGGATGCGGTATTTGATGTCCAACTGCTCCATCAGCTGCTGCACCATAGTACGCAGCGGTCGCGGTTGCTGATTGGTGATGTTGAAGGCGCGGCCTGACTCGGTGGTGTCAGTCTGCGTCGCCAGCCACATGGCGTGAACGGCGTTCTCAACATAGGTCATGTCCACCAGCGCTTCACCGCCGCGCGGCAGCATCAGTGTGCCGCCGTATTTCAACATTTGCAGCAGACGCGGCAGCAGCACGTTGTCGTGCGGGCCGAAAATCCCCTGCGGACGCAAAATGGTGAAATGGGTTTGCGGATTAGACATCGCCAGCGTATGGATCACCTGTTCGCCGGCAGCTTTACTGCGGGCAAAGGAATTCGCAAAGCGGTGAGGGCGGAAGTCTTCCTGAATATCGCGGTGATGATGGAAATCGAAATAGATCGCCGGTGACGAGATATGGACGAAGTTTTCGACGCCGTAGGCCGCCGACCATTCTCCCAGACGCCGCGTGGCGCGGACATTAGCCAGTTCAAATTCCTTTTCACTGCCCCACGGCGACATCAGCCCTGAACAATGCCAGACGGTGTCGATATCCGCGAGCAGGGCTTTGGCCTGCGATGAGACCAACGTGGTGAGATCGGCGTGAATAAACTCCGCGCCGATTTTCTGCAAAAGTGAACCCATCGCGGCATTGCGACCCGTCGCTCTGACGCTGATGCCTTTATTTCGCAGAAACTCAACCGCGTTACGCCCAAGACCGCTGCTGGCGCCGGTAACCAAAACTCTCATAAACAGGCCAATGCCTTCATAAACAAAGAAAAATTGTTGTTCGCTTCGGGGGGAATGCACCCATGAGCAATAAGGGTGCCATTCTTTCGTGAATTTGTGCGGCTTGCAATGGGAAAGGGCGTGAGTAATGTCTGAAAGCGCGTTAAATAACCCTTCAACGCCCGCAGCGATCTTTCTGTCGCGCCAGGCTGGCAATGCGCTTCGCCATCCCACGAAAAATAAACTGATGAGCGGGCATCATACTAAACCAGTAGAGCAGGCCGCGGAACCCCGCCGGATGCCACCAGGCGCGCACATCAAGACTGCGGCTTTCGCCATTGTCGGTGATGGTGAAGGTTAAACGCCCGAGTCCCGGCGCTTTCATCCCGAAGAGCAGTGCCAGTTCGCGCTGGGGTTTCAGGCCGATGACTTTCCAGCCATCAATTTTATCACCTAATTTCAGAAATTCGCGGTCGGGGCGGCCATACTTTACGCCGCCGCCGAGTAAATCATCCATACGCGCCCGCGTTTTCCATAAGCCGTTGGCATAGAAATAGCCTTCGCGCCCGCCCAGTTGTTGCACCACCTGCCATAATGCCGCTTTCGAGGCCGAGGTTTCCAGCGTAAATCCGGCCTGCTTGGGGTAAAAGCCGTAGCCCGGACGCCACCGTTCACGAGCGTCGGCATCGTATCCCCAGTCCGGTGAATCCATCACCTGATGCTCTTCTTTTTCCAGCGTGCTGCGGATGGCCTCATCAACAGAGATAAGTTCCTGCGGGATAAGCGATTGTAACTCTGCGCTGTCTGCAGGGAGATCGTGGTTTAGCCCCTGAATCAGCGCTTTGGCGAGCGGCGTCGGTACTGAGGTGATCAGGCTGAGAAAATAGACGGAAACAAATGACGTCGGCATCGGAATGGGGATCAGCCAGCGACGTTTTCCACTCATGGCAATAAAGCGTTCAAACAGCGTCTGATAGCTGATGTACTCTGGCCCGGCGGCTTCTAGTATACGGTTTTCGTTGGCGGGCAAGGTCACCAGACCGCGCAGATAGACCAGCAGATTCTCCAGCGCCAGCGGCGAGGATTTGGAGCGTACCCAGCGTGGCGGCGTCAACACCGGCAGGTTATAGACCATGTCGCGCATCACTTCGAACGCGGCAGACCCTGCGCCGATGACAATACCCGCACGTAACTCGGTGACCGGAATATTGCTCATGCGCAGTAAATCACCGGTCAGCTTACGCGCCTGTAAATGCGGGGAATTGCTGTCTTGCGGCTGCATTGAGCCAAGATAGACAATGTGTTTGATTGACGAGTCTTTCAGCGCCAGCAAGGTATGCTGCGCAGCCTGCCGCTCTTTCTCCAGCAGATCGTCGTCTTCGGTCATGGCATGAACCAGATACACCAGCACTTCTGCGTCTTCGAACGCGGCGGCCAGCGTTTTACTCTGGTAGACATCGGCAAAACAGCAGCGGACGTTTTGCCATTTCTGTTGTTGCAGCCATTCAAGGCGACGCGCGGCGGCAGTGACCTTAAAACCGTGCTGGCTCAGGTGGGCAGTCAGGTGCTGGCCAATATATCCGCTGGCACCGAGTATGACGATCCGTGGCATGTGCATAATCCGTTTTGCTAAAGGTCTGATGAATCATGAAATTGCGGCGATAATTCTCATATTATCGCCGCAGGCAGGGCGATGTCAGGCGTGGTGGTGCAGGAATTCCTGCCACAGGGCGACAACTTTTTGCAGGTCTTCACGGCTGATGTCGATGTGCGTCAGTACGCGGGTCAGCGGACCGGCGCTGATCATCACACCGCGCTCACGCATCCACGGACCCATTTTTTCGGCCAGTTCTGCGCTCTGTCTGATGTACAGCACGTTAGTCTGCGCACCGGGTTCGGCGATTTCCACGCCCAGTCTGGTCAGCTCTTCAGCCAGCCACTGCGCGTTGTCGTGATCGTCTTTCAGACGTTCCACGTTATTTTCCAGCGCATAAATGGCCGCAGCGGCCAGAATGCCTGACTGACGCATGCCGCCACCGGTCATTTTGCGCCAGCGGTTAGCGCGGTGAATATATTCTTTGCTGCCGACCAGCAGTGAGCCTATCGGTGCGCCCAGACCTTTGGAAAGACAGATGGTCAGGGTATCGCAGTATTGGGTGATTTCGCAAAGCTCAACGCCCTGAGCCACGGCGGCATTCATGATGCGCGCACCGTCGATATGCAGCGCCAGCCCTTTTTCGCGGGTGAACGCGTAGGCTTTTTGCAGATAATCGAGCGGAAGCACTTTGCCGCTGTGCGTGTTTTCAAGGCTCAGCAGGCGGGTGCGGGCGAAATGAATATCATCGGGTTTAATGGCGGCGGCGATTTTGTCCAGCGGAATGGAACCGTCGGCGGCCATATCCAGCGGCTGTGGCTGAATGCTGCCGAGCACCGCAGCGCCACCGGCTTCATACATGTAATTATGGGCTTTCTGGCCGACGATATATTCTTCGCCGCGCTGACAGTGAGTCAGTAATGCCACCAGATTGGCCTGGGTGCCGGTGGGTAAAAACAGCGCAGCTTCTTTACCACACAGTTTTGCCGCCATGTCCTGTAAAGCATTTACCGTCGGGTCATCGCCGTAGACATCATCGCCGACTTCAGCGCGGGCCATCGCCTGACGCATAGCTTCACTGGGGCGGGTTACGGTATCACTGCGTAAATCGATCAACGTCGGCTTCCTTCTGCTGGATGAATGTTAAGTGCAGGAAAAGGCGAGCGACAAACGCCCGCCTGATTCTCCACTATAGCCCCGTCGGGGTTATCGCAGCCAGTTGGTTTTTGCCAGTTCGACGACTTCGTCACCCCGGCCGCTTATCACCGCGCGCAGCATGTAAAGGCTGAAGCCTTTGGCCTGCTCAAATTTGATTTGCGGCGGCATCGCCAGTTCTTCGGTAGCGGTGACGACATCCACCAGCACTGGCCCTTCGTAGGCGAAGGCGTCCTGCAAGGCAGCATCAACGTCAGAGGCTTTCTCCACGCGGATCCCTTTGATACCCGCAGCTTCGGCCATGGCGGCGAAATTCGGATTTTTCAGCTCGGTGCCGTCGGTCAGGTAGCCACCGGCTTTCATTTCCATCGCCACAAATCCCAGTACGCTGTTGTTGAAAATGACGATTTTCACCGGCAGTTTTTGCTGTGCCAGCGTCAGGAAATCCCCCATCAGCATGGAGAAACCACCGTCACCGCACAGCGCCACTACCTGACGTGAGCGGTCGACAGCCTGCGCGCCAATCGCCTGTGGCATGGCGTTGGCCATCGAGCCGTGGTTAAACGATCCGAGCAGACGGCGCTGACCGTTCATTTGCAGATACCGGCACGCCCAGACAGTAGGGGTGCCGACGTCGCAGGTAAATACGGCATCGGACGCGGCAAACCGGCTGATTTGCTGTGCCAGATATTGCGGATGGATCGCCTGCTTGTCGTTTGGCGTCGCCAGCGAATCGAGATCCTTACGCGCTTCCTCGTAATGTTTAAGCGCTTTGTCGAGGAACTTGCGTTCGCTTTTCGGTTGCAGCTGCGGCAGGAGCGCAGTGAGGGTGGATTTAATATCGCCCACCAGCGCCATATCAACGTGACAATGCGAACCGATGCTGCCGGGATTAATGTCGATCTGGATGATTTTGGCGTCGGTCGGATAAAACGCGCGATACGGGAACTGCGTGCCGAGCAGGATCAGCGTGTCGGCATTCATCATGGCGTGGAAACCGGAGGAGAAACCAATCAGCCCGGTCATGCCGACGCTGTAAGGGTTATCCCATTCGATATGTTCTTTGCCACGCAGCGCATGAACGACCGGCGCTTTCAGTGTTTCTGCCAGACGGATCACTTCATCGTGTGCACCTGCGCAGCCGCTGCCGCACATCATGGTGATATTAGTGGCGCCGTTCAGCAGTTCCGCCAGTTTTTCAAGTTCGGTGGGCTGCGGGATAACTCGCGGCAGCACCGGCGGGTACCAGCCGATTTTGGCATCTTCTGGCGCCGGTTTCAGCGCCACGTCGCCTGGTAACACAATCACCGACACCCCACGGTTAAGGATCGCTTTGCGCATGGCAATAGCCAGCACCTGCGGCAGCTGTTCGGGGTTGGTCACCATTTCACAATAGTGGCTGCATTCGCGGAAAAGTTCGGTCGGATGGGTTTCCTGAAAATATCCGCTGCCGATTTCGCTGGATGGAATGTGGGCGGCAATCGCCACCACCGGTACGTGATTGCGGTGGCAGTCAAACAGGCCGTTGATCAGATGCAGGTTACCCGGCCCGCAGGATCCGGCGCAGACCGCCAGTTCACCGGTGATCTGTGCTTCGGCGCCGGCGGCAAATGCGGCGACTTCTTCATGGCGCGTGCCCAGCCATTCGATAGTTCCCATGCGGTTGAGGCTGTCGCTTAACCCGTTGAGTGAATCCCCGGTGACGCCCCAGATGCGTTTTACGCCTGCGGCTTCCAAAGTTTTGGCTAAATAAGACGCTACGCTCTCTTTCATTCTGTGTTCCCTCAGTTAATCATCAAAAATGAATGCGTTAATCATAGTCCATGAATTCGCGGTGACATTTTCGCGGTGAATGACAGAGGTTAAACCATACAAAATTAGGCAGAGGAGGGGGGTGAAGATTTGTAAATATGCCCGCACAGACTGTAAAAAGTCATGAGCGGGCAGGGGCTTGCGGGGATCAGGCGAGAGTGACGTCGCCCTGAAGCTGACAGCTGCAGGCCAGCACATAACCCTGTGCGACTTCTTCGTCAGTCAGCGTCATGCGGCTGGTGGTCTGATAATCACCGCTGAGTACGCGGGTTTTGCAGCTCCCGCAGACACCGGCGCGACAGGCTGCGGTTACCGGCAGCTTGTGTTGCTCCATGGCTGCCAGCAACGTAGTGCCGACGGCAACACGATAATTGGCCAGCGGCGTCAGGCGGGTCAGCGTCAGAGTCCTTTCATCTGATACGTCCATTTCTATTGCCTGAAACTGTTCTTTGACGATATTTTCCGTCGCAGCGCCCAGCTCCGCCGTCCAGTTTCCGGCCAGCGTCATATACGGCGCAGGGCCGCAAATCATCACACGCCGTGAGCGGATGTCCGGCACCTGACTTTGCAGGAGATCCTGACTCAGACGCCCGGCGATCTGGCCCGGCAGCGCATCCTGCTCTGCCAAAATGATCAGTTTCAGCTGTGGATACTGCGCGTCCAGCCGTTGCCATTCGGCAGCGAAAATCACATCCTGCGGGCTGCGTACACTGTAAAAGACGTGTACGTTTTGCGCCGGGCAGTTCGCCAGCACGTCGCGCGCAATGGACATCACTGGCGTCACGCCGCAGCCTGCGGCGAGCAGCAACAGCGGTTGTGCGGTGTCGCAGGTAAATTCACCCTGTGCGTCTGAAAGCCAGACATAGTCGCCCGTTTTCAATTGCTGCGTCAGCCAGCCGGAACCGCTGCCACCGCTGATGCGTCGCACTGTCAGCTGAATAAACGGGCTGAGGCCAGGCGTGGAGGAAAGTGTATACGCCCGCTGCACGTCGCCGCGCTGGCCAATATTCACCAGCGCAAACTGGCCCGGGCGATAGTCATAAACGTCATGAGTGAGGAGCGAAATCGTCCACACATCAGGCGTTTCCTGCGTGACGGAATGCACCTGCATCCGGTTCTGACACAGCGCAGTCGGCTGATCGGGAAATAACGGAAAGTTCATCGTGGTTTACTCCGCCAGCATAGTGTGCAAATCCTGCTCCACCGAGGTGATCGCCCGCAGACCGAATTTCTCATTCAGCACTGCCAGCAGATTATCGGTGAGGAAGGCGGGCGCGGTCGGGCCGGTGGCGATATTCTTCACGCCCAGCGACAGCAGGGTCAGCAGGATCACAATGGCTTTTTGCTCAAACCACGACAGGACCAGACTCAGCGGCAGCTCATTTACGCCACACCCCAGTTTTTCTGCCAGATTCACCGCCAGAATAATGGCGGAATAAGCATCGTTACACTGGCCGACGTCCAGCAGACGCGGCAGCCCTTCAATGGTGCCGAAGTCCAGTTTGTTGAAACGGTATTTGCCGCAGGCCAGCGTCATGATCAGGCAATCTTTCGGCACGCTGACTGCCAGATCGGTGAAATAACTGCGCTCGCTGCGGCTGCCATCGCATCCGCCAATGAGGAAGATGTGGCGCAGTTTTTTGGCGGCGACGAGATCAATGACCGTATCCGCCGCGCTAAGTAAGGTCTGGCGGCCAAAGCCGACGGTAATTTCCTGCTCAATTTCACTGTAACGAAAACCCGGCAACTGCAACGCCTGGGCGATAACCGCCGCGAAATCTTCCCCTTCGAGATGCTGTACACCCGGCCAGCCGACGATACTGCGGGTCCAGATGCGGTCGCCATAATTGCCGACGTTGGGGTCGATAATGCAGTTGGAGGTCATCACTACCGGACCGGGGAATTTCGCAAATTCCACCTGCTGATTTTGCCAGCCGCTGCCGTAGTTTCCGGCCAGATGCGGATACTTTTTCAGCTCTGGGTAGCCGTGTGCAGGCAGCATTTCGCCGTGGGTGTAAATGTTAATACCCGTACCGGCGGTTTGCTCGAGCAGCATCTGCAGATCTTTCAGGTCGTGGCCGGAAATCAGAATCGCCTTGCCTGCCAGCGGACGGACATTCACGGAGGTCGGCTGCGGGTGTCCGTAAGCGTCAGTTTCGCCTTTATCCAGAATAGCCATCACGCTGAAATTCATCTTGCCGATAGCCATGGCGTTGTCCAGCAGCTCGCCCATGTCCGCCGGTTGGGTGCCGAGCCACGCCATCAGGCGGTGATATTCTGCGTAAATCGCCACGTCCGCCTGGCCGAGGACGTGCGCGTGTTCCATGTAGGCCGCCGCGCCCTTCAGGCCGTAAAGACACAACATCCGCAGGCCGTGAATGTCGTCGCCCACGCGCGCTTTGTCGTCGTTCAGCGCAAACTGCTGCGCCTGCTGTTGCAAATCGCTCAGACTGTTGCTGACCAGTTCCAGTGCGGCCAGCGGATGATCGACGGAGATTTCAGGATCCATCAGGCGGCAGCGCACCCGTAAAGATTCGCGATGGATAATCGCGTCACGGGCGTAACCGACGATACGGTCTGAGTCGAAATTAACGTTAGTCAGCGTGGAGAAAAAGGCGCGCGGGGCGAAGCTGTCGATCTCTTCATCGACGATGCCGTAACCACGCGCCGTCAGCGTCCAGGCTGACAAGCCCTGAAGCACGGCTACCAGTAAGTCTTGTAAATCAGAGGTTTCTGCCGTTTTTCCGCACATTCCCTGCGCATACGCGCAGCCATTGCCCGCCGGGGTACGGACTGTTTGTTCACATTGCACACAAAACATTTTTAGGTCCTTTTTTAAAGTTGCATTTGAAATGCTTGTTTTAAAATAAGACTAAGACCGGCAGGCGAAGAAATGAAGCATTTTTAAGACAATGTGAGGTGGAGTTGATTTATCGCAAGTTTTTGGCTGGGCTGAAAAGGGAGGTTCCCGCCGCAAAATGCCGCGGGAAGGCAGGGCATCAGGCGGAGAAAAAGGCCATCAGCACCGGAGATAACAGGCTGAGTACGAAGCCGTGAACGACCGCAGGCGGTACCATGTCCAGCCCGCCGCTGCGCTGTAAGACCGGCAGAGTGAAGTCCATGGACGTCGCGCCGCACAGGCCGAGCGCGGTGGAACGGCTGCTGCGCACTAAGGTCGGGATCAGCATGATGGCGCAGAGTTCGCGCGCCAGATCGTTAAAGAACGCCGCGCTGCCAATGACCGGCCCGAACGAGTCAGTCAGCACGATACCGGAAAGCGAATACCAGCCGTAACCGGAGGCCAGCGCCAGCCCGGTTTTCAACGGCAAGCCGAGAAGCAGTGCGGCAACCGCCCCGCCAATCAAAGCGCTTAACGCCACCACCAACGCGACGATAATGCCGCGACGATTCAGGATGATCTGGCGTAGCGTCATACTGCTGTTACGTAGCTGAATGCCCACCAGCGCCAGCAGGAACAGCAGTGCGATTTCGCTGGCCTGTGAGGCGAAGGTCAGCCAATGCCACTCCGTCAGACCGAGCGCGAAGCCGCCAATCACTACGCCGCACAATTTAAGTGACTCAAGCGCCATGTGTAAACGCGACGGTAGTTTTTCCTGTTTAAACTGGGTCTTCCAGGGACGGCGACGTTCGAGCAGCCACAGTGCGGCGTAGTTCATCACGAAGATACACAGGAAACAGACGGTGGCGTATTTGAAAATCAGCAGTAAATTGGTGCTGAGATTATCCAGGAAGGCCAGGCTGATGCCCATAATGAACAGAATGACGTACACCATCCAGCTCAGCATCTGGTTAACAATGTGCAGCAACGACCGGTTTTTGACCGGAATAAGGTAACCGACGATCAGCGGCAAAAGAATAATTAACAGGCCGGAATACATGAGGTAAAAATCCCTGAAAAGTGAGGTTCCATGAGAGGAGCGCGGCACAGAAAATACCGCCCGTCACGCTAACCAAAAGTTATCTGACTGTAAAGCAGCTTCGCTACACAGAGATCCGCGGGCAGCCTTGACGGGAACCGTTTTTTCACGCCATGCTCAGGAAGGTAATGAGCGCACAGGAGGCGTCTGATGTATCTGGAACATATTGATATTGTCGGTTTTCGCGGCATCAACCGGCTGTCTCTGACACTGACTCAGCCCGCGCAACGTGGCGCATCGATTACCGGCTCCGCGCATCAGGGGCAGAACGAATCCTTTCTCACCAACACCGTTTTGATTGGGGAAAACGCCTGGGGTAAATCCAGCCTGCTGGATGCCCTGACGCTGCTGCTCGCCCCTGACCCGAAACTGTACTGTTTTAAAGAAGAAGATTTCTATTTTCCGGCAGGAGAAAAAGAATCTAAATCACAGTATTTGCACATCGTGTTTACTTTTTGTGAAAATCAGCCCGGACACCACATGTCGCCGCGCTTCAATACGCTGTCGCCGCTGTGGGTGAAATGCCCCGACCGCCTTAACCGCATTTATTACCGGCTCGAAGGCGAGCTGGACGATGACGGCAGCGTGATGACGCTGCGCAGTTTCCTCTCCTCCAGCGGGCAGCCGCTGAATCTGACCACCATCGATCCACTGGCGCAGGCGCTGATCCGCCTCAATCCGGTTTTACGCCTGCGCGACGCCCGCTTTATCCGCCGTCTGCGCAGCGAAACGCTGGCGCCACGGCTTTCTGCCAATAACGAACAGCTGGCGCAGCAGCTGGATGAGCTGACGCGCGGACTGGTGCATAACCCGCAATCGTTGACCAACAGCGAACTGCGCAGCGGGCTTTCGGCCATGCAGCAGTTGCTGGAGCACTACTTCGCCGAGCAGGGGACATCCAACAGTGCGCCGTGGCAGCAGAAGCGTCATGGCCGCGCCGAAAGCCGAAGGGCGTGGCGTTCGCTGGATAATATCAACCGGATGATTGCCGAGCCCAACAGCCGCAGCATGCGCGTGATGCTGCTTGGGATGTTCTCCACGCTGTTGCAGGCGAAAGGTTCGGTGGTGCTGCATCCGGATGCGCGGCCACTTTTACTGATCGAAGACCCCGAAACCCGCTTGCACCCGATTATGCTGTCGGTCGCGTGGGGACTGCTCGATCAATTACCTTTACAGCGCATTACCACCACCAACTCCGGCGACTTGCTGTCGCTGGTGCCGGTCGAGCAAATTTGTCGTCTGGTGCGCGAATCGTCGCGCGTCGCAGCGTATGCCATCGGCCCGGAAGGGTTGAGTATGGAAGACAGTCGTCGGATCGCGTTTCATATCCGCTTTAATCGCCCGTCCTCTTTATTTGCCCGCTGCTGGCTGCTGGTGGAAGGCGAAACCGAAGTCTGGCTGCTCAATCAGCTGGCGCGCCAGTGTGGTTATCATTTTGAGTCGGAAGGGATCAAGGTCATCGAATTTGCCCAGTGCGGGCTGAAGCCGTTGCTGCGTTTTGCCCGGCAGATGGGCATTGAATGGCACGTGCTGGTGGACGGCGACGAAGCGGGGCGCAAGTATGCGGCAACGGTGACGGCTAACGTGGATAATCACGATGACAATCTGCGCTACCGGCTGACCTCGCTGCCGACTCAGGACATTGAATATTTCTTGTATCGCGAAGGGTTCGAAGACGTGTACCGCAAACATTCGGCGATACCGGAGAACGTGCCGATGTCGCCGAGAAGAGTGATCGATAAAGCTATTCATCGCAGCTCGAAGCCGGATCTCGCGATTGACGTCGCGCAGTCAGCGTCGCTGCGAGGGATCTCCTCGATCCCTCCGCTGCTGAGGCAAATGTTTTCCCGCGTCGCCTGGCTGGCGCGCGGCCGCGCGGATTAGGCTGCGCGGCTCTCTTCAACGACGACCTGATGACCATGTCCGCTGGAAAATGTCTGGCGGATCTGGCTTTCCAAATCGTCTAACAGCTGGTAACGGCGGCGGTATTCTGCGCGACGTTTACTGGCGATCTCTTCCAGCGGACGGTGGGCTATCTGGCGCGGCAGATGGAAATACCCGTCTTCGCCCTGTTTCGCCTCCATCGTTTCCCAGAAACTGTCGTAATCGGCAAATACCATGCCTTTACGCTTTTTGTAACGCGGGTTTTCATAGATGTGCGTGTGGTTTCCCACCGCGACAATCTGCGTCATGCCCGCCAGATCCGCCAGCGTGGTCAACGCTTCAATCACCAGACGTTTCGGGAACAAACCGTGGCAGGCTTTGGTCGCTTTCTGGATTTCCTGATGATCGACCTGCGCTTTCGGGCCCTGAAGTGCGCCGATGAACAACGTTGGCTGGCCCTGATAATAAATGAAAGAGAAAGTCACTATGGCGATCGGCTCGCCCTGCGGATTGTTAAAGGTCAGCGTGGCTTCGCCTTCTTTATCAAGACGGCTGACGGAGTTAAAAGTGATCGCGTAACGCTGCTCTTCCTTGCCGGTCAGGGTAGCTATCGCCATCGGTTTTTTATTCAGATAACCGTGGTTAATTGCCTCCGGCAGGCAGTGGCCAATCATGTCGTAGTGATCGGTGATGCGCTTCATCGCTTCTTCTGGCGTGATATTGGATGCCTGATAAACGCGATGCAATTTGCACGGCAGACTCGGCTGCGCCGTCAGGATCTCATCGCGTTGCGGGTGATGGGCCAGATAATCCAGCAGGCTAAAAGTGCGGCGCGGTTGGGTCAGCGCGCGGAACAGAAATTTAAACCGGTAGCGCGGCAATTTCCATGACGGTCCAGGCACCAGGCGTTTGGAAAGTAACGCCGTCATTAACTGAAGGCCGGAAAGAGGAGCCTTTTCTTCGCAAGGGTAACTGAATGTCGTCATGGTATTTACCTGTTATATCGGGCCGGATTTCAATAACGGCTATTTCAACAGGCCAACAATAAACAGGTGTGCAACGGGCAAAATTATGAAGGGAATGAACGGGATTTGTTGAGATTGTGTTTAGATTTAATTTGTTTTGTGTCGTGTCTTAGCAATCGGTGTCTAAAAAATGTACTTTAATTTGCACTGAGGACTTGAAGCCTGAGGCATTCTCCCCCATAAATAAAAAATGCCAGTCAGAGAATGACCGGCATTGGCTTTTAATCAAACGGACAGAACAGAACCGGTCAGGCGACCGCTTCACTTTCCACTGGAATAATGAGGCTGGCATGATTCCCCTTTGGGCCTTCATGAACATCAAAGTTGACCTGCTGGCCTGCCTTTAACGTTCTGTAACCCTCCATCTGAATCGTGGAGTAGTGGGCAAAAATGTCTTCACCGCCATTTTCCGGGCAGATGAAGCCAAAGCCTTTAGCATTATTGAACCATTTAACAGTACCCGTCAGCATGCTTCTCCATCCCTCTTATGGCTAGTCTGGTAGTAAAGAGTTTAAAGCCAGTTGAGTGAGCGGGAAGGTGAGAACGCGGCGGAAAAAGCCTGCTCAAAAGACGTCCAACTCACGAATTTACACTCTAGTGGAATCGGGTTAGAGATCAAGGGAACGGCATTTGCCATCAGGGATCAGATAACCAAACTTTGAAGCAGGTAACGCTATTGACATATTTTGTTAAATTTATGCCAACGGGGCTGATGGCAAAGAGGACATTTTGTGCAGCGGCGCCGTGATGCAAGAGATGGTAAAATGGGGAAATAACCTGGTGAAGCCCCGCAGAACGCTTTCACGTCAGGTATTTAGCATCCAATACGATCTTTACAGGTGATGAGCAGGCAATGGGCGACAAACAAGACTGGCTAAATTTTGAACATTTGACGGCGAATAAGCAAAAGGATGAGGTAAAACCGCCATCTATGTATAAAGTTATATTAAACAACGACGATTACACTCCAATGGAATTTGTGATTGACGTTCTGCAAAAGTTCTTTTCTTATGATATTGAACGTGCAACGCAACTGATGCTCCAGGTGCACTATAGAGGCAAAGCAATTTGCGGCGTTTATACCGCCGAAGTCGCCGAAACCAAGGTCGCACACGTCAATGAGTACGCCAAGGAGAATGAGCATCCGTTGCTGTGTACGCTGGAAAAAGCCTGATTAAGGCAATCTATTTGGGAGGTGCCTATGCTCAATCAAGAACTTGAACTCAGTCTCAACATGGCTTTCGCAAGAGCCCGTGAGCACCGGCATGAGTTTATGACCGTGGAGCACCTGTTGCTGGCTTTGCTCAGCAACCCTGCTGCCCGTGAAGCGCTTGAAGCTTGTACAGTTGATCTGGTGGCGTTACGCCAGGAGCTGGAAGCCTTCATCGAGCAAACCACACCCACCTTACCCACCAGTGAAGAGGAACGTGACACCCAGCCTACGCTGAGTTTCCAGCGCGTTCTGCAACGTGCGGTATTCCACGTGCAATCTTCTGGCCGCAGCGAAGTGTCCGGCGCCAACGTTCTGGTCGCGATTTTCAGCGAACAGGAATCTCAGGCCGCCTATCTCCTGCGCAAACATGATGTCAGCCGCCTTGATGTGGTGAACTTTATCTCGCACGGCACCCGTAAAGATGAATCGGGCAGCCAGGCGCCAAACAATGCGGAAAACCCAGTTAACGAAGAGCAGTCGGCGGGGGAAGATCGTATGGAGAACTTCACCACTAATCTTAACCAGTTAGCGCGTGTTGGTGGCATTGATCCGCTGATTGGCCGTGACAAAGAACTGGAGCGCGCCATTCAGGTGCTCTGCCGTCGCCGCAAAAACAACCCGCTTCTGGTGGGCGAATCCGGCGTCGGGAAGACCGCGATTGCTGAAGGTCTGGCATGGCGAATCGAACAGGGCGACGTGCCGGAAGTGATGGCCGACTGCACCCTGTATTCTCTGGATATCGGTTCGCTGCTGGCGGGCACTAAATACCGTGGTGATTTCGAAAAACGTTTCAAATCACTGCTGAAACAGCTTGAGCAGGATAAGAACAGCATCCTGTTTATTGATGAAATCCACACGATTATCGGTGCCGGTGCGGCGTCCGGTGGTCAGGTCGATGCGGCAAACCTGATCAAACCGTTGCTGTCGAGCGGCAAGATCCGGGTGATCGGTTCCACGACGTATCAGGAATTTAGCAATATCTTTGAAAAAGACCGTGCTCTTGCGCGTCGCTTCCAGAAAATCGATATTGTTGAGCCAACCGTCGAAGAAACCGTGCAGATCATCAATGGCCTGAAAACCAAATATGAAGCACACCATGATGTCCGTTATACCGCGAAAGCGGTGCGTGCTGCGGTGGAGCTGTCGGTCAAGTATATCAACGACCGTCATCTGCCGGACAAAGCTATCGACGTCATAGATGAAGCGGGCGCGCGCAGCCGGTTAATGCCGGTCAGCAAACGCAAGAAAACCGTTAACGTCAGCGATATCGAAAGTGTGGTGGCGCGTATCGCCCGCATTCCGGAAAAAACCGTGTCTGCGACCGATCGCGATGTGCTGAAAAATCTGGGCGACCGCCTGAAAATGCTGGTCTTCGGGCAGGATCCTGCCATTGAAGCGCTGACAGAAGCGATCAAAATGAGCCGCGCAGGTCTGGGTCAGGATCGCAAGCCGGTCGGTTCGTTCCTGTTCGCAGGTCCTACCGGTGTGGGTAAAACCGAAGTCACGGTACAACTGGCCAAAGCGCTGGATATCGAACTGCTGCGCTTTGATATGTCGGAATACATGGAGCGTCATACGGTCAGTCGTTTGATCGGTGCGCCTCCTGGCTATGTCGGTTTTGATCAGGGCGGTTTGCTGACGGATGCGGTATTGAAACATCCTCACTCCGTTGTGCTGCTCGATGAAATCGAGAAAGCGCACCCGGATGTCTTTAACCTGCTGTTACAGGTCATGGACAACGGTACGCTGACCGATAACAACGGGCGCAAAGCCGATTTCCGTAACGTGATTCTGGTCATGACCACCAACGCCGGTGTGCGTGAAACCGAACGTAAATCCATTGGCCTCATTCATCAGGACAACAGCCCTGACGCTATGGAAGAGATCAAGAAAGTGTTTACGCCAGAGTTCCGTAACCGTCTGGACAATGTGATCTGGTTTAACCATCTGTCTACGGAAGTTATCCAACTGGTGGTCGACAAGTTTATCGTCGAACTGCAGGCGCAACTGGATGCCAAAGGCGTTTCGCTGGAAGTCAGCGATGAAGCCCGCGACTGGCTGACCGTGAAAGGCTATGACCGTGCGATGGGTGCGCGTCCGATGACACGTATCGTGCAGGAAAACCTGAAAAAACCTCTCGCCAACGAGCTGCTGTTTGGTTCACTGGTGGATGGCGGTTCGGTCTCGGTAGCGCTGGATAAGGAAGCCGATAAGCTGACTTACCACTTCATGAGTGCGCAGAAGAAAAAGCCGGAAGGCGCGGTGCATTGATCCGCTGCTGAGATAAGCTGAAAAGCTTCAGGCAAACAAAAGGCGATGTGAAAACATCGCCTTTTTTCTTTCTGAAAATTCTTTATGAAACGTGAGTTAATGAGGAATAAGCAGAAAGGATAATGAAACTAAATGCCGAATTGCGGATACCACAAAACGCCCTTGCAACTGCAGGAAGGGCGAAGAGGGTATCCTCAGGTATCGCCGGAAAATCAGCGATGAGTGAGCCGTTTATTAGCGGCTACGGAAGACAATGCGGCCTTTGCTCAGGTCGTACGGGGTCAGCTCTACAGTGACTTTGTCGCCCGTCAGGATGCGGATATAGTTCTTACGCATTTTACCGGAGATGTGTGCGGTAACTACGTGTCCGTTTTCTAATTCTACGCGGAACATAGTGTTTGGCAGCGTATCAAGTACGGTGCCCTGCATTTCAATGTTGTCTTCTTTGGCCATCGAATCCTCTAGGTCTAACTACCATAGTTTTTAACCGGCAAGATAATGCCGAAAAACCCACATTATGTAAAGAAGTATGGTTCATGACCGCACCTATTCCCTATCCTTCGGGAACACCGGCAGGTCTTCATCATGTGGGGATAAGTCTTGTGGCAACCAGCAATCCGGCGCTAACGCGCGTTGCGAAAGTTCGGATAACTGCTGCAAAAATTGGCGGCGGGGGATCTCTCTCGCACCCAGCGACGCAGTGTGAGGGTTGAGCACCTGACAGTCAATCAGTTCTCCACCATTGCGGGAAAAATGTTGGCAAAACATCATCAGCGCGCACTTTGAGGCATTTTCACGGCGGCTAAACATGGACTCGCCGCAAAATAGCCCGCCAACGGAAACACCGTACAAACCGCCGACCAGCTCATCGCCTTCCCAGACTTCAAGTGAATGGGCGTGTCCGGCTTCGTGCAATTCCTGATAACCGCGCTGAACCAGCGGCCCGATCCAGGTGCCATCTTCCCGTTCAATTGCACAGGCGTGGATCACCTGTTCAAAGCAGCGATTGAGGGTAAAACGGAAAAGCATTTTACGCATAAATTTCTGTAAGCTGCGGCTGATATGGCGCTCTTCGGGCACGAGAATAGCCCGCGGATCGGGTGACCACCAGAGGATCATTTCGCCGGGTTCAAACCAGGGGAAAATCCCGTGCTGATAAGCGGAAAGCAGGCGCGGCGACGTCAGATCGCCACCAATAGCCAGCAGGCCGTTGGGATCCTGCAATGCAGTGTCAGGATCCGGAAAATGAACAGAACTGGCCTCAAGCTTAACTAACCGCATAGATCTCCTTATCCGGCGACTCACGGGCCGCCACATCATTCATGGGCAGACTTTCAGGTACGCGCAAGAAAACGCGTGTACCGGCCTTGTGCAGCGGCTAAGGTCTGATGATCGCCTTGTTCGACAATCTCGCCTTCCTCCATCACGCAAATCCTGTCGAGGTTATCGAGACCGTGTAAACGGTGCGTGACTAAGAGTAGCGTTTTATTTTCACAATACTTGTGCAACAGCGCCAAAATATGGTGTTCCGTTTCTGCATCCAGCCCTTCGGTCGGTTCATCGAGCAACCACAACGGAGCATCATGCAGCAGGGCACGCGCCAGACCCAGGCGGCGCTGTTCGCCGCCGGACAGTTGACGTCCGCCTTCACCCAGCCAGGCGTTCAGGCCTTCGCCTTCGAGAAGAACGTGCAGATCCACCTGTTTCAGCGCGTCGGCAATCTGCTCATCAGAGCGTTGCGTCGAGGCCATGCGCAGGTTTTCACGCAGCGTGGTGTTGAAGATATGAACACGCTGGCTGACCACGGTGATCATCTGGCGCAGCGTGGCCTCATCATAATCTGCGATTGCATGACCGTTAATGCTCAGTGCGCCGCTGTTGATATCCCAGCCGCGCGTCAGCAATTGCAGCAGAGTAGATTTCCCACAGCCGGTCTGGCCGAGCAGGGCAACATGCTCCCCGGCGGCAATCTCCAGCGTAATGTTTTTCAGCACCGGCAGTGGCTGCCCCGGATACGTGAAATTCACGTTAGTGAGCGACAGGCTGACCTGTTTGGCGGCGACAGGGCCCTGTGACGGGAAAGTCACGTCGGCCGGCTGACTGATGATCTGGCTGACGCGCTGCGCAGAGGCGATAACTTGCCCGAGGTGCTGGAATGCTGCCGCAACCGGCCCGAGTGCTTCGAAAGCGGCCAGCGGCGTAAACACGAACAGCGCAATCAGCGCGCCGGGTTGTGCGATGGTTCCGATACCGCCTGCGGCCAGCCACAACATCAGCGTCACGGTCAGACCTGCGGCGGCAATCACCATCGCCTGCGACAGGCCTGTCAGTTTCGCCTGCTGCTGCTGGCGCAACATCCAGCGGCGTTCGATATCATCAAGTTGCTGGCGAAAACGCGGCTGCGCACCAAATACCACCAGCTCGGACTGCCCCTCTAACCACGAGGTCAGTTGCATGCGGTAATCGCTGCGCAAGGCCGTCAGTTCCCGTCCGGCAGGTTTCCCCGCACGGTAGAAAATCACCGGCAGGAGTAGCATCAGAACCAGCATAATCGCTCCGAGTGTCAGAGCGAGTTTGACGTCAAGAAAGCTCAGGCCAAAGGTCACCAGAACAATCACTACCAGCGCGCTGACCAGCGGGGAGATGACGCGCAGATACAGGTGATCCAGCGTATCCACGTCGGCGACCAGCCGGTTCAGAAGATCGGCCTGACGGAATCGCGCAATGCCGCCCGGCGACAGCGGCATAATTTTGGTGAAAGTGAACACCCGCAAATGCGCCAGCACGCGGAAGGTCGCGTCGTGGCTGACCAGACGTTCAGCGTAACGGCCTGCGGTGCGGAAAATCGCTGCACCGCGTACACCGGCGGCGGGCAGCATGTAGTTGAACGTGTACAAACCGGCGATACCGGCGACGGCAGAAGCCGCAAGGAACCAACCAGAGAGTGTCAGAAGGCCGATGCTGGCGAGCAGCGTTACGATGGCCAGAATCACACCCAAAGACAGGCGGAACCAGTGACGGCGATACAGAGCGAGATAAGGCAGAAGAATTTTCATGATTACAGCTCCTTACTGCGCTGGGATAACAGGCTGGCGAATAATCCGCCCTGAGCAACCAGCTGCGTATAGCTGCCGCGTTCAGCAATCTGGCCCTGGTCCATCACCCAGATTTCATCGTAGTCCTGCGTATCCTCCAGCTGATGGGTCACCAGTACCGACGTCTGCGCTTTTGATGCATCATTCAGCGCGCTCATCACACGCTTTTCGCTGTGGGCATCGAGGCTGGCGGTCGGTTCATCCAGCAACAGTAATTCGCATGGCGAGAGCAGGGCGCGGGCAACGGCAACCCGCTGAGCCTGACCGACTGATAAACGCGCTGCGCTGTCGCCGAGTTCCGTTTCCAGACCCAACGGCAGCAGCGGTAAAAATTCGCTCACGTAAGCGCGATCAATGGCTGACTGAAGTTGCTGTTCACTGACATCCGGCTGATTGAGCAGAATATTGGCGCGCAGCGTTTGTTCCGGCAGATGGGGATTCTGACCCACCCAGCTCAGTTGCTGACGCCATGCGTCATTGCCTAACGATTTCAGCTCAATGCTGCCTGCGGTGAGTGATCCCTGATAGGGCAGGAAGCCGAGCAGGGCGTTTAACAGGGAGCTTTTCCCCGCACCGCTCAGCCCGACAATCGCAATACGTTGCCCGGCCTGAATGTTGAACGTCAGCGGCCCGGCCAGCGTTTTACCCTGCGGTGACTGGATGATGAGATCGCGGGCTTGCAGCGAAACTTTTTGTCCCCTTGGCCAGCTCTGGTTCCCGTCGCCCATTTCAGCACTTTCAACGGTCAGGAAGGTCACCAGACTTTCCGCAGCACCGACTGCCTGCGCTTTGGCGTGATAGAACGCGCCCAAATCACGCAGTGGCTGGAAGAACTCCGGCGCGAGGATCAGCACCAGAAAACCGGCAAACAGGGTAACCGGCGTACCGTAGCTGCCGAAATTCAGTTCGCCGAGATATGAGAAACCGAAGTACACCGCCACAACGGCGATTGAAATTGAGGCGAAAAATTCCAGAACGGCAGAAGAGAGAAATGCCAGACGCAGCACGTCCATCGTACGTGCGCGAAAACTTTCGGTGGAGCGTTTGATCTGCTCGATTTCCGCCGTACCGCGATGGAACAAACGCAGAGTATCGAGACCGCGCAGGCTGTCGAGGAAGTTGCCGCTCAGACGTGCAAGCGCGACAAAGTTACGGCGGTTGGCATCGGCAGCGCCCATTCCGACCAGCGCCATAAACACCGGAATAAGTGGTGCAGTAACCAGCAGGATCATGCCCGCCGCCCAGTTAATCGGGAAAATGCTCACCAGAATCAGCAGTGGGATAATCCCCGCGAGGGCAATTTGCGGCAGATAGCGGGCATAATAATCCTGCATATCTTCGATTTGTTCCAGAATGATGCTCGCCCAGCTGCCCGCCGGTTTGCCCTGGATCCACGCCGGCCCCAGTTTTTCCAGACGGTCGAGGACTAACTTACGCATCTCCTGACGAATAATGCGTCCGCAGATAAAGCCCACCTGCTCACGCAGCCAGGTCACGACGGCTCGCAGAATAAAGGTCAGCGCCATCAACAGGAAACTTTGCAGCAGCGCCTCACGCGGGGTGTGCTGGATTATCAGGCTGTGCAGCAGACCGGCCATCAGCCAGGCCTGCGCCAGAATCAGTAAACCCGAAAGTAAACCCAGCATCATAGACAGACGGATCCAGCCTTTGGCGCGTGAGCTTTGTTGTTTTAACCAGCGGATAAGTTCTTGTTGTCGTGTTTTATTCATCAGGCATCAGTCTGCGCAGCTATCCGGTTCGGAGGCTGAACATGTTACATGCTGAGTTCAAAAACTGAAAATATAAAGGCGGCACTGTGGCCGCCTTACTGCAACTCGAATTATTCAGGATAATTGGAGAAAAGATTTTGAAAAGAGGATTACAAATCCGGGGCTTGCGATAAGCCATCCAGATAACGCTCTGCGTCGAGCGCAGCCATACAGCCGGTGCCGGCGGAGGTAATCGCCTGGCGGTAAATATGGTCCATCACGTCACCCGCAGCAAAGACGCCGGGAATGCTGGTTTGCGTGGCATTACCGTGTGAACCAGACTGCACTTTGATGTAGCCATCTTTCAGCTCCAGCTGGCCTTCAAAAATGCCGGTGTTCGGACTGTGGCCGATAGCGATGAACACGCCTGCAACGTCTACCTGAGATTTCTCGTCGGTGCGCACGTCCATGAGGCTCGCGCCAGTCACACCCATTTGATCGCCAACCACTTCGTTCAGCGTTTTGTGGGTATGCAGCACAATATTGCCGCTGGCGACTTTATCATTGAGGCGGTCAACCAGAATTTTTTCAGCGCGGAAGCTGTCGCGGCGGTGGATCAGATGCACTTCTGACGCGATATTTGCCAGATACAGCGCTTCTTCCACTGCGGTGTTGCCGCCGCCGACCACCGCCACTTTCTGATTACGGTAGAAGAACCCGTCGCAGGTCGCACAGGCAGACACGCCACGGCCTTTGAACGCTTCTTCAGACGGAAGGCCGATATAGCGGGCGGATGCGCCAGTGGCGATAATCAGGGCGTCACAGGTGTACTCGCCACTGTCGCCGGTAAGGCGGAACGGACGGTTCTGTAAATCTACTTTGTTGATATGGTCGAAAATGATTTCGGTGTTGAACTTGGTGGCGTGCTCATGCATGCGATCCATCAGCGCCGGTCCGGTCAGACCTTCGGGATCACCCGGCCAGTTTTCCACTTCTGTGGTGGTGGTCAGCTGACCGCCTTTTTCCACGCCGGTAATCAATACAGGATTCAGGTTGGCGCGCGCTGCGTAAACCGCTGCGGTGTAACCTGCCGGGCCGGACCCTAAAATCAATAATTTACTGTGTTTAACCGTACTCATGGGCAATCTATCTCCGCGATGGGGACTAGCGATAAAGGGATTGTAGGGAAAAGTGCGTGTTAAAAAAAGTAAACTCAGATGTTGTTAGCGATTTGTCTGATAGTTTTTACTGCGTAACCCGCGTAAAAAGGTTTTCGCGCATGACCATGTCTCAGGTAACTGATTGATGGTAAGCATAAAAAACCAGCATGTCTCAGTTGTACGGCATGTTGAATGTTGTCTACAACGCGTCAAGTTAGCCACATATCACGGTAAGTTGTAAGGATTTGGCAGTAATAACGCGTGAAACTGAATTGTTATTGTTCAAAGAGAAAACATAGCTAAAAAGGGGGCGTTGGCTTTTCAATCTGGCACGTTCTTCTGATTTTGCTTCTTTTACTTTGACAATCCGCTGTGCATTTGCGAAAACATCAGGGTAAGAAGAAATTAACTGCCTGTCAGTGACTTGAATTTATCCAAATGGCTGCTACCCAATCCGTTCTGGTGTTGCTGTTTGATTTTTTTGTTGCCGCAGGGTTTGGTGAATCAGATTGGCAGTTCGCAATCTATTAATTCCACAAAGTTATTTCTTTTGAGTGTCCGGTTTTGGTCGTGTTCCTTATGACAGGGGATCAACGCGGCTTTTGGATGCGTAAACCTTAATAATCGGGTCTTCGCTTGGGACAACCCTTAGACATTGAAGTTGGCTGGGGTAGGCAGGTGCAGGGAAGGACAGCAGAGAGACAATAATAATGGTAGACAACAAAAAACGTCCGGGAAAAGATCTCGACCGTATTGACCGTAACATCCTCAACGAACTTCAAAAGGATGGCCGGATTTCAAACGTCGAGCTTTCCAAACGTGTGGGATTATCGCCAACGCCATGTCTGGAGCGCGTTCGTCGTCTGGAACGACAGGGCTTCATTAATGGTTATACCGCACTGCTTAACCCGCATTATCTTGATGCATCGCTTCTGGTATTTGTTGAGATAACCCTCAACCGCGGTGCGCCAGATGTGTTTGAGCAGTTCAATGCGGCAGTACAAAAACTCGAAGATATTCAGGAGTGTCATTTGGTTTCAGGGGATTTCGACTACCTGTTGAAAACCCGCGTACCCGATATGTCTGCTTACCGTAAGCTGTTAGGTGAGACATTGCTTCGTCTTCCTGGTGTGAACGACACCCGTACCTATGTGGTAATGGAAGAAGTGAAACAGACGAATCGCCTGGTCATTAAGACCCGGTAATTGTCAGGTGCAAAACCTTGTTTTTTTAGCTACACTCCTGTGTATCTATACAGCTATGGCGCCGGGGTCAACTCTCGGCGCTGTTGCTTTTTCTCAGTTCACAGGAACCTGGAGAGCCTTTCTTGAGCCAGGAATATACAGAAGATAAAGACGTTACCCTGAAAAGACTGAGCAATGGCCGCCGTATTCTGGAGGCTTTGCTGGTTGTGGTAGCTATTTTTGCTGCGTACTTGATGGCAGCACTGGTGAGTTTTAACCCCTCGGATCCCAGCTGGTCTCAAACCGCCTGGCATGGTCCTATTCATAACTGGGGTGGTGGCGTTGGGGCCTGGATGGCTGATACGCTGTTCTTCATATTTGGCGTATTTGGTTACGCAATTCCCCCTATTATCCTGTGTCTGTGCTGGGCGGCGTTCCGTCAGCGTGATAATCAGGATTTCATCGACTATTTTGCCTGGTCGC
This sequence comes from Rahnella sp. 1L-D-7-B-C2, assembly GCF_057290995.1. Taxonomy (NCBI): domain Bacteria; kingdom Pseudomonadati; phylum Pseudomonadota; class Gammaproteobacteria; order Enterobacterales; family Yersiniaceae; genus Rahnella; species Rahnella sp. 1L-D-7-B-C2. Next base: position 451,852 of record NZ_JBXAVQ010000001.1, on the reverse strand, counting down.
TGCGTCTTATCGGGACGCTGGCGCTGATTGTCACGTCTTGTGGTCTGGCGTCGGTCAATATCGATGACCTCTATTACTTCGCCTCCGGCGGGGTGATCGGCAGCTTGCTGAGCACGGCGATGACGCCTTATTTCAATAACGTCGGCGCCACGCTGGTTCTGCTCTGTGTCTGGGCTGCTGGCCTGACGCTGTTTACCGGCTGGTCGTGGCTGACCATCGCAGAGAAGATTGGCGGGGCAGTGCTTGGCGTGACCAACATTGTGACCAACCGTTCCCGACGTGATGATGATTACGACTACGACGAGCATGACGATCCGTTACTGGAAGAGGATGATGCTGAAAAACCGGTTGCGAAAGCGGCACCGGTTGCCGCTGCTGTAACGACAGCCGCAATCGCGTCAACGGCCGACGCTGCGCCATCTGACGTTGATGACGATGATGTACTGCTCTCTGCGCCGTCAGTTCATCAGCCTGCGGCACCTTCCGCTGCGGTTGTCGTTGAATCTGCACCGGTAGCGCCTGCGGGCGTCGTCGATCCTTACGCGGCAGAACCGCCGGTAGCGAACATTGCGCCACCGCCTTCGGCACCGGAAACGGCAGCACCGCCGCTATACAGTTTCGAAATTCCTGAAGAAACGCCGGTACCCCGCCATCCTCAGCCTGTTCAGCAGTCACCTTCACCGGTGCGGGCAGAGCATAATGATGATGACGGCCCGCGCATGGGTAACTGGCAGACAGCGGCAGAACACACTTCGCGTTCACCGTTTGATTTCAGCTCTCCGACGCCTGACAGCGCGCACGCGGCTAGCGTGGCGGCGACCGCTGCGCTGGCAACGGGCCTGGCGCAGGCGGGGCAGTCCGCCGCGTCCTCTGCGGGTAACACCTTCATGCCTGCATTCAGCGCAGTCAGTGATGAAAATCCGCAGATCAAAAAAGGTTTTGGCCCGGAGTTACCGAGGCCGAATCCGGTGCGTATTCCGACACGTCGTGAGCTGGCTTCCTACGGGATTAAGTTGCCTTCTCAGCGCCTGGCTGAACAGCAGGAACAGGAACAAAGCGCATCACAGCAGAACGCCTCTGTCCAACCTGTTTACCTGGATGAACAAGCTCAGGCTGATCAAGAAGCGATGCAGGAAGCCGCATTGCGGCAGGCATTCTCCGATCAGCAGCACCAGCGCTATGGTGAGTCTGTCACACAAGAAGAGCCTGACGATGAAGCCGCCTTGCAGGAAGCAGAATTGCGTAATGCCTTTGCGGCACGCGAGCAGTCACGCTATCAGCAGGACGTTGAGCCGCACAGCGGCGTGGTTGTGCATCATCATTCGCAGAGTCCGCAGGTGGACACACAGACTTCAGCGGCCGATGATTTCGCTGCTGCAGCGATGAAACTCAGTCAGCACGATGCGTTCAGCTTCTCACCGATGGCCGATCTGGTGGACGACACGCCAAGTGAACCGCTGTTTACGTTACCTGCTCAGGCAGAGGAAGAACCGCAGCCTGCAGAATTTGCACAACAAACGTATCAGCGTCCGCAGTCGCCTCAGCCTGTGCAACATGCACAGGAATATGAAGCGCCGCGTCAGGCACCTTCACTGGCTAAACCGGATATGGACAGCCTGATCCATCCGTTCCTGATGCGTCATGAACAACCGCTGGTGAAACCAACGACACCATTACCTTCGCTGGATTTACTGACTTCACCACCGGCTGAATCTGAGCCTGTGGATGAGTTCGCGCTTGAGCAAATGGGCAATCTGATTGAAGCGCGTCTGAACGATTACCGCATCAAAGCCGACGTGGTCGGTAAACTGCCGGGGCCGGTCATCACGCGTTTCGAGTTGGATCTGGCACCGGGTGTCAAAGCTGCGCGAATTTCAAATCTGTCGCGTGACCTTGCCCGCTCATTGTCCGCCGTTGCGGTTCGCGTAGTGGAAGTTATTCCTGGCAAACCTTATGTGGGCCTTGAATTACCGAACAAAAAGCGTCAGACCGTGTATTTGCGAGAAGTGCTGGACTGCGCGAAGTTCAAAGACAGTCCTTCACCGCTGACTATCGTGCTGGGTAAGGATATTTCAGGCGAGCCTGTAGTGGCCGATCTGGCGAAAATGCCCCACCTGCTGGTAGCCGGTACAACCGGTTCCGGTAAGTCGGTGGGTGTGAACGCCATGATCCTCAGTATGTTGTATAAAGCGACGCCTGAAGAAGTGCGCTTCATCATGATCGACCCGAAAATGCTCGAGTTGTCGGTATACGAAGGCATTCCACATCTGCTGACCGAAGTGGTTACTGACATGAAAGACGCCGCCAATGCGCTGCGCTGGTGTGTCGGTGAAATGGAACGTCGTTATAAGCTGATGTCGGCGCTGGGAGTGCGTAATCTGGCTGGCTATAACGAACGTATTCAGGAAGCGGAAGCCATGGGTCGTCCGATCCCCGATCCGTTCTGGAAGCCGGGCGATGGCATGGCAGCAGAACCCCCCTTCCTCGGTAAAGAACCGTTTATCGTCGTGCTGGTGGATGAGTTTGCTGACCTGATGATGACCGTGGGTAAAAAGGTGGAAGAGCTGATTGCACGACTGGCGCAGAAAGCCCGTGCAGCAGGGATCCATCTGGTACTGGCGACGCAGCGTCCGTCTGTTGACGTTATCACTGGCCTGATCAAAGCCAACATCCCGACGCGAATTGCATTTACCGTGTCGAGCAAAATTGACTCCCGTACGATCCTCGATCAGGGCGGTGCAGAATCCCTGTTGGGTATGGGGGATATGCTTTATATGGCGCCAAACTCCTCGATTCCGGTACGTGTTCACGGCGCGTTTGTGCGCGATCAGGAAGTGCATGCTGTCGTGCAAGACTGGAAAGCGCGCGGTCGTCCTAAGTATATCGAAAGTATCCTCTCCGGTGGCGAAGAGGGTGAAGGCGGCGGGCTGGGTCTGGGGGACGACGAAGAGCTGGATGCGTTGTTCGATCAGGCTGTGGCATTCGTCGTTGATAAACGTCGTGCGTCGATTTCCGGTGTACAGCGACAGTTCCGCATCGGCTACAACCGTGCAGCGCGTATCGTTGAACAGATGGAAGCGCAGGGGATTGTCAGCACGCCGGGCCATAATGGCAACCGGGAAGTACTGGCACCACCGTCACACGAGTAAATGACGACTGATTTGCACATTTGATATTAAGCAGGGTCGCGAATGCGGCCCTTGTGCAAAGATGCGTAAAACAATGTTTTTTCAGATGATTGAGCTACCGCTGGCGTTCAGCCTCGGATAGAGTTCGCACCATACGTCTTTTGCCTGTGTGAAAGGCATCGTCTGAAGTTTATGAATTTCTGAGGTAATTATAAAAATGAAAAAATTGTTATTGGTAGGGTGTTTACTGACCGCATTTACCTCCGCTTCCGTTTTAGCGGACGCCAGCAGCGATCTCAAATCACGCCTGGGTAAACTGAATACTTTCCATGCGAGCTTCACTCAGACCGTCACCAGTGATGACGGCGCTGCCGTTCAGCAGGGCGAAGGCCAGCTGTGGGTGAAACGTCCTAATTTGTTCAACTGGCACATGACCACGCCGGATGAAAGCATTCTGGTTTCCGACGGCAAAACCCTGTGGTTCTACAACCCGTTTGTTGAGCAAGTCACGGCGACCTGGCTGAAAAATGCCACCGGTAACACGCCGTTTATGTTGATCACGCGTAACGACAGCAGTGACTGGGCGAAATATAACGTGAAGCAGAAAGGCGATGACTTCGAATTAACGCCGAAAGCCGCCACCGGTAATCTGAAACAGTTCACCATCAACGTTACGCCAGCCGGCACCATCAAGAGCTTCTCTGCGATTGAGCAGGACGGCCAGAAAAGTGCGTATGCCCTTAAAGGCGAGCAAAATGCGTCCGTTGACGATGCTAAATTTAAATTTACGCCACCACAGGGTGTGACGGTGGACGACCAGCGTCAGTGAGGTCCCTTTGAGTAATATGTCACTCGATTTTTCCCATAATGAATTTCAGCCACTGGCCGCAAGAATGCGGCCAGTCACTCTTGCAGAATATATCGGTCAGCAGCATCTTTTAGCGCCGGACAAGCCTTTGCCACGTGCGATTGAAGCAGGGCAGTTGCATTCGATGATTTTGTGGGGGCCACCGGGCACGGGAAAAACGACGCTGGCAGAACTGATTGGCCGCTATGCCAATGCTGATGTTGAGCGCATTTCGGCGGTCACCTCAGGCATCAAAGAAATCCGTGAAGCGATTGAACGCGCCCGCCAAAACCGCGATGCCGGGCGTCGTACCATTCTGTTTGTGGACGAAGTCCATCGCTTCAACAAAAGTCAGCAGGACGCATTTCTGCCGCATATTGAAGATGGCACAATTACATTTATTGGTGCGACCACCGAAAATCCTTCATTCGAACTTAACTCCGCATTGTTGTCCCGCGCCCGTGTTTATCTGCTCAAATCGCTGACGGCTGAAGATATCGAAAAAGTCATCGATCAGGCGCTGACCAATGCAGAGCGCGGCTATGCCAATGAAAAAATCCGAGTCCCGCCAGAAACACGCCGTATGCTGTCCGAGCTGGTCAATGGCGATGCTCGCCGTGCGCTGAACAGCATTGAAATGATGGCGGACATGGCTGAAATCGACGCCAGGGGATATCGCACATTAACGCCGGAACTGCTGACGGAAATTGCCGGTGAACGCAGCGCGCGTTTCGATAATAAAGGTGACCGCTTCTACGATTTAATTTCCGCGTTGCACAAGTCGGTGCGTGGTTCATCCCCTGATGCGGCGCTGTACTGGTATGCCCGGATTATTACCGCCGGTGGCGATCCACTGTATGTCGCACGCCGTTTGCTGGCGATTGCGTCAGAAGATGTGGGCAATGCCGATCCGCGCGGTATGCAGGTGGCGATAGCCGCGTGGGACTGTTTCACCCGCGTCGGACCTGCGGAGGGTGAGCGTGCAATTGCTCAGGCCATCGTTTATCTGGCCTGCGCGCCGAAAAGTAATGCGGTGTATAGCGCATTTAAAGCGGCGATGCGCGATGCCCGCGAGAAATCCGATTTCGATGTGCCGGAACATTTACGCAATGCGCCGACCAAACTCATGAAAGAAATGGGGCTGGGTGCCGAATATCGCTATGCGCACGATGAGCCGAATGCTTACGCTGCCGGAGAAGATTATTTCCCACCGGAAATGGCCCGTACGCAGTATTATTATCCCACCGCGCGTGGCCTTGAAGGGAAGATCGGCGAAAAGCTGGCATGGCTTGCTGAACAAGATCAAAATAGCCCGACAAAACGCTACCGCTAACTTTATCGTTGCGGTAAGGTTACCTTGATAACTCTTTGACACGCTGCCTTTTAAAGCCGCGTGCATCATCAAATTAACATTCAATAACGACACGTACAGGATTAGCATGCTCGATCCCAATCTGCTGCGTAATGAGCTAGACGCAGTTGCAGAAAAACTCGCTCGCAGAGGTTTTAAACTCGATGTGGAAAAGCTGCGTTCTCAGGAAGAGCGCCGCAAAGTCTTGCAGGTAGAAACGGAAACTCTCCAGGCTGAACGTAACGCACGATCGAAAACTATCGGTCAGGCTAAAGCCCGTGGCGAAGACATCGAACCCCTGCGTCAGGAAGTGACTACGCTGGGTGAGAAGCTGGATGCTGCGAAAGCTGAACTGGACGCATTGCAAAATGAAATCCGGGATATAGCTTCCGCCATTCCTAACCTGCCAGATGATTCCGTACCTGCCGGTAAAGACGAAAACGACAATCTTGAAGTGAGCCGTTGGGGAACTCCACGTCAGTATGATTTTGCCGTACGCGATCATGTGTCGCTGGGTGAAATGGCTGGCGGTCTGGATTTCGCTGCTGCTGTAAAACTGACGGGCTCTCGTTTTGTGGTGATGAAAGGGCAAATCGCCCGCATGCACCGCGCGCTTTCCCAGTTCATGTTGGATCTGCATACCGAACAGCATGGTTATCTGGAAGCGTACGTTCCTTACCTGGTTAACCATGAGACGCTCTACGGTACAGGTCAGTTACCGAAGTTTGGTGAAGATTTGTTCCACACCAAGCCTCTGGATGAAGAAGCGGGCAGCAGTAACTATGCACTGATCCCAACGGCTGAAGTACCGCTGACCAATCTGGTGCGTGACGAAATTCTTGAAGAAGAATCGCTGCCACTGAAGATGACTGCACATACGCCATGCTTCCGTTCCGAAGCGGGTTCTTACGGTCGTGATACCCGTGGCCTGATCCGTATGCACCAGTTCGATAAAGTCGAGATGGTACAGATTGTTCGCCCTGAAGATTCCATGCAGGCGCTGGAAGAACTGACCGGCCATGCAGAGAAAGTGCTTCAGTTGCTGAATCTTCCGTATCGCAAAATGCTGCTCTGTACGGGTGATATGGGCTTCGGTTCAAGCAAAACCTACGATCTGGAAGTGTGGTTGCCGGCGCAGGATACGTACCGTGAAATCTCTTCCTGCTCAAACATGTGGGATTTCCAGGCACGTCGTATGCAGGCGCGTTGCCGCAGCAAAACTGAGAAGAAACCGCGTCTGGTTCATACCCTGAACGGTTCTGGTCTGGCTGTTGGCCGTACTCTGGTTGCTGTGCTGGAAAACTATCAGCAGGCAGACGGCCGTATCGAAGTGCCTGAAGTGCTGCGTCCTTACATGGGCGGTTTAGAATATATCGGCTAATCCCGTTATATATTCCAAAATATAGCGATAAAGCGCCTCCGGGCGCTTTTTTTATGGGTAAAATCGTGCGCTGATCGATAATTCTCCTGTTGCCTTCCAGACAATCCCTTCTTTTTTGATAGCAAACAAAGTTTCATACCCCATCGTGAGTAATATCCATGCATTCTGAGTGGGTAAGTGAATACTCCCAATCCTGCGCATATCTGCCCGCTCAACTCTTCGTCAATGTCTGATGACGCCGGTGAACACTGGTACGGATGGCGGAGTCACTTACCGGAGCGGAACTATGTCGGAAATCAAACCAGAAATCGCTGCTGAACAAAGCGGACTCAGCCGCCGGACGTTGATAAAAACCTCGACGCTGGCTGGTCTGGCTATCGCTGCGGGCGGCGTTTCGCTGCCCTTTGGCCGTACGGCGCTGGCCGCTGCCATAGGTGAAACAAAGCAATCAGAGCCTGAAGATAAAGTGGTCTGGGGCGCGTGTTCGGTAAACTGTGGCAGCCGCTGCGCATTACGTATGCACGTGCGTGATGATGAAGTGTATTGGGTCGAAACCGACAACACCGGCGACGATGTCTATGGTAATCACCAGGTCCGCGCCTGCTTGCGTGGGCGTTCAATGCGACGCCGCATGAATCACCCAGAACGGCTGAATTATCCGATGAAACGCGTGGGCAAGCGCGGCGAAGGAAAATTCAAACCTATTAGTTGGGAACAAGCCTTCGACGAAATTGCCAACAATCTCAAGCGAATCGTCGCGAAATACGGCAACGAAGCGGTGTATATCAACTACACCTCGGGCGTGGTCGGCGGCAATATCACCCGTTCTTCACCTTACGCCTCTCTGGTCGCTCGCCTGATGAACTGCTACGGCGGTTTCCTTAGTCATTATGGCACCTATAGTACCGCGCAGATTGCCTGCGCTATGCCCTATACCTACGGCAGCAACGACGGCAACAGCACCTCCGATATCGAAAACAGCAAGCTGGTGGTGCTCTTTGGTAACAATCCGGCCGAAACACGGATGAGCGGCGGCGGCATTACTTACTATCTCGAACAGGCCCGGGAGCGCTCCAATGCACGAATGATCGTCATCGATCCCCGCTATACGGATACGGCAGCGGGTCGCGAAGATGAGTGGATCCCTATTCGTCCCGGTACTGATGCCGCGCTGGTCGCAGGTCTGGCGCATGTATTGATTTCCGAAAACATGGTCGATCAGGCGTTTCTTGATACGCACTGTGTGGGCTACGACGAAAAAACGTTACCAGCGGATGCGCCAGCCAACGGTCATTACAAAGCCTATTTCTCGGGCTGGGCGCGGATGCAACAGCGAAGACGCCGGAGTGGGCTTCACGCATCACCGGTATTCCGGCAGACCGAATCGTCAAACTGGCGCGTGAAATAGGGCAGACCAAACCGGCCTACATTTCACAAGGCTGGGGGCCGCAGCGTCAGGCCAACGGCGAACTGACCTCCCGCGCCATCGCTATGCTGCCGATTTTAACCGGCAACGTCGGCATTAACGGCGGCAACAGCGGCGCACGTGAATCGACCTACACCATCACCATCGAACGTATGCCGGTGCTGGAGAATCCGGTAGAAACTCAGATTTCCTGTTTCAGCTGGACTGATGCCATCGCGCGCGGCCCGGAAATGACCGCAAAAGCCGACGGCGTGCGCGGTAAAGACAAACTGGATGTTCCCATCAAATTCATCTGGAACTATGCCGGTAACACTATTACCAACCAACATTCTGACATCAATAAAACCCACGATATTTTGCAGGACGATACACAGTGCGAAATGATCGTCGTGCTCGAAAACTTCATGACCTCGTCGGCTAAATACGCCGACATTCTGTTACCTGACCTTATGACGGTTGAACAGGAAGACATCATCCCAAATGATTACGCCGGGAACATGGGTTACCTGATTTTTATCCAGCCTGCGACATCGGCGAAGTTTGCGCGCAAAGGCATCTACGAGATGATGAGCGAAGTGGCGCGTCGTCTCGGGCCTGAGGTTTACGACAAGTTCACCGAAGGCCGAACTCAGCGCGAGTGGCTGCAATACCTCTACGCCAAAATGCTGGTAAAAGATCCGACTCTGCCTGGCTATGAAGCACTGCGCGAGATGGGTATTTATAAGCGTAAAGACCCCGCAGGGCATTTCGTAGCGTACAAAAAATTCAGACAGGATCCGCTGGCCAATCCGCTGAAAACCCCGTCAGGAAAAATCGAAATCTACTCTACGGCACTGGCGAAAATTGCCAGCGAATGGGAACTTCAAAAAGACGAAACTATCAGTCCGTTGCCGATCTACGCCTCCACCTTTGAAGGCTGGGATGACCCCAAACGTAGCCAGTTTCCGTTACAGATGTTTGGCTTTCACTATAAAGCTCGTACCCACTCCACCTACGGCAATATCGACGTATTGCAGGCAGCCTGTCGTCAGGAAGTCTGGATTAACCCGCTGGACGCCAAAACCCGTGGCATCCGAAACGGCGACAAAGTGAAAGTCTTCAACGATCGCGGAGAAGTCCGCGTGGCGGCAAAGGTCACACCACGCATTATCCCCGGGGTGGTAGCAATGGGGCAGGGTGCATGGCATCAGGCCAATATGAGCGGCGATCGTGTTGATCACGGCGCCTGCATGAACACGCTGACGACCCAACGCCCGTCCCCGCTGGCGAAAGGGAATCCTCAGCATACGAATCTGATTCAGATAGAAAAAGTTTAAAGAAGCCACGGACCAAGAGCCTGGCTCGATGACACTGTTGTTAATTTTTCGCCCCCCTGACAGGGGGCGTGAGCGGAGTAAGTCATGTCGGATTCAAAAAACAGTCAACCAGATCAGGGCGGGATCTCCCGCCGCAGTCTGGTAAAAGGAACCACGCTCGCCGGAATGGCAGCGGTGGTCGGCGGAATATCGCTGCCGTTCAAATCATTACGTGCAGAAAATATCCCTGCGGCCGCAAAAGCGGTGGACGAGAAAATTGTCTGGAGCGCTTGTACGGTTAACTGCGGTAGCCGTTGCCCGCTGCGCATGCACGTGGTGGATGGCGAAATTCGTTACGTCGAAACAGACAATACCGGCGACGATAACTATAACGCGCTGCATCAGGTTCGCGCCTGTCTGCGCGGGCGTTCCATGCGCCGTCGCGTGTACAACCCTGACCGTCTGAAATACCCGATGAAGCGCGTCGGTAAGCGCGGAGAGGGAAAATTCAAACAAATCAGCTGGGATGAAGCCTTCAATACGCTGGCGGGTAGCCTGAAAGATATCATTCAGCGCTTCGGTAACGAGGCAATTTACCTGAATTACGGCACTGGCACATTGGGCGGCACCATGACCCGTTCGTGGCCACCGGGCAAAACGCTGATCGCACGTCTGATGAACTGTTGTGGCGGTTATCTGAATCATTACGGTGATTACAGTTCAGCACAGATTGCAGCTGGCCTGAATTACACCTACGGCGGCTGGGCCGACGGCAACAGCCCGTCGGACATCGAAAACAGCAAACTGGTGGTGTTGTTCGGTAATAATCCGGGCGAAACCCGCATGAGCGGCGGCGGTGTAACCTACTACCTGGAGCAAGCGCGTCAGCGTTCAAACGCGCGAATGATCATTGTTGATCCGCGTTATACCGATACCGGCGCAGGCCGTGAAGACGAGTGGGTACCGATCCGTCCGGGTACTGATGGCGCGCTGGCGGCGGCGCTTGCCCACGTCATGATCACCGAAAATCTGGTCGATCAGCCGTTCCTCGATAAATATTGCGTCGGCTATGACCAGAAAACCTTACCCGCCGGTGTGCCGGAGAATGCCCATTATAAAGCTTACATTCTGGGGGACGGCCCGGATGGCATCGCTAAAACGCCAGCGTGGGCGGCAAAAATTACCGGTATTTCGGCGGATAAAATTGTCAGGCTGGGGCGTGAAATCGGTCAGGCAAAACCGGCGTTTATCACCCAGGGCTGGGGGCCGCAGCGTCACTCAAACGGTGAAGTGGCGACCCGCGCTATCGCGATGCTGGCGATCCTGACCGGCAACGTCGGTGTGAACGGCGGTAACTCCGGCGCACGCGAAGGCTCGTACGAAATCCCGTTTGTCCGTATGCCGACTTTTGATAATCCGGTGCAGACCAGCATCTCCATGTTTATGTGGACCGATGCAATCGTGCGTGGCCCTGAAATGACCGCCACCAAAGACGGTGTACGCGGAAAGGAAAAGCTGGATGTTCCAATCAAATTTATCTGGAACTACGCCGGTAACTGTCTGATCAATCAGCATTCTGATATCAATCGTACGCATGACATTTTACAGGATGATAAACAGTGCGAAATGATTGTGGTGATTGATAACCACATGACGTCCTCGGCGAAATATGCGGACCTTATTCTGCCGGATTGTACGGCGTCTGAGCAGATGGATTTCTGTCTGGATGCGTCCTGCGGCAACATGGATTACATCATTTTTGCCGATCAGGTCATCAAGCCGCGCTTCGAATGCAAAAATATTTACGAGATGATGTCCGAGTTATCACGTCGAATGGGCGTTGAAGAGAAATTTACCGAAGGCCGTACGCAGGAGGAATGGCTGCGTCACCTGTATCAGCAATCCCGCGAAGCCCTGCCAGAATTGCCAGACTTCGACACCTTCCGCAAACAGGGCATGTTCAAGAAACGCGACCCTGAGCAGCATCATGTGGCTTACAAGGCCTTCCGTGAAGATCCGGTAGCCAATCCGCTGACCACGCCTTCAGGTAAAATCGAAATCTATTCCGCTGAACTGGCAAAGATAGCCTCAGAGTGGGAACTCGCTAAAGAGGACGTGATCGATCCATTGCCGGTGTACGCCGCGGGCTTTGAGAACTACGACGATCCGCTGGCCAGCAAATATCCGCTGCAATTGACCGGTTTCCACTATAAAGCTCGCGTTCACTCAACGTACGGCAACGTAGATGTGCTCAAGGCGTCCTGCCGGCAGGAAATGTGGATCAACCCGCTAGATGCCGCCCAGCGCGGTATCAAAAATGGCGACATGATCCGTATTTTTAACGATCGCGGTGAAGTGCATATTGCGGCGAAAGTCACGCCGCGCATGATGCCTGGCGTTGTCGCGCTGGGCGAAGGTGCCTGGTATTCACCCGACAGCAAGAAAATCGACCGTGCGGGTAGCATCAACGTACTGACGTCTCAAAGACCTTCACCGCTGGCGAAAGGTAACCCCTCTCACACCAACCTTGTGCAAGTGGCTAAGGTTTAAAGGAATAAAACATGACTACTCAATATGGTTTTTATATTGATTCAAGCCGCTGCACTGGATGCAAAACGTGTGAGCTGGCCTGTAAAGATTTTAAGAATTTAACCCCGGATGTCAGCTTCCGCCGCATTTATGAATATGCCGGTGGCGACTGGCAAAAAGACGGTGACGGCTGGAATCAGAACGTGTTCGCCTATTATCTGTCGATTTCATGCAACCACTGCGCCGATCCGGCCTGTACCAAAGTCTGCCCGAGCGGTGCTATGCATAAACGCGAAGACGGATTTGTCGTCGTCAACGAAGACGTGTGTATCGGTTGTCGTTACTGCCATATGGCCTGTCCGTACGGCGCGCCACAGTACAATGAAGCGAAAGGCCATATGACCAAGTGCGACGGCTGCTATGAGCGCGTTGCCGAGGGTAAAAAACCTATCTGTGTCGAATCCTGCCCGCTGCGTGCGCTGGATATGGCACCTATCGAAGAGTTGCGTGCGAAATACGGTGATCTGGCGGAGGTAGCACCGCTGCCAGCCGCGCATTTCACTCACCCAAATATCGTCATCAAACCCAATGCGAATTGCCGTCCTGTAGGCGATACCACGGGTTATCTGGCTAACCCGAAGGAGGTTTGAGATGGGAAACGGATGGCATGAATGGCCTTTAATGGTCTTTACCGTATTGGGGCAGTGCGTTGTGGGGGGCTTTATCGTGCTGGCCATTGCGCTGCTGACTCACCGTTCCGTGGAAGAACATCGTCGCATTCACCTCTCGATGTTCTTTCTGTGGGTGCTGATGGCGGTGGCGTTTATCGCCTCTGTTCTGCACCTTGGCTCGCCGCTGCGTGCGTTCAATTCGCTTAACCGTCTCGGTGCATCGCCGCTGAGTAATGAAATCGGCAGCGGTTCACTGTTCTTCGCACTGGGCGGCATTTACTGGCTGCTGGCGATAATCAACAAAATGCCGCGTGCGCTGGGCAAAATCTGGCTGGTGATCACCATGCTGGCGGGGGTCGGTTTTGTTTACGCGATGTGTCGTGTGTATGAAATCAATACTGTGCCTACATGGGATAACGTCTATACCGCGCTCCACTTCGGGCTGACGGTGCTTATCGGCGGACCTGTGCTGGGCTATCTGCTGCTCCGCGGCGCCAACATTAATGGCTACGGTTTGCGTCTGCTACCGGCGATCAGCCTTATTGCATTGATAGTGAGCATGGCGGTGGTCGTGATGCAAAGCGCCGGTCTGGCGGGCATCAACAGCTCTGTTCAGGCGGCTTCTGCACTCATCCCCCAATATGGCGCATTATCTGCGTGGCGGCTGGTGCTGATTGTTCTGGGCCTGGGCTGTTGGTTCTGCCCGCTTATCCTGCGCAAACGCCCGGCATTAGCCTCTATGATTCTGGCCTTTGTGCTGGTCTTCGCCGGTGAGCTGATTGGGCGTGCGATTTTCTACGGGCTGCATATGACCGTGGGTATGGCCGTCAGCGGTTAATGACCGGCCAGTAATGAGTATCAGGAAACGCGTTGCCGCAGGTGGCGCGTTCCCGCAACAATGAGTGAATTATGTCAGCAGAATCTATCAGTTTAACCGGAAAGATTTTAGGCGCGATGCTGTTCTACCCACCAGGATCGCAAGAGGTTGAGCCTCTCGTCGCCTTACTGAAAAGTAGTGACTGGGCATCGTTGTGGCCCTGTGCTACGGAAGAAGCAAAAGCACAGGCCGCGATAATGTTTAGTCAGATTCAAAGCGCAGAGGAAAGTATCGATGATGCCTATCAGCGCCTGTTTATAGGGCCGTATGCCTTACCGGCTCCACCGTGGGGTTCAGTTTATCTGGATAAAGAATCGGTGGTGTTTGGTGATTCCACGTTGGCATTACGTCGGTGGATGCGCGAAAACCATATCGAGCCGCAGCTGACGCAGGCAGAACCTGAAGACCATATCGGCCTGATGCTGATGATGTGTGCATGGCTGGCAGAGAATTCACCGTCATTGCTGAACGTGTTTCTGACAGTGCATTTACTGCCGTGGGTTACGCGCTATCTCGAATTATTGCGTCAGAAAGCTGAGCATCCCTTGTATGCGGGTGTGGCAATTCTCGCTGAATCGACTTTGGCTGGCTGGCAACAGGCGCTGGTGGTGGAAACACCTGTAGCTGAGCTTTATTTCTAATGGGTAATTCACCAGGCGGGATGAGCAACCGTAACGTCAGTCGTCGCGGATTGTTTCGTGGCCTGCTGGCGTCAGGAAAGCAGGCAATTGGACAGGCTGCGGCGCCTGCAACTCCACCGTTGCAGCGCCCGTTACCCCGTCCGCCGCAGGCCGTGGCTGAGCCTCAGTTCATGCTGCTCTGTAGTGGCTGCGGAAAATGTACTGAAGCCTGCCCTGTAGGGATCCTACGTATTGAGCAAGATAAAGTCGCCCTGAGTATCGAACACGCGGAATGCGATTTTTGTGGTGCCTGTACGCAGGCTTGTGAAAGCGGGGCACTGGATCTTTGCATATCAAGTGATACAGGATTACGACCTATTATCCTGCCGCAGTGTCTGGGACGTTTGGATGACCTGTGCCGGATGTGCGAAATTGGGTGTCCGCGCACGGCAATATTTTTTAATCAACAGAATCAGCCCACTGTTGATCCGCAAAAATGCGACGGCTGCGGAAAATGTAAACTCGTTTGTTATCATGGCGATATTAGCTTGTCATTAAAGCCTTATGATTCCTAGTCGCACCGCTTGATTAACGATTTCAATCATCGCCATCCAGTTTGTGCTCACGCCTCTTTTTGCCAGATTGACTTTTATTACGCCGGTGGCATGATGCGCGCAATTTCTTCCTCTTTGTGGTCATCAACGCCCTATGTCCGCCTATTCCCGTCCCGTTTTTCTGCTGCTGTGCGGACTCCTTCTGCTGACGATTTCTATCGCCGTCTTAAACACGCTGGTTCCTTTATGGCTCAGCCATGAGCAGTTGCCGACCTGGCAGGTGGGCCTTGTCAGTTCATCTTATTTCACCGGTAATTTACTGGGGACGCTGATTGCTGGCGGCCTGATAAAACGGTTCGGTTTTAATCGCAGCTACTATTTCTCGTGCTTTCTGTTTGCGGTTGCGACAGCAGGTCTGGCGCTTTCCATGAGTTTCTGGAGCTGGATCGGGGCGCGTTTTGTAGCTGGTGTTGGCTGTGCGCTCATTTGGGTGGTCGTGGAAAGTGCGCTGATGCGCAGCGGAACAGTGAAGAATCGTGGGCAGCTACTGGCGGCGTACATGATCATGTATTACATCGGCACGGTCGTCGGGCAGTTGTTGGTCGGTACAGTCCCAACGTCGTTATTCAGTGTATTGCCGTGGGTTACGTCGCTTATCGTGATCGCCATGCTGCCATTGCTGTTTGCTCATCTCGAAAATCAGGACAGCGAGGAGCCGCGTCATTCGGTTCTGCCAATGTTTCGCCGCCGTAACGCGCGCCTTGGGATCAACGGCTGTATTATTTCCGGCATTGTGCTGGGCTCGCTGTATGGCCTGATGCCTTTGTTCCTGGCGCATCAGGGTATGAGCGATGCGGATGTTGGCTACTGGATGGCATTGCTGGTCAGTGCAGGGATTATCGGGCAATGGCCGGTCGGGCGTCTGGCAGACCGCTATGGACGCCTTATGGTGTTACGCATTCAGATTTTTTGCGTGATCCTCGGCAGTATCGCTATGCTCAGTGGTTATGCGATGGCACCGACGTTATTCATTCTTGGGTGCGCCGGTTTCACCCTGTACCCTGTCGCGATGTCATGGGCCTGTGAAAAGGTCAGTTCAGAAGAGCTGGTTGCCATGAATCAGGCGCTGCTGATGAGCTATACACTCGGCAGTCTAGCCGGGCCAACCATGACAGCAATGCTCATGCAGAGCTATTCTGACCGCCTCCTGTTTGTGATGATTGCCGTTGTTTCCCTGGTGTATCTGGTGATGCTGATGCGTAAAGCCGACAAGAGTCACAACCCGGTGGCAGCTGCATAATCTTAAAGTTCTGAGCCGCTCCCAATAAAAAAGACGCCGTAAAGGGCGTCTTTTTTGCATTGGATTAGGCATCAGTAAATAACTTTATGCCCGTAGCTGGCAAGAATGTTTTTTACTCTGTCCATAATTTCTGTGGTGGGCGGGTTCACTCCGTCCAGACCATACTTCTCACCCATCGCCGTCCATTTATGCTTACCCAGTTCGTGATAAGGCAGCAGTTCAATTTTCTCGATGTTAGTCATGTCTTTGGTGAATTCACCGAGTTTATGTGCGGACTCATCATCGTCAGACCAGCCCGGCACCACGACGTAACGGATCCACGTGCGCTGATTACGTTTCGCCAGATAACGGGCAAAATCCAGCGTTCGGTGGTTCGAGACACCGACCAGATTCTGGTGAATGTCATCGTTCATCTGTTTCAGGTCGAGCATCACCAGATCGGAAGCATCCAGTAATTCATCAATCACCGGGTCGTAACGGCGGACAAAACCGTTGGTATCCAGGCAAGTATTGATTCCTTCTTTCTGGCAGGCACGGAACCAGTCACGCACGAACTCAGCCTGAAGAATGGCTTCCCCGCCCGACGCGGTGACACCGCCGCCGGATGCATTCATAAAGTGGCGATAGGTCACCACTTCTTTCATTAAATCTTCGACATTGATTTCTTTGCCGCCGTGGGTGTCCCAGGTATCGCGGTTATGGCAATACATGCAACGCATCAGGCAACCCTGGAAGAAAACAATGAAGCGGATACCTGGGCCGTCTACAGTGCCACAGGACTCATATGAGTGGATTCGACCTTGAACTGACATTGCGGGTTATTCTCCATATTGACCAATGAATAGCAGTCTAAAAGTGCGGATGCTGGCCTGGCAGAGATAAACTGGGTTCTATCTGTTTATGATACCAGACAATCAATAAGGTTGATTGCCAGCGATTGCCGGAACTGCTTTGCCAGACTTCCACAATCATAGCGCTCTGGCAAAACAGACTGTCGGGCAGACAGTAAAGGATAGGGCGGATGAAACAAAGGCTCCACAGTGTGGAGCCTTTTTATCAACTAAACCAGAGCGTTAGTTATTACAGGGACTTGGTGAAAGTACGGGTAATAACGTCTTGTTGCTGTTCTTTAGTCAGTGAGTTGAAACGTACAGCGTAACCAGAAACACGGATGGTCAGCTGAGGATAGTTCTCAGGGTGTTCCATCGCGTCTAACAGCATTTCACGGTTCATTACGTTCACGTTCAAGTGTTGGCCACCTTCGATGGACGCTTCATGGTGGAAGTAACCATCCATCAGACCCGCGAGGTTCGCTTTACGAACATCATCGTCTTTACCCAGCGCATTTGGAACGATGGAGAAGGTATAAGAAATACCATCTTTCGCGTAAGCAAACGGCAGTTTAGCAACGGAGGTCAGAGAGGCTACAGCACCTTTCTGATCACGACCGTGCATTGGGTTAGCGCCTGGACCGAATGGCGCACCAGCACGACGACCGTCTGGGGTGTTACCAGTTTTCTTACCATAAACCACGTTAGAGGTGATGGTCAGAACAGACTGAGTTGCTACAGCGCCACGGTAGGTACGCAGTTTCTGAATTTTCTTCATGAAACGTTCTACCAGGTCACAAGCGATGTCATCTACGCGAGAATCGTTGTTACCGAACTGTGGATATTCGCCTTCAATTTTGAAGTCGATAGCTAGGCCGTCTTCGTCACGGATGGTGCTAACTTTGGCGTATTTGATAGCAGACAGGGAGTCAGCAGCAACGGACAGACCTGCGATACCACACGCCATAGTGCGATAAACATCACGGTCATGCAGCGCCATCAATGCAGCTTCGTAGCTGTATTTGTCGTGCATGTAGTGAATGATGTTCAGGGCAGTCACGTACTGTTTAGCCAACCAGTCCATGAAGTGATCCATGCGATCCATGACTTTGTCATAGTCAAGCACGGTATCCATCATTGGCGCTTCTTTCGGGCCAACCTGGATTTTCATTTTTTCATCAACGCCGCCGTTGATTGCATACAACATGGTTTTCGCCAGGTTTGCACGTGCGCCGAAGAACTGCATTTGTTTACCCACAACCATCGGGCTCACGCAACAAGCGATAGCATAGTCATCGTTGTTGAAGTCAGGACGCATCAGGTCATCGTTCTCATACTGTACAGATGAGGTATCGATAGACACTTTCGCAGCGTACTTTTTAAAGTTCATTGGCAGCTTTTCAGACCACAAGATGGTCATGTTCGGCTCTGGTGAAGGCCCCATGGTGTAAAGGGTATTCAGGAAGCGGAAGCTGTTTTTAGTGACCAGTGTACGACCATCAACACCCATACCTGCCAGGGATTCAGTCGCCCAGATTGGGTCACCAGAGAACAATTCATCATACTCAGGCGTACGCAGGAAACGTACCATACGCAGTTTCATGACCAGATGGTCGATCAGTTCCTGAGCTTGTTCTTCGTTCAGTTTGCCCGCTTTGATATCACGATCGATGTACACGTCAAGGAAGGTAGATACACGGCCGAAGGACATTGCAGCGCCGTTCTGAGATTTCACCGCAGCCAGATAGCCAAAGTAAGTCCACTGAACTGCTTCTTGTGCGTTAGTCGCAGGACCAGAAATGTCGTAGCCGTATTTCGCAGCCATTTCTTTAATCTGACCCAGAGCACGGTGTTGTTCTGAGATTTCTTCGCGCAGCTGGATGGTCATTTCCAGATTCACGCCGTTTTCCAGATCGTCTTGCAGAGACTGGAACTGTGCGAATTTGTCAGCCATCAGGAAGTCGATACCGTACAGCGCAACGCGACGGTAGTCACCAATGATACGGCCACGGCCATACGCATCTGGCAGACCAGTCAGAACACCGGATTTACGGCAGTTCAGAATGTCTTTAGTGTAAACGTCGAACACACCCTGGTTATGGGTTTTGCGGTAATCGGTGAAGATTTTTTTCAGCGCTGGATCCAGTTCACGGCCATAAACTTTACATGAACCTTCTACCATTTTGATGCCGCCGAATGGGATCAGGGCACGTTTCAATGGCGCGTCAGTTTGCAGACCAACGATGGTTTCCAGAGATTTGTTGATGTAGCCAGCGTCATGAGAAGTGATGGTAGCCGCAACGTCAGTATCGAAGTCAACAGGAGCTTTGGTGCTGTTCTCCAGTTTGATACCTTCCATTACTTTATCCCACAGGGTGGTTGTCGCTTGTGTCGCGCCAGCCAGGAAGGACTCATCACCTTCATACGGGGTGTAGTTCTTCTGAATGAAGTCACGGACGTTAACGCCATTCTGCCATTCACCCGCACTAAAACCTTGCCATGCGTTGGTCAATTTTTCATTGAGCTTGGACATTTTGCACCTACCTTCTAATTTGGATTTCTTTAAAAAATCGCGTGTAAAACTGTCGTAACGAGATCCACGTTGAATCAGTGATTTTTCTCATCGCGAAGATATATGACCCAGTACGTTAACCCTACCAGCAAACCACCCCCAATGATGTTACCTATGGTCACAGGGATGAGGTTGTCGATGATAAAGTTACTGATGTTTAATTCTGCGAACTGTGCCGGCGTTGTACCGACAGCTTGCCAGAATTCGGGTGTTGCAAAGTTCTTAATGACGATACCTAAGGGGATCATGAACATGTTGGCGATGCTGTGCTCGAAACCGCTGGCGACAAACATGGCGACCGGCAAAATCATGGCAAACATTTTATCCATCAGGCTGCGGCCGGAGTAACTCATCCAGACAGCCAGGCAAACCATCAGGTTAGCCAAAATCCCAAGGCAAACGGCTTCGATAAAGGTGTGATGCATCTTATGGTCGGCTGTTTGCAGAACGTTCAGTCCCCACAAACCGTTATCGACCATGTATTCACCGGAGAACCAAATCAGGGCAACAAAGAACAGTGCGCCGATCAGGTTGCCAACATAGACATTGGCCCAGTTGCGTGCCAGTTGTCCCCAGGTGATACGTCCGCTGGCTTTAGCAATAACAATCAGCACAGTGGAAGTGAACAGGTCTGCACCACACACGACGACCAGCATCAGACCCAATGAGAAGCAAATGCCCCCGACGAGTTTTGCCAGGCCGAATGGAACGGTCCCGGTGCCAGTGGTGGAAGTGATATAAAAAGCAAAGGCGATAGAAATAAAGACGCCAGCAGTAATGGCTAAAAAGAACGTTTTTAACGGCTGTTTGGTGGCTTTATAAACGCCGGCATCTTCAGCAACTTTAGCTGTAGCGGCGGGTAATATAAGATCGAAGGGGTTGTCAGCTTTCACATTAACTCTCTTATTCAGGGCTATGCACTGCGCAACGAGATACTAGCAAAGCAGTATAACGTAAAAATTGACGTGGATCATAAGGGGAGAATTTTAGTGGTTTATAGGCTACTACTGAATGGGTGCTTTGTTGGGTAACTTGTTGAAATTATTAAATTAAAAACATTTTAAATTTTACAAAAAAAGTTGATAGATACTTAAAATATTTTTATTAATAAGTGAATGAAAATGATTGCCTGTTAATTATTATCATTTATTTCAGTTCGATTTCATTACACATAATTAACGTTGTCGGTTTTTGCGGCTATTAACGCCCGAAAAAGGCCATTCATCGTTATTTAGCGCGAAATTACACGCCATTTCCTTAGCTGAGTCAAACCTTAGATCCCTGATAAAAGCAGCAGGCGAGAAAGGCAGATAATAAAACCGGCAGAAATGTCTGCCGGTTCAGATTTGTCATCGTGCGGTAATAATCAGGCCTTGGACCAGTGACGACGCTTTGCCACCTGTAACTTCTCGTAGGCGCCGAGTAAGGCCTGATGGGCTGGCAGCGCTTTAAGATCTGGATCAACCGCAAACAGGCTGTGGAAACGCACTTCGCCGCTAATTGCCGCAGAAGCATCTTCCACCGCTTTCTGACCGTACATTTTCACGAAGGCATTGTAGTACTGAGCCGGTTCGCGATCTTCTTCCAGCGAAAGCTGAAGCAAGGTTTGCAGACAACGATAATAGTTGTTGCGTTCGTCGCTGTAGACCGATGAGTTAAACTCATGTGCCCATTCCGCCCAGGTCAGTGCCTGATCGAAATCACCGCCCGCCAGTGCAAGCATTGATTTCAGCTCGCCAACGCGCAAAGTGTACCAGCCGTTATCTTTACCGCTGGCGATACCCAGCAACTCGCGCACGCGGGTGAAGTCATCCAAACCTTCATCATCAAGCTGAGTTATCATCTCGAGATAGGTTTCTTTCGGCAAATCGCTGTCCGGCAGTGCCAGAAGCTGCTCGCGCAGGTGTGCGCCCATGCTGTTATTGGCCAGCAGTAAATCTTCCGCCGGATAAATATCAGACATGCCCGGAACGATGATGCGGCAGGCATAAACGTCCAGATGCTCGTAATCGGCAATGTATACTTCAGCACCTTCTTTATCGAAGATGGCCATCAGCGTGGCGAACTCTTCTTCGGTCGATCCGCTGAAGCTCCAGTCAGCAAACGGATAGTCTGCGTCTTGTTTAAACATATCCCACGAAATCAAACCGCTTGAATCGATGAAGTGCGTTTCGAGGTTAGCGTGTTCGGCAACTTCTTCGTCGTCGAAGGTCGGCGGGGTGAACACATCCAGATCTTTCAGGCTGCGGCCCTGCAGTAATTCGGTCACAGTACGCTCGAGCGCCACGCCGAAATCAGGGTGCGCGCCAAATGAGGCGAAACAGGTACCGTTGGCCGGGTTGAACAGAACTACGCAAATGACCGGATAGTTGCCGCCCAGTGAGGCGTCATAAGAGAGGATCGGGAAACCTTCTTCTTCCAGTTTCGCAATAGCTTCCACCACGCCCGGGTAACGCGCCAGCACGTCGGCAGGAATTTCAGGCAGGCTGATAGATTCTGCAATGATGCGGTTTTTAACGTAACGCTCGAAGACTTCTGACAGACCCTGCACACGAGCCTCGTTGGCGGTGTTACCGGCCGACATCCCGTTGGAGACATACAGGTTGCTGATGATGTTCATCGGAATGTACACAGTTTGCAGATCAGACTGACGGGTGAACGGCAGGGCGCAGATTCCGCGATCGGGATTGCCCGATTGCAGATCGACCAGATCGCTGGCTACCAGCTCTTTGTCGGCATCGTAAAACTCATGCAGGCGCTCATCCAGAATGCCTTCCGGCAGCGCGTTGTCTTCGGCAATCGGGAACCATTTTTCGTTCGGATAATGAACGAAATCACTATTGGCAATTTCTTTACCCAGATAGAAATCGGCGAAGAAATAGTTTGTCGACAGACGCTCAAAATATTCACCCAACGCAGACGCCAGAGCGGCCTTCTTGCTCGCACCTTTACCGTTGGTGAAACACAGCGGACAGTCGCGATCTCGGATATGCACGGACCAGACGTGCGGAACCGGGTTCAGCCAGGAAGCTTCTTCGATGTTAAAACCGAGATCGGTGAGTTTTTGTTGGAAGCGGGAAATGGAGTCTTCCAGCGCCGCGTCTTTACCAGGAATAAAAGTTTGCGTCATTGAGTTCACTTTTGAGCGTGCTAAAAACGCGCAATGATACGGGGTTTTACGACGTACCTCCACGTATTCGTGTTAAGAATGTAATCGCGTTGTAACGCGCTAAGCCTGTCTATAAGGAGGCATCCGATAAGCGACTGTTTTTCTACTATCTGTGTAGCCGGGTGAAAGAGCTCAAAGTGGGTGAAAAGGCAGTCTGTCCACGTGGTCAGAATCTTACGTGGGTCAGGGCGCTGAACACGGTGCGCGTGTGAACAGATAATCCTGTTAAATCAGCTTTCCAGGGAGGAAAGAACCTTGTGACCCAGATCTCATCGTTGATTATCAGGTCGTCATCAATAACCGTTGCAGACTGCTTGTCTCGGATGATAAAACCGGTAAATTAATGGTTACTATGTGGCTGTCTCAGAGAAGTGGTGAGGGGAAATGACTCAGGTTTATAATTTTAGTGCAGGCCCGGCAATGATCCCGGCAGAAGTATTGCGTCGTGCGGAACAGGAACTTTGTAACTGGCACGGGTTGGGTACTTCGGTGATGGAAATCAGTCACCGCAGTAAGGAATTTATCCAGGTAGCCGAAGAGTCCGAAAAGGATATTCGTGACCTGCTGAATATTCCGTCGAACTATAAAG
Organism: Rahnella sp. 1L-D-7-B-C2; assembly: GCF_057290995.1. NCBI lineage: Bacteria > Pseudomonadati > Pseudomonadota > Gammaproteobacteria > Enterobacterales > Yersiniaceae > Rahnella > Rahnella sp. 1L-D-7-B-C2. The sequence continues at coordinate 428,713 of NZ_JBXAVQ010000001.1, read as the reverse complement.
TTCTCTTCTGCCATGGCGGCGCGCGTGCGCAGTTTGCCGCAGTGCCGATGAATCTTCTGGGTGATAAATCGACCGCAGATTACATTGATGGCGGTTACTGGGCGCACAGCGCAGTAAAAGAAGCCCAAAAATACTGCACGCCCAATGTCATTGACGTCACCACCACGATTGACGGCAAACGCGGCATTTTACCCATGAGCGAGTGGAAGCTGAGTCCAGATTCTGCCTATGTTCATTACTGCCCGAATGAGACTATCGACGGCGTAGCTATCGATGAAATGCCTGATTTCGGTGACAAAATTGTGGTTGCTGATTACTCCTCCTGCATCCTGTCCCGCCCGATCGATGTGAGCCGCTTTGGTGTGATTTACGCCGGCGCGCAGAAAAATATCGGTCCTGCCGGCCTGACCCTGGTGATCGTCCGTGAAGATCTGCTGGGTAAAGCGCGCACTGAGTTGCCTTCCATCCTTGATTACACCGTGCTGGCCGATAACGATTCTATGTTCAACACCCCGCCGACGTTTGCATGGTATCTGTCTGGTATGGTCTTCAAATGGCTCAAAGAGCAGGGCGGCCTGCGTGAAATGGAAAAACGTAATCAGGCGAAGGCCGAATTACTGTACGGCGCCATCGACCGCACCGGTTTCTACCGTAACCCTGTTGCCGCGGCTAACCGTTCTTGGATGAACGTGCCATTCCAGATGGCGGATGCTTCTCTGGACAATTTATTCCTGGAGCAGGCGCAGGCAGCCGGCCTGCATGCACTGAAAGGCCATCGTGTAGCTGGCGGTATGCGCGCATCTATTTATAATGCGATGCCTCTCGAAGGTGTGAAGGCTCTGACCGACTTTATGGCGGAGTTCGAAAAACGCCACGGCTAAGCGGGCTGGCTTTCGGGCAAGCAAAATGCTTTTGTAAGAAGCCTTAAAAATGACCCCGATTTACAATCCGGGGTCATTTTATGAAATGAAGAATTGGAGAAAGAGTGGAATCCCTGACATTACAACCCGTTGCATTGGTTAACGGTAGCATCAACTTACCCGGCTCAAAGAGTGTTTCTAACCGTGCGCTTCTACTGGCTGCTTTTGCACAGGGTACTACCCGCCTGACTAACCTGCTCGACAGCGACGATGTGCGCCATATGCTCAATGCGCTGACGCAGCTGGGTGTTGCGCATCGCCTGTCTGCTTCCCGCACTGAGTGTGAAATCGACGGTCTGGGCACGGCTTTTTCCAATGCTAAAGGGCTGGAATTGTTCCTCGGAAATGCGGGCACTGCGATGCGTCCTCTGGCTGCTGCATTATGTCTGGGCGAGCAGGACGTCGTACTTACCGGCGAACCGCGCATGAAAGAGCGTCCGATTGGCCATCTGGTTGATGCCCTCCGTCAGGGCGGCGCGCAAATTGATTATCTCGAGCAGGAAGATTATCCGCCGCTGCGCCTGCGCGGTGGCTTTACCGGCGGTGAGGTCAGCGTGGATGGCAGCGTATCCAGTCAGTTCCTTACTGCTTTATTGATGACCGCGCCTTTGGCTGAAAATGACACCACAATTCAGATCAAGGGTGAACTGGTTTCTAAGCCTTATATCGACATCACCCTGAACCTGATGAAGACCTTCGGAATTGAAGTCGAAAATCATCAATACCAGCAGTTTCGCATCACCGGTAAACAGCAGTACGTTTCGCCGGGTGCTTATCTTGTGGAAGGGGATGCGTCTTCCGCGTCCTACTTCCTGGCTGCGGCGGCGATCAAGGGCGGCACCGTTCGCGTCACCGGTATCGGTAAAAACAGTATGCAGGGTGATATTCGCTTTGCTGACGTTTTGGAAAAAATGGGCGCAAAAATCCACTGGGCTGATGATTATATCGAATGCACTCGCGGTGAGCTGAAAGGCATCGACATGGACATGAACCATATCCCTGATGCAGCCATGACCATCGCCACGGCGGCGCTGTTCGCACAAGGTCCAACGAGACTTCGCAACATTTATAACTGGCGTGTAAAAGAAACTGATCGTCTCGCGGCGATGGCGACGGAGCTGCGGAAAGTTGGGGCGACAGTGGAAGAGGGTGAAGATTATATTCGTATAGAACCGCCGCAATCCCTTAAATTTGCAGAGATTGGCACGTATAACGATCATCGCATGGCGATGTGTTTCTCGCTGGTCGCGCTTTCCGATACGCCGGTTACCATCCTTGATCCGAAATGTACGGCGAAAACGTTCCCTGATTATTTTGAACGTCTCGCGGCAATAAGTACGCTGGCATAGTCTATAACTATGTGGGTCAATGCAGCGGACATCCTTGATGTCCGTTTTTTTTTGCTTATTCTCTTTGAGAACCGTCCGCTTTTTAGACAACTGGTCAATGTGGGGTAACAGTTACCGCAAAGGCAGCGTATAATGCCGCTCCTGAATTAGTCCTCTCAGGCTAATGAAGCGGGTATCACCCACCGAAAGGAGACAAAAATGACGGCTTTAGCCCCGGTAATCACCGTTGATGGGCCAAGTGGTGCAGGTAAAGGTACGTTGTGTAAAGCGTTGGCCGAAGCCTTTAACTGGCATCTGCTCGATTCTGGTGCCATTTACCGCGTTTTAGCGCTGGCTGCACTGCATCATCAGGTTGATATCGTCTCAGAAGAGGCGTTAGTTCCGCTGGCCGCACATCTCGACGTGCGTTTTGTCGCTCAGGATGGGCAGTTACAAGTAATTTTAGAAGGTGAGGATGTCAGCAATGAAATCCGCACCGAAACGGTAGGCAATACCGCGTCGCAGGCGGCCGCTTTCCCTCGTGTCCGCGAAGCGTTACTGCGTCGCCAACGCGCATTTCGTGAGGCGCCGGGCCTGATTGCAGACGGACGAGATATGGGTACTGTGGTATTCCCCGATGCACCGGTGAAAATATTTCTCGACGCCAGTTCCGAAGAGCGTGCCAACAGAAGAATGCTACAGTTGCAGGAAAAGGGCTTTAGTGTTAACTTTGAAAGGCTTTTAGCCGAGATCAAAGAACGCGATGATCGGGATCGTAATCGATCCATTGCGCCTTTAGTGGCTGCTTCCGATGCGTTATTACTGGATTCAACCAGTATGTCCATCGATGAAGTCATCGAAAAAGCGTTGGCTTACGCCACAGAAATTCTAGGGTTACCGCAAAAACAAACCCGGTAATCGAGCCGTAATCTGGTGCTGGAGTCTATTCAGTGCCAGTTTTGGCTATAGTTTTTTTTAACCTCGCCGCAAGGATCTGTAGCGGGGCATTTGAAACAACCCCATCCAGCAGGACGCCAGATGGACGTTAAACTTAAGAACCTAAAGATTAACAACATGACTGAATCTTTTGCTCAACTCTTTGAAGAATCCTTAAAAACAATCGAAACCCGTCCTGGTTCCATCGTTCGTGGTGTTGTTGTGTCCATCGACAAAGATATCGTACTGGTTGACGCCGGTCTGAAATCTGAGTCTGCAATCCCGGCAGAACAATTCAAAAACGCACAGGGCGAACTGGAAATCCAGGTTGGCGACGAAGTTGATGTTGCGCTGGACGCTGTCGAAGACGGCTTCGGTGAAACTCTGCTGTCCCGTGAAAAAGCTAAACGTCATGAAGCTTGGATCACGCTGGAAAAAGCTTACGAAGAATCTGCAACTGTTACCGGTGTTATCAACGGTAAAGTTAAAGGCGGTTTCACTGTTGAGCTGAACGGTATCCGCGCGTTCCTGCCAGGTTCCCTGGTAGACGTTCGTCCTGTTCGCGACACGCTGCATCTCGAAGGCAAAGATCTTGAGTTCAAAGTCATCAAACTGGACCAGAAACGCAACAACGTTGTTGTTTCCCGTCGTGCAGTAATTGAGTCTGAGAACAGCGCAGAGCGCGATCAACTGCTGGAAAACCTGCAGGAAGGCATGGAAGTTAAAGGTATCGTTAAGAACCTCACTGACTACGGTGCATTCGTTGATCTGGGCGGCGTTGATGGCCTGTTGCACATCACTGACATGGCTTGGAAACGTGTTAAACACCCAAGCGAAATCGTCAACGTGGGCGACGAAATCACTGTTAAAGTTCTGAAATTTGACCGTGAACGTACTCGTGTTTCCCTTGGCTTGAAACAGCTGGGCGAAGATCCATGGGTCGCTATCGCTAAACGTTATCCAGAAGGTACTAAACTGACTGGTCGCGTTACCAACCTGACTGATTACGGCTGCTTCGTAGAAATCGAAGAAGGCGTTGAAGGTCTGGTTCACGTTTCTGAAATGGATTGGACTAACAAAAACATCCACCCATCTAAAGTTGTTAACGTGGGTGATGTTGTTGAAGTTATGGTTCTGGACATCGACGAAGAACGTCGTCGTATCTCCCTGGGCCTGAAACAATGCAAATCTAACCCATGGCAGCTGTTTGCAGAAACCCACAACAAGAACGACCGTGTTGAAGGTAAAATCAAGTCAATCACTGACTTCGGTATCTTCATCGGTCTGGACGGCGGCATCGACGGCCTGGTTCACCTGTCTGACATCTCCTGGAACGTTGCAGGCGAAGAAGCAGTGCGTGAATACAAAAAAGGCGACGAAATCGCAGCTGTGGTCCTGCAGGTTGACGCAGAACGTGAACGTATCTCCCTGGGCGTGAAGCAACTGGCTGAAGATCCATTCAATAACTACCTGTCTGTTAACAAGAAAGGTACTATTGTTACTGGTAAAGTCACTGCAGTTGACGCCAAAGGTGCTACAGTTGAATTAGCTGGCGGCGTAGAAGGTTACCTGCGCGCTTCAGAAGCTTCTCGCGACCGTATTGAAGACGCAACTCTGGTTCTGAGCGTTGGTGATGAAGTTGAAGCTAAATTCACCGGTGTTGATCGTAAGAACCGCGTAGTAAGCCTGTCCGTCCGTGCTAAGGACGAAGCAGACGAGAAAGATGCAATCGCTGTGGTTAACAACAAACCAGCAGAAGAAAGCAACTTCTCTAACGCTATGGCTGAAGCGTTCAAAGCGGCAAAAGGCGAGTAATGACGGGGGGCGGTTCTGCCGCCCCGATACGGTAGTTTAGCTGCAAAGCTTGGAGGTAATATGACCAAGTCTGAACTTATTGAAAGACTTGCTGGCCAGCACTCTCATATCCCGGCGAAAGCCGTTGAGGATGCAGTGAAAGAGATGCTTGAACATATGGCTGCAACCTTGGCTGATGGTGAACGCATCGAGATCCGTGGGTTTGGCAGTTTTTCTCTTCACTACCGTGCTCCGCGTGTTGGGCGCAACCCTAAAACTGGCGACAAAGTTGAGCTGGATGGCAAGTATGTCCCTCACTTCAAACCGGGCAAAGAGCTGCGTGATCGCGCGAACATTTATGGTTAAGGTTTCGGCCTGAATCGTGAATGACTGCCTATAGCGAATGCTAAAACGGTGCCTTTCAAGGCGCCGTTTTTTTTGGTTTAAATTATCCAAATTTATTTCTCAATTTCTCCCCCTTATTTGCGTAACGTCCCGCATTCCGTCGTTCTTCTTCTTGTCCCCTGTTCATCTCAATACCATACTCCAGCCAGAATCTGACCAGGGTGGTCGAATGATGAACGTAGAGGGAACGCCATCAAAATCTCATTGGACGAGGTCGCTGTCGCGGTCGTTGTGGGTATGACTCCGCTGGTATTTATTGCTCAACTTCCCTCAATGCAGTGGCTTACGGCGATGTGCTTTATCGCATGGATTCTGTGGGGCTCACGCAGAAAGATAATCAGACTGGTGATGATCGCTTTACTGAGTTTCGTCTGGGCCAGCATGCAAGGCAGTAGCCTGCTTGAGCAGACGCTCACGCTTGCGGGTGCCAATCGTGAAGTCGTCGCCAGCGTGCAAACTATTAATCTGGGGCAGGGCAGTGCGACATCTCAGTTTTTCAAAATTGAAAAGGTAGGTGGGAAGCACATATTCCCGGCGGTTCTATTTCGTGCGAAATGGGAAGGAGCGGAAACGCCCCTCTCAGCGGGACAGGAGTGGAAATTGAACGCCAGTTTTCGTCCTGTCCACGGCCTGTTGAATGAAGGGGGATTTGATGCACAACGCTGGGCGCTGGCGCAGCATGCACCACTGACGGCGACGATCCGGCGAGGCGTAGTGCTGGAGGGAGGGAGCACGTTCCGCCAGCAATTCATCCATCGCGTACAAGCTGCAATGCCTGAACTGGCGAATACGCCGGTGCTTATCGCCTTGGCGTTTGGTGAAAAGGGGTTAATTAATGGCGATGAAAAGCTTTTACTGCAAAGAACCGGCATCGCTCATCTCGTGGCGATTTCAGGCCTTCACATTGGTATTGCCGCCTTGTTTGGCTGGTGGCTGGCGCGGGGAATGCAGTTTTTTCTGCCAGTAAGGCTGATTGATTACCGCTACCCGTTACTGGTCAGTGAGATATTTCTGCTGACATATACCTGGCTATCTGGTTGTAATGCCCCCGCATTACGCGCCGCGCTGGCAGTCTCGCTGTGGATTGTACTGAGGTTTTTTCGTATAAGTTGCCATCCGTGGCAAGTCTGGTTATGGGGCGTCGCGTTGTTGTTACTGGCTGACCCGATGAATATTCTGTCGGACAGTTTCTGGTTGTCTTGCTTTGCCGTAGCGTCTCTGGTTTTCTGGTTTCAATGGATGCCGTTATCTGCGCCTTTTCAGCATGCATGGTATTGGTCTTTCTTACGTTGGGGACATCTTCAGGTGGGTATAACTCTGCTTCTGTTACCCTTACAAGTCTCGATTTTTCATGGCCTGAATCCCTCATCATTTCTGGCAAACATGTGGGCTGTTCCGATTGTTTCGATGGTGACTGTGCCGATAGTCCTGATGGTTTTACTCTTAAATTTATTCCCTACTGGCTGGATGTCAGGGATGCAAAGCATCTTCTGGAAAATGGCAGATCACACCCTTAGCCTGGCGATCTGGGGCGTTAAATCCTTTTCCGAGAACTGGTTTACACTGGGGGGAAGCTTCTTGCTAATCAGTTTCTCAGGCTGGTTGGCAGTTCTCTTATGGCGACTCAGCGACATCAGGCATCGCTTGTCGTTGCTGATTTCATTATGCGTGGTCTCTCTGTGTTGGGTCACTCGCATGGCACCTGAGCGCTGGCGGGTAGATATGCTGGATGTCGGGCACGGGCTATCGGTGCTTATCAGCAAAAATGGCAGAGGAATTCTTTACGATACCGGCAACCGCTGGGAAGGGGGCTCGGCGGCAGAGCAAAATATCGCGCCACTGCTACGCTGGAGGAATATCCGTTTAGAGCAGATAATCATCAGCCACGATGATATGGATCACCGGGGAGGGCTCGAAATTTTACAGGCGATGTATCCGAAAGCGAGCCTGCGCGACAGTTCCCTCTCTGCGGGTCATCTACCTTGTATTGCTGGAGAACACTGGCGATGGCAAGGACTGAACTTCAACATTTTGTGGCCGTTGAAGCCGACGACGGATGCACGTAATGATGACAGTTGTGTCATTCGCGTTGATGACGGCACATTCAGTCTGCTGCTGACGGGTGATATTGAGGCCGGCACCGAAAAGGCGTTAATCAAAAAGGAACGAAAGGGGTTACAGTCCACCTGGCTTCAGGTACCACATCACGGCAGCAATACCTCCTCTTCCCCCCCATTCCTGCGGGCCGTTCAGCCGGCAATGGCGATAGTATCGGCAGCGCGTTTTAATAAATGGCATCTTCCGGCGCATAAAGTTGTTAGCAGATACAACAAAGCCCGCTATGACTGGCACTCGACCTCGGTATCAGGTCAGCTGAGTATCTTCATTTATGATGATTATTGGGCAATTAAGGGCTTACGTGAGCAATTAATCCCCCGTTGGTACCACCACCGGTTTGGAGTATCTGAAGATAATGAGTAGAATAGACCGCTATTTCTTTCGATGCTGGTTGATATTGCATGATGAACGATAAAGATCTCTCCACGTGGCAGACATTCCGTCGCTTATGGCCGATGATCACCCCTTTTAAGGCCGGGCTGATTGCTGCGGCTATTGCACTGGTCGCTAACGCCGCCAGTGATACATTCATGCTGTCCTTGCTGAAGCCACTGCTTGATGACGGGTTTGGTAAAGCCGACCGCTCAATTTTACTTTGGATGCCGCTGGTCGTTATCGGCCTGATGATTGTGCGTGGGGTCAGCGGATATATTTCAAGTTACTGCATCTCATGGGTTTCAGGCAAAGTGGTCATGCATATGCGTCGCCGCCTGTTCGGCCATATGATGAGAATGCCTGTCGCTTTCTTTGATCAACAGTCTACCGGTACCTTGCTCTCGCGTATTACTTACGACTCCGAGCAGGTTGCTTCGTCTTCCTCCAGCGCACTGGTTACCGTGGTGCGCGAAGGGGCGTCGATTATCGGGCTGTTCATCATGATGTTCTACTACAGCTGGCAGCTGTCAGTGATCCTGCTGGTGATTGCGCCGATCGTTTCTGTTGTTATACGCGTGGTGTCAAAACGTTTTCGTAACATCAGTAAATCCATGCAGAACACCATGGGGCAAGTTACGACCAGCGCCGAACAGATGCTGAAAGGCCATAAAGAAGTGCTTATTTTTGGTGGTCAGAAAGTCGAAACTCAGCGCTTTGATAAAGTCAGTAATCGTATGCGTCAGCAAGGTATGCGTATGGTCTCTGCTTCTTCGATTTCAGACCCTATCATTCAGCTGATCGCTTCTCTGGCTCTGGCATTCGTGCTCTATGCCGCAAGCTTCCCTTCCGTGATGGAAACGCTGAGTGCCGGTACGATCACCGTAGTGTTCTCATCGATGATCGCCCTGATGCGTCCGCTGAAATCCCTGACTAACGTGAACTCCCAGTTCCAGCGTGGTATGGCTGCCTGTCAGACTCTGTTTTCTATTCTGGATATGGAGCAGGAGAAAGATGAAGGCAAACTCGAAGTGAAACGCGCTAAAGGGGATGTTGAATTCAAAAATGTGACCTTCACTTACCCTGGCCGCGACATTCCTGCACTGCGTGAGATTTCTTTCAGCTTGCCTGAAGGAAAAACCGTAGCACTGGTTGGGCGATCTGGTTCGGGTAAATCGACCATCGCAAACCTGCTGACGCGTTTCTACGATATTCAGGAAGGGCAAATTCTGATGGATGGCCATGATTTGCGTGAATACACATTGTCTTCACTGCGCGATCAGGTGGCGCTGGTCTCCCAGAATGTCCACCTGTTCAACGATACCATCGCCAATAACATCGCTTACGCCCGTACTGACATCTATTCTCGCGAAGAAATCGAAAAAGCGGCGACTATGGCGTATGCGATGGACTTCATCAGCAAGATGGATCAGGGGCTGGATACGGTGATCGGCGAAAATGGTGTGCTGCTTTCCGGCGGTCAACGTCAGCGTATTGCTATTGCCCGCGCATTGCTGCGTGATTCGCCAGTCCTCATCCTCGATGAAGCGACCTCGGCGCTGGATACAGAATCCGAGCGTGCAATTCAGGCCGCTCTTGATGAGTTGCAGAAAAACCGTACCTCACTGGTGATTGCGCATCGCTTATCGACCATTGAAAAAGCCGATGAAATTCTGGTGATCGAAGACGGACGCATTGTTGAACGTGGCTCGCATACGGTTCTGCTGGAAGAGCGTGGCGTTTACTCGCAGCTTTATCGGATGCAGTTTGGCCAATGATTGAGCGCATCTGGTCAGGTCAGTCACCGCTTTACTGGTTACTTCTGCCACTTTCATGGTTGTATGGACTGATCGCTACGATCCTCCGTTACAGCTATAAATCAGGGCTAAAAAAAAGCTGGCGGGCACCTGTGCCCGTTGTGGTAGTCGGTAATCTGACTGCCGGAGGTAACGGTAAAACACCGGTGGTGATTTGGCTGGTGGAAACGCTGCAACTGCATGGATTCCGCGTTGGCGTAGTGTCACGCGGTTACGGTGGAAAATCATCCCACTATCCGCTTGTGCTGTCTGAAACCACGACGACAGCCCAGGCTGGTGATGAGCCAGTGCTGATTTATCAGCGGACGGGGGCACCGGTTGCGGTGTCACCGCTGCGTTCTGACGCGGTTAAAGCGCTACTTGCTGATAATGAACTGGATGTAATCATTACCGACGACGGTTTACAGCATTACGCACTTAAGCGAGATGTCGAAATTGTCGTCGTGGATGGTGTGAGGCGTTTTGGCAATGGTCTCTGGTTGCCAGCGGGTCCTATGCGGGAACGTGCATCCCGTCTGCGCTCCGTGGACGCCATCATTACCAATGGTGGTATTGCAGAAACAGGTGAGCTGGCGATGATTTTGCAGCCTGGCAAAGCGGTCAATCTGATGACGGGTGAACAGCGCGATGCGTCAGCATTGCGAAATGTTGTGGCAATGGCCGGGATAGGGCATCCACCGCGTTTTTTCGCTACGCTGAAACAATTGGGGCTGAGTTTGCAAAAAGAGGTCGCTTTTGCGGACCATAAGGCCTATCAGGTTGAGCAGCTTTCTGCATTAGCTCAGTCGGAACAAACACTTCTGATGACTGAAAAAGATGCCGTGAAATGTCGTGATTTTGCGCAGGCCAACTGGTGGTATTTACCCGTTGAAGCAAAAATTCAGGGTAGAATGGCTGAGGAATTACTGCAAAAAATCACTGATCTCATTCTTAAGAAATCCCACTAATTTTCTTTAAACTCGCTTGAATCATGTTTTCTGTTAAATTTCTGACTATTTTTTAAAATTTAAACTACATGATTTATAAAGAGTAATTCTCTTTATTCAGAGAATCATAACAATTGTTTCAGCACGCCGCTTGCTATTGTTTTATGAGTGTGAGTTAATGCGTGCAGCCTGTGTTGCAGCGCTATTTATGTATGAGTGTAGAGTAAAGCAGTTCCTCCCAGACGTTATCTCTTTCCCGATGATTCCGCTTCCAAGACGAACCTTCTAAGTCCTCCCCATAAGTAATTGTCTGAACTATTGGCCAACATTGCCAAATGGCAGGATTTTATATTTCGTAAAAAGGTTTTAAAAATGTCTAAGAAAATGGGTCAGGTTAAGTGGTTCAATGAAAGCAAAGGTTTTGGTTTTATTGAGCAAACTGATGGCGGTAAAGATGTCTTCGTACATTTCTCTGCAATCGCAACCGATGGTTTCAAAACTCTGGCTGAAGGTCAGCGTGTAGAATACACCATTCAGGATAGCCCGCGTGGTCCTGCTGCTGCTAACGTTATCGCTCTCTGATAAGAGGCTGACGTGATGATATGAAATAACGTTACCCGTTTTTTTATATCAGCAGAGCAAAGCCCGCCGGACGGCGGGTTTTTAATGCCTGTAAAGTGACATACGGCGTGAAGATAAGTCGTAAAGTTAGTTAAAATAATCGTTAAAACATATTCGCTCATTAGAGGTTTTTTATAAAAAAATAAACTTAGAAATGGGCAAACGCATCCGAACAATAATAAAAAAGTGTGTTCATGGATGCCCAAAAGAAAGGATAGAAATTATGATGTTAAAAATGGGTTTAGTTAAATGGTACAACCAGGCGAAAGGCTATGGTTTTATTTGCCCTCTCGACGGTTCTTCTGAGATTTATGTTCAGCGTACTTCCATTGCGAATACCAAAAATAAATCCCTGAGTGCCGGTCAACGTGTCGAATTCACTACGTATCGCAGTGTAGCGCACGGCCCTTCAGCGGCTGACGTTATCGCATTCTGAGTCTGAATTTTGTTGTTCCCCGTTGAGCTGAATTTTACGCTCCGGTAAAAATATGCTATCGGTATCCACAGTTTATTTGCTGCCATGGATACCGATATGTCTCACCCGGTTATATCTCTCGTTTCTGCCCGCACCCTGCATTTGTCTGCTCAAAACCTTCATAAACCTCGGATCAAAAAACCGTCCCCCGACGATGTTGTGCAGGCAATCCGCACTATGGGATTATTGCAGATCGACACAATAAGCGTGGTTGCCCGCAGTCCATATCTGGTGTTGTTCAGCCGGCTTGGCAATTACTCACCACAGTGGCTGGAAGACGCGTTGTCAGCGGGTAAGATTTTTGAATACTGGGCGCATGAGGCCTGCTTTATCCCCAGCGAAGATTACGGCCTGCTGCGCCATCGCATGTTGAATCCGCAAAAAATGGGATGGAAATTCTCGCAGGCATGGTTCGATGAACATCAGCAGGATATTCAGGCATTACTGGCCCATATTGCGGAGAATGGTCCTGTACGATCAGCAGATTTCAGCGCCGGGAAAAAACCAAACAGCGGCTGGTGGGACTGGAAACCGCATAAAAAGCATTTGGAAACCCTGTTCACGTCCGGCCAGCTGATGATCGTTGAACGGCGCAATTTTCACCGTGTCTATGATCTGGCTGAACGTGTTATGCCTGGCTGGGATGATGGGACCCAGTCACTGACGCAAGAAGAGGCAGAGTTTCAAATGCTCAGGCTTTCTGCGCAATGTCTCGGCTTATTCAAAGCGGAGTGGCTGGCGGATTATTACCGGCTTAAGCGTGTCGATACTAAAAAGGTAATCGCGCAGATGCTGGCGGATGAGGACATTACGCCCGTTGAAGTTGACGGACTGGAAGGTGTTTTTTATGTGCATCAGCAACAATGGTCTCTGTTACAGCAGGCGCTGGATTCAGGTATTTCCTCTACCGTAACGACGCTTTTATCACCCTTTGACCCCGTTGTGTGGGACCGCAAGCGTGCATCGACGCTGTTCAATTTTGACTATCGGATCGAGTGTTACACGCCAGAAGCGAAACGCCAGTATGGCTATTTCAGCTTACCCATTCTGCAACGTGGTGAACTTATTGGCCGCGTTGACGCCAAAATGCATCGTAAGGAAAAAATCCTTGAGGTTAAAAGTTTGCATCTGGAGCCAGGTACAAGAATCACATCACGACGGGTGCAGGATATCACCGGTGCTGTGAATCGGTTTGCGTTATGGCAGGGGGCCCGGCAGGTGACAGTCGGAAAAATTCCTGAATCGTTAATCACTTACTGGAATACAGGCTGGCCGATAGGGTGAAAAAGCAAAACGGCTGCGTCAGGCAGCCGTTGATTCACGATGATTGCAGGTGTCACGCAATGTTAGTTGCTGAAGTTTGCGAACATTGCGATGATTTTGTTAATGGTTTTCATTTGATGACTCATATTGGAAGTTATTTATGTGATGCAGCTCACAAAAAATTCTACTCCGGCTCCGCCAGTAACGCAATCCTCACAACGTGAAAATTTTCTCGTTACATTTCGATCTCTCTCTACCTCTTCCTGGGGATGTGGGTATTAACGCTGATCGGGCGGTTATGTTATTCTCTGGCACCGTCGTATTGTGTTTTCCAATGCATTTTCGCGCTGCGCCACATAGATAATGGGCGTATTCGCCCCCGGGAGAATTTTATGGATCACCGTTTGCTTGAAATCGTTGCCTGCCCTGTGTGCAACGGAAAGTTGTATTTCAATAAAGAGTCACAGGAACTGGTCTGCAAAGCGGACAGCCTTGCGTATCCCGTCCGGGATGGCATACCTGTTTTATTAGAAAACGAGGCCCGCCCACTTTCTGTTGATGAGACGCATCCATGAGTTTTATTGCCATTATTCCCGCCCGTTATGGCTCGAGCCGTTTGCCGGGTAAACCTCTGGCGGATATCAACGGTAAACCAATGGTTGTCCACGTTATGGAACGTGCGTTAGAGTCGGGCGCGAAGAGAGTCATCGTTGCTACCGATCACCCAGAAGTCGTGAAGGCTGTTGAAGCTGCCGGGGGGGAAGTGTGTCTGACGCGTGCGGATCATCAGTCGGGGACGGAGCGTCTGGCCGAAGTGATTGAATTATGCCAGTTTGCCGATGACGAAATTATTGTTAACGTGCAAGGGGATGAACCGTTAATCCCGCCGGTAATTATCCGTCAGGTGGCTGAAAATCTGGCCAACAGCGAAGCGGGAATGTCCACACTGGCCGTGCCGATTGAAACCGCCGAAGAAGCGTTTAATCCAAACGCTGTCAAAGTTGTGCGCAATGCTCAAGGCTACGCGATGTATTTCTCCCGGGCAGCCATCCCCTGGGAACGCGAGCGGTTTGCGGTATCAAAAGAGGCTATTGGCGATGTATTCCTGCGTCATATTGGTATCTACGCCTATCGCGCCGGGTTTATTCGCCAGTACGTTAGATGGGAGCCGAGCGAGTTGGAACATATCGAACTTCTCGAGCAACTGCGCGTGCTATGGTACGGTGAAAAAATCCACGTTGGCGTTGCGAAGGCCATTCCTTCGGTCGGGGTGGATACGCCGGAAGATTTAGAACGCGTGCGCGCAATCTTGAGTCGCTGATGATTTTCAAACGGGATGCCATCGCATTCCGTTTACCCTTTCCTGATTTACATGAATTTCATTTCTTTTTGCGTGATGTCTTCCCCTTTCTCTCCCGACTATCCGGTTTTTTTTTGATCTGAAACGGGGTATTCCTGCATTGAAGCTTCCATCATAACCGTTACTCTTTTCGTCACTGCGAACACGTTATGGAACAGCTAAAAGCCGAATTAAGTATTGTGCTGGGCGAGCGTTTATCCCGCCTGGAGTGCGTCAGTGAACAGCCTTATGCCCATCTTTTTTCACTTTACGATGAGCAGGGCTACGCCATGCCTCTGATGGCGAAAAGCTTTACCTGTCTGGGCATTGCTGGTCAGGAGGCTTATAAACTGTCGATGCTGGCTCGCGAAGGCGTGGTGCGCGTGCCGACGGTGTACGGCATGGTGACCACACACCAGAAACCCTATCAAGAAATTTTGCTGATCGAACGCCTCCGGGGCGTTTCGGCGGAAGCGCCTACGCGAACCCCTGAGCGCTGGCAGGTGTTGCAGGATCAAATCGTGGAAGCGATGCTGGCCTGGCACCGCATCGACAGCCATGGTTGCGTGGGTTCGGTCGACAGTACGCAGGAGAACCGTTGGGGAAACTGGTATCCGCAACGTGTAGAAGTGTTATGGGCCACGTTGTCGAACTTACAGGCCCCCGAACTCACGCCTGAGGATCGCACGCTGTTATTTCGATCACGCCAGTGTCTGGATGCCATGTTTGATGATTTTGACGATACACCGGTGCTGGTTCACGGTAATCTTTCACTGCGCAGTATGCTCAAAGATCCGCGCAGCGATCAGCTATTGGCGATGATCAATCCCGGCACCGTACTGTGGGCGCCGCGTGAGTTTGATATGTTCCGTTTGTGGGAAAAGGGCATGAGTGAACAACTGCTGTTCAGCTATTTGCAGAAAGCGCCCGTTTCGGAAACATTCCTTGCCCGTCGCTGGCTGTATCTGGTCTGGGAATCAGTAGCACACCTGATCCATACCGGTAAGCTTGATCGACGGCAGTTTGATTACGCACGGCAACAGCTGCTGCCGTGGTTGAATTAAGTCAATTTGCTGAAGCCTTGCGTTCGGATAACCATTGCCATCCACGACCTAGCGTTTCATACCATGCGCGCTCGCTGTGGGAAAAATACAAGGCCTGCGGCAAGGTTTTCTCCCATGGATTGAGCGGGGAGTCGATCGCCAACTGGTTCGCCGGTGCGGGTATCGGTGACAAACCCTGCTGATGGAAGAAAATCATCGCGCGCGGCAGGTGATTGGCCGATGTAACCAGCACGAATGGCTGTTGCCCGATCAACATTTTGACCTGCTGCGATTCCTCATGGGTATCTTTCGGCTTATCTAGTAGCAAGATGTCGCTTTCAGGCACGCCTAAACTTTCTGCTACTTTTCCCGCAACCGCCGCGCTGCTGACTGGATTGGTCATCGCCGCGCCGCCGGTAAAGATCAGTTTTGCCCCCGGATTGGCGCGGTAAATTCGGATCCCTTCTGCCACGCGTGGCAGGCTATTGCTGATCAAATTCGAACTTGGTGCCCAGTCAGGATTGAAGGTATAGCCGCCGCCCAGCACCACGACATATTTCACCGGTGGATGTGCCTGTGGCTGATACGTCGGATATTCTGATTCTATAGGTCGCAGCAGACTGTCAGCGACAGGTTGCAGGCTCAGCAGTAGCAACAGGAGCCAACTCAGCGAAAAACAAACTTTTCCGGTTTTCTGCCAGCGGGTCATCCACAGCAACACCAGCGCAACGGCCATGATCAGCAAAATAAACGGCAAGGGAAGCAGCAGGCCGCCCACGGTTTTTTTAAGGATAAACAACATCAGAAACCGGTCCTTTTGAGTGAAAAAACGACATCCGGGCGTGATTCCGCTTCAGGATGATTTATTCTACGTCCGCCTGTGCCAAAATAGCAGCCACATAGCTGTACTATGAATTATTCAGCAGGTATGTTTCCAGCAAAATGCTCAACCGCGAACAGGTAACACTTCATGCAGGATCGTAATTTTGACGATATGGCCGAAAAATTTTCGCGCAATATCTACGGCACAACGAAGGGACGTATCCGTCAGGCTGTGCTGGGTCAGGATCTGCAGGAGTTGATGAAAAGTATGCCTCAGCGGCCGCTGCGCATTTTAGATGCGGGTGGCGGCGAGGGACAAATGGCCTGTGAACTGGCCGCTTTAGGACATCAGGTCTTGTTGTGCGATCTTTCAGGTGAGATGATCCGTCGCGCCCAGGCAGCGGCGATTGAAAAAGGTGTGAGCGGTAACATGCAATTTGTACAATGCCCCGCTCAGCACATTGCAGAACATTTGGAACAGCCGGTTGATCTGATATTGTTCCATGCTGTCATCGAGTGGTTGGCCGAACCGCAGGAGGCGCTGGCTGCGCTGGTCGATTGTCTTGCACCGGGTGGCGCATTATCCCTGATGTTTTACAATATCCACGGTCTGGTCATGCGGCATATGATCCTCGGCAACTTCGGTCATGTTGAAGCCGGCGTGCCAAAAATTAAAAAGAGTTCATTGTTACCCGATCATCCGCTTGAACCTGCGCAGGTCTATCAGTGGCTTGAGCAGCTCGGGATGCAGATAAGCGGTAAGACCGGTGTTAGAGTGTTCCACGATTATTTGCGAAACAGACAACAACATAAACAGGATTTTGACGAGCTTCTGGCGCTGGAACAGCGTTATTGCCGCCAGGAACCTTTTGTTAGTTTGGGACGTTACATCCACGTGATGGCGCATAAACCCATTCTGAAGGACGAATTATGAGTGAATTTTCCCAGACTGTACCCGAACTGGTCGCCTGGGCACGGAAAAATGATTTCTCAATTTCGCTGCCAACGGAGCGGCTGGCTTTTCTTCTGGCGATTGCCACATTAAACAGCGAGCGCCTTGATGGGGAAATGAGTGAGGGTGAACTGGTCGATGCATTTCGTCACGTCAGCAAAGGTTTTGAGCAGACCAACGAGACCGTCACCGTGCGTGCCAATAACGCCATCAATGATATGGTGCGTCAGCGTTTGCTCAACCGTTTTGTCAGTGAGCTGGCGGACGGCAATGCCATTTATCGCCTGACTCCTTTGGCGATCGGCATTTCAGATTATTATATCCGTCAGCGAGAATTTTCTACGCTGCGTCTCTCTATGCAGCTATCTATTGTTGCGCAGGAACTCAAGCGTGCGGCCGATGCCGCTGACGAAGGCGGCGATGATTTCCACTGGCATCGTAATGTCTACGCACCGCTCAAATACTCGGTCGCTGAAATCTTCGACAGCATTGATATGACACAGCGCATCATGGATGAACAGCAGCAGGGCGTGAAAGACGACATCGCCGGCCTGCTCAACAAAGACTGGCGTGCGGCCATCTCCAGTTGTGAACTTCTTCTGTCAGAAACCTCCGGTACGCTGCGTGAGTTGCAGGATACGCTGGAAGCAGCGGGTGATCTGTTGCAGGCACATCTGATGCGCATTCAGGACGCTACGATGATCGACATGGATCTGAGTTTTGTCGACAAGCTGGTCTTCGATTTGCAGAACAAACTTGACCGTATCACCAGCTGGGGCCAGCAGGCGATTGACCTTTGGATCGGCTATGACCGTCACGTGCATAAATTTATCCGTACTGCGATCGACATGGATAAAAATCGCGTATTTGCTCAGCGGCTGCGTCAGTCGGTGCAGAATTATTTCGATCAGCCATGGACGCTGACTTTTGCCAATGCGGACCGTCTGCTGGATATGCGTGACGAAGAACTGGCGCTGCGCAGCGAAGAAGTGACCGGCGAACTTCCGCCTGATCTCGAATTTGAAGAATTTAACGAAATCCGCGAACAACTTGCGGCATTGATTGAACAGGCATTACAAGTTTACCAACAACAGAAAACGCCGCTCAATCTGGGCATGGTGATGCGCGAATATCTCATACAGTATCCGCGTGCCCGACACTTTGATGTCGCGCGAATTGTGGTCGACCAGGCTGTACGCCTTGGTGTGGCTGAAGCAGATTTTTCAGGGTTGCACGCCGAATGGCAGGCAATCAATGATTACGGAGCCAAGGTGCAGGCCCATGTCATCGACAAATATTGAACACATAATGCCAGCTAAGCTGGCGCAGGCACTGGCGAACTCAGTGTTTCCTGCTCTCGACAGCCAGTTACGTTCTGGCCGCCACATCGGCATTGATGAACTGGATAACCATGCCTTCCTGATGGACTACCAGGAAGAAATGGAACTCTTTTACAGCCGCTATCACGTGGAATTGATCCGCGCGCCGGAAGGTTTCTTCTATTTGCGTCCGCGTTCCACCACGCTTATTCCGCGTTCAGTCTTATCTGAGCTGGACATGATGGTCGGGAAAATTCTCTGTTATTTGTATCTCAGCCCCGAGCGTCTGGCGCATGAAGGTATTTTCACTCAGCAGGAGCTTTATGACGAGTTGCTGAGCCTGGCCGATGAAAACAAGTTGCTGAAATACGTTAATCAGCGCTCAACCGGCTCGGATTTAGACCGTCAGAAGTTGCAGGATAAAGTCAGGACTTCCCTGAACCGTCTGCGCCGTCTGGGCATGGTATTTTTCATGGGGGTCGACAGTACCAAATTCCGTATCACTGAAGCGGTATTCCGTTTCGGCGCCGATGTCCGCAGCGGAGATGATGCTCGTGAAGCCCAGTTGCGGATGATCCGTGACGGCGAAGCAATGCCCGTCGACAGTGCGTTGTCATTAAATGACGAACCCGAAGAAGGTGAAGCGCTGGCCGGACAGCAAGTACGCGAGAGCTCAGAGGATGAACAGGAATGATTGAACGCGGTAAATTTCGCTCATTGACGCTGGTTAACTGGAACGGCTTTTTCGCCCGCACATTTGACCTCGATTCACTGGTCACCACGCTTTCGGGCGGTAACGGTGCGGGTAAGTCCACCACCATGGCGGCCTTCGTTACGGCATTGATCCCCGATCTTACGCTGCTGCATTTCCGTAATACCACCGAAGCGGGTGCGACCTCCGGTTCGCGCGATAAAGGTCTGCACGGTAAATTGCGTGCGGGCGTCTGTTACTCGGTGCTGGACGTCGTGAACTCACGCCATCAGCGCGTTGTGGTCGGGGTTCGCCTGCAACAAATCGCCGGGCGCGATCGCAAAGTAGACATTAAACCTTTTACGATTCAGGGCCTGCCGGTCGCGGTGAATCCGACCGAAATGCTGACCGAAACCGTCGGGGAGCGTCAGGCGCGCGTACTGTCTTTGCAGGAATTGAAAGACCGCGTCGAAGCGATGGAAGGTGTGCAGTTTAAGCAGTTCAACTCCATCACGGACTACCACGCGCTGATGTTCGATCTGGGCGTGATCCCGCGTCGCTTACGTTCGGCGTCCGACCGCAGCAAGTTTTATCGTCTGATTGAAGCCTCGCTGTACGGCGGGATTTCCAGCGCCATCACCCGTTCTCTGCGCGACTATCTGTTGCCGGAAAACAGTGGCGTACGTAAAGCCTTCCAGGATATGGAAGCTGCGTTGCGTGAAAACCGCATGACGCTTGAAGCGATCCGCGTTACGCAATCCGACCGTGATTTGTTCAAGCATCTGATTTCTGAAGCTACTTCCTACGTGGCTGCCGACTATATGCGTCATGCCAACGAACGCCGTAAACATTTAGATGTCGCGTTGGTATTACGTAACGAATTGCTGTCGAGCCGTAAACAGCTGTCCAGTGAACAATATCGCCACGTTGAAATGGCGCGTGAACTGGCTGAGCAAAGCGGTTCACAAAGCGATCTGGAAACTGATTATCAGGCCGCCAGCGACCACCTGAGCCTGGTGCAGACTGCCATGCGTCAGCAGGAAAAAATCGAGCGTTACGAAAGCGACCTCGAAGAGCTGACCTATCGCCTTGAAGAGCAGAACGAAGTGGTTGCAGAAGCCAGTGAGCTGCACGCCGAGCACGAGGCTCGTGCAGAAGCGGCCGAGCTGGAAGTGGATGAACTGAAAAGCCAGCTAGCGGATTACCAGCAGGCGCTGGATGTTCAACAAACCCGTGCGATTCAGTATCAGCAGGCGTTACAGGCAATCGAACGCGCCCGTGAGCTGTGCCAGATCCCCGATCTGACCACGCAGAACAGCGAAGAGTGGCTGGAAACCTTCCAGAGCAAGGAACAGGAAGCGACAGATATCCTGTTGATGCTCGAGCAAAAAATGAGTGTGGCGTCAGCCGCGCACAGCCAGTTCGAAACGGCTTATCAGCTGGTGGTGAAAATCGCCGGTGAAGTCAGCCGCAGCGATGCCTGGAAAACCGCGCGTGAGTTACTGCGCGAATGGCCATCGCAGGTGCATCAGGCAGAACGTGTTGAACCGCTGCGGATGCGACTGTCCGAACTGGAAGGTCGTCTGCGTGAGCAACAGGACGCTGAGCGTCAGTTGCAGGAATTTTGCAAACGTACCGGACAGGACGTCCAGCCGGAAGATCTGGACGAAATGCAGCGCGAGCTGGAAGTGCAGATCGAAGAATTGCAGATCGTGGTATCGCAGGCCAGCGAGCGTCGCATGGAAATGCGTCAGGAATTAGAGCAGGCTCAGGCGCGTATCCGCGAACTGACTGCCCGCGCGCCGGTCTGGCTGGCAGCTCAGGAAGCCCTGAGCCAGTTAAGCGAGCAGAGCAAAGAGCCGCTGGAAAACAGCCAGCAGGTGACTGAGTACATGCAGCAGTTGCTGGAAAGCGAACGCGACACCACCGTTGAACGTGACGAAGTGGCTGCGCGTAAACGTCGCATTGAAGGCCAGATTACCCGCCTCAGCCAGCCGAGTGGTGCAGAAGATTCCCGCATGATCGCGCTGGCAGAGCGTTTTGGTGGCGTGTTGCTGTCTGAGATTTATGATGACGTAACCATTGACGACGCGCCTTACTTCTCAGCGCTCTACGGTCCGTCGCGCCACGCGATTGTGGTACCTGATTTATCGCTGATCCGCGATCAGTTAGACGGTCTGGACGATTGTCCGGAAGACTTGTATTTGATCGAAGGGGATCCGCAATCCTTCGATGATAACGTTTTCGAAGTCGATGAAATGCAGGGCGCGGTACTGGTAAAAACAGGCGATCGCCAGTGGCGCTATTCTCATTTCCCGCAGGTGCCATTGTTTGGCCGTGCGGCGCGTGAGAGCCGTCTGGAAACGTTGCATAAAGAGCGCGAAAGTCTGTCCGAGCGCTATGCCACGCTGTCGTTTGACGTGCAGAAAATTCAGCGTGCGCATCAGGCGTTCAGCCGCTTTATCGGCAGCCATCTGGCCGTTGCCTTTGATGCCGATCCGGAAGCGGATATTCGTACTTTGAGCGGCCGCCGCGGTGAGCTGGAACGTGCACTGAACGCACATGAAGGCCAGAATCAACAGCAGCGTCAGCAGTACGAGCAGGCGAAAGAGGCTGTCGGCATGCTCAACAAATTGCAGCCGCGCGTTAGACTGCTGTGCGATGAAACGCTGATTGACCGTGTGGAAGAAATCCGCGATGAAATTGAAGAAGCGCAGGACGCTGCCCGTTTCATTCAGCAGCACGGCATTTCTCTGAACAAGCTGGAACCGCTGGTATCGGTCTTGCAAAGCGATCCGGAACAGCACGAACAGCTGAAGGAAGATTACGCGCAGGCACAGCACGCGCAGCGTCTGGCGAAACAACAGGCCTTTGCACTGACCGAGGTGGTTCAGCGCCGCACGCATTTCAGCTACACCGACTCTGCCGGCATGTTAAATGAAAACGCTGACCTCAACGACAAACTGCGCCAGCGTCTTGAACATGCGGAAGCGGAACGTACCCGCGCGCGTGAGCAAATGCGTCAGCATCAGGCACAATTCACGCAATACAGTCAGGTTCTGGCTTCGCTGAAGAGTTCGTTCGATGCCAAGCGCGACATGCTTAAAGAGCTGAGTCAAGAGTTGCAGGATATCGGCGTTCAGGCCGATCCGAATGCCGAAGCGCGCGCCAAAACCCGTCGCGATGAACTTCATGTCGCACTCAGCACAAACCGTGCCCGCTGCAATCAACTTGAAAAACAGATCACCTTCTGCGAAGCCGAAATGGACAATTTGCAGAAGAAACTCCGTAAGCTTGAACGCGATTACCATCAGAGCCGCGAGCAGGTGGTGACATCGAAAGCTGGCTGGTGTGCGGTGATGCGCCTGGTGAAAGACAACGGCGTTGAGCGTCGTCTTCACCGTCGTGAACTGGCGTACATGGATGGCGACGAACTGCGTTCTATGTCGGATAAATCACTGGGTGCGCTGCGTCTGGCGGTATCGGATAACGAGCATCTGCGCGACGTACTGCGTTTGTCTGAAGATCCGAAACGTCCGGAACGCAAAATTCAGTTTTATATCGCCGTGTATCAGCATCTGCGCGAGCGTATCCGTCAGGATATTATCCGCACCGATGACCCGGTGGAAGCCATCGAACAGATGGAAATTGAACTGGGTCGCCTGACGGAAGAACTGACCGCCCGCGAGCAACAACTGGCGATAAGTTCTAAAAGCGTGGCGAACATCATCCGAAAAACAATTCAGCGCGAGCAGAACCGTATTCGCCAGCTGAACCAGGGCCTGCAGGCCGTGGCATTCGGTCAGGTGAAAAGCGTTCGTCTGAACGTTAATGTGCGCGAAGCCCATGCTGGTTTGCTGGATGTGCTTTCCGAACAGCAGGAACAGCACCAGGATCTGTTCAGCAGCAATCGTCTGACCTTCTCCGAAGCGCTGGCGAAGTTGTATCAGCGCCTTAATCCACAAATCGATATGGGTCAGCGCACGCCGCAAACCATTGGTGAAGAGCTGCTGGACTACCGCAACTATCTTGAGATGGAAGTGGAAGTTAACCGGGGTTCCGACGGCTGGCTACGTGCAGAGAGTGGTGCACTGTCGACGGGTGAGGCTATCGGTACCGGTATGTCGATTCTGGTTATGGTGGTTCAAAGCTGGGAAGACGAATCGAGCCGTATGCGCGGTAAAGACATTTCACCGTGTCGCCTGCTGTTCCTGGATGAAGCGGCGCGTCTGGATGCTAAATCAATCGCTACGCTGTTCGAGCTATGTGACCGCCTGGAAATGCAGCTGATCATCGCTGCACCTGAAAACATTAGCCCGGAAAAAGGCACGACCTACAAACTGGTACGTAAGATGTTTGGTAACAATGAACATGTACACGTTGTGGGGCTGCGTGGTTTTGCGCCACCTGAATTACCGGTGCTGGCAAATACGGAAGCTGATATTTCCTGATTTTTTTTCAGACAACATTTTCTCCTGAACTTCAAAAGCCTTGGCTAAAATGCCGGGGCTTTTTTACGTTTTTTCATTCACTTAGATTATGTTTTACTATGAATTCTCGTTGGGTACTTATATCTGCCGAGACATATCTGATGCACCGGTTGAAATGTAATCGACTGGCTAAAAACAGTACGGAAACCTTTAATGAAAGCTTTATTTCGGCTGGTTGCTGGCTTAGAGTCTTTAGGTTAGACGAGGGCTCTATTTACTTGAGTTTCTACGCAAAAAATGAATTTTCTTTATATACTTAATTACAGAGTCGCTGGAATATTTCGGGGATGAAATTGAGCAATTTACCGGGAGGCAAGGGAAGATGTTGATGAATCAAAGGTCTCTCAAGTTTTTGGTGGCCAGCTGCCTGCTGGCAAGCGGCCTGTCGCCGTGGTTTACTGCCTGGGCTACAGTACCGAACATGCCGGTGCGCACCGCCACGCTCTCCAGTGTACAGAGCATGAGCCAGCTACAAGCTGAACTATTACCGCGTGGCATTCGTCCGCTGTATTTGTCTTCCCTCTCATCACTCTATGCATCGAACCATATGCAGCCTATGTGGAAGGACCGGGAAACCGTCCAGATATTTCAGCAGCAGCTCGCAGAACTGGCTATTTCCGGTATTCAGCCGCAGTTTACACAATGGGTAAGATGGCTGACCGATCCCGAAGTCACTGGCATGGCACGCGACGTCGTGCTGTCTGATGCGATGCTAGGCTATTTGCAATTCACCAGCAGCGTAGAGGCCAAAGGAGATACCTGGCTTTACAGCAATGTGCCTTACAAAATGACGACACCACCGCTGACAGTCATTAATCAGTGGCAGCTGGCTGTGCGTCAGGGCACGACGGCGCAGTATTTGTCGACGCTGACACCGCAACATCCTTATTATGCAAAAATGCACGATGCGCTGAAGACCATGCTGGCGGATAATCGCCCGTGGCCGGTAATAACCGGCGCGACCAGCCTGCGTCCGGATCAGATAAGTGACGACATTCCTGCACTGCGTGAAATTCTCAACCGCACCGGCATGATGGTCGCGCCGCCAGAGGAAGCCAAAGCGCCGAAGCCGACGGATGAAACCATCGCACCAAACGTCCCAGGCAGCGCGGCAAATGACGATCTTTCGGTTGATGAAAGCGCTGACAAAGCGCAGGCAGCTACGCCAGCGGTGAGCCCATCGGCGACTTCTGTGCAAGACGTGCTGCCAACGGTCCAGTCAGCAGAAAGCCCGGCTCCGGCGGCACCTGTTGTGGTATCCAACAATCAGTACACGCCGGATCTGGTCGAAGCCGTTAAGCGTTTCCAGAAATGGCAGGGGCTTGAAGCGGATGGCATTATCGGTGCCCGTACGCGCCAGTGGCTAAATTCATCACCGCAGCTGCGTGCTACCTTGCTGGCGCTGAACATTCAACGGTTGCGTATTCTGCCGGGCAATGTGAACACCGGTATCATGGTGAACATTCCGAACTACCAGCTGACGTATTATCTTAACGGTAATGAAGTGTTGTCATCGCGGGTAATTGTTGGCCGTCCAAGCCGTAAAACGCCACTGATGAGCAGCGCATTAAATAATGTGGTGGTGAACCCGCCGTGGAACGTGCCGACGACGTTAGTGCGTGAAGATATCGTGCCGAAAGCCCGCAATAATCCGACGTATTTCCAGCAGCACGGTTATCAGGTGTTATCCGGCTGGAGTAACGATGCCGAAGTGATCGACCCGACAATGATTGACTGGGCCATGGTGTCACCGAGCCATTTTCCTTATCGCATTCGTCAGGCGCCGGGCGCGAGCAATTCCCTTGGTCGATACAAATTCAACATGCCAAGTTCTGATGCTATCTACCTGCATGACACGCCGAATCATAATCTTTTCAGTAAAGATATTCGTGCGCTCAGTTCCGGTTGTGTTCGGGTGAATAAAGCCTCCGAACTGGCCAATATGTTGTTGCAGGACGCAGGCTGGAATGACACGCGTATTTCCTCTGCATTGCAGGGTGGCAATACAACTTACGTGTCAATACGTCATCGCATACCGGTAAAACTGTTCTATCTGACGGCGTGGGTAGCGGAAGATGGTAAGCCGCAATTCCGTACAGATATTTACAATTATGATTCTACCGTGAGATCCGGCGCGCAAATCTTGCCTCAGGCAGAAAAATTACTGCAATAAATGCAGTAAAACTAGTCTGATAAAGGTCAGAGTATTTGGCCATTGAACGAGCGTGAGCTACTGGCACGCTCGTTTTGCTTATTTGGGTCCCTTGACTCGTCCAATTTAGGACGTTAAGGTTCGAAGCGGTGCTTGCATTGCACCTTTTTGACTCTCTTACCGGATAGTAAACTGTTCATGAATGAAATCGACAAACATCGCCGTAAATGGCTGGCATTAGGCAGTGCCGCTATGGGGATTGCATTGCTTCCGAGTCGTGCTTTCGCCACTCTTTCCACTCCTCGTCCACGTATTCTGGTCGTTAACAATCTTAATACTGGCGAAACCCTCAAAACTGAGTTTTTTGATGGAAAGCGTTACAACAAGGATGAATTGGCCCGGTTAAATCATTTGTTCAGGGACTACCGGGCTGAGAAGGTGAAATCCATTGATCCTGCTTTGTTCGATCATCTCTATCGCTTACAGGTCATGCTCGGGGGAACGAATAAACCCGTGCAGCTGATTTCTGGCTACCGCTCGCTGGCGACGAATAACAGCATGCGTGAACCAGGAAGTGGTGTGGCTAAGCATAGCTACCATACGCTGGGTCAGGCGATGGATTTCCACATTCAGGGCATCGAACTGAGCAATATCCGCAAAGCAGCATTAAAAATGCGGATGGGTGGTGTAGGATATTATCCACGAAGTAACTTTGTGCACATCGATACCGGCCCTGCAAGGACCTGGTGATGTGTGTCATTAGTGGCCTGCCCAAATGGACAGGCCATTTTGTGGAGCCTTATGAAAACCCATCTCATTACCGTCACGGCGTTCAGCCAAAATTGCTCACTGATTTGGTGTACTAAAACCAATCAGGCCGCGCTTGTCGATCCGGGCGGCGAAGCAGCCAAAATCATCCGCGAAGTCTCCGCTCAGGGCGTACTGGTCACGCAAATTCTGCTGACACATGGTCATCTTGATCACGTTGGTGCTGCCGCGGAACTGGCTGCACATTATCAGGTGCCTGTGATTGGTCCTCATAAAGAAGATCAATTCCTGTTGGATGCGCTGCCAACCCAAAGCCAAATGTTCGGGTTAGATCATTGTGACCCGCTGACGCCCGATACCTGGCTGGAAGAGGGCGATCACGTCAGTGTGGGCGAAGAAGAACTTTCCGTGCTGCATTGTCCCGGACACACGCCGGGACATATCGTTTTCATCAATGATAAAGCGCGTTTAGCCGTTTCCGGCGACGTCATATTTAAAGGTGGCGTTGGCCGTAGTGATTTCCCGCGCGGAGATCACCAGGCGTTGATCCATTCGATCAAAACCAAATTGTTGCCACTGGGCGATGACATCGTGTTTATCCCAGGTCACGGGCCGATGTCAGATTTTGGTTATGAACGTAAAACGAATCCTTTCTTGCAGGATGAATTACCGGTCTGGTGATTTAATTCCCGTCTCAGAAACAGCAAAAAGCCCGTCAGTTTCCTGACGGGCTTTTTTAATGGAGCAGCGTTGCTTATCTTTTACAGCACAGCGACGATGGCTTCACACAGCGGTGCCATGTTATCCAGCGTAATACCGGCTACGTTAATGCGTCCGGAGTTCACCGCATAAACACCGAATTCATCACGCAGACGCAGAACCTGATCTTTGGTCAGGCCGCTAAATGAGAACATACCGTTCTGGTTGATAATAAAGCTGAAGTCCTGTTTAGCGCCTTTTTCCTGCAAGGTGGTGACGAACAACTGACGCATGCGGTGAATACGCTGACGCATGTCGCTCAGTTCCTGTTCCCACTGCGCTCGCAGTGATGGGTTACCCAGTATGGTAGCGACGACGGCTGCGCCGTGTGCCGGTGGGTTAGAGTAGTTTGCACGGATAACGGATTTCACCTGGCTGAACGCACGATCGGCGGTTTCGGCATCAGATGCAACGATCGTACAGGCACCCACACGTTCGTTATACAAACCGAAGTTTTTCGAGTAGGAGCTGGCAACCAGCAGTTCTTTGTGTTTTGCCACGAACAGACGCAGGCCACCCGCGTCTTCTTCCAGACCTTTCGCAAAGCCCTGATAGGCGAAGTCAAACAGCGGCAACCAGCCTTTCGAGACAGATAATTCTGCCAGCTGTGACCATTGTTCCTGTGTAGGATCGATACCGGTTGGGTTATGGCAGCAACCGTGGAACAGCACTACGTCACCCGCTTGCGCTTCGCTCAGGCTTTTAAGCATACCGTCGAAATCAAGGGAGTGATTCTGCGCGTCATAATAGTTGTATTCAGCCACTTCCAGACCGGCAGCATTAAATACGCTTTTATGGTTCGGCCAGCTTGGGTTGCTGACCCATACGCGTTTAGCACCGGTTTGGGTGGCGATAAAATCCGCTGCGATACGCAATGCGCCAGTGCCGCCGGGCGTTTGCGCGGTGCGTGCACGTTTCTCAGCGATCACTGCGCTGTCTTTGCCGAACAGCAATTCTTGTGTACAGTGCGCAAAATCAGGCAATCCATCGATGCTCAGATAGGTTTTGGTCGTTTCATTTTCCAACAGGAATTGTTCGGCTTTCTTCACGCTGGCCAGAACCGGCGTTTTACCTGTTTCATCTTTATAAACACCAATCCCAAGATTGATTTTATCAGAGCGGTCGTCAGCGCGGAAAAGATCGGAAAGACCCAGAATCGGGTCGGCAGGTGCTGCAGTGATTTTTTCAAACATGTTGGAAACTTCCATTAGCCTGATAATACGAAAGAGGCCTTAAGGGTAACGCCAGAGCGCGGTTTTTGCCAACCGTTTGCGGGAAAAAGTAAGCAGAGTTGTGAGGGCGAATCCGAGATTAAAATATTTTATGAAAAGCGGCGGGAAAAGCTTGTTTTTAGCATTTCAGAAATGCAAAAGGCAGAGCCGAAGCCCTGCCTTGATATCCACTTTGATGCGCCCGTAAGCGCATCGTTAAGCGATATTAGAACTGGTATTGCAAGCCAACACCAACAGTGTCGTCGGTGCTGCGACCGGCGGCTTTGGTGTAGCTGTTGTCGTCCAGCAGGTTGATTTTGTAGTCAACGTAGGTAGACATGTTTTTGTTGAAGTAGTAGTAAGTACCAACTTCTACGTATTTAACCAGGTCAGCATCGCCGCCGGTGTAAGTAGAGCCGTTGTCGGTGAAGCCGTTCAGCTGCTTGCCTTTAGATTGCAGGTAAGCGATAGATGGGCGCAGACCGAAGTCGAACTGGTACTGTGCAACCACTTCGAAGTTCTGAGTTTTGTTAGCAATCGCATTTGGGTTGCCGTAATCAGTAGTGTTACGTGATTCGCCGTAGAAGGTTGCCAGGTACAGGTTGTTAGCGTCGTATTTCGCGCCGAATGCGTATGCGTCAGCTTTGTCGCCGTTGCCGTCAGCTTTTTGAGTCACGGTACGGTTAGAAGAGAAGTAAGCACCTGTCAGGCTAACACCAGAGTTGCCCAGTGCGTATGCAGCAGAAGTACCCCAGCCGTCGCCGTTGGAGTCAACTGCGCCACGGCCGTCACGACCTTCGTCGTTTTTACCCTGGTACTGTACAGCGAAGCTCAGGCCGTCAACCAGACCGAAGAAGTTGCTGTTACGGTAAGTTGCCATGCCATTACCACGACCAACCATGAAGTTGTCGTTGTTCTGGTACATGGTGTCATCGCCAAAGATTGGCAATTGGTCGGTGTAGGACATTACGTCGTAGATTACGCCGTAGTTACGACCGTAGTCGAATGAACCTGCATCACCGAATTTCAGACCTGCGAAGCCCAGACGAGTTTTGTTGCCTTCGTCACCAGCGCTTTCTGCATGGTTAGCCTGAACGTTGTATTCCCACTGGCCGTAACCGGTCAGTTGGTCAGTAATTTGAGTTTCGCCTTTGAAGCCGAAACGAACATAGGTCTGGTCGCCATCATCACCAGCGTTATCAGAGAAGTTATGGCGTGCGTCAACTTTACCGTACAAATCCAGTTTGTTGCCGTCTTTGTTATAGATCTCTGCTGCATTAGCTGCACCAGCAACTAACAGAGCTGGGATTACTACTGCAAGAATGTTGCGCTTCATCATTATTATTACCCTCATTGGTTTTATTCGGACACCTGCCACTGCCGTCAATAATTCTTTGGGGAACTATTCATGAAAGTTTGGTGTCTCCTGTGTCTGAACGCACTATTCCATCCGAGGTTCGCTTAATCTACAGCGAAAATGCTACTAAATTACTAAATATGTTTCAGCGGGAAAGAATGTATTACAAAATGTGTATTTTAGGGAGCTTTGTGACGGGGATCTATTTTTAAAAATGACTAAGGCCAGCATTGCTGGCCTTAGTTTTGTGAGCATTCTGTTAATTAAAAATAGTTTAATTAATTAGAAGGTTGCATTACGTGGTGTGCGAGGGAACGGAATCACGTCGCGAATGTTCTGTACGCCGGTGACATAGGCTACTAAACGTTCAAAGCCCAGACCGAAGCCTGAGTGTGGCACTGTGCCGTAACGACGAAGATCGCGATACCACCAATAATCTTCAGTTTTGAGTCCCATTTCGACCATTCGCGCGTCCAATACATCCAGACGTTCTTCACGCTGTGAACCGCCAATAATTTCACCGATGCCCGGCGCTAATACGTCCATCGCCGCTACGGTTTTGCCATCATCGTTCAAACGCATGTAGAAGGATTTGATATCCTTCGGATAGTTTTTCACTACCACCGGCGCTTTGAAATGTTGCTCTGCAAGATAACGCTCATGCTCTGAAGAAAGATCCACACCCCATGAAACGGCGTTCTCAAACTTCTGGCCACAATTCATTAGAATTTCTACTGCTTCAGTGTAATCCACCTGCGCGAAATCAGAGGTTACAAAACGCTCAAGGCGGGCAATCGCATCTTTGTCTACGCGTTCAGCAAAGAAAGCCATATCGTCAGAACGTTCGTTCAAAACGGCCTGGAAAACATATTTCAGCATGTTTTCAGCCAATGCGGCGATATCGTCCAGTGTGGCAAAGGCCACTTCCGGTTCCACCATCCAGAACTCAGCGAGGTGACGGCTGGTGTTGGAATTTTCTGCACGGAAAGTCGGGCCGAAGGTGTACACCTTGGACAATGCACAGGCGTAAGCTTCACCGTTCAGCTGACCAGAAACGGTCAGGAAGGATTCTTTACCGAAGAAGTCTTCGCTGAAATCGATGTCGCCTTTGTCTGTCCGAGGCAGGTTTTGCAGATCCAGCGTGGACACGCGGAACATCTCGCCAGCACCTTCGGTATCGGAGGCTGTAATCAGCGGCGTTGACACCCAGAAGTAGCCGTTTTCATGATAGAAACGGTGAATTGCCTGAGACAGGGTGTTACGTACGCGAGCTACCGCGCCAATCAGGTTAGTACGTGGACGCAGGTGCGCCACTTCACGCAGATATTCGATGCTGTGACGTTTAGCCGCCATCGGATATGTATCAGGATCATCCACCCAGCCGACGACTTTAATCGCAGTGGCCTGTAGCTCAAAGCTCTGGCCTTCGCCAGGGGAGGCGACAACGGTACCGGTCACTTCAACAGAACAGCCGGTCGTCAGGTGCAGAACCTCATCCTGGTAATTGGGCAGAGAATTATTGACGACGGCCTGTAATGGATTAAAGCAGGAGCCGTCATAAACGGCGAGGAATGAGATACCAGCTTTAGAATCTCTCCGGGTACGCACCCAACCGCGTACGGTGACTTCACTGTCAACCGCAGCACGGCCTTGCAGTACGTCGACTACAGGCACAACGCTCATAGATTTCTCTCTTTCTTTATATACAGATGTTGACTAAGAAATAATGGACACCCTGTAAAAAGGGATTTTGCTATGTTACTTAGCCTTTCTCAGGACACAAGCAGAAATCAACGTCGTGGTGTAAGAATTGTCAGGCAGGGGCGGGGATACACGAAAATTATTGAGCGAATGAATGAAAGCCGAGCAAATTGAATATCATCTATATAAAGGAGGAAAATACGCGGGGTAAAAAATCAGCAAAGCGCCGGGGGTGATTTTCCGGCACTTTGCGGTGGATCATGAGGCTTTTTTGACCAGCGGCAGATCAAATGCTTTGCGCAGCGCTTTCACAAACGCTTTATCCTGACAGATGGTTTTCCCCGGACTGTCGGAAAGTTTCGCCACCGGCTTACCATTACACTGAACCAGCTTGATGACAATATTCAACGGTTTCACGCCGGGAATATTACAGGTCAGGCGCGTACCGATGCCGAATACCAAATTCACCCGTTTGTAGAAATGGCGATATAAATGCAGCGCCTTATCCAGGTCGAGATTATCGGAGAACACCAGCGTTTTGGTCATCGGATCAATATCCAGTGCGTGATAATGCGCGATGGCTTTTTCACCCCACTCGAACGGATCCCCCGAATCATGGCGCAGGCCCTGATACGCGTTAGCGAATTTCGGTCCGAAATCACGCAGGAAAGCATCCATGGTTATGCAATCGGTGAGGGCGATACCGAGCTGATCAGGATATTCATCCAGCCATGCCTGTAGCGCCGCGCGCTGACTGTTGGCCAGCACCGGGCTGATTTGCTGATGCGCCTGAAACCATTCATGAGCCTGCGTTCCGACCGGTGCCAGTTGCAACTTATGGGCAACATCGTAGTTGCTGGTGCCGACCAGATAAGGGAATTCACTTTTCAGCGTGCTGACAATCGCTTCCTGCACCTCGCCGGAGAAACGGCGTCGCGTGCCAAAATCCATCAGCCGGAAAGCGGAAAGATCGATATCAGAGGCCTGCTCATTAAAACTGACCAGATTTTTACGCAGCTGTTCGACCGCCATCTGCGCAGTGATTAGCGGTGAACGATGGCGATGTACCACTTCGCTGATAACCGCCAGCAGCGGCACTTCCCACATGATGACTTCACGCCACGGCCCTTCGATGCGCACATGCAAATGCCCGTCGCGGTCAGAAACCGTGACATGTTCCGGATTGTAGCGGAACGTTTTCAGCCAGCTAAGATAGTCCTGTGTGAAGAAAGGCAGCCCGGAGAGGTAGGTGGACTCATCGTCGGTCAGCGCCAGTTCGCTCATCAACTGGATTTGCTGACGGATTTCACCGGCGTATTCGCCCAGCAATTCATCACCGCGGCAACGGAACTCGGCTACCACGCTGATACTGTGATAACGATGGAAAACCGCTTGCTGCATATGAAGCTTGTAGGCATCGGTATCTAACAGCGAAGTCAAAATCGGGGAGGCGTATGGAGTCATAGCGCTTTACAGCATCCTCGTCAGAAACTGAGTGTTTGAACACAAACAACCGTTCCGTAATAAAAACGTTCCGAATAAAACAGCAAAAGTCTGTGAAGTATACCGTAATATCCCGCCAAAGAACCCTCATCACATCATAATTGTCCGTGGTGGGTCGAGGCCAAAATGTGCTCACAGGCGGGGTTTACGGTGATATGCGCCAATTTGCGTAATAAATAAGGCACAAATTGATTACATTTAGTGGGGCAGATAAGTCTTCTCAGTAGACAGCGCGAACAAAATTCTGTGTTTTGGTTGAAAGGTGCGCATACGAACTCACAACCTTGCAACAATCTGGGATTTCCTGATGCCTGTGGTAGAGTTTAGAGAGAAAGTATGAAGGTCGCGTCAGGTTCTGTGCAGCTCTGTGCTGATGACAGGAACCCCCTTCAACGCCATAAATCGTCATCACCATAAACTATGAAAACGCCAAAAGGTTTTTTATGACTCAACTGCCGCAAGCCAAGTTCCGCCACGATTACCGTGCGCCGGACTACACCATCACGGATATTGACCTTAATTTCGAGCTTGATGCACAAAAGACGGTCGTGACGGCCATCAGCCAGATTAAACGTCTGGGCGCAGAAGGGGCTTCCCTGACGCTCAACGGTGAAGATCTTCAACTGGTCAGTCTGAAAATCAACGGTCAGGACTGGCCGAAGTATCAGTTACAGGAAGGCACTTTGGTGATCGACGGTCTCCCGGAAGCATTTGAGCTGGCGATCGTCAACGAAATTCACCCGGCGAAAAACACCGCGCTGGAAGGACTGTACTTGTCAGGTGAAGCGCTGTGTACCCAGTGTGAAGCCGAAGGTTTCCGTCATATTACCTATTATCTCGACCGTCCCGATGTGCTGGCGCGTTTCTCTACCCGCATCGTGGCCGATAAAGCCCGCTATCCGTACCTGCTGTCGAACGGTAACCGTATCGACCAGGGCGAACTGGAAGACGGCAAGCATTGGATTAAATGGCAAGATCCGTTCCCTAAACCTTGCTACCTTTTTGCGCTGGTGGCAGGTGATTTCGACGTGCTGCGCGATACCTTTAAAACCCGTTCAGGCCGTGATGTGGCGCTGGAGTTGTTTGTTGACCGCGGCAATCTCGATCGCGCCGGCTGGGCGATGGAATCTCTGAAACAATCAATGAAATGGGACGAAACCCGTTTCAATCTGGAATACGATCTCGATATCTTCATGATCGTGGCGGTTGATTTCTTCAACATGGGCGCGATGGAAAACAAAGGCCTGAACGTCTTTAACTCTAAATACGTGCTGGCGAAAGCCGAAACCGCCACCGACAAAGATTACCTCGGAATTGAAGCGGTGATCGGCCATGAATACTTCCATAACTGGACCGGTAACCGCGTGACTTGCCGCGACTGGTTCCAGCTGAGCCTGAAAGAAGGCCTGACCGTTTTCCGCGATCAGGAATTCAGCTCCGATCTCGGGTCGCGTTCGGTCAACCGCATCGATAACGTCCGCGTAATGCGTGGCGCACAGTTCTCTGAAGATGCCAGCCCGATGGCGCACCCGATCCGCCCGGATAAAGTCATCGAAATGAACAACTTCTACACCCTGACGGTGTATGAGAAAGGGTCTGAAGTCATCCGCATGCTGCACACCCTGCTGGGCGAAGAGAAATTCCAGGCCGGTATTCAGCTGTATTTCGAACGTCATGACGGCAGCGCGGCGACCTGTGATGATTTCGTGCAGGCGATGGAAGATGCGTCCAACGTCGATTTGTCACTGTTCCGCCGCTGGTACAGCCAGTCCGGTACGCCGGTCCTGACCGTACGCGACGACTATGATGTGGAAAAACAGCAGTACACTCTGACCGTCAGCCAGAAAACGCCGCCGACGCCAGATCAGACCGAAAAACTGCCGCTGCATATCCCACTGGATATCGAGCTTTACGATCCGCAGGGCAACGTTATTGCCTTGAAGCAGGATGGTCAGATTGTCAGCAACGTGCTTAATGTGACCGAAGCTGAGCAGACTTTCATCTTCGAAGACGTGGAAGCGCCGCCGGTGCCTTCTTTATTACGTGAATTCTCCGCGCCGGTGAAACTCGATTACAAGTGGGGCGATCATCAGCTGACCTTCCTGATGAAGTACGCGCGTAACGATTTCGCCCGCTGGGATGCGGCCCAAAGCCTGCTGGCGATTTACATCAAACTGAACGTTGCGCGTCACCAGCAAAAGCAGCCGCTGTCTCTGCCGCTGCACGTTGCTGATGCGTTCCGCGCGGTATTGCTGGATGAAAACATCGATCCGGGCCTGGCGGCGCAGATCCTCACGTTGCCTTCGGATAACGAAATTGCCGAACTGTTCGACATTATCGATCCCGAAGCAATAAGCGCCGTGCATGAAGCCATTACCCGCTGTCTGGCCACCGAAATGGCCGATGAGTTCCTTGCCGTTTACAACGCGAACCGTTTGCCGGGCTATCGCGTGGTACATGAGGATATCGGTAAACGTACCCTGCGTAATACCTGCCTGCGCTATCTGGCCTTTGCCGATGTGACGCTGGCCGATCAGCTGGTGAAAACACAGTTTGAGCAGGCAGATAACATGACTGATTCTCTGGCCGCGATGTCTGCGGCAGTGTCTGCGCAACTGCCTTGCCGCGAGGCGCTGATGGCGGCTTACGATGAGCGCTGGCATCACGACGGTCTGGTGATGGATAAATGGTTTATCCTGCAAGCCACCAGCCCGGCGGCCGATGTTCTGCAGAAAGTACGTTCATTGCTCAATCACCGCTCGTTTAGCATGGGTAACCCGAACCGCGTGCGTTCTTTAATCGGCGCGTTTGCGTCAGCCAATCCTTCTGCGTTCCACGCAGCGGACGGCAGCGGATATCAGTTCCTGACCGAAATGCTGACGGATCTGAACACCCGTAACCCGCAGGTGGCGGCACGTATGATCGAGCCGTTGATCCGTCTTAAACGTTACGATGCAGGCCGTCAGGCGCAGATGCGCAAGGCGCTGGAACAGCTGAAAGGGCTTGAAAACCTGTCCGGTGATTTGTTCGAGAAAATCACCAAAGCGTTAGACGCGTAATCAAAAAGTAGAAATGACAAAGGGCGATGGAAACATCGCCCTTTTTACATCCAAAGATCTCAAAATAAGTTACCGCTGGGCGCGTATCGCTTTCTGTGAAACCGTCGGCGCAGGCTGAGGCGTCAAAACTCGCTCCAGCACTTCGGCTTCCAGTTCTGCCAGTCTTGCCGAACCTTTACGACGTGGACGCGGCAAATCGACGGTTAAATCCATCCCAATCTGCCCCTGATCAATCAGGATCACCCGGTCGGCCACCGTGACGGCTTCACTCACATCATGCGTCACCAGCAGCACGGTAAAATCATGTTGCTGCCACAGGCGTTCGATCAGGCTTTGCATTTCGATACGGGTCAGGGCATCCAGTGCGCCGAGTGGTTCATCCAGTAACAATAAGCGCGGGCGATGGATTAACGCACGTGCCAGCGCCACACGCTGTTTTTGTCCGCCTGACAGCGCCGAAGGCCACTCGTCGGCGCGATCCGCCAGTCCGACTTCTTCCAGAGCCGCCAGCGCAGCTTCGCGCCATTTGCCTTTTAAGCCCAGCCCGACGTTATCGATCACTTTCTTCCATGGCAGCAGACGGTCATCCTGAAACATCAGCCGCGTATCGTCACGTACCTGACTCAGCGGGGCGCTGGCGCTGAGCAGTTCGCCCTGCGTGGTTTTTTCCAGACCGGCGAGCAGGCGTAGTAACGTACTTTTTCCGCAGCCGCTGCGGCCCACCACTGCTACAAACTGGCCGGGCGGAATGCGCAGATTGATGTCATTGAGCACGGCGCGGTTGCCGTACTTTTTGGTGATGCCGGAAAGCGTAACCGGCGTGCCTTGCGGGATTCGTGCAGGTGCGCTCATGCGGCGTCTCCTTGTTTTTTCTGATAAGCGGGATGCCAGCGCAGCCAGACACTTTCCAGCTGGCGCGCTAAAATATCGGCCAGTTTGCCAAGGATTGCGTACAACACGATGGCGACCACTACGACGTCAGTTTGTAAAAATTCACGCGCATTCATCGCCAGATAACCTATGCCTGAATTGGCCGAAATGGTTTCGGCGACGATAAGCGTCAGCCACATGAACCCGAGCGCAAAGCGCACGCCGACCATAATCGACGGCAGCGCGCCCGGTAACACCACCTGAATGAACAGCGGGAAACCGGACAAACCGTAGCTGCGCGACATCTCCAGCAGGCCGCGGTCAATGTTGCGGATACCGTGATAGGTATTGAGATAAATCGGGAACAGCGTCCCCAGGGCGACCAGGAAAATTTTGGCGGTTTCATCAATGCCGAACCACAAAATCACCAGCGGGATCAGGGCCAGATGGGGAATATTGCGCAACATTTGCAGAGAGCTGTCGAGCAGCCGCTCGCCCCAGCGGGAAAGCCCGGTGATAAAGCCGAGCAGCAAGCCCAGGCTGCCGCCGATAGCAAAACCGGTCAGTGCGCGGAAAGTGCTGATTTTCAGGTTTTGCCAGAGATCACCACTCTTCGCCAGTGTCCAGAACGCTTCGACCACCGCACTGGGCGCGGGAAGAATCCGGTTGGATAACCAGCCCGCTTCGACGGCAAGCTGCCAGCCGCCGATCAGCGCCACCGGCACAATCCACGGCAAAATACGGTCTAACCAGCGTTGTGATGAGGTCATGTCTGTTCTCCTTAATGCTGGCTGGCGACTTTTTTGTTGG
Organism: Rahnella sp. 1L-D-7-B-C2; assembly: GCF_057290995.1. NCBI lineage: Bacteria > Pseudomonadati > Pseudomonadota > Gammaproteobacteria > Enterobacterales > Yersiniaceae > Rahnella > Rahnella sp. 1L-D-7-B-C2. The sequence continues at coordinate 390,892 of NZ_JBXAVQ010000001.1, read as the reverse complement.
CGAAGTCGTGAGCAACCAGCTCACCGCGCGGCAAAATAGCCTTCTTCACCACCTGCTCATCTTCCTGTTTAGCCAGATCCAGATGCGGGAACAGCAGCTCGCTGACGCGGTAGGCTTCTTCCAGATGCGGATAACCGGAGAAAATAAAGGTATCGATGCCCAGATCGGCGTATTCCTGCATACGTGCCGCCACGGTTGGACCGTCGCCTACCAACGCAGTGCCTGCGCCAGTGCGTACCAGACCGATGCCAGCCCAAAGATTCGGGTAGATTTCCAGTTTATTGCGATCGCCGCCGTGTAAAGCCGCCATACGGTGCTGGCCTACGGAATCGGTTTTGGCAAATGCCGCCTGGGCGCGTTGAATGGTTTCATCATCAATGTTGGCGATAAGACGGTCGGCGGCCTGCCAGGCTTCTTCATTCGTTTCGCGCACAATCACATGCAGACGGATCCCGAAGCGCACCGTGCGACCATGGGCAGCAGCTTTCGCGCGAACCTGATCAATTTTCTCTTTCACGGAAGCCGGTGGCTCCCCCCACGTCAGATATAGCTCAACCTGTTCTGCAGCCAGATCCTGCGCTTCCTCAGACGAACCACCGAAATACAGCGGCGGGCGAGGGTACTGAACCGGGGGATGCATCAGGCTCGCGCCTTTAACCTGAATATGTTTGCCTTCGTAATCCACCGTTTCGCCTTCCAGAACGCGACGCCAGATACGGGTGAATTCGGCAGAGGCTTCGTAACGCTCTTTGTGATTAAGATGAAGACCTTCGGCGGCCAGCTCAGCCGGATCGCCGCCGGTCACCAGATTAAACAGCGCGCGGCCACCGGACAGCCTGTCGAGCGTTGCCGCCTGACGGGCAGCCAGCGTCGGAGAGATAATCCCCGGCCGCAGCGCCACCAGGAATTTCAGCCTCTGAGTAACGGAAATCAGTGAGGCGGCGACCAGCCATGAGTCTTCGCATGAACGGCCTGTAGGCAGCAGCACGCCGCCGAATCCTAAGCGATCGGCCGCTTGTGCAATCTGTTGCAGATAACCGTGGTCAACGACGCGCGCACCTTCTTCAGTGCCTAAATAGCGACCGTCGCCGTGGGTAGGTAAAAACCAGAATACGTTAAGACTCATGGGTGACTCCTCTGTCGTTCGTTTCCGCTCGTGGATGGCGGTTAAATAGTCGGATATTCAGTTCGCTTGTACTGTTGGTTTCCAGATGCGGTCTTTGATTTCGACTTGCTTTGGCAAAATATGGTTTTCGTAGAACAGATCGGCGGTTTGCTGCTGGCGCTTTTCCGTTTCGGCACTGACGGGGGTGATAGGCAAATCCGGCAGATGATCCAGATACGACGCCACTACTTTTTCCGGCAGGCCCATCGACTGGGAAAGCAGCCTGATGCTCTGGTCGCGATCGGTTTTGGTCAGCGTATTCGCCTGCGTTAACACCGTCAGAACCTGCTGGATAAACTGCGGATTGGCTTCGGTATATTTTTTCGGCGCAAGATAGAAGGAACCGGTCTGATGGAGAGACGAGCCATCGGTCAGCACCCGGACATTCCCCTGAACCTGCGCGGCGGAGTAGTACGGATCCCAGATGGCCCAGGCGTCGACGTCATGCTGCTGAAAAGCCGCGCGGGCATCGGCGGGCGTCAGATAGACTGGCTGGATATCGCTGAGTTTGAGCCCGGCCTGTTGCAGGGCGCGGATCAGTAAATTGTGCGAGCTGGAACCTTTCTGGAAGGCAACTTTATGACCTTTAAGATCGGCGACGTTTTTGATCGGGCTGTCATTGTCGACCAGAATCACTTCTGCTTTGGGCTTTGGCGGTTCCGAGCCGATATAGAGCAGATCTGCGCCGGCTGCCTGCGCGAACAGCGGTGGCAAATCACCGGTGCCGCCTAAATCGATACTGCCGACATTAAGTGCTTCGAGGATCTGCGGCCCGGCAGGGAATTCAATCCAGGTGATTTTGGTATCAGGAAAACGCGTTTCCAATAGCTTGTGCGATTTCGCCAGCACCAGTCCGACAGATCCTTTCTGGTAAGCGATGCGCAGTTGCTCCGGCGCTTTTTCTTCTGCTCCCGCGTACGTGCTAAGGAGAAGGCTGGTCAGCAAACCGGCAATTACTGGCAGCCTGCGTAGTGATAACAAAGAGAATGACGCAGTCATGGTGAATTCCTTTTTAGTCAGACGCGCAAAACTTGCGCTGAAAGAGAGGCTGCGGAGTTCGCAATTGGCCGGCGACGGCTGAGTGCCAGATAAAAGTTTTCCAGCGATTCGTTCAGGCGCCCGGCAAGCGCCGGATCCAGCGTCGCAGGGAAGGTGTGATAATCAGTAATCAGGCTGTCATCGGCGAATACACCCTGCAAAACCTCCTGCGCTTTTAACGAGGCGAGGACCGGTTTGAGAGCATAGTCCACCGCCAGCATGTGGCCGATAGACCCAGCGGTCGCCAGCGGCAGAACGACTTTATGGTCGAGCGCGCGTTCAGGCAGTAAATCCAGCAGCGTTTTCAATGCGCCGGAAAACGAGGCTTTGTACACCGGCGTGGCGACGATCAATCCGTCCGCGCTCGCCAGTTCAGCAATCAGTTGTTTGAGCTGCGGGCTGGAGAAATTGGCAAATAGCAGATCATCAGCGGAGAAATCCTGAAGATTGTAGGTAAAAACTTCCACACCGCGGCTTGCCAGCCACTGATGACTGAGCGCCAGCAGGGAAGAAGAACGGGACGGCTGTCGGGGGCTACCTGCCAGGGAAATAACACGCATGTTTATTCTTCCTTATAACAATATGTTATAGAACCATCATTTTTCTTAACAAAGTGAATTAAAACTAGCAGGCAACGCCGTGGGAGCGGAAATCTCAATTTTGGCTATGCATAGTCACAAAACGGATAAAGACGGCAGCGAGGCAGGCGGGAAGGAAGAACAAAAGGCGTAAAACGTGAATCGAAAGTAAATAGAAAGTAATCGTTTGCGCATAAACGCATTTATTGCCACAAATGGCCGGTTATCGTTTCCAATTGACCGGCGGTTAGTCGATAATACTGCCCCGTCTAGCCACCGGGAATCCAGGAGTCTCCATGTATTATCCTCTTGTCAGGAAAGCACTGTTTCAGCTCGATCCAGAGCGCGCCCACGAGTTAACCTTTCGTCAGCTGAGCCGCATTTCCGGCACTCCCCTTGAATTTTTGATCCGCCAGTCTGTACCAACTAAGCCTGTCAGCTGCATGGGATTATCTTTTAAAAACCCGTTAGGTCTTGCCGCTGGCCTGGATAAAGACGGCACCTGTATTGATGCGTTTGGCGCAATGGGCTTTGGATTTGTAGAAGTGGGCACCGTAACGCCGCGTGCGCAGGACGGAAATGAAAAACCCCGTATATTCCGAATTGTTGAAGCAGAAGGCCTGATTAACCGCATGGGCTTTAACAACCACGGCGTCGATAATCTGGTCAATAACGTCAAGAAATCTCGTTTTGGCGGCATCATTGGTATTAATATTGGTAAGAATAAAGATACCCCGGTGGAGCAAGGTAAAGACGATTATCTGACCTGTATGGAGAAGGTATATCCGTATGCGGGCTATATCGCGGTGAATATTTCATCGCCGAACACGCCGGGATTACGTTCGCTGCAATACGGCGAAGCGCTGGATGATTTACTGGCGTCGATCAAAAATAAGCAGCTTGAGCTTCAGCAGCGTCACCAGAAATATGTCCCCGTCGCCGTGAAGATCGCACCAGATCTTTCTGAAGAGGAATTGATCCAAATAGCCGACAGTCTGGTGCGTCATAATATGGATGGTGTTATTGCGACCAACACAACGCTCGACCGCAAACTTGTTCAGGGACTTAATTATTGCGAACAAGTGGGTGGCCTCAGCGGTCGTCCGGTGCAGTTGCGCAGTACAGAAATCATCCGTATGTTGTCGAATGAGTTACAAGACCGCCTCCCTATTATTGGCGTCGGCGGGATTGATTCTTTAACCGCTGCGCGCGAAAAAATGGCGGCGGGTGCATCTTTAATTCAAATCTATTCCGGATTTATCTTCAAAGGTCCGCGTCTCATCAAAGATATTGTTACCCATATCTAATATTTTTCATCCTGAAGACGAGTCAGGGGTTTATTTATTAACCCGGCTCGTCTATATTTTGTCCACTGACCTTAATTAAGACTCAGGATTTGTCTGATTTCTTTTCATTATAAAAAATTCTATTCTTAACAGAGTAGCGGGTAATGAAGTCAGATTGGCGGGCATTGAGGGTGAACAGGATGACGAAATGAAAATCAAACCAGATGATAATTGGCGTTGGTATTTTGATGCTGAACATGACCGGCTGATGCTGGATCTGGCCAATGGCATGATTTTTCGTTCCCGTTTCCCGGCTAAAATGCTCACGCCCGATGCATTCGGCGATATGACTTTCTGCGTCGATGACGCCGCGTTGTATTTCGATTTCGAAGAACAATGCAAACAAATTAAACTCGGTGCAGAACAACGCGCCGAATTAGTATTAAACGCCTTAGTCGCCTTCCGTTTCTTAAAACCACTGATGCCAAAGAGCTGGCATTTCAGTCAGCAGGTTCGCACTTTCCAGCCTGGCAACGGCCAGCTTGCAGAAGTGCAGGTAACAGAAAGCGGTGAGCGAGCAACATTGTTGATTGTCGAATCAGGCGAAAACGCCAGTCTATGCCTGCTGGCGCAAGAAAGACTGACGGTCGCGGGCCGGGGAATGGTGCTGGGTGATGCGATTAAAATCATGCATGATCGTATGATGCCAGCCACTGTCCGCACCAGCAATCGCGACCTGTACGATCAGGCGGTTTAATCCTTTATCTTGTTGAATGAGTTAAACACTGATAAAGCCCGCCTGACCTTCCTGCCAGTTTCAAATATTCTAGCCGAGCACGATGTCTGATGCCGGAATACAGCTGCATGCCAAAATCGTCCCGTCTTTTCCCACTGCGCTTTCTTTTAGCGGCGACACTTGCCCGTCTCGTAACGTCATTTTACAGGCTCCACAAATTCCTGCCCGGCAAGAATAAGGGATGCGTAACCCCTGTAACTCAAGCTGTTCGAGTAAAATCTGCTGATTGTTGCCGGTAAATTCGGTGCCCCGATAATTTATCGTCAAAGTCTGCGCGCTGCTTTTAGGCGCTTCAACGCTTTCTACCAATTTACCGACGCCGTAAGGGCGGGGTGGTCTGGTCGCCAGCACCTCGACATTATCGCCTGCGCGTATCACACCGCTATTACGGGCAATCATGTTCTGACCGAAATCAACATCACCGTCGCTGGCCGTACGGTAACTTTGCAGTGTTTTCAGCGGTTCACCGCCGGGATGTTTGCGCCCCTTCTCAATGCTGACCGTTGTGAAAACACAGCGGCTGCACGGTTTGACAACATCAAAAATTACCTCGCCAACACGGATCGTCTGCCAGGTATCTTCGGCATAAGCCTCAGCGCCGCTGACCACAATGTTCGGTCGGAATTGCTCCGTTCTGACGCCGACCGGACAGCGACCTTGTAAATCCAGCATGGAGGCTTCATTAATCAACAGATACGGGAATCCGTCGGCAAACGAAAGTGGTACTTCAGGATGTTTTTTTACCCGTCGGGTCGGTTCTTCGCCGACCCAGCGCAGTTGAACCTCACGCTTTAAATAACCACTTAACCAGCGATTTACCGGTTCTGGCGCGATGAGTGAGGTAAACTGATTGCCCCAGACTTCTGTCGGCTCATTCTGGCCGTTGAATTCAGCGAATTTTACGCTGATGTTGTCGCCTTCCGGCGCGGATAGCATCAGGCCATCGGGTAACAAAACCGGGGTGAACAGCACCAGATTCGGATACTGCCGGGCGGTAATAAACATGCCCTGAGGATCCGTAATCATAAACTGACGGTCAAACGCCAGACCCGTAGCGGTAACCAACGCATGTGAAACTTGCAGGCCGCGCATGGATTTAACCGGGTGAACAAATAAACGTGAAAGAATGGGCACTTAACATCGCCTCTCTGATTTCTGATCCTAAAAGATAACCAGAGACTTTATGACAAGCGCCCGGGATTAGCTATAATGCGCAACTATTTTATTTTTGGTGATATGTCGATATGAACTCTTTGTTTGCCAGCACGGCGCGTGGACTGGAAGAACTGTTAAAAAGCGAACTGGAAACGCTGGGCGCGCAAGCCTGCAAAGTTGTGCAGGGAGGGGTGCATTTTGAAGGTGACGATCGCCTGATGTATAAAAGCTTGCTGTGGAGCCGTCTGGCTTCGCGCATCCTGCTGCCTCTGAACGAATTTAAAGTCCACAGTGACTTAGACCTGTATATGGGCGTGATGGCGATCGACTGGCCGGAAATTTTCAGCGTCGATAAAACCTTTGCGGTCCATTTCAGCGGCCTGAACGACGAAATTCGCAACAGTCAGTACGGTGCCTTGAAAGTGAAAGATGCCATCGTTGACAGCTTTACCCGCAAAATGGATGAACGTCCTAACGTCGCAAAACAGTTGCCTGACATCCGCGTTAACGTCTTCCTGCAGCGTGACACCGCCAGTGTGGCGTTGGATCTGAGCGGCGAAGGTCTGCATCAGCGTGGCTACCGTGATCTTGCCGGCCAGGCACCGCTGAAAGAAAACCTCGCAGCCGCTATCGTCATGCGCTCCGGCTGGCAGTCGGGCACACCGATGCTGGATCCGATGTGTGGTTCCGGTACTTTGCTTATCGAAGCGGCCATGATCGCATGCGATCGCGCGCCGGGCCTGCATCGCCCACACTGGGGTTTCACCGGCTGGAATAAATTTGATACCGAACTGTGGCGTGAGCTGACCACGGAAGCGCAGGTACGTACACGCCGCGCCGTGCAGGAAACCACATCGCGTTTCTTTGGCTCTGATATCGACCGTCGTGTGATCGAGATGGCGCGCTCCAACGCCCGCCGTGCCGGTGTTGCAGAGTTGATCAGTTTCGAAGCCGCTGAAGTTGGCAAACTGGTGAATCCGTTACCTGAAGGCCCGACCGGCACCGTCATCAGCAACCCGCCGTACGGCGAACGTCTGGAAAGCGAACCGGCTCTGATTGCGTTGCATAACCAACTGGGCCGCATCATGAAGATGCAGTTCGGCGGCTGGCAGCTGTCGCTGTTCAGCGCATCGCCTGAATTGCTGAGCTGCGTGCAACTGCGCGCCGAACGCCAGTTCAAAGCCAAAAACGGCCCGCTGGAATGCGTGCAGAAAAACTATCAGCTGTCGGAAAACCCGACTGGCGCCGCGGGCGTGCAGATGGCGGAAGATTACGCCAACCGTCTGCGCAAGAACGTCAAAAAGCTGGAGAAATGGGCCAAACAGCAGGGAATCGAATGTTATCGCCTGTATGACGCCGATTTGCCGGATTACAACGTGGCCGTCGACCGCTACGGCAGCAAAGTCGTGGTTCAGGAATACGCACCGCCAAAAACGGTTGATGCGCAAAAAGCCCGTCAGCGTCTGTTCGATGTGATAAATGCTACGCTCTCCGTGCTGGATGTTTCCTCCAGCCAACTGGTGTTGAAAACCCGCGAACGTCAGAAGGGCACCAACCAGTACGAAAAACTGGCGCAGAAAGGTGAATTCCAGCTGGTAGAAGAATTTAATGCCAAGCTTTGGGTGAACCTGACTGATTATCTCGATACCGGTTTATTCCTCGATCACCGCATCGCGCGCAAAATGCTGGGCGAGATGAGCAACGGTAAAGACTTCCTTAATCTGTTCGCTTACACCGGCACCGCCAGTGTGCATGCGGGGTTGGGTGGCGCTCGCAGCACTACCACCGTCGATATGTCCCGTACTTATCTGGAATGGGCGGAGAAAAATCTGCGCGTTAACGGCCTGACCGGTCGTCAGCATCGCCTGATTCAGGCGGATTGTCTGTCTTACCTTGGCATGTGTGACGAACAGTTTGATGTGATCTTTATCGATCCACCGACGTTCTCTAACTCCAAGCGTATGGCCGAAAGTTTCGACGTTCAGCGCGATCATCTTTCATTAATGAAAGATTTGAAGCGTATCCTGCGTCGCAACGGTACCATCATGTTCTCCAACAATAAGCGCGGTTTCCAGATGGATCTCGACGGACTGAGCAAGCTGGGTCTGAGCGCGAAAGAAATCACCAGCCAAACCCTGTCACAGGATTTTGCCCGTAATCGTCAAATTCATAACTGCTGGCTGCTGTCCCATGCTGGCGAGGAAAAATAAAGTTTATGTCGTTAATTAGTATGTCAGGTGCCTGGCTGTCATTCAGTGACTCGCCGCTGTTGGATAACACCGAATTGCACATTGAGCCAAACGAGCGCGTTTGCCTTGTTGGCCGTAACGGCGCCGGTAAATCGACGCTGATGAAAATTCTGAACCGCGAAGTGCCGCTTGATGACGGGCGCATCGTGTACGAACAGGATCTGATTGTGGCGCGTCTGCAACAGGATCCGCCACGTAACGTTGCCGGTACCGTATTTGATTTCGTCTCTGAAGGCGTATTTGAGCAGGCTGAGCATCTGAAGGCCTATCACGCCATTTCGCATCTGGTCGAAACTGACCCGAGCGAAAAGAACATGAACAAACTGGCGCAGGTGATGGAGATCCTCGATCACCAGGGCCTTTGGCAGCTCGACAGCCGGATCAACGAAGTGTTGTTGAAACTGGGTCTGGATGCGGATACCGAATTGAAATCTCTGTCCGGCGGCTGGCTGCGTAAAGCCGCGCTGGGCCGTGCACTGGTCAGCGCGCCACAGATCCTGTTGCTTGACGAACCGACCAACCACCTGGACATCGAGAGCATCGCGTGGCTGGAAGAGTTCCTGAAAGAGTTTCAGGGCAGCATTATCTTCATTTCCCATGACCGTTCTTTCATCCGCAATATGGCGACCCGAATTGTCGATCTCGATCGCGGCAAACTGGTGTCCTACCCGGGCAACTACGAAGCTTACCTGCTGGCGAAAGAAGAAGCGTTGCGTGTTGAAGAACTGCAAAATGCTGAATTCGACAAGAAACTGGCGCAGGAAGAGGTGTGGATCCGTCAGGGCATTAAAGCGCGTCGTACCCGTAATGAAGGCCGCGTTCGTGCTCTGAAAGCGTTGCGTAAAGAGCGTTCAGACCGTCGTGAAGTGATGGGCACCGCCAAAATGCAGGTGGTTGAGGCCTCAACGTCCGGCAAGATTGTCTTCGAAATGGAAGACGTCAGCTATGCGATTGCCGGTAAGCAACTGGTAAGTCACTTCTCTGCACAAGTGATGCGCGGTGATAAAATTGCGCTGGTGGGTCCGAACGGCTGTGGTAAAACCACATTGCTCAAACTGATGTTAAGTCAGATTCAGGCCGACAGCGGCCGCGTTCACTGCGGCACCAAGCTGGAAGTGGCTTACTTCGATCAGCACCGTGCCGAACTTGATCCTGAACGTACCGTGATGGATAACCTTGCCGAAGGTAAACAAGAAGTCATGGTCAATGGTCGCTCCCGCCATGTGCTGGGTTACCTGCAGGACTTCCTGTTCCACCCGAAACGCGCAATGACGCCGGTGAAAGCGCTGTCAGGCGGCGAGCGTAACCGCCTGCTGCTGGCTAAACTGTTCCTGCGTCCAAGCAACCTGTTGATTCTCGATGAACCGACCAATGACCTGGATGTGGAAACGCTGGAGCTGCTGGAAGAGATGATCGACAGCTATCAGGGCACCGTGATGCTGGTGAGCCATGACCGTGAATTCGTGGATAACTCGGCGACTGAATGCTGGATTTACGAAGGCAACGGCGTAATCAACAGCTATGTGGGCGGCTATTTTGATGCGCAGCAGCAGCGCCGTAACCAGAAGCCAATCCGTCAGGTTGCGCCGACCGAAAATAAACCGTCTGCACAACCTAAAGCAGAACCGGCCAAACGCACGGCGAACAAGCTCAGCTATAATCAACAACGTGAGCTGGAACAATTGCCTCTGCAAATCAGCACACTGGAAGGGAAAATTGAAGCACTGCAACAGCAGATGAGCGATGCGAATTTCTTCACACTTCCTCATGAAGAAACGCAGCAAGTGCTTGCCGCTTTCGCTGCGGCAGAGCAGGAGTTAGAGCAGGCGTTCGAACGTTGGGAAGCGCTGGAAGCGCAGAAAAACGGCTAACACTGCACACTTATCGGTAACCGGTCTAATGGATAACCGGTTGCCGATATCTTTGGCCTTTCCGCTATTGAGGAGTCGATTGTGTGTTCTGATGCCCATGGCCCGCACATTTTATGCCCCCAATGCGACATGCTGGTGGCAATACCTGGTCTGCATATCGGGCAGAAGGCCGTGTGTCCCCGTTGCCATACAACGCTGACAACCCGCTGGAATGAACCACGCAGACGCCCCGTCGGTTACGCAATCAGCGCCTTATTTATGCTGGTGCTGGCCAACCTTTTCCCCTTCGTTAATATGAATGTTGCCGGACTGAGCAGCGAAGTCACGCTGGTGCAGATCCCGCAGGTATTGGTGTCAGAAGATTACGCCAGTATGGCATCACTGTTTATGATCGTGGTGCAACTGCTTCCGGCAATATGCATGGTGTCGATCATCATCCTTTATAAGGGGATGAATATTCCAGTCCACTGGAAAGTCAGTATCGCCCGCACTCTGTTCAGGCTGAAAAGCTGGTGCATGGTGGAGATTTTTCTCGCAGGCGTCCTGGTCAGCTTCGTTAAACTGATGGCCTACGGTGACGTGGGGGTCGGGACCAGTTTCATCCCTTATGTCCTGTTTTGCTTACTGCAACTACGCGCCTTCCAGTGCACCGATCGTTTCTGGCTATGGCAGCACATTGAGCCAGCGCCGGCGGTGGAGCAACCAGTTCGCGTGGGTGAAAGTGGTCTGCGTCAGGGGCTTCGTTCCTGTCATTGCTGCATGGCGATTTTGCCGGTCGACCAGACCGAGTGCGGACGTTGTAAAAGCAAAGGACATGCGCGGCGTAAGAACAGCTTGCAATGGACGATGGCGCTGCTGGTCACCTCAATTTTGTTATATCTCCCGGCGAATCTGCTGCCAATTATGATCACACAGGTATTGGGAACCCCGATGCCTTCGACGATCATGGCCGGCGTCGTGCTGCTATGGAGTGATGGTTCGTACCCGGTAGCGATGGTGATTTTTATCGCCAGTATCATGGTGCCGACCTTAAAAATGATTGCTATTGCGTGGCTATGCTGGGACGCAAACAGCAATAAAGAAATCGACCGTGAAAGGTTGCATGTGATTTACGAACTGGTTGAATTTGTCGGCCGCTGGTCGATGATAGACGTGTTTGTAATTGCGGTACTTTCTGCGCTGGTAAGAATGGGGCAGCTCATGAGTATTTATCCGGACATCGGCGCGCTGCTGTTTGCTGGCGTCGTCATCCTCACTATGTTCGCTGCAATGACGTTTGACCCAAGGCTCATTTGGGATCGTGCCGGAATGAAATCTACAAAGGAGCCACAAGATGGCAGGAAATAATATGGCAGAGCATGACGGAACTGCCAAAGTAGAAAAGATTAAACGCTGGTCACCGGTGTGGATTGTCCCGATCGTCACTGCGCTGATCGGGGCATGGATCCTGTTTTACCACTACAGCCATCAGGGACCGGAAGTCACTCTGATCACCACGACAGCAGAAGGAATTGAGGGCGGGAAAACCACCATCAAAAGCCGAAACGTTGATGTGGGTAAAGTTGAAACAGTGACCCTGAGCGATGACTTACAGCAGGTCATTATCAAGGCACGTCTGAACACCGGTATGGAAAAAATGCTGCGTGATGATTCCGTATTCTGGGTGGTCAAACCGCAAATCGGCCGCGAAGGCGTCTCCGGTCTGGGCACATTGTTGTCCGGCGCGTATATCCAGCTACAACCGGGCAATAAAGGCAGCGAAAAATCAGAATATAAACTAGATGACTCTCCGCCGCTGGCCTCGCCAGATGCTAAAGGTATTCGCGTGGTTCTGGAGAGTGAACGCTCTGGCCAGCTTAGCCCCGGTGACCCTGTGCTGTTCCGTGGTTTCCAGGTGGGTACTGTTGAAACCAGCCACTTTGATCCGAAAGCCCGTAACATCAAATACCAGCTCTTCATTCGCGCGCCTTATGACACGCTGGTATCTGACAATGTGCGCTTCTGGAAAGACAGCGGCGTTAACTTTGATATGTCTGCTGCCGGTATGCGTGTGGAAATGGGTTCTCTGACCACGCTGTTTAGTGGTGGCGTCAGCTTTGATATTCCTAATGGCTGGACGCAAGGGCAGGAAGCGAAAAACGGCGATAACTACCAGCTGTTTGACGATCAAAAAAGCATTCAGGAATCGCTGTATACCCGCCATATGGATTACGTGATGTTCTTCTCTGATTCTGTTCGCGGCCTGCAACCGGGTGCGCCGGTCGAATTCCGCGGCATCAGGCTCGGTACGGTTTCAGAAGTACCTTTCCCGATCAATGCGCTGAAACAGCAAATTGCGAACGACTATCGTATCCCTGTGCTGATCCGCATTGAACCGGATCGCTTTGCACAGTTACTCGGCAGCGATTTTAACATTGCCGATCATATTCGTGATGGTATCGCTGAGGGCCTGCGTGCTTCGATGAAATCAGCCAACCTGCTGACAGGCTCGATGTATGTTGATCTCGATTTCTATCCGAATGAAAAACCGTGGAAAGGGCCGCTGGAAGTTGCCGGACATAAACTGCTGCCGACCGTGAGTGGTGGATTCGCGCAGATCCAGCAAAAACTGATGACCACGCTGGATAAAATTAACAATCTGCCAATCGAACCTATGCTGCGTGAAGCCACCAGCACATTAGCCGAAAGTCAGAGAACGATGAAGTCCACGCAGAAAACCATTGAGTCTCTGAATGCGATTGTCAGCAGCAAAGAGATGAAGGCGTTACCTCAGGATATGCAGCAGACGTTGATCCAGCTGAACCGCAGCCTGAAAGGCTTCCAGCCAGGTTCACCTGCGTACGGCAATCTGGTGGGCGATATGCAAAGTCTGGATAAAACCTTGCGTGAGCTTCAGCCGGTACTTAAAACGCTGAACCAGAAAAGTAACGCTCTGATTTTCGCCGCCCCAGGGCAAGATGATCCTCAGCCGAAGAAGGCCAAATGATGAAAAAATGGATACCCGTCGTCTTAGCATTATTCCTGACTGCCTGCAGCAGCAGTGAGCAGAAAACCTACTACCAGCTGCCGGTGCTGAGCAGCTCACCGGCAGCGGGCAGCGCGTCTTCATCTGGCGTGGTGGAGCAGCGTAAGCTGTGGGTTGAGCACGTAAGCGTGGCTGATTATCTGGCAGGTTCAGGGCTGGTGTATCAGACCAATGATGTGCAATACACGCTGACGCAAAATAACCTGTGGGCCAGCCCGCTGGATCAGCAGCTTCAGCAATCACTGGTGACCTATCTGCGCCGAGATTTACCAGGCTATCTGGTTTCAGGTCAGCCAGCCAGTTCCGACGATCAGGATGTGCTGAATGTGAACGTCACCGGTTTCCACGGTCGTTATGATGGCATCGTCGTAGTAAGTGGTAGCTGGACGCTGACTCGTCAGGGGCAGGTCGTTCAGCGTGATTTTGCACTGAATCTGAAACAGGGTGAAGACGGTTATGACGCTTTGGTCAGAACTCTGGCGACCGGATGGCAGCAAGAAGCAAGCCAGATAGCTGCACAAATAAGATAAAAACTTTTTTAGCTTAATTTTATTTAAGCTAAACAATATAAATCCCGGTTTCTGAATTTCAGACGCCGGGATTTTTTATTTGTGATCAGCCAGATGTGATTCTTGATGCGCGATTGATTTGCGCGCAATCCGATAAAGTATCTCAAATTTATGACATTGGTGTGAATTTTGAGCATTGACCTCGTCTGCGATTGCGGCTATTTGTTAGAGGTGGACGCAGAAGCGTACCACTGTTTTCTTTCCACCTAGACCTGAATAAATGAGGGATACAAGGCATGAAGAGACAAAAACGCGATCGCCTGGAACGGGCACAATCACGTGGTTACCAAGCAGGTATTGGCGGGCGCTCTAAAGAGATTTGCCCCTACCAATCGTTAGATGCCCGATCACATTGGCTCGGGGGTTGGCGACAAGCCATGGAGGTCAGGGCCGTTAACGCTTAAGCGACAGCTCTGTCAGAATAAGGAACAACCTCCGCTACGCGCGGAGGTTTTCGTTTGTGTGGTTGGCGATGACGCAAACATGATTCCCGGTAAAATGTTCTCAATAAAAAATAATCAAAAAAAATCATCAGACATAAAAAAACGGCGAACCTTGAAGGCTCGCCGTTCTTTCAAACGCGGTATTTTAACGTTTAGAACGCAGCAGCGTCCTTGAACAGACCGACTTTCAGATCGGTCGCGGTGTAGATCACCACACCGTCAACCAGGACTTCACCATCGGCGACGCCCATAATCAGTTTACGGTTGATGACGCGTTTGAAGTTCAGGCGATAAGTTACCACTTTGGCTGTAGGCAGAACCTGGCCGGTGAATTTCACTTCGCCGACACCGAGTGCGCGGCCTTTGCCTTCGCCACCGAGCCAGCCCAGATAGAAGCCCACTAATTGCCACATGGCGTCCAGACCCAGACAACCAGGCATCACCGGGTCACCGATGAAGTGGCAGCCGAAGAACCACAAATCAGGATTGATATCCAGTTCAGCTTCTACATAGCCTTTGCCATGGCTGCCGCCATCTTCTTGCATCTTGACGATGCGATCCATCATCAGCATGTTGCCTGACGGTAACGGAGGACCGCCAGCGCCGAAGAGTTCACTGCGGCCGGAAGCTATGAGGTCTTCTTTCGTATAGGAATCGCGTTTATCTACCATGTTCTAAGTAAGCCTTATTTTAATGAAGGACGAAGATTAGCTTACAGCTGTAAGCTGAACAACTCCGATCAGCTGTGACTAAACCAGTTCAACCAACGAAGAGGCCAGGGATAACGCGGGCCACCTTGCGATGTTGCCAGCGCAATGCGCTGCTGGATCAACCCCAACAAACTCGGACGCTCTTCTTCACCTTCTCCTTCGTTTGAGTAAATCAGTCCGGTCAGGATAGGCAGCGCTTCGGCTGCGTTATCTACTGCCCATAAATGAAACTGGCCTTCGCGAACGGCGTCCAGTACCTGCGGATGCAGGCACAAGTTACGCACGTTGCTGGCAGGCAGAATGACCCCTTGCTTACCGGTCAAACCGCGACGTTGACAAACTTCGAAGAAACCTTCGATTTTTTCATTAACGCCACCAATAGGTTGCACATTCCCAAACTGATCGACAGAACCTGTCACCGCAATTTGCTGGTTTATCGGCTGCATCGAGAGCGCACTGATCAGTGCGCAGAGTTCAGCAAGGGAGGCGCTGTCGCCATCCACTTCACCGTAAGACTGCTCAAACACAATCGAGGCGGAGAAGGGCAGTGGCTGGTCAAGTTCTAACTCGGATATCAAAAAGGCCTGCATGATCATCATACCCTTGGCATGAAGATTACCGCCCAGTTCCGCTTTACGCTCGACATCAGTAAATTCACCGTCGCCGGTGTGTACGACACAACTAATGCGCGAAGGTTCACCTAATGCCCTCGGGTGCCCTGGATATTCCAGAACGGAGAGGCCGTTGATTTGGCCGACGACTTCTCCTTCGGTTTCAATGCGGATCTGCCCCAGCTCAATTTCATCCTGCATGCGTTCCTGCAAATAGCTTTCACGCCATGCACGGGCATTGGACGCCGCTTCTAACGCCTTCGCGCTCAGAAGCTCGTCTTCGTTGTAGAGAGCCGCTTCGCTAAGTTGCATATTCAGCCAGACCGGGTCTAATGTCAGACTTCCCTGATCGGTACTCTGTCGGATTGCTATTTTCAGAAACTCTGGCCACGCATCCGCAGCAAGCCGCGGGACTTCCAGCTCATCCGCCAGCGTATTGATATATCCGCACCAGGTTTCCATGTCGCTCGGTTCGGTCAGTGGCAAGTCAGCTTCGAATTCACCGTAGATGGAAGAATCCATCAGCTCCGGTTCCATATCACTGAGATCCCCCAGAGACAGGCGATCACCGACCAGAATTACGCGGATATCCAACGGCATCGGCGGAATGGTCGCGGGCAGAGGACGAGTTTCATCAGGTGACACCCAATGATATTGCCCCTCAGTAATCATCTGTTTCAGACGTAACCACATCAGGGGCTGAGCGAGCAGGCTGCGAATCGACAATATCAGCACGCCACCATTGATGTGATGTACCAGACCAGGCTCAAGTTGGAGCTGGTCCTTATACACGCGGACGCAACCAAACAGCTGTTCAGGTTCAATCCATTCGCGGTACTGGCAGGTAAACTTGGCTGCAAAAGCATCTTCTGCCGATTTAGCCGCCAGCAAAGTTACCTTGTTACCTTCAATGTGATAGCGGTTTCCGACGACGTCATCCGGCTCAGGCAACAGCTCGCTGACCACATTGCAGATACGGGAAAGGTACTCACGGTTTTCCTGCGCTTTAAGAACCATAAAGCGGGGGCGGGAGCGGGGATGACAAAACAGCGTTAAACCATTTTCCAGCCGAGGCTGAGTTCCAGCGAAATCGACAGGGGCTAACTGGGCAGCCGTTGCAAAAATTGCCTCATAAGGCGCGGAGTCGGGCAGTAAAAGCTGCCAGTCAAGTCGGTTATTGGTCAATGTGTTAGCTGTTTTCTATAAAAAGGGAAAGTGCGATTATACAAGAATAAACACGGCTGCATACAATGAGAGTCACGACCGAATCCGAGTTACTGCACATTGCTGAACAGGTGCGCAAAAAACAAACAAAATATGCGGGTTTATTTGCAGTGAAAAATGAAATAAAGCTGTTATGCTTAGTAAAGTTACGTGGTCACATAAGAGTTCACGATGAAATATCAGCAACTGGAAAATCTGGAAAGTGGTTGGAAATGGAAATACCTGGTCAAAAAACACCGGGAAGGTGAGCGGATCACCCGCCATTTAGAAAACAGCGCTGCGCAGGAATCAGTGAATCAACTTCTCAGTCTGGAAAGTGAGCCGGTGAAGGTCATGGACTGGATTGCTAACAATATGAATCCGGCACTGGAAAATCGTCTCAAACAAACAATCCGTGCGCGCCGCAAACGTCATTTTAACGCTGAACATCAGCATACCCGCAAGAAGTCCATCGATCTGGAGTTTCTGGTTTGGCAGCGTTTGGCTGGGCTTGCGCAACGACGTGGTGCGACGTTATCCGATACGATTATTCAACTACTCGAAGACGCTGAACGCAAAGAGAAATACGCCAATCAGATGTCTTCACTGAAAGAAGATTTACAGCAAATTCTGGGTAAACAAGACAGCTGATCCTCTCGTCATCAGTGTTTCATAAATAACAGTGACGTTGCTGAATTAATACCCACTTTCAGTCATAACAATAAGCCATAAAAAAACCCCGCCTTGGCGGGGTTTTTGATATCTGTAGCAAAAGCTAAAGAGTGTTATTAAGCCTGTGGCTGAGTAACAGTATCTTTGTAGCCTTTAACTTCGATTTCTACACGACGGTCTGGTGCCAGGCAGTCGATCAGAGCAGCACGGCCTTTAACGGAGTCACAGGTAGAACCAGTAACTGGGTTAGATTTACCCTGGCCTTGTGCAGAGATCTTGTTAGCAGGGATACCTTTAGATACCAGGTAATCTACTACGCTCTGAGCACGTTGCTCAGACAGTTTCTGGTTGTATTGTTCTGAACCGATACGGTCGGTGTAACCCAGAACGATAACAGAACCGTCTTTAGGATCGATTGAGCTCAACTGGCTGTACAGCTGATCCAGAGCCTGTTGGCCTTCTGGTTTCAGAGTCGCTTTGTTGAAGTTGAAGAGAACGTCAGATTTCAGAGTGAATTTCTTAGTCTCTACAACTGGAGCTGGAGCTGGTGCCGGAGCAACAACTGGAGCAGCTGCTTCATCTTGACCGAAACGGTAAGAAACACCCACAGCCAGCATGCCGTTATCAGGACGTGCGCCAACTGTAGCTGCGTCACCGATGTTGTTAACCCACTGGTAATCCAGACGGGTAGCCCAGTTTTTGGTAACTGCGTATTCAACACCAACTGCTGCCAGTGGAGAAACACCGGTGTCGTGGTCGCTGATGCGGCCAGCTGCGCCATTGTTGAAGTTACCTTTAGAGTCTGCACGCCAGACCATACCACCCAGACGGGTGTAGATGTCCAGATCGTCAGTCAGTGGGTAGCTCAATTTAGCAGCCAGCTGAACGCCTTGTGCTTTGAACGCGCCGTTGTTTACGCTGCCTTTAGAAGGCATGCGACCAAGCCAGTCATATCCCATTTCAAAGCCCAGGTATTGGTTCGCTTGGTAACCCAAGAACGCACCTGCACCCAGTTGGCTTTCGTGGGTAGGGCCGTTGCCGATACCTTCGTAAGCGTTTGCGAAACCAGTGTCATGGTATTGGGACCAGCCCAATTTACCACCGGTATACCAGGTGTTATCTTTAGGGGCGGCTTGCGCTACGGTAGCGAAACCTGCCAGTGCCACTGCTAATGCGATAGCTGTCTTTTTCATTTTTGCGCCTCGTTATCATCCAAATAGGCAATTGAGCTTTAAGCTGTAAGCCCTTGGTTAAAATCCTTACGCCAAGGTTATTGCGTCAATTAGGAACTTGCCACTTTACGTTGGCATTATAGAGCAACCTTGGCGTTGTAAAGTCTACAACGTGGCGCGAAACTTACAAGCTTGAAGTGTTAACACCGTGGAAAAAAAGGGAAAAACGTACACATTTTTTAACGTGTTTGACCTTTTGATGACAAAACTTGGAGGATAACTGTGTCAGGAATGCCCGTTTTTACTGGCTTTGGCGCTTGTTCCAGCACAAATCACTAAGTTCCGTATTATTTTCATCAGAACATTCCTAATTTGAACTAATGATATACAGACGAGTGAATTTTTACTGTTGAGTGATGTCCATTGGCTGAACTTTGCTCATTTGTTGGCTTCATAATGAACCCGTAAGCCCCTCCCTGACGTGCTGCAATTTGCAGTCTTTCTCTCTCCACATCATTCAATTCGGGTAGCCATCCCAACACCACGCTGTAATTTCCTGTTTGAAGCGCTTTTTCCATCGCATCTACTGTCGACATCGCCGTAATCTGATTCACCTGAACCATTTTATCAACGGGCAAACCCGATTCAGACAGCCATACACGACTCAGTTTTTGTTGTGGAGTAAGCCATAACAGCCAGCGTGACTGTGTACCGAGATGGTGAAGCAGAGGCAGGAGTAACTGGGCAAAAGCAGGTTGGCTCGCACTATAGACGAACTCAGTGATCAGACCATTATTCAGGGATGCAGACATATTTACCTGTGGATGACTTACCGGCAAAGCAAGCTGACTAAAATGATGATTTGCATGTTGTTGAGTTCGCATAATGGTGTACCCCAGTGAGTTACTGTATGAATGTACAGTACTCTGGTGGTGAACAAAGATCAACCCAATTTTTTCCAAGATATCTCGCAAATTTCGAAGGTAACAGGCTGCAAATGCATTTTGTATTTGGCGGGATGCACCACATTGCGTATTTTGATTTTAGCTGTTTAGCTAACCCATAAATGGGGTGTATGGAATTAATGTGAAAAGGATAACGCAATGATAAGTCAGTCAAAAAAACGTATTCTTCAGTGTATGGAACTCTTCGCTTCATTCGGTAATATTCGCGCCCGCTCACAGTTTGGAGGGTACAGTTTATCGGCCAATCGCGTGATGTTCGCCCTGGTCTCAGACGGTGAGCTGTATCTGCGTGCGAGCCATGAAACCGAACAATATTTTTGTGAACAGGGCATGGAAAGGCTGATTTATCGAAAACGCGGGATGGCCGTTCTGCTCCGTTATTTTAAGGTGAGTAAAGCCCAGTGGGAGAATCCGAGAGCATTGCGTCAGATGGCAATGCTTTCTCTGCGAGGAATGCAACGTGATATCGACAGACGAAAAAACAACGAAGCCGGGCGGCTCAAAGACTTACCTAATCTGACGCTGGCATTGGAAAGAATGCTATGGGAAGTGGGGATCGAAAATTCAGATGATCTTCGCCTGCAAGGGGCATGTGTGACGTATGAAAAGCTCTGCGCAGTCAAAAAGGATCTGAGCATTAACATATTGATGGCTCTTGAGGGCGCAATTCTGGGCTTTCATGAAGCGGCTTTGCCAATGGCATCCCGTGAGTTGTTAACTCAGTGGTATAACCATCAGCAAGAGCGGCTGGAGCAGCAACGTCAAAATACACATAACGTCGCAGCAAGTTGACTGGCGCGGGACGTGCTTCTCAGGGATGACTTTGTCCGGGCAGAATTTTGTTGTTTAGGCTGGTGAGCTCAGGTAAATGAGCCACCAGCAAGCCAATCTGCTGAAGTACGAGCTGTTCTTTACTGTCGGATTCTGTCGTTCGTAATTGGATCCGCGCAGTCAGATGATTAAGCGCGCGCTGTATCCGGTCTGTTTCTGTCGGCATATGATTGAGAGCACCATCCACACAACACGCCGCATCATCGAGCAGGTGAAGTGTTTCAGTATCTTCAAGCTTCTCCCGGTGCGCACCGAGTGCTGAAATGTAGCTCAGCATAGTGTGATTGAGGCATAACAGTCTGAATGCAGCGTCGAGCGTAGCAGGATCGTTATTTTTCTCGGAGCTCATGTTGGAGACCACCGAAGCCAGTTCTGCATCGCAGTTATGCGCATCGCGGCGTGCCAGTCGGTAATCCAGGCTGTTATCTTTGCCCTGATGATATTGCACCAAAATGGCATCCAGATAGCGGCAGTTAGCTTCAAAGGTTTTGCTGACTACCCTGTCAATCTGGCGGAATTTCCAGTCAGGCCAGATATAACTCACCGCCGCCCAGGCAATCCCACAGCCAATCACCGTATCGATAATTCGGGGTATGGCTACTTCGAAACCTTCGCCCAGCAAATTGAAACACAATAACACCAACAGGGTGATAAACATGGTGGCCTGCGCATATTGCACGGTACGAAATGCAAAGAACAGCAGTCCACTGATGACAATCAGGATCATCTGGCCGTCAACGGAAGGGACGAAATACAAGATTGGAATACCCAGCGCGATACCCGCCAGTGTGCCGATAATCCTCAGCGCTAAACGACGACGCGTTGCGCTGTAATTGGGCTGGCAAACAAACAGGCTGGTCAGCAAAATCCAGTATCCGTGATTCATTCCACTGACCTGAATAAACACATATCCGACAAATAGCACGACGGACATGCGAATGGCGTGGCGAAACAGCACCGACTGCGGCGTAAAATGGCGCGAAATGCGCAGCCAGATATCATCCAGCCCGGTTAACCGGTCCTCTGCAAAAGGACTCTTGCCGGACTGGTTCTCAGGTTCTGACTGCTCTGATTCGATGTTTGCCAGCTGCGCATCGATCGCATGCAGGTTGCGTAAAAGATGTCGCAATGCCTGTAACATCTCACGATGATCGCCCTGGGCTTCGAGGCGTTTGAGCGCTTCTTCGAGCCGTGCAAATGCGCGCTCGAACTGGCTGTTATGCGAGTAAGGCTGACGATAAAGAATGCACTGCGAAAGTTGAGAACAGGCGCGGGCTTGCATACTCATCAGGCGTTGGAAACGGAAAAGGATGTCACTGTGGTGGAACTGTTCGCTGAGTTTCAGGTATTTCACATGCGAAGAACTGGCGCGCTCGTGAATATCCTGCACGACAAAATAGTAATGAAGCGTGCGGCGGGTGCCTTTCTGCCCCCGATCACCTTTCAGGCGGGTTTGCAGCGTATTTTTGGTCTGGTTCAGCGTGGCAACCAGTTGCCCGTTGGCCATCGCGAGTTCCACCAGTTGCTGATTATTGTCTTCCTGATCGGGGTCAAACAAGGTCGCTTTGGCTTCCAGATACGCTGCCAGTTGAGTGAAACAGCGTGAAATCTGATCCTGAAGGGGCCGGATAGGGTAGAGCAAATGGCCGGCAAGAGTTAGCAAGTTATACCAGATGGCACCAGCCAGCAGGAGCAGCGGCTGCTGATACCAGATATGGTACATACTGGTGCCAAGCATCGTGTAAATCGCAATCAGCAACGCGCCAAACGCGATAGTGGCGTAGCGCTGGCCGAGTGCGCCAAGCAGTATGAATCCACAGGTTGAGAGCATCAGTCCGGGCGCGAAAAGCCACGGATGGGGAAAAAGCAGTTCTATTGACGCCGATGCAATAAAAAAACACACCAGCGTAATCAGCAAATTGCGCAAACGGCCAGCCAGCCGGTCGTCGAGGTCGGCCAGCGCGGCGGCAACCACGCCCAGCGTCAGAGGTATGGTCAGCGTAATCTGACCTAACCACCATGGCACCGCTGCGGCGCCTGCCAGAGCAATGAAAATCCTGATGTGATAAAGAACATTGCTGTTATAGGCGTAACGCCTTAAACCTGGTGCAATAGAGAGCACGAAAACCCCACGTTAAACAAAAAAGTCACAGCTATTAAAAAGCGGTTTTATTCAGCGAATACGGCCATTTTCACGAAGGCGGGCGGCATTGGCTTCACGCATCTGTTTGGCCAGTTCGACAGAGACCACGCGGCGGCCGACAGGCCAGAGTGCGATCGCAGCGATTTTAAAATTCGCGATGCCAACAGGAATTCCGATAATACTGATACATTGAGCGAGACCCGCAACAATGTGAGAAATACATAACCACCAGCCAAAGAAAATCAACCAGAAAATATTCAGCAGGGTACCACCGCCGGAAAGCAGGGCATTACGTCTCTCGGGATATAAATCATCGACATGGACGGCTTCATTACCAAACGGCAGCAATGACAGGCGGGTGATTTCCCAGCAGGAGCGGGTCAGCGGCAGGGTGAAAATCAGCACAATACTGACCAGCGTGGCGAACAGCCAGGCGAGCGTGGTGAAAAAACCACCTAAAACAAAGTTAAGAATATTGAGTACAGTGCGCATGTGGGGATTTTCCCGAAGTTATTAAAAATGTTAAAAGATTTCATGTTCACTAAATGGAAACACCTGCTTTATTCTACCTTGTTTTGTGGAGCGGATCGCCTCTGCTATTCACAGGTGAACTCCTAAATACGCTTTACCCATCTTAAGATGTAAAATAACGCATACTATTTTTCCGTCAGGAATAAAAAGAAAACACGGTGTGATGATATGGAATTGAAATCGACTTCTTTCGGGAAACATCTGGCACAGCACCCTTACAACCGGGTACGCATGCTGAACGCGGGCGTTGAAGTCAGCGGCGACAAACATCACTACCTGATCCCTTTCAATCAGTTGATCCAGATCCGCTGTAAGCGCGGCATTGTCTGGGGTGAGCTGGAATTCGAACTGCCGGATGAAAAAGTCGTGCGGCTACACGGCACCGAATGGCAGGAAACGCAGCGTTTTTATCAGCATTTGCTTAAGGTCTGGCAGAGCTGGAGCGTTGAAATGAGCGACGTCAGCGCCGGGGTATTGCACGGGCAGGTTCAAAAAATAGAGCACATTGAACAGCAGGATAAATGGTTCAAACGTGTCGATCTTGCTGATGTGCAAAAAGACATCGCCGAGGCTTTTACCGCCATACCAGTACCGGTTGAGCGTCTGGATGATTTTGATAACTGCCGCGACGATTATCAGACCTGCCTGCGCTGGCTAGAACAGGGTAAACGCAGCGTAGAGCGGCGCAATCTGGCCTGGACTGAACGGGTCATTGCTGAGAATCGTGACTTCTTCGACACTGTTGAAGTTTCTCCGCTTAACGACAGTCAGTGCCGCGCAGTGGTCAATGGCGAAGATGCGGTTCTGGTACTTGCTGGCGCGGGCAGCGGAAAAACATCGGTGCTGGTGGCGCGCGCAGGTTGGTTGCTGCGCCGTCAGGAAGCGCAACCGGAGCAAATTCTCCTGCTGGCATTTGGCCGTCAGGCCGCTGACGAAATGAACACCCGTATTAAAGAGCGTCTGCACACCGACGGCATCAAAGCCAAGACGTTCCATGCGCTGGCCTTACAAATTATCCAGGAAGGTAGCAAGAAAGCGCCGAAGATAAGCAAACTGGAAACCGACGCCAAAGCGCGCCGCAGCCTGCTCATCAAAACCTGGCAACAACAGTGTGCCGAGAAAAAAGTTCAGGCCAGCGGCTGGCGTCAGTGGATGACAGAAGAGCTGGAATGGACGGTGCCGGAAGGTGATTACTGGAAGAACAAAGCGCTGGCCGAACGCCTGGGCAGCCGTCTGGAACGCTGGCTGAGCCTGATGCGCATGCACGGCGGAAGTCAGGCGGAGATGATTGAAGCGGCACCGGAAGAGGTGAAAGAGCTTTTCCAGAAACGAATCCGTCTGATGGCCCCGTTCCTGAAAGCGTGGAAAACCGCACTGAAAGAAGAGGGCGCTGTTGATTTTTCCGGACTTATCCATCAGGCCGTTAATATTCTTGAGAAAGGTCGTTTTGTCAGCCCATGGAAACACATTTTGGTGGATGAATTTCAGGATATTTCGCCACAACGCGCACAGTTGCTTTCGGCACTGCGAAAACTCAACAAACACACCAGTTTGTTTGCCGTCGGCGATGACTGGCAGGCGATTTACCGTTTCAGTGGCGCTGAACTTTCACTGACAACGGCGTTTGCAGAGAACTTTGGCGAAGGTGCGCAGTGCGCGCTCGATACCACCTATCGCTTTAACGATCGCATCGGTGAAATCGCCAATAAATTCGTCCAGCAGAATCCCTATCAGCTGAAAAAACCGCTTAACAGCCTGACGAAGGGCAACAAGAAAAACGTTGTGATCCTTCCTGAGGATCAGATGGAGCAACTCCTGGATAAGCTCAGCGGTTACGTTACGGCACAAGAGCGAATTATGGTGCTGGCGCGCTATCACCATCTGCGCCCGCAAATTCTCGAGAAAGCGGCCACGCGCTGGCCGAAACTTAACCTGGAATTTATGACCATTCACGCCAGTAAAGGTCAGCAGGCGGAATACGTGATTATTGTCGGGTTGCATGAAGGCAATGACGGATTCCCCGCGCCGGCACGTGAATCAGTGCTGGAACAGGCGTTACTACCGGAGCCGGAGAATTTCATGGATGCGGAAGAGCGGCGCTTGCTGTACGTGGCGATGACCCGTGCAAAGCATCAGGTCTGGCTGATGCAGGATAAAGCGCGCCCGTCGGTGTTTATCGGGCAGCTGGAAGATATAGGCGTACCGGCGCAGCGAAAACCGTAACGCAAAGGCCCGGATTGCCGGGCCTTTGATAAATCATTCTTTTAAGCGCGCCCACAAATAGCGCTGATAATCAGGGATAGTAATTTCAACCTCTGACTGGAACAGCGGTGACTGGATGAGAAAGTCAGCGGTAGAGAGGTTGGTGGCGACGGGGATATTCCACACCGTTGCCAGACGCAGCAGCGCCTTGACGTCCGGATCGTGCGGAACAGCATTGAGCGGATCCCACAGAAAAATCAGCATATCAATTTTCCCTTCCGCAATCAGCGCACCGACCTGCTGATCGCCGCCCATCGGGCCGCTCAGCATACTTTTGACATTAATCCCGGTGTTGCGCTGAACCAGATTTCCCGTCGTGCCGGTGGCATAAAGAACATGCTTAGAAAGCTCAGCAATGTTTTTATCCACCCATTTCATCAGAGTATTTTTACAATGGTCGTGCGCGACGAGAGCAATATGCTTTTGTTTGGCGATCGTGCGGGTTGTGAATTCCATCTAATTCCCTTCAACGCGAAAGTAAGAGTGGATCACAGAATACTGAAACTGGGTTTTACTGCATAGGGCGGGGGGAATAATTTGGTGTTAAGAAAGAGAATGCGTGATGCAGATTAAGTTACGACGCTTGTTCCTGTTTAACCGGAAGTTTAAACCAGAGCAAAAACTGTTCGATACCCGCATTGGCGGCGAGACGCGTCCACAGCGGATGAAGATAAGTTAACTCAATCTGCGAAGGCATTTCGCGAGTCATTACCGTTTTTCTTTCAGCGTTATTTTTGGCGAACGTGGGCACGGCCGCGCGCGCACCGGACAGGTTATAGGTCATCATGAGTTTTTCAGCGTCTGCGACATGCTCGGGATTAAACACATTCAGCACATCACGTTGGGTTTTAATCTGAAGACCTTGTTCATTGACCAACTGATAATTCATCATGTGGCTGAACTTTACGGTTTCTTTTTCGCTGCTTAATGACGGCAGAACGAAGGAAACAGAGCGGTGACCCTGCGCATTAAAGGTGACGATAAACGCCGGAGAGTGGTAAAGCAGGGGAGTTTGCGGTGCAGCCGTATGAACACTTTTGCTAACCTGAAACAGGATCTGATGCTGACCACCATCGAGTTCGAGGCTTTCCGCACCTTTAAGAATGGCACCAGACATCAGTTTGCCGTCAATCACCAGAACATCCACGTCCGGTGAAAGTTTGAGGGAGGTCGCCGAAGCTGACGCCATCAGGCTGAGACTCGCTAATGCGACCAGCGCATGACAGACTTTCATTCTTCTCTCCTCAAATACAACGCTCTTCATTGTCTATTATCAAGCAACGCTGATAGTGTGTCAAAGTTTTACAAAATGTTTTAAATTCACACGTTTCAGTCTGAGGTATGACGCTCCTTTTATAAGCGGCACACTGTCGGAATCCGGATGCTGAGTTACACTTAGCTCAGACAGGTCAAAGGAGATAATCCCGTGCAAGACAATGAGATCCGCGACATCCTGCAGAATGTGAAAACCATCGCACTGGTTGGTGCCAGTGATAATCCGGGGCGTCCGAGTTACGGCGTCATGGCTTACTTACTTTCCCAGGGCTATGAGGTCACCCCGGTCAGCCCTAAACTCGCCGGGCAGGAGCTGTTTGGGCAGACAGTTGTCGGTTCGCTGGCGGAAATCGCACATCCGGTGGATATGGTCGATGTGTTCCGCAATGCCGACGCTGCTTACGGCGTGGCGCAGGAAGCGATCGCGATTAAAGCGAAAGTCCTGTGGCTGCAAATAGGTGTGATCAACGAACAGGCCGCAGTGCTGGCCAAAGAGGCCGGGTTGAGAGTGGTAATGGATCGCTGCCCGAAAATCGAAATACCACGCCTGGGTATCGAACAATAGTTTTATGCAACAATCGTTTTGCCAGCGGTTACGGCAAAAATCGAAACAAAAAACCGGCTGCAATGGCCGGTTTTTTTAATGTGCTTTGCTGATGATCAGTTACGCAGACGTGGCGCCTGAAGCTGGCTGCGAACCGATGCGGCCAGGTCATCCAGAGACGTTTGCTCCGGGTGCGCCCGTGCTGCTTCGTGATCGATCTGAATTTCAGCCAGATAAGTATGCACTGGCTGGCCTTCATCATCTTCCATCACCACGTGATACCAGGGGGCAGCTCGCAGAGAGTCGTCAGTCGCGAGTTCAGCGATATCAGGCTTTTCCAGCGAGTACTGGGCATCGACATCGATTACCACGCCTAAATAGCCCAACATTCTGTGGCGGACCTGCTGGCCGATACCAAATTTACTGGCAATCATAGTCATCTCCTGAAATTAGTGTCTTATCTTCTATATGGAGATAAAACGCGCTGTTTCAAGTTTCGACCACTTAATCCACTAAACATTCGCCGGTCTGCGGCTAAAACAGCACATCGTGATCAATCAGTTTGTCACCAGACAGGCGAAACCTTTCAGATATAAGCCTTCCGGATATGCGCCGGTCACCGGATGGTCGGCGGCCTGACGAAACTGTTCGACGAACTGAATTTCGCGATGGGCGTCGAGTGCAGCGTCGGCCAAAATCTTCTGGAAAAGATCTGTAGGCAACAGGCCGGAACAGGAGAAGCTCAGCAGGATACCGCCGGGACGCATAAGTTGCAGCGCCAGCATATTGATATCTTTGTAACCACGGCAGGCACTCGCCAGTTGGTTCTTGTTCTCCACGAACTTCGGCGGGTCCATCACAATCATGTCGAACTGTCTGCCTTCGGTGCGGTATTTACGCAGCAGCTGGAACACGTCTTCGCGCACAAACTCTGCTTTGGACAGATCCAGCTTATTCAGCTCGACGTTCTGACGCGCCACATCCAGCGCCGCCTGAGAAGTATCGACGTTGGTCACTTTAGTACAACCGCCCATCAGCGCCGAAACGGCAAATGCGCCGGTGTATGAGAAGCAGTTCAGCACGTCACGGCCCGCCGCATAGTTACGTGCGGCAAGACGGCTGTCGCGCTGGTCGAGATAGAAACCGGTTTTATGGCCTTCTTTGATATCCACCAGCAGGCTCATGCCGTGTTCCTGAATCGGCAGGAGGGCAGGAGGCTCATCGCCCAGCACATGACCCTGCACCATTTCCAGACCTTCTTTCTTACGCACGGCCACGTCGGAGCGATCCCAAATCGCGCATTCCGGGTAGCAGTGTTGCAGGGCGGCAATCAGCGGCGCGCGCTGATATTCCGCACCGGCAGACAGCAATTGAAGGACCAGGAAGTTCTGGAAGCGGTCGATGGTGATACCTGGCAGACCGTCGGATTCACCGGCAATCAGGCGGTAACCGTCCAGACCGTCGCGTTTGGCGATATAATTACGCCAGTTCTGCGCCTGCTGTAAACGGCGGATGAAGAAGTCGATGTCAATCTCTTCGTCCTGGGTGAAGGTCCAGACTCGGGCACGAATTTGAGATGACGGCGAATAGGCACCGCGCGCGAGCCATTTGCCCTGACTGTCTACAATATCAATAGTGTCGCCGGAATTGGCTTTGCCATCGATGCGCTGAACAGCGCCGGAAAACACCCACGGATGGCGGCGCAGAAGAGATTTTTCGCGGCCTTTGGCCAGAATTAAACGTGCAGTCATAGAATTAGGTTCTGTCGGTTCGGAGACAAAAAAGAGCGACATTGTCCGGTCATGCAGGTGAAATTGCAACGAACCATACCGCTAACGGAGAGATTATTATGGCAACAGTCAGTATAGCCGCCTGGGTGCACGGCATGGTGCAGGGCGTCGGTTTTCGTTTTTCCACGCAACATCAGGCCACCGCATTAGGGCTCACCGGTTACGCCAAAAACCTGGAAGACGGCAGCGTAGAAGTGGTGATGTGCGGCGAGCAGGAAAAAGTGGAACAGTTGTTAGCCTGGCTGAAACAGGGCGGTCCGAAACATGCGAGGGTGGATCGCGTGCTCAGTGAACCGACCGCACCCGGCAATTACAGTGATTTTAAAATCAGATACTAAAGCGCGGCGCTACAGGCATTTCACCGGTTTTGGCAGGCCCGCAATTTTGGTGGCCTGCCTGGCCGGGCCTTTCGGGAACAGCCGGAACAAATAGCGGCTGTTGCCTTTTTCTTCGCCATATTTTTGTGCCATGGCTTTTACCAGCATGCGCACTGCAGGCGACGTATTGAATTCGAGATAAAACTCGCGAACGAACCGCACCACTTCCCAGTGTGCCTTGGTCAGCTCGATACCTTCTTCTTCCGCCAGGAGCGGCGCCATGCCTTCCTGCCAGTCTTTACTGTTTTTCAGGTAACCCTGTGCGTCGGTTTCAATAACCTGACCGTCAAACTCCAGCATACAACCTCAAACCTGTAAAAATGCAGTAACCAGTTTAGCAAAAAGCCGTGCCTGACAAAATAAAAAGCCCCGCGGGAAGCGGGGCTGCAATTTACTTCGGACTTAATTAACGGCGGACTACGCCCAATAAAACCCAATCAGTTACGTGATGACAGGCCGAGGATGCTCAGCAGGCTGACGAACACGTTGTACAGCGAAACATATAAGCTGACGGTAGCGCGAATATAATTGGTTTCGCCGCCGTGAATGATGTTACTGGTTTCCCACAAAATCGCGCCCGCCGAGAACAGAATGAACAGGCAACTGATTGCCAGAGACAGCGCAGGGATTTGCAGGAACAGGTTCGCGACCACTGCGACCAGCAGCACGACAAATCCAGCCATCATCATGCCTGACAGGAACGACATGTCTTTACGCGTGGTCAACACGTAGGCCGAACAACAGAAGAACACCAGTGCTGTACCGCCGAGCGCCAGCATAATAATGTCACCCGCACCGGCTGCCAGCAGCGAGCTTAGCAACGGCCCCAGCGTGTAACCCATAAAACCGGTCAGCGCGAAGGCGGAAAGAATACCGGCCGGACTGTTTGCGGTGCGATAGGTCAGGAACATCAGGCCATAGAAGCCGACAATCGTCAGCAGGAAGCCAGGCGATGGCAGACGCAGAACGGTACTTGCCGTTGCAGTTATGGCCGAAACACCTAAAGTCAGGGCCAGCAGGAAATACGTATTACGCAATACCCGGTGTGTGCTTAACAACGAGCCTGCGCGCGATGACGAAGAGGCAACGTAACGATCCATAATAAAATTCTCACTCTTATAAAAGGATTGGAGTCGGTGAAAATACAATCAGACTGGAGTGTAAGTAGTTGCGCAGCGTCATTAAAGTCGTTTTACCCTTCTTTACCTCGCCAAACGGGGCAGGGCGCGGTTTGCTGACGCCAAAATCGCCGTAATGATGCTTAAATCATCATTTACGATTTGAATGCCTGTTTTTCAGGCGATTGAACGGGATCAGGCTTTACAAGAGGATCGGCACTGTTTATAGTTCGCTTCGTTGCGGAGGGGTGGCCGAGCGGCTGAAGGCACCGGTCTTGAAAACCGGCGATGGGAAACCATTCGAGAGTTCGAATCTCTCCTCCTCCGCCATAAACAACACAAGAAAGCTGCTAAGCAATTAGCGGCTTTTTTTGTGCCTGTGATTTGGGTGAATTTAAACGAGCGTGGTTTAAATGCTCATAAAATCAACAAACTAGACTGAAAATAATGTTTGCATCTTTTCATCGGTCTTGTATACTGCGCCCCGTACTGAACGACTGACGTCGGGAAGTGCTTGTTGTTTACGGAGGGGTGGCCGAGCGGCTGAAGGCACCGGTCTTGAAAACCGGCGATGGGAAACCATTCGAGAGTTCGAATCTCTCCTCCTCCGCCATAAACAACACATCAAAGCTGCTAAGCAATTAGCGGCTTTTTTTGTGCCTGAAATTCCTGCCTTCTCCGTGGTTTTAATGGTGTTAATTGCCTAAAAAACGCCCCGAATCACACTTCGGGAAGATAAAAAATTTACCCCATTGCCTGTCAGATGTTATGCGCTATGTTGATTTTTAGTTTCTCAAATGTAACTAGAGGTTAACAATAATGTCGAATAAATTACGTATCTCTCTGATTGCTTCCGCTGTACTGATGTCTTCCTCTGCAATGTCAGCATTACCTCAGGGGTATCCGGCCGATTATCAAAAAATCGTCGATGCCGCGACTAAAGAAGGCAAAGTAGTGGTGTATTCCACCACGGACACTAAAGCCGCAGGTCCGCTGATTCAGGGGTTTGAGACAACGTATCCGGGTATCAAAGTCGAATATAACGACATGAACAGTACCGAACTGTACAACCGTTATATCAGTGAGCAGGCCGCAGGCGGCACCAGCGGCGATGTGGTCTGGAGCTCATCGATGGACACCGCGCTGAAGCTGGCGACCGATTACGCTCAGGAATACAAATCGCCGGAGCAGAGCCAGTTGCCGAAATGGGCTGTGTGGAAAGACAAAGCCTACGGCACCACCTACGAGCCGGTGGTGTTCATCTACAATAAACGGCTGATCCCCGCGGGCGACGTCCCTGATTCCCACGCGGCGCTGGCGAAGCTTATCGCCAGCCAGACCGACAAATTCAGCAAAAAAGTCACCACCTATGACATCGAAAAATCCGGTCTCGGTTTCATGCTGTCGGTGCAGGATTTCAAAGCCGATCCCAATTATTTCAAAACGCTGGCTGACGTCGCCAAAGGTGGCTTAGCGGTACAGTCCTCCACTGGCACCATGATGGAAAGGGTCTCCTCGGGCGAAAACCTGATCGGCTTTAACATCCTCGGCTCCTATGCCGAAGCCCGCGCCAAAACCGATCCGTCACTCGGTATTTCCTATCCGAAGGATTACACGCTGGTGCTTTCCCGCGTTTCTTTCATCAGCCAGGAATCGAAAAACAGCAACGCAGCCAGACTGTGGCTGGACTATGTGTTGTCTGAGAAAGGCCAAAGTATTCTGGCGAATCAGGCCGACATTCCGTCCATCCGTAACGATATCGAAGGCAAAAACGACATCGATGGTCTGACCAAAATGCTGGGTAACGCGCTCAAGCCAATTCCGGTCGATGAAACCCTGCTGGAATATCTGCAACAGAAAAAACGTCTGGATTACATCAAACAGTGGCGTACCGCCGCCGCCAAATAAGAATT
Source organism: Rahnella sp. 1L-D-7-B-C2 (assembly GCF_057290995.1). Classification (NCBI taxonomy): domain Bacteria; kingdom Pseudomonadati; phylum Pseudomonadota; class Gammaproteobacteria; order Enterobacterales; family Yersiniaceae; genus Rahnella; species Rahnella sp. 1L-D-7-B-C2. The sequence goes on along the minus strand of NZ_JBXAVQ010000001.1, from coordinate 358,600 downwards.
ACGGAGGCGTTCGCGCCTCCCTTTCTCTTGCCTGATTCCGTCGTTCAGGGTTCCTGACCTAAGGGAAGTAACATGAATGCATTGCGCAGAAAGTGGCAAAGTTTGCCGCGTGGCATTGTGGTGCTGATAACCGCGCTGGCTATCTACACTCCGTTGTCGTTCATCGTGATACAAAGTTTTCTCTCCGCGCCTTTCTTCTCGCCGTCGAAAGAGTGGAGTCTTGAGTCGTTTGAGTTTATTTTCACCGATCCGGATTTTTACAAGGCGCTGAAAAGCGGCTTTATTCTGGCGTTCGGGCTGGTGGTGATCGCTATCCCGCTGGGCGGAATTCTGGCGTTCCTAATGGTACGCACCGATTTGCCCGGCAGGCGTCTCATCGAGCCGCTGATTCTGGTGCCGATTTTCGTCTCGCCAATGGTTCTGGGGTTTGGTTATGTGGTCGCTGCCGGGCCGGTAGGCTTTTTCTCGCTGTGGGCGCAGGCGATTCTCGGATTCGTGCCGTGGAATATCTACGACATGTCGAGCATCGTGGTGATCGCCGGCCTGACCCACGTTCCGCACGCCTATCTCTATATTTCTTCGGCGTTGCGCAGCGTCGGTTCTGACGTCGAAGAGGCCGCGCGAACGGCCGGCGCTTCGCCGTTACAGGTCATGACCGCTGTCAGCTTGCCGATGGTGCGCCCGTCCATTTTGTACGCCACGGTGTTGTTGTTCTTCCTCGGGCTGGAAGTGTTCGGCCTGATGCTGGTGCTCGGCGACCCCGAAGGCAACATGGTACTGGCGACCTATCTCTATCAGTTGACTAACAAACTCGGAACGCCTTCTTATCATCTGATGGCCGCCGTCGCTGTGGTGCTGATTTGTATCACCATTCCGCTGGTAATGTTGCAGCGCCGCCTGATGCGCACCGCCAATCGCTTCGTCACCGTTAAGGGAAAAGCGTCGCAGGCGCGGGCGTTACCGCTGGGTAAATGGCGCTGGGTGGCGGGCGCAGTGGTGGCTTTCTGGCTGACCGTGACCATCGGCGTCCCGCTTCTGGGTGTGGTTCTGCGGGCGTTCATCTCCAACTGGGGTGTCGGTGTCTCACTGTGGGATGAGCTGTCGCTGAATACTTTCCGTACCATCTGGGAGCAGCCCAATCTGCTGCGCGCCATCGTCAACTCAATGGCTATTGGCGTGATCGGCGGGGCGCTGGCCGTCGCCTGTTATCTGTTTATCGGCATCGCGATGCACCGTAAACCTGACGGCGTGACCCGTTTCCTCGATTACAGCGTGCTGGTACCGCGCGCCGTTCCGGGGCTGCTGGCCGGTCTGGCCTTCCTGTGGGTATTCCTGTTCCTGCCTATGTGGCTGGATAATGCGCTCAAATCGGGCTGGCTTTCCGGGATGCCGTGGTCGCAGTGGCTGCGCGATAACCTGGTGGTCTGGTTGCGATCGCTGCGCAGCACGATTTTCAGCGTCTGGCTGGCATATACCGTGGTGTGGATGGCGTACGGTCTGCGGCTGATTTCCTCGACGCTGTTGCAGGTCGGGCCGGAGTTGGAAGAGGCGGCGCGCAGTGCCGGAGCGACACGCGGGCAAATTACCCGTCACGTCACTATTCCGCTGTCACGTTACGGCCTGATTGGCTCCTGGCTGCTGATGTTCCTGATTTTCGAACGCGAATATTCCACCGGTGTGTATCTGCTTTCACCCGGCACGGAAACCATCGGTTCGATGCTGGTTTCCCTATGGGCGGCCGGAGCGATTGATATCGTCGCCGCGCTCTCCTTTATTAACATCCTGCTGGTGGTGTTAGGTCTGGGTATTGCCCTTCGTTTTGGAGTCAAATTACATGATTGAATTATCGGTCGAGAATCTGCACTTAACCTACGGCGACAATCCTGTGCTGAAAGGTGTGTCGATGGATCTAAAGCGTGGCGAAGTGGTGTCCTTACTCGGGCCTTCCGGCAGTGGCAAAACCACCTTACTGCGCGCGGTCGCCGGGCTGGAAAAGCCGACGCAGGGCACGATCATTATCGGAAAAAATAAAGTCTATGACGGAACACCGCGCAGCGAAATTCCGGCCGAGGAGCGCAATCTCGGGCTGGTATTTCAGTCCTATGCGCTATGGCCGCACAAAACCGTTTTCGAAAACGTCGCGTACCCGCTGAAACTGCGCAAGGTAGCGTCGGGTGAAATCACGCAAAGAGTGCAGGCGGTGCTGGATCAGCTTGGTCTGGGGCACCTGGGCAAACGCCATCCGCATCAGCTTTCCGGTGGTCAGCAACAGCGCGTGGCGATTGGTCGTGCGCTGGTGTATAACCCGCCGGTGATTTTGCTCGATGAACCGCTGTCTAACCTCGATGCCAAGCTGCGCGAAGAAGCCCGTGTGTTCCTGCGTGAACTGATCATCAAACTTGGCCTGTCGGCGCTGATGGTGACGCACGATCAGAACGAAGCGATGGCGATTTCCGACCGCATCCTGCTGCTTAACAACGGTAAAATCGAACAGCAGGGCACGCCGCAGGAGATGTACGGTTCGCCCAAAACGCTGTTTACCGCCGAATTCATGGGCAGTAACAACCGGCTGCACGGCAAAGTTACCGACGTGCGCGACGGCAAAGCGCGCATCGAAGGCAAAGACTGGGCGTTGTGGGGGCAGGCAGGCGAAGGCGTCCAGAGCGGGCAAGAGGGCACGGCGGTGATCCGCGTTGAGCGCGTGGTGCTGGCCGACGGGCCGGGGGATAATCAGCTGGAATTACCGCTGCTGACCAGCATGTACCTTGGTGATCGTTGGGAATATCTGTTCCGCACCGCCGGCGATGACTTTGTGATCCGCGCCTATGGCACCGATGTACGTGATCCTCAGCACTGCCATCTGGCGTTGCCGGAGCAACATGTGTGGATCTTCCCGAAAGTTTAACGAGTTAACTTAAGGCAACGGCTTGACACTCGCAGGGGGAATCCGCAAATTGGTTCCCCCTGATTGTTTAAAACGGTTTTTCCATGACTCAAAACACCTCCCCCACTGATACCGTAAAAATCGCCAGTCTGGCTGATGTCCCGCAATACCTTGAGACTGTCACCGAATATCTGCACGGTGAATGGTCTGATTTCGCCCACTGGGCACAAAAAGATTTTATTCGTCAACGCCTCGAACAGCGTCTCCTCAGTCGTGGCCGCCAGTGTGTGTTAATCGCATTGGATGAAAACGAGCAGGTGGTGGGAACAGCTGGCGTTATGCGCTATGAGCTCAGCGATGTCGCCGAGCGCAAATACTGGCTCGGCGAAGTGTTCACCTGCCATCATCTGCGCGGGAAGGGGATCGGTTCGGCGCTGGTCAAAGCCTGTATCGAGCGTTCACGTGCTGCCGGTATTGATACGCTGTGGCTGTATACGCCCGATCAGCAGGGCCTGTATGGGCGTCTCGGCTGGCAGGAGGTGGAACAGCGCGAGCAGTCCGGTGAGTGGGTCACGGTGATGAAATTACCGTTGTAATACGCTCGTTTTTTATTTCTGATGCCACGTGATCATACTGCCCTCGTTGTGTCCGGTCACCGGATCGGTCGCAGGCAGCGGTACCGCAACGACAGCTTTGGTTCGCGCCGTCAGCTGCGCGGGCTCGTCATGACAAAGATCGGCCTTCATTTCGGGCGGATATGCGCCCACCAGCATGAATTCCTCGTCGGCGGAAATCTGTTTATGACCGTTACCCGCCGGTAAGAGCAAAACATCTCCCACCTTCACTTCAATGATTTTCCCGTTCTCGCCACCGAGTTGTAATCTTGCCGTGCCGGCAAATACGCCCAGCGCCTCATGAGTGTTCGAATGAAAATGGGTAAAGGTATACACCGGGTAGCGCCACTGCGGTGGCCAGCCATTGGAACGGAACAGATGCTCGAGGTAATCGGCATTATCGACGATGTTAGGTGGGATAACGCGGTGATAAATCATGACGGGGAGTTTGTTGTTGGGCACGCCACCCGAAGGTTTATCAATCAGCAAGGTTTCCATCGCGACCTCTCTGGGAGTGGCAAAAGCAACCGGAGGAAGCGGCATCAGCGCGATGACCCCCAGTAACGTAACAAACCGACGTCGATCCACAGGCATCAGGGCGTGCTCCTTTTATCTCAATGGCTTACCTCATTCAGGTATAGAACAAAATTGCCTGAAAATCATCTTTTCTCAGACAGTTTTACAGGGGGCAAATAACAGGCAGGCTTATCAGATAAAACTTAAAAACTGTAGCATTCAACAATTAGAAGTCCTGAACACTGGATAAATGCCTTATGTCTTCTATGCTTAAGTGGCTTATACAAAAATAGAAAATGGCCTCAGGAGGAGATGTTATGAATAAGAAAATGTTACTTGTGGTTGCTACAGCAGTTTCTGTACTGGCAGGTTGTCAGACTTATGACCGCGCAGCGAGCTACGTTAAAGAGCCAGTGGTCAGCGATGTTAAAGTCGGTATGACGAAATCTCAGGTTCGCGCTATTGCAGGGCCACCGTCTACAGAAGCGACGCTTATCCATGCGAAAGGCACTTGCCAGACGTATGCTGTGGCTCCGCGTGATGGTAAAGCACAGACCTACTTTGTCAGCTATAACGACACCGGTCATGTCATGAACAAAGGCTATCAGTCCTGTTCAGACTACGACAAAGACCCGCAAGCTGCTCAGTAATTTAAGCGCCTCCCCCTGCGAAGGGGGAGGAAATCAGATCAGGCCTTCTCCGTCACAATCCTCACACCGACTTTACTGACCCGGTTGCCCTCCATCTCGGCAATTGTCCACGTCAGCCCATCCCATTCGATATGGTCACCGATCACCGGTTCACCGCCCAGCAATCTGATAACGAAATGCCCCAGCGACTGTGACTGATCGACGGTGTCTTCCAGATTCAGGCCGTAAAGTTGTGAAATCGCATCCAGCGGCGCATCAGCCTGCAAGATGAAATCCCCGAAGAAGCGGTCATCGAGCACCACTTTATTGCTGTCGCTGAACAGTTTGCCCAGTTCCGGCAGGTGTTTTTCCTGGCCGATGACACACAGAATATCGCCTTCTTTCAGCCGCGTACTGCCGGTCGGGTGCAACATCTCTTTGCCACGGAACAGGGCGGCAATACGCGTTTCCTGCGGCATCTGCAAGTCACGCAGCGCCGCGCCGACGCACCACTTCTCCGAACCCAGCTGGTAGATAAACTGCTCCCAGTCGTTATACACATCGATATCCAGCCCGACGCGTGAAATCGGCGTCGGCTGCGGTGGTACCAGCACCTTGGCTTTTTTAGCCGCGAAACCCAGCGACGTGCCCTGCACCAGCAGCGACACCAGTACGATAAAGAACGCGACGTTGAAGAACAGGGTGGCGTTAGGCAACCCGGCCATCATCGGGAAAACGGCCAGAATGATCGGTACCGCGCCGCGCAGGCCTACCCAGGAGATAAAGAACCGTTCGCGCAGGGTGAAGTTTTTGAACGGGATCAGACTGACAAACACCGACAGCGGGCGCGCCAGCAGGATCATCCACAGGGACAGCGCCAGTGCAGCAACGGCAATCGGCAGCAAATCGCTTGGCGTCAGCAGCAGGCCGAGCACCAGGAACATGCCGATCTGGCTCAGCCACGCCAGCCCGTCGAAGGTTTGCATAATTCCGTGGCGGTTGCGGATCGGCATGTTGCCGAGCATCAGCCCGCACAGGTACACGGCCAGAATGCCGCTGCCTTCCAGCGCCATAGTGGCGGCGTACACCAGCAAGCCGCCGCTGAAGGCCAGCAGCGGATACAACCCGGCTGCCAGCGTAATTTTGTTGATGAGTTTGTGCAGCAGCCAGCCACCGCCGACGCCAAACACAATGCCGAGGCCAAACTGGCGCACCACATCGACCACAAACATCAGGCTCAGCCCGTGTTCGCCCTTAGAGATCATGTCGATGAGCGTAATGGTCAGGAATACCGCCATCGGGTCATTGCTGCCGGATTCAATTTCCAGCGTCGCGCTCACGCGTTCGTTCAGCCCTTTACCGCCAATTAACGAGAACACCGCTGCCGCATCAGTTGAGCCGATAATTGCGCCAATCAGCAGGCCCTGCATGAGGTCGATTTTAAACAGCCACGCCGCCGCCATGCCGGTCAGCCCGGCGGTTATCAGTACCCCAACCGTCGCCAGCGACAGGGCCGGCCACAGCGCCACGCGGAAAGAGGACGCACGGGTGCGCATCCCGCCGTCGAGCAGAATAACGGCCAGTGCGAGGTTACTGACCAGATAGGCCGCTGGATAATTATCGAACGCAATACCGCCGATGCCGTCGACGCCCGCCAGCATGCCGATGGCGAGGAAAATGACTAAAATAGGGATGCCGAGCTTAGAAGAGAACGAACTGAGCAAAATGCTCGCTGCGACTAACAGGGCGCCAATAAAGAAAAGTGTGTTGATCGTGCTGGCGTCCAAGATAAATCTCCTGTCAGTGCAAAAATATGGCTAAGGCGCCATCAGAAAAGCGCTCCTTAATTTATCAGGAAAATGAGGGCGTTGCTGAGTTCATTTGGGATTTTTATTAACCTAATAAGGCTTTCCGCCGGATCGGTAACCCAACCGGCGGAAAGATGAGGAAAGGCTAAACGCCCAGACGATCACGCAGGGAATAATAGGCCGCGCCAAGCATAGTGAAAGGCACCTGGAAGTTGCGGCCACCAAAGAATGGCATATGCGGCAGGCGGGCGAAGGCATCAAAACGCTCAGCGTCGCCGCGCAGTACTTCGGTGATCAGTTTCCCTGCCAGATGCGTCAGCGTCACGCCATGTCCGCTGTCGCCCTGCATATAGTAGATGTTGTTCTCCAGCCGCCCGAACTGCGGCAGGCGTGAGAGAGTCAGCAGGAAATTACCGCCCCAGCGATAATCGATTTTCACGCCTTTCAACTGCGGGAAGGTGCGGTTGAGCTTGGGCAGGATCACAGAATCTATATTCGGCGGATTTTTACCGCCGTAGGTCACGCCGCCGCCGTACAGCAGCCGGTTATCCGCGGTAAGACGGAAATAGTCGAGCAGATAGTTGCAGTCTTCCACGCAGTAATTATTCGGCAGCAATGACAGCGCCATGTCTTCTGAAAGAGGTTCAGTGGCGATGATTTGTGAACCACACGGCATACTCAGACGCGTGAGGCGCGGCGCGAGTTGCTGGCTGAGATAAGCGTTGCCCGCCAGAATCACAAACTTCGCTTTCACCTGACCCTTCGCGGTGTGTACACGAGCCGGATCACCGTGTTCAATGCGCGTGACCGCCGAGCCTTCGAAAATGCGTCCGCCGTGACGGCGTATAGCTTCGGCCTCGCCCAACACCAGATTTAACGGGTGAATATGCCCGCCATTCTTATCCAGCAGCCCGCCGACGTAGCGGTCGGTGGCTATTTCACGGCGAATAGCACTTTCATCCAGCAGGGTTAATTCGGTGTGACCGTAACGGTTCCACAGCTTTTGCTGGTCACGCAACCTGGTAAGCTGGCGCGCACTCAGTGCGGCAAACACGCAGCCCGGCCGGTAGTCGCAGTCGATGGCGTACTGGTCGATGCGCTGGCGGATAATGTTCGCGCCTTCAAACATCATGCTGCCGAGCATATCGGCGGTCTGACGGCCGTAGCGGTCTTCGATGACATCAATATCGCGGCTGTAGGAATTGACTACCTGACCGCCGTTGCGCCCGCTGGCGCCCCAGCCAACGCGGGCAGCTTCCAGCACCACTACGTCGTAACCGGCTTCACAGAGATATAAAGCAGAGGAGATGCCGGTGTAACCGGCGCCGACAATGCAGACATCGCACTCAATATTGTCAGTCAGCTCCGGCCATGGCGCGTGCGCGTTGACGGAGCTGGCATAGTAGCTGTCGGTGTGGGGCACGCCGGCAGCGTCGGGACTTCGTGTGTGAGTACTCATAGTGACATCCTTCTTTTGGTTCCCGTTGTCAGGCCCAGATCCTGCGACAACTAGAAGGTATTAGGGGTATGTGCGCTAACTATCCTGCAAATTCGCGTGGAAATATTACTGAAGCTGTGTGGGTTGGCGGTATTGATGGCATAACTCTGCCCGGCACGCAGCGGATAACTCTGACCATTGATGGTTAAAATAATCTCCCCTTCTAACAGGGTGCCGACTTCCTCTCCCTGATGCTTGATTTTGTCGCCGGTGGTGCTGCCGGGCTGATAAGTTTCCAGCAGCATGGCGACCGCGTGGTTGGGCGTGCCGTTGTGTACCATTTTCATGGACACGCCACGGCTGCCGATTTCAATCAAGTCTGCCGAATTGATGACAATTTTTGGTTTGTCACTCTCGCGGGCTTCAGCAAAAAATTCGGATAACGACAGCCCGTACACCCGCAACAGTTTTTGTAACGTGCTGACGGCGGGGCTGACTTTATCCTGTTCGATGGTACTGATGGCGCTGTGGGTCAGGCCAGACAACTCGGCGGCTTTGCGTTGAGACATGCCGAGTTGCTGACGAATTTCAGAAAGCCGGCGGCCAGGCGCCAGACTGACTTCGCTCATCCGTCTATTCCTCGCGAGCGCTCCGGGCCTGATGGCCTTTGCGGCAGGCATTAATAAAAGCGTTGAACAACTGACGAGACACCGGGTCCGTCAGGCTGTGCCATTCAGGATGCCACTGCACCCCCAGAGCAAACGGATGGTCGCGAACGCTAACGGCCTCTACCAGATTATCTGGCGCACGGGCTTCCACATTCAGTTCCGCCCCCAGCGTTTTTGCCCCCTGACCGTGCAGGGAGTTCACCTGAAACTGCTGATAATCGGGTAACAATTCCGAAAGTAAACCGCCCGGTTCGATATGCACCGGATGCACGACGTTATATTGGTCGTCATGTGGCAGGCTGGTATCTTCGCGGTGATCCCTATAGCCCGGCACCTCCTGCACCTTGCGATACAAACTGCCGCCGGTCGCGACGACCAGTTCCTGCATGCCGCGGCATGCCGCAAATAAAGGGATCTTTTTATCCAGCGTGGCACGGATAAGTTGCAGGCTCAGGCGATCGCGCCCCGGATCGGCGAGTGCCTCGACACCTTCTTCACCGTACTGATGGGGTTCAATATTGCTGGGGCTGCCGGTGAGGAAGATGCCGTCAAGACCGCGCAGGATCTGATCTATTGCACCTTCGCGCGCCGCCAGTTCATGCGGCAGACAGACGGGCAGGGCGTCGGCGTTAAAAATGGCGTCCAGATATTTTTCGTGGACGGTGAGAGCCGGGTTTTCATCAACGGTGTTTTCACACATTACTACCCCAATGATCGGCCTGTAGCTGGTCTGTTTTCCAGCGGATGCCGTGGAAAATATATTGCCCATAATACCGCCTCGTTGAGTGGATGAATGAATTGGCAGCGGGCGTCTCTCCACACGCGGCTGTTCGGAATTATTTCAATGATTCTGGCCTTCTCCTGACCAATTTAGCAGCGCATTGATGGCATTTCAAACTGAGTTGTTATCAAATTGTAGGTGTTGCAAAAAATTAATGTTAAGGCTAGGGTTAATCATATGGCCTATATTTTGAGCACGGTCGGGCGGATAAGCGAATCACTGTGATAACTGAGAATGAAGACTCATGAGAAAACTGCGTTGAACAGAGCACTCAAACGGTAAGGCTTAACCGGCAGGCATCATGGTGGTGCCATTGACGCCGGAAACCAGCAAATGGCGGAAAACCTATGCAAGCGACTCAACTGATGAATGAAATTAAGAAAGAGATTAGCGAGAACGAACCTCTTGCTAAGCACATTGAAGAGCGAAGTAGCGCGTTCCAGGATGAAGTGTCTCAATACCTGGAGCGTCACCCGCTTACCCTTCACGTCGACGTCCTGCTCACCGATCTCAATGGTTCCTTCCGCGGCAAACGCGTTCCTGTCTCTTCATTACGTAAACTCGAAAAAGGCTGCTATTTCCCGGCATCCGTATTCGCCATGGACATTCTCGGTAATGTCGTGGAAGAAGCGGGCCTCGGCCAGGAGCTTGGCGAACCCGATCGCAACTGTATTCCGGTTCCCGGCACTTTAACGCCTTCAGCCTCTGACCCTGAGCACACCGGGCAACTGCTGCTGACCATGCTTGACGAAGATGGCACTCCCTTTAACGTTGAACCCCGCAATGTGCTGAATCATATCTGGCAAACATTGCGCCAGCGGGGCCTGTTCCCGGTGGTAGCGGTAGAGCTGGAGTTCTATCTGCTTGACAGGCAGCGCGACGCCGAAGGCTTTATCCAGCCGCCGTGTACACCCGGCACGCAAGAGCGCAGCATGCATACGCAGGTTTATTCTGTAGATAATCTCGATCATTTTGCTGATGTGCTGAGTGACATCGACCGTCTGGCGCACATTCAGGGCTTGCCGGCTTCTGGCGCGGTGGCGGAGTCCTCTCCGGGTCAGTTTGAAATCAATTTACAGCACAGCGAAAATATTCTGCGCGCCTGCGACTATGCCCTGATGCTCAAGCGTCTGGTGCGTCTTGTGGCGGAAAATCACGAAATGGACGCCACCTTTATGGCGAAACCCTATGACGAGTATGCCGGCAGCGGGATGCACATCCACCTGAGCGTACTCGACGACAATGGCAAAAACCTGTTTGCCAACGCCAATGGCGATGACTCCGAATTAATGAAACGGTCACTGGCCGGGATGATTGCCCTGATGCCCGCGTCGATGGCGGTGTTAGCGCCGAACGTCAATGCGTTCCGCCGCTTCCAGCCGGGCATGTATGTGCCGACGCAGGCATCGTGGGGGCATAACAACCGCACAGTTGCACTGCGCGTGCCGTGCGGTGGCGTGGCCGATCACCGGGTTGAATATCGTGTGGCCGGTGCTGATGCCAACCCGTATCTGGTGGTCGCCACCGTGCTGGCGGGGATGCTGTACGGGCTGGACAACGATTTACCGCTGCCGGAACCGGTGACGGGGAACGGTCTGGAGCAGGAAGGCATTCCGCTGCCTATTCGTCAGAGCGATGCTTTGTATGACTTTGATGAACAACCGGCGTTGAAAAAATACCTCGGCGAGCGTTTTTCACAGGTTTATCACGCCTGTAAGTCAGATGAATTATTGCAATTTGAACGCCGTGTAACGGAAACAGAAATCGACTGGATGCTGCGTAACGCATAGTGAATGGTTAACAGACATGCACATGATGTTCAAAACTGGAAAAGAAATTGTAACTGGACGCCACTGATTGTTGTCATTCATGCGTGATTTGTGCAAAATACGCCGCACTGCAGATAACCGACGCTTAAAGGCGCCGGTTATTTTTTTTGTATGTGCAGTACCCAAACTAATTTAACAGAGGCCGGACCCAGATCCGGATAGATAACAAGGTTCGTGTGCGATCCCAAATTCAAAACGGTCGCCACTATGAGGAAATGTAAAATGGGGCAATACTTCAAACCTGTACCGGTGCCCGCCGGTGCTTCTTTCAGCTGCAGCCACCTTCGCTCAGCCTTCACCTCCATGTTCAGCGATGTGAAGATCAATCCCCCGTTTACTGGTAATAACTCACGAAGTTTTCCCTGTACGTTGCGTTCAGAGGCGTCTAAGCGCCCGGTGTCTGCAATCCAGGGAGGGCTGAGCCATGTCTGCTAATGTTTCTGCCGCTCCGGCACCTCAGCGCGCGCAACTGCGTAAAACCCTGACGCTGGTTCAGGTTGTGATGATGGGCCTGGCCTATCTGCAACCGATGACCATTTTCGATACTTTCGGTATCGTCTCCGGCCTGACCGATGGTCACGTCGCGACTGCGTACATCTTTGCACTGATTGCCGTTCTGTTTACCGCCGTGAGTTACGGCAAACTGGTGCGTCGTTTCCCGTCCGCCGGTTCTGCTTACACTTACGCACAGAAGGCGATTAGCCCTCACGTCGGCTTTATGGTGGGCTGGTCATCTCTGCTGGACTATTTGTTCATGCCGATGATCAACATCCTGCTGGCAAAAATTTACCTGGAAGCCATCTTCCCGGGCATTCCTTCGTGGATCTTCGTTACCGCGCTGGTCGCACTGATGACTGCCTTCAATCTGCGCGGCATTAAAGTGGTAGCGAACCTGAACAGCATTATCGTGGTCGTTCAGGTTGCGATCATGGTGGTCTTCCTCGGGCTGCTGGTGCATGGCGTGTACATGGGCGAAGGTATGGGAACGCTGGCGACCACCAAGCCGTTCTTCAGTGAAAACGCGCATGTGGTGCCGATGATTACCGGTGCGACTATCCTGTGCTTCTCGTTCCTCGGCTTCGACGGCATCAGCTCGTTGTCTGAAGAAACGCCAAACGCGGGTAAAGTCATTCCGAAAGCGATTTTCCTGACAGCGCTGATCGGCGGCATCATCTTCGTAGTGGTGTCTTACTTCCTGCAGCTGTACTTCCCGGACATTTCGCGCTTCAAAGATCCGGACGCTTCTCAGCCTGAAATCATGTTGTACGTGGCCGGTAAATTCTTCCAGTCCGTCATCTTGTGCTTTAGCTGCGTGACCGTTCTGGCCTCAGGCATGGCCGCTCATGCGGGCGTATCACGTTTGTTGTACGTGATGGGCCGCGACGGCGTCTTCCCGGAAAAAGTGTTCGGTTATGTGCACCCGAAATGGCGTACCCCGACGTTCAACGTCGTGCTGGTAGGGGTTGTTGCGATGTCCGCGATAACGTTCGATCTGGTAACCGCGACGGCGCTTATCAACTTCGGTGCGCTGGTCGCTTTCACCTTCGTGAACCTGTCGGTAATCTCGCAGTTCTACATTCGTGAGAAGCGTAACCAAACCTTTAAAGATCATTTCCATTATCTGATCCTGCCGGTGATTGGCGCACTGACCGTCGGTGCCCTGTGGCTGAATCTGGAATCGAGCTCAATGACGCTGGGTCTGGTCTGGGGCGCGATCGGGTTGGGATACCTGGCATTTATTACCAATGCTTTCAGGAAGCAGCCACCGCAGATGAGTGGAGAAATTGCCCCCGAGGCGTGATGGATGGCCCTTTGGAAAGGGCCGGAAACTTTTTTTTTGCAGAAGGCCGCTGCAATGGCGGCCTTTCAAATCTGATTGAGATGATTTCGGTTTCTTAATTGCGGTGATCTCTTAACGCGCAGCGCCGAAACCGAGCAAAGGGGGGAAGTGCTTTCCCCCTTTGCATTCCCCCCGCTTTTTCAAACACGCGCTATCGTCTGGCCGATGGACGTGTTCTGCGAGTTTCGCGTGTGGCGTAAAACCCTGCCGCTACGCGGTGCCCTCTCTCGGTCTTCGAGCCTAAGGTCTCGAAGCCGCTCCGTTCGGCAGGATTTTTTGATCGCGCCATTTCACCATTTTTCAAAGTCAAAACCAGATGAATTTTGAGCAAAGTGTTTTGCTTTTAAAGTGATCCGGGCGGGCCAAGTTGCGGCAATAGCGGGAGTTTATGAAACATAGCCGATTTGCATGGCACTGGTTTGAAAAAGCGAGGGGAGTCCCGAGGGGAAAAGCTTTTCCCTCGGGTCGGTTTCGGCGCGAAAGGTCAGGCAATTACAGATATTGAGAAACCGAAATATTCTCGATCAGATTTAAAAAGCCGCCATTGCGGCTCTTGTGCAATCTACGAAACCAACTTTTTCCCATATTCAAACAGCGCCCCGAGAAGCGCTATCTTCTCCGCATCCCCCTCATGCAAGTTATAGAGCGATTCAAGCTCAAAAATGTACGCCTGCACGCGCTCATCAGTGAGCTTCGTCTGCCTGTGCGCCATCCATCTTTTTTGTTCGGCGTCCGTCAGCGTCTCGGGATAATTCCTCGCTCTGAAGCGAAACAACAGAGGTTCTATACGTGAATCGTTAAACGTCAGATCCAGCGCAGGGAGGTTCTCGGGGCGAGTTTCAAGGAGAATGCGCATCGCGGCGCGATCGGCGTCGCTGAAGAAACCGTCGTACAGGCGGGCATCAACGTCCTCGGAGGCGACATAAGGCTCGGCTTCGGCGAACATTGTCACCACCTTTTCGCGCACCTGTGGATTCTGACGCAGCAGTTGCAGGTTCTCCAGACAACGCTGACGATCAATTCCTAAGCGCTCGGCATTTTCCGGCAACAGCGTTTTTGCCGGGGCAAGCACCGGACATTTATTGATGTGCACCAGCTTGACCGGCAGAGGAGACTGGCCGGGCTCGAGCGAATCGCGGCGGCTGTACAGACGTTCGCGCATCTGATCGGGATCGAGATCGAGCAGCGTCGACATATCACCGGCCAGATCGCACATGATCACGGCATTTTTATTCTCAGGATGCCACGCCAGTGGCGCGACCCACGCAGTGTTGCCGCGCGCGGCACCAAACATACCGGAGACGTGAACCAGCGGTGCCATAGACGGGATGTCGATAAGCTGGTTGAGTTTGTGTTTACTGCGATGCTCCAGCAGGAAGCTGAACAGACGCGGCTGCGCCTGCTTCACCAGCTTGGCCATGGCAATGGTGGCGTAAACGTCAGCCATCGCATCATGAGCATTTTCGTGTTCGATACCGTTGGCTTTGGTCAGGTGCTCAAGGCGGAAACTCGGGAAGCCTTCGTCATTTTCCGGCCAGTTGATGCCTTCCGGGCGCAGCGCGTAACAGGCACGCATCACGTCGAGTAAATCCCAACGGGAATTGCCATTCTGCCAGCTGTAGGCGTAAGGGTCGTAAAAGTTGCGATACAGAATGTTGCGGCTGACTTCATCGTCGAAACGGATGTTGTTATACCCGACGATACAAGTGGCCGGTACGCTGAAGGCTTTATGGATTTGCGCGGTAAACTCCGCTTCGTTCACGCCGCGTTCGAGAGCGATTTGTGGCGTAATGCCGGTGATCATCACCGCTTCCGGCTCTGGCAGATAATCGTCAGACGGGCGGCAATAGATGACTAACGGTTCTTCGATGATATTGAAATCTTCGTCAGTTCTTACCCCGGCAAATTGTGCCGGACGATCCAGCGCCGGATTTTTACCGAATGTCTCGTAATCATGAAAATAAAAGGTTTTTTGCGGCTTGTCTGACATTACGGAGATAACCTTATCACTGCGGGAATGGGACGAAACTGTGGATAGGATACCATCCGTCGGCCTGATGTCATGACAAAATCCTCTGCTCTGGAAGACGGTACTAAAAACGCCGGGATTTTCCGTCCCCATCTCCCCAAACCCTGACCAAACCGGGGTGATCCACTTAATTAACTCAGCTAAACTAGCGACATCATTTAACTTTCGCCTACGGCTGGCTAAACGTGCGTCTCGACAAGAAAATTTCTCCGCTGGATAACGTCATCTACCGCAATTATCGGGTCACCCATGCGCTGCGTATCGCGCTGGCGTTTATCCTGACGTTCCTTATCGTACGCCTGACCCATATTCCTGAAAGCACCTGGCCGCTGATCACGCTGGTGGTGGTGATGGGGCCGATTTCATTCTGGGGAAACGTGGTTCAACGGGTGATGGAACGCGTGACCGGCACGGTGCTCGGAGCCGCGTCGGGGCTGATTGCCCTGTGGCTCGAGCTCTATTCCCTGCCGGTGATGCTGGTCTGGTGCGCGTTGGTAATGTTTGTCAGCGGGTATCTGACCCTCGGTAAGCGGCCTTACATGGCGCTGCTGATCGGTATTACGCTGGCGGTAGTATGCGGGGCGGGGCCGGGGGATATGGAAATGGCGCTGTGGCGTTCCGGTGATGTCATTTTCGGATCCCTGCTGGCGCTGTTGTTTGCCAGTATTTATCCGCAGCGCGCCTTCATTCACTGGCGTATGCAGATGGCAGATTATCTGATGTCGCTGAATAAAATCTACAGCGCGTGGCTGTCGCCGAACCTGCTGGAACGCCCGCATCTGGATCGTAAGCTGAAAAATGCCATGAGCCAGATGGTCAAGATGCGTTCCCTGTTTGCGCCATCGAGTAAAGAAACCCGTGTGCCGCGCGAGGCGTTTGACGCTATCCAGACACTGAGCCGTAATCTGCTGTGCACGCTTGAGCTGCTGGCCGATGCCTACTGGAGTTCCCGCGAAAGCCATTTTCTGATGCTCAATGCCCGCACCTTACGCAGCGCACAGCTGCTGATGCTTGATACGCTGGAAAAACTGAGCCTGATGCTGCTCAACGGTACGCGCGGCGATGAACTGAAAATTTCCAATGAGCTGAATGAATCGGCGGAAGAGCTGAAAGCGCTGATGACCGAAATGAATGCCGCCAACCATCTGGAAGCGCAGGTGTATGGCTACGTCTGGCTGAGTGCGCAGGTGGCGGAGCAACTCAAATCCATGGGTGACCTGATCACCATGGTGATGCAGAAAGAAGAAGCTCAAATAAGCAGCGTTAAAACGCCGAAAGCGTGAAGGGATTTTTGTCTGCGGCCTAAAACGGGTAAGATGACGTTATTGGACGATTATCTGAGCGCGCAGCACGAATTTTGCTACGCTTTTTGCTAAGTTGTTATTCTTTGTAGGCAAAGCGGTTGCGACAAGTCAGTCACTGAATCTGTGTAACTTAATCGAAGGTGTTAAAATGGACAATATCAATAAGCCTAGCTTCCAGAACGTTCTGGAGTTCGTGCGTATTTTCCGTCGTAAAAACAAATTACAACGTGAAATTGCTGACAACGAAAAGAAAATCCGCGATAACCAGAAGCGCGTTCTGCTGCTCGACAACCTGAGCGATTACATCAAGCCAGGCATGAGCATCGACGAAATTCAGGCGATCATTGCCAGCATGCGCGGCGACTATGAAGATCGCGTTGATGACTACATCATCCGTAATGCAGACCTGTCGAAAGAACGTCGTGAAATGTCTAAAAAGCTGAAAGCGATGGGCGAAATCAAAGCGAACGAAACCAAGTAATTTCGTTACTGCTAAAAGCAAAAAACCGGGTTTATGCCCGGTTTTTTTACGCCCGAATTTTGCAGGAGAGGATGTGGCGGTTAGTGAAGATGAGACAAACTTGCCGCGCTGATACGCAGACCGGCGTCGTTGAACACCATGCAGCGATCGGCGTCAAACCACGTGGTCAGGCTCTGGTACGGATTGAACGCCATGTCACCTGGCAGCAGCATTTTGAAACCGTCGGTGCCGTAGCACTGGCCGAACAGGTACGTACTGTTGCCCAGTCGCTCGACCACTTCGCAGTTAAACTCCAGCTGATTTTCCGTCTCTTTCGATAATAAGTGCTCCGGGCGGATACCGAGCGTAATGGCATCACCGGTAGCCAGTTCGCTGGTGCGCAGGGCCAGCGTCAGGGTTTTCTCCGGCGTCAGGCGGACTTCCAGCCGCTCCGGCTGCCAGCTGATCACCTCGGCGGGCAGGAAATTCATCTTCGGCGAACCTATGAAACCGGCGACGAATTTATTCACCGGGTTGTAGTAGAGATCCATCGGCGCGCCCATCTGTTCCACTTTTCCGTAATTCATCACCACAATTTTATCCGCCAGCGTCATCGCCTCGGTCTGATCGTGGGTGACATACACCATGGTGGTTTTCAGTTCCTGATGCAGTTTAGAAATGTGCAGACGCATGTCCACGCGCAGTTCGGCATCGAGGTTGGAAAGAGGTTCATCGAACATAAACACCTGAGGATTGCGTACAATCGCCCGTCCGATGGCGGTGCGCTGGCGCTGACCGCCGGAAAGCTGTTTCGGCTTTCTGTCCAGCAGATGGGAAAGCTGTAAGGTTTTGGCGACCATCTCCACCTGATGGCGGATTTCCTCTTTTGGTACGCCGTTCACTTTCAGCCCGTACCCCATGTTCTCGGCAATCGTCATGTGTGGATAAAGCGCATACGACTGAAACACCATCGCCACACCGCGTCGTGACGGATCGACGTCATTCACCCGCTGCTCACCGATATACACATCACCTTCAGTAATCTCTTCCAGCCCGGCAATCATGCGCAGCAATGTGGATTTTCCGCAGCCGGACGGCCCGACGAACACCGTGAATTCGCCATCTTCAATATCAATATTGATGTTATGCAGCGTCACTGTCTTATCGAAACGCTTCACCACATTTTTGAGTCTGATGCTGGACATGTTTGACCTCTTAAAGATTCATACCGCTGATATTTCGGACTATAACCACCTTGTGTAAACGTTTGCACAGGGCGGTTCGAATTTTGGAGAGCAGATCACACAATACACATCTTTTGGTAGTGATTTTGTTATTCAAAGTTTAACGTATAACACGAATTCAAGAGCGACATTAATCACCGTGCGTGCAGGTTTTAAAGGGTTTTTTAGCATGGGTTGTTGATTGGGTGTCGTCAGGTTCCATACAAAAATGTTATACCTTCACATCCAGGAGCAACAATGAAAATTACACACCTTACTGCCTTGGTACTGATGTCATTAAGCCTTAGCAGCCAGGCCGTCCGGGCAGCCGAGGGTCAGTTACTTGTCTGGGAAGATATTAAGAAATCTTCAGGTATTGCCGACGCCGTCAAAGACTTTGAAAAAGAGAACAACGTCAAAGTCGTCGTGCAGGAAACGCCTTACGCGCAGCAAACCGAAAAATTACGTCTTGATGGCCCGGCGGGGATTGGTCCTGACGTGGTGGTGATCCCCAATGACCAGCTTGGCACTGCCGTGGTTCAGGGATTACTGGCGCCGCTGACGCTCGACAAAGCGTTCACTGACAGCTTTACGCCGTCGGCGATCAACGCGTTCCAGCTGAAAGGGCAAACCTATGGCGTGCCGAAAGCGGTCGAAACGCTGGTGCTGATTTACAACAAGGACCTGCTGCCAAAAGCGCCGGATACCCTCGATGAGTATTACGCCTTCTCCAAAGAGGAAAGGGCGAAAGGCAAATATGGCCTGCTGGCCAAATTCGATGAGGTGTATTACGCCTACGGCGCGATTTCATCAATGGGCGGCTACATATTTGGGAAAGACGCCAAAGGCGAGCTGAACGTTGAAGACATCGGCCTGAATAAACCCGGCAGCGTCGAAGCTGTGACCTATCTGAAAAAATTCTATGCCGACGGATTATTCCCTGCGGGCATCACCGGCGATAACGGCCTGAACGCCATCGATTCCCTGTTTACTGAAAAGAAAGCGGCGGCAGTGATCACCGGCCCGTGGGCGTTCCAGCCGTATGAAGCGGCGGGCATCAACTACGGCGTGAAACCGTTACCGCTGTTGCCCAATGGTAAACCGATGAGCTCTTTCCTCGGTGTGAAAGGGTATGCGGTATCGACCTACAGCAAACAGAAACCGCTGGCAGAGAAATTCATCACTTTCATCAACCAGCCTAAGTACGCCAAGGTGCGTTACGAAGTGACCAAGGAAATCCCGGCACTGACTGCGCTGGTCAATGATCCGATGATTAAGAACGATGAAAAAGCCAACGCGGTGGCGTTACAGTCCACCCATGCGACCGCTATGCCGGGCGTACCGGAAATGCAGGAAGTCTGGGGACCGGCTAACAACGGCATCCAGCTCGGCGTGACCGGCAAGCAGCCGGTGCAGGCCGCGCTCAATGACGCCGTGAAAAACATCCAGATGCAAATTGAAGCGGCAAAAGCCAGCAACGAGTAATTCGCTAAATTATTCGCTAACCAGCCAGTACGTCTGAATGGAGGGAGTGATTTCACTCCCTCACCAGTGAAAGGAATATCTTTGTGTCTATGCGTCTTGACGAGGAAAATCACGTGCCACACTCCGCCAGCCACCATGCGCCGGTGGCACTGGCTGCGGCGCTGATCCCCGGTTTTGGTCAGTTCTATAACCGACAATGGGCCAAGGGAGTCATCTTTTTTATCATTCTGTTTTGCTTCGCCGGTGTATTTTATGATTTTCTGCAACAGGGCTTGTGGGGCTTATATTCGCTGGGCGAAGAAGTTCCGCGCGATAATTCCATCTTCCTGCTGGCTAAAGGGATTATCAGCGTCCTGATCGCCGCCTTTGGCGTTGGCTTTTATTACTGGAGCCTGCGCGATGCGTGGGTGAACGGAAAACGACGTGATCTGGGTATGGAATTACCCGGCGTCAGAAAGCAGTATCATTTACTGCTTCGCGAAGGCTTTCCTTATCTGATGATAACGCCAGGCTTTATTTTGCTGGTGTTTGTGGTGGTATTTCCGATTATTTTCGGCTTCTCCATCGCGTTTACTAATTATAATTTGTACCACACGCCGCCGGCGAAATTGGTCGACTGGGTTGGGTTCAAAAACTTTATTAATATCTTCACGCTGAACATCTGGCGCTCAACGCTGCTGGACGTTTTACAGTGGACGGTAGTCTGGACCGTGCTGGCGACCACGCTGCAATGTACCGTCGGCGTGATGCTGGCGATTCTGGTAAATCAGAAAGATTTACGCTTCAAGGCGTTGATCCGCACTATCCTGATTTTGCCCTGGGCGGTGCCTGGCTTTGTGACCATTCTGGTGTTCGCCGGGATGTTTAACGATACCTTTGGCGTTATCAACAACGGCATTCTGGCCGCGTTAGGGATTGAGCCGAAAGCGTGGATGACGGATCCGTTCTGGACCAAAACTGCGCTGATCATGATGCAGACCTGGCTGGGCTTCCCGTTTGTCTTCGCAATGACCACCGGCGTATTGCAGGCGATCCCGAATGATTTATATGAAGCGGCGACGATGGACGGCGCGAGTACCTGGAAGAAGTTAAAAACCATTACGCTGCCGCTGGTGTTGTATTCCATTGCGCCGATCATTATTACGCAATACACCTTCAACTTTAATAACTTCAATATTATCTATCTGTTTAATAACGGTGGCCCGGCTGTGGCCGGATCGAATGCGGGAGGAACGGATATTCTGGTGTCATGGATATATAAACTGACCATGTCGTCATCGCAATATGCCATTGCCGCAACCATTACGATTTTGCTGTCAATATTTGTTGTCGGTATTGCGCTGTGGCAATTCCGTTCAACCAATTCATTTAAACAAGATGATATGGCGTAAGCGGGAGCAGGGTGATGAGTAAAAACAGCAGTATTAAAAGAAGTAAGTTTATCCGCCTGTCGCTGAGTTATTTCCTGTTACTGATCGTGGCGGTCATTATTATTTATCCGCTGATCTGGACCGTCGGTGCCTCGCTGAATGCCGGTAACAGCCTGCTCAGTACGTCGATTATCCCGGAGAACGTCTCTTTCCAGCATTACAAAGACCTGTTTAACGGTGACGTGAATTACGTCGGCTGGTACTGGAACTCGATGAAAATCAGTTTCCTGACCATGATCCTGACGCTGATTTGCGTCAGTTTCACCGCCTATTCCTTCTCGCGCTTTCGCTTTAAGGGGCGCAAAGACGGGCTGATGCTGTTCCTGCTATTGCAGATGATCCCGCAGTTTTCGGCGCTGATTGCCATCTTCGTGCTGGCGCAGCTTCTGGGGCTTATCAACAGCCATCTGGCGCTGGTGCTGATTTACGTCGGCGGCATGATCCCGATGAATACCTATCTGATGAAAGGCTATCTGGACGCCATTCCAAAAGATCTGGATGAATCAGCGCGGATGGACGGTGCGGGCAATTTCCGCATCTTCATCGAAATCATCATGCCGCTGTCGAAGCCAATTCTGGCAGTCATTGCGCTGTTCTCCTTCACCGGGCCGTTAGGGGATTTCATTCTCTCCAGCACCATTTTGCGCACGCCGGATAAATACACGCTGCCGATCGGCCTGTACAACCTGGTCGCGCAGAAAATGGGGGCGAACTACACCATGTATGCCGCCGGTGCGGTGCTGATCGCAGTGCCGGTCGCTATTTTTTATCTCGCCTTACAAAAATACTTCGTCTCCGGCCTGACCGCCGGCAGTACTAAAGGATGATCATCATGACTTTGCTGAATAAAAAGATTTTCAATAAAAGCACGATTGCCTGCCTGTTGCTGGCGATGTCATTTTCCTGTGCGGCAGAAAGCGTCAACATCAAAAAGGTCGCCAACGTTCCGGCAGATTTCATCAAAGGCGCGGACATTTCCACGCTGATTGACGTCGAAAAACACGGCGGTAAGTTTTTTGATCAGAACCACAAGCAACAGGACGCGATGGTTATCCTCAAACAAAACGGGTTTAACTACGTGCGCCTGCGGCTGTGGGTCGATCCGAAAGATGCGGCGGGTAAACCGTACGGCGGCGGCAATAACGATCTGGCGACCACGCTGGAACTGGCGAAACGCGCCAAAGCGCAGGGCTTCAAAATCCTGCTGGATTTCCATTACAGCGATTTCTGGACCGATCCGGGCAAACAGTTCAAGCCGAAAAGCTGGGCGAAGATGGATTATCCGCAGCTGAAAACCGCCATTCACGATTACAGCCGTGACGTGATCGCGCAGTTCCGCCAGCAGGGCGTGGTGCCGGATATGGTGCAGGTCGGCAACGAAATGAACGGCGGAATTTTGTGGCCGGAAGGCAAAAGCTGGGGCGAGGGCGGCGGTGAGTTTGACCGTCTGGCCGGGTTGCTGAATGCGGCGATTTCCGGCGTGCGGGCGGATGAGAAAGATCCGTCGAAAATCAAAATCATGCTGCATTTGGCCGAAGGCACTAAGAATGACACCTTCCGCTGGTGGTTCGATGAAATCAATCAGCGCAACGTACCTTACGACGTGATTGGCCTGTCGTTTTATACCTACTGGAACGGTCCGATTTCGGCGCTGCAAACTAACATGGACGACATCAGTAAACGCTACAACAAAGACGTGATCGTCGTGGAAGTGGCGTACGGCTACAGCACCCAAAACTGTGATGCCGCCGAGAACAGTTTCAACGAGAAGGAAGCCAAAGACGGCGGCTACCCGGGCACCGTGCAGGGGCAGGCCGACTTCCTCAGCGACATGATAAAAAGTCTGGTCGCCGTCCCGGATAACCGTGGCAAAGGGCTGTTCTACTGGGAGCCGACCTGGATCCCGGTTAACGGTGCGGGCTGGGCGACACCGGCCGGAATGACCTACATCAACGACCACTGGAAAGAGGGCAACGCCCGCGAAAATCAGGCGCTGTTCAGCTGTGACGGTCAGGTTTTACCTTCCATCAAAGTCTTCAACTGATTCCCTTTTCCCCGGTCACCTTGGCCGGGGAGCACTGTCTATTTCTTACGGATTTAAAGGATTAAGCATGACGAAATTCCCTCTTCTGAGCAGTAAGATTTCCGGTCTGTTACACGGCGCGGATTACAACCCTGAGCAATGGCTGGATCACCCCGATGTGCTGGTGCGCGATGTCGAAATGATGAAAGAAGCACGCTGCAACGTGATGTCAGTGGGGATTTTCAGCTGGTCAGCGCTGGAGCCTGAAGAAGGCTGCTACGCCTTTGACTGGATGGATCAGGTGCTAAACCGCCTGCATGAAAACGGTATTTCGGTGTTTCTCGCCACACCAAGCGGCGCGCGTCCGGCGTGGATGTCGCAGAAATACCCGCAGGTTCTGCGCGTCGGGCGCGACCGCGTTCCGGCGCTGCACGGCGGGCGTCATAATCATTGCATGAGCTCACCGGTTTACCGCGAGAAAGTGCAGCTGATGAACGGCCAGCTGGCGAAACGTTATGCGCACCATCCGGCAGTGATTGGCTGGCACATCTCCAATGAATATGGCGGTGAATGCCACTGCGACACCTGTCAGGGGCAATTCCGCGACTGGCTGAAAGCACGCTACGTTACGCTCGATGCGCTGAACAAAGCCTGGTGGAGTACCTTCTGGAGCCACACATACACCGACTGGTCGCAGCTCGAATCACCGTCGCCACAGGGCGAGAGCGGCGTTCACGGTCTGAATCTCGACTGGCGACGCTTTAACACCGATCAGGTCACGCGTTTTTGCAGCGATGAAATCCGTCCGCTGAAAGCTGAAAACCCGGCGTTACCGGCGACCACTAATTTCATGGAATATTTCTACGATTACGATTACTGGAAACTTGCCGGGGTGCTGGATTTCATCTCCTGGGACAGCTACCCGATGTGGCATACCCGTCAGGATGACATCGGTCTCGCGGCGTATACCGCGATGTATCATGACCTGATGCGCACCCTCAAACAGGGCAAGCCTTTTGTACTGATGGAATCGACGCCGAGTTTCACCAACTGGCAGCCGACCAGCAAACTGAAAAAGCCGGGAATGCATATTCTGTCTTCCCTGCAGGCGGTTGCGCACGGTGCGGATTCCGTCCAGTATTTTCAGTGGCGTAAAAGCCGTGGTTCTTCCGAGAAATTTCACGGTGCGGTGGTCGATCACGTCGGGCACATAGATACCCGCGTCGGGCGCGAAGTCGCAGAACTCGGCTCGATTTTAACGGCATTAGCGCCGGTGGCGGGCAGCCGTGCGGAAGCCAGAGTCGCCATTATCTTCGACTGGGAAAGTCGCTGGGCAATGGACGATGCCATGGGGCCGCGTAACGCCGGATTGCATTACGAAAATACCGTCGCCGACCATTATCGCGCACTGTGGGCGCAGGGCATTGCGGTAGACGTGATCAACGCTGACGGCGATTTACAGGGCTACGATCTGGTGATCGCCCCGATGCTTTACATGGTGCGCGAAGGCGTCGGTGAGCGCATCAGCGCCTTCGTTCAGGCGGGCGGTCGCTTTGTCGCAACCTACTGGAGCGGCATCGTTAACGAAACGGATTTGTGCTTCCTTAATGGATTCCCCGGACCGCTGCGTCCGGTGCTGGGTATCTGGGCGGAAGAGATCGACAGCCTGACCGATGACCAGCACAACAGCGTCGCCGGTGTCGAAGGTAACGTGCTGGGGCTCAGCGGCCCCTATCGCGCCTCGCAGCTGTGTGAAGTGATCCATCTGGAAGGGGCGGCGGCGCTGGCCACCTATGGCGACGATTTCTATGCCGGTAATCCGGCGGTGACGGTGAATCTGTACGGCCAGGGGCAGGCGTATTACGTGGCGTCGCGCAACGATCAGCAGTTCCACGCGGACTTCTTCACCGCGCTTGCCAAAGAGATGAACCTGCCGCGCGCCATCAATACGCCGCTGCCGGAAGGGGTTAGCGCCGCACGCCGTACCGATGGCGAAAGCGAGTTTATCTTCCTGCAAAACTACAATGCTGATAGCCAGACCGTTGTGTTGCCGCAGGATTATCAGGATATCGTTCACGGTGGAAATCTGCCGCGCAAACTGACGTTACCGGCATTTGGCTGCCAGATCCTGACGCGTAAAATTACACAATAAGTTTCACTCCTGACGTGCCGTGGGGAATATTCCCTGCTGCACGTTTTTTCATTTCTGCAAGAGAGGATTAATCATGGTCAATATTAAAGACTTTATGCATGTGTTCTCGGCGAAGAATAAAAACCTGAAAGATGAAGTACCGCCGTCCACCGACGTAGCGTTATTAATAGAGGCGCTCGGCGGACGCGATAACATTATAAATGTCGATGCCTGTATTACCCGTCTGCGTGTGAAGGTCAGAGAGTTAAAGCGCGTTAACTCCGGCGCTATCCAGCAGACCGGCGCAATTGGCGTGGTGATTATCGGCCAGGAAGTGCATGCGATATTCGGTAAGCAGTCCGACAGCCTGAAGAAACTGATGACAGATAAGTTTGGCTTACAGAGCAATTAATTTTATTTATCGGATTAAGCGCAATTAACCCTGAGTGAAATAATGAAAAAGGCAGCCATAATATCTGGCTGCCTTTTAATTTATCACAATACATTTATTTAATAATAACGATGCTGCTGTGCGGGTACAAAAAACGTCACGATCCCCTACAAGAGAAAATGCGTTAAACCCTGAGCATTTATAACAATGAGGTTATTTCTTAATATCATCAGACACAGATTTATTTTAATACGGTATTTCAGGCATAACGTTTACTTCATGAACAAACAACTTACCACCAGGCTTCAACCTGAACCCCAAAGTTCCAGGTGTCGGATTTGGTGTGATCTTCAAACGTATCGCCATGCTCTGAGTCATTCAGATATGACGCAAATACGCGCAGTTCAGGACGGGACATAAACTCAGGACCTGCTGCCAGACCCATCGCCAGGGTGTATTTCTGGCCGCCCTGTTTGTAGTTGGAGCCGTTCTTGTAATCGTCTTTCTGGTAGAAAGTACCGACTTCACCGATGGTACGCACGTAATCCGTCCACTGATATTGCGCGCGGCCAACCAGTGAGACCAGCTCGGTGGTGTCAGTGTATGCCGTGATGTTATCCGCATGACCGTAGGTCAGCACGTGGTTAAGGCTGAATTTGCTGGTGATCGGAATCAGACCGGTGATGATGCCGCGATAACCGGTGGCGTCATTGGTGTAGTTCCACATGTCATACCAGCCGCCGCCCTGGGAGATCATGTTCTGCGCCAGACCTTTGTCCGCGTACTGTAAAACCAGTTTGTTGTAGCCGCCCCACATGTCCTGACTGATTTCGCCGGTCAGCATCACGCCGTTATCCGCGTCGTACAGACCGCCGTACTCTTTTTGATCGTGCGTCAGGTTCGGCATGGCGTAGTCAGCACCGATTTCCATCCACGCGCCGTTCCACGGTTTGATCCCGGCATAACGCACGTCGATGTAGTTGATGTTGACGTCGTTATCGCCGTCGACGCGGTAATCCACGTCATTGGCATCGCCACGGATCCACGCCACAGACAGCGCGCCTTCGCCCAGCTTCAGGTTTTCCACCCCGGCTCCGGCTCCGGAAATATTCCAGTATTTGGTGTCGATGATGTGTAAATCATGGCGCTGGTAATAGCGTTTCCCGCCCCAGATCACCGCATCTTTATCCCACGGCACCAGCCCTTTGATTTGCAGGTTCAACTGACGCAGGCCGAACTGCGCGTCATCGTTGACGGTGCTTTCATCATCATTTGAGCCGTCGGAGACCATGCTGACCATGGAATCAACATAAAAACTCACATCATCTTTTTTATAAACTTCACTGCCCAGTTCGACTTCGCCGTAGGTGTCGTTTTCGTTGCCAAGACGACCGACTTTATTTTTCTGGAACTGTTCTAAGCTGCCGCTGCCGGAAACACCCAGCCCTGAGCGCAGATAGCCATGAAAATCAATATCGTTTGCCACTGCCGGGCCTGCCGTGATGGCGAGGGAAACCGCCACAGCCAGAGTGCGTAAGTTGTGTTTCATTCTTTTTCCTTATGATTGTATGACGTTCACATTTACGGAATCTATAAGATACCCAGAAACAATAATGATCAATTTTACACATCCTGAATTGTGATTTAGATCCAGAACTTGTGGTGTATAAATAAACGGGTAGTGATTTAAATCACAAGATTATGCAATGTTAACGTATAACTTATGCAGTGTTTGGTACGCCAGATTGAACTTTTAGATGAGATCCCGTAGTTTGAGTCGATTGATGTGGGGGTAAGCTACGTTCACGGGTTCCAGCAGGGAAAGAGAATGAAATCGAAAAGTTCGACGTTAGAAGATGTTGCCCGCTATGCCGGTGTGTCTTATCAGACCGTTTCGCGGGTTTTAAACAAGTCAGCCAACGTTTCTGACGCCACCCGTCTCAAAGTCGAGCAGGCAATTGAAGTCCTGCGTTATGTACCTAACCGTCTGGCACAGCAGCTGGTCGGTAAACAAAGTTTCACGCTGGGGCTGGTCACCACCTCGCTGGCGCTCCACGCACCTTCGCAGATAGCCGCCTCCGTCAAAAAATATGCGTATCAGGCCGGTTATCAGGTGCTGATTTCGATGATTGATGAGGACGTGAATCAGAGCATTCAGGACTCCATTAACGAGCTGAAATCCCAACGGGTCGATCGTGTGATCATCAACATCCCGCTGGAGAGCGATGAAGCGGAGCAAATTTATGAGAATAACCGCGATATTCTTTGCCTGTTTGTGGACGTCGATCCGACCAGTCCGGTATTTAACGTTTGCTTCAACCCCGCCGACGGTTCACGCGCCAGCGTTGAATATCTGCTGGAGCTAGGCCACCGGGAGTTCGCGCTGCTGGCGGGGCCGGAGGATTCGGTGTCATCGCGCCTGCGCCTGAAAAGCTGGCAGGAGACGCTGACGGAAAAGGGGTTACAGCCGGTGACCGTTATCCACGGTGACTGGAGCGCGAAAAGCGGTTACTACAATGCATTGCAGATGCTGCGTGAGACGCCGCAGTTTACTGCGGTGCTGGTGGGAAATGACCAGATGGCGCTCGGCGTGATAAGCGCCTTGCATCAGCACAATGTCGCTATCCCGCAGCAGGTGTCGATCGTCGGCTACGATGACACCTACGATAGCGCGTTCTTTCACCCGGCGCTGACCACGGTGTCGCTGGACCTGGATTTGCAGAGCAAAGAGGCGGTAGAACGGCTGCTGGCGACAAATAATGACGTTACGGTCTCCAAAGTGTTACCGGCAAAGCTGGTTGTGCGTAATTCCACCCGTGCGCCGGGTGAACAGGACAAAGACCTGAACCAGATCGCCGATCAGCTGGATAAACTCGCTTCGCAGTTGCGCGGCCAGTAAGAAACGGTTTAAATCCCTCAGACTTTTAAAAAGACAAAAGGAAATGAAGGAATGACCTTATGGCAGTGTTATTTACAAGGCTGGAAAGGCTATGTGAAATTTGCGGGCAGGGCGACCAGAAAGGAATTTTGGGTCTTCACGCTGGGTAATATCTTGTTAATGATTTTGCTGGTGATGGGCACCATTTCGTTCTTCTCCATGGCGGGGGATCCTTACATCGGCGTGCTCTATGCCGGAATGGCGTACAGTCTTTTCGCCCTCTTACTGGCGCTGCCTCTTCTCGCCGTCGGTATCCGCCGTATGCACGATATTGGCCGCTCCGGTTGGTGGTTTGGCGGCGTCTATCTGGTGGGTGTTATATCGCGGTTACTTAATATCATCCTGCTACAATATGCTGCGCAGGAAACTTACGCCGTGATGAACGTGGTGCTGGGCATTCTGCTTGGCTGGATCCCGCTGCTGGGGATTATTTACCTCTGCTGCCAGAAATCTACGTCTGCGGTGGATTTGCAAAAGCAGGTTATTGCTGACTAAAAAGTTAACAGGCGTTTGTGGTCAGGTATGGGGCTAGCCCTTATGACGCGGACATCGCAAACGCCGTTAGCTGAATTATTTTCCCTGATATTTCAATGATAATCGACGTGGGAATATCGTCCCTTATTATAATTGCAATAAATTACATTAATTAACGAACATTAAAGCAATGGACATAAAGTTCATTGTATGATGGATATTCATTACGAATAAATGATTCGATAAATCGGGCCATAGCAGCGCCATTGGCTTTGCGATAGGGTAATATAAATTCACCCAGATTTGGATCGAAAAAGTGAATGGTACCCTGACCAACTCTCAACCCTAAAACATGCCCTCCCGTAGGGGAATTAATGATGAATAAATATCCAATTTTGGTATTTAGATTGGACACTACATCCCTACGTAAAGAGTTATAGCAATTATTTAAAGGAACCTTCCCGCTTTTAATATGAGTAACGTCGTTATTTTTAAGTATTATTTTATGAATATCCAGTATTATTATGCCCCCGTGATACCATCCATTTTTACAGTTAGATATTAGTTGTTCTTGAAAATTATGATTTCCACGAATCACACTTTTACCGGCTTCACTTGCGATATAGTGAGTAAATGAAGTCCATTGGCTTCCGGCGATAAGGTAACAAGATGCTAATCCCGCGCAAACGCCACCTTCCAGGCCATAAGACGTTACTTCTCCTTTTTCATCATAATTATTATACGTCCAGGCTCCTTTTCTTGTTAGCGGATTAATACTATCCCACTGATTTTTAGTTATAAACTCATCCTGCTGGAAATCGTTATGTCTTCCTCCGAGCAGGATAAGAAGATTTCTGGTTTCATTTCTCATGTGCACCTTAATTAATTATTAAATTAGATTGAGTTAACTATGGGTAATTAACATTCATGATATGGCGAAAACTATAATGATGAGTATATGTAAAGCAAACCCCTATTAACTTAATTAATAATTAAGTAATTTAAAAGTATTTGATTTCAATGGTTTGTATTTTTTTTGATATTTTATTGATCTAGGATCTTTATTATTTGTGGATGTAGGGTGCCTGAAGTGGGAAGGGGAAATATTTTTTTATTATCAGGTGATTGCTGATTTGGCCACTGTGGTTAAACGAAAAGAGTGCCCCCCACCAACGATGCCGGCGGAGGACACAGAGGCTATTGCGTTCTCTTCGATTTAGGATACTTCCACAGCCAGCGACCGCTGGCCATGCGCCAGTAGAAGAAGACTCCGCGCACGATCCAGTCGAGGAACATGCCCAGCCAGATGCCCACGACGCCAAAGCCGAGCACGATGCCGAGGAAATAGCCGACCACAATGCGACAGCCCCACATGCCCACCATCGATACGTACATGGTGAAGCGGGCGTCACGCGCGCCTTTAAGACCGGCGGGCAACACCCAGGATGCGGCCCAGAACGGCATAAACGCGGCATTCAGCCAGATCAGGATTTTGACTACGTCAATCACGTCTTCTTCGTTGGTGTAAAAGCGAGCCAGCAGGCCTGCGAAGGGCACCGATAGGAACGCCAGTACGCATAGCCCGAAGGTGGAAAGCCAGAAGATGTGACGCAGCTGGCGCTCGGACTGGGCGATTTGCCCCTTGCCCAGCCGCGTACCGACGATAATGGTCGACGCCGAGCCCAGCGCGTTCCCCGGCAGGTTTATCATCGCGGCAATCGAGAAAGCAATAAAGTTACCTGCAATCACGTTAGTGCCCATCCCGGCGACGAAAACCTGCGTCAGTAATTTCCCGCCGTTAAACAATACGGATTCGATACTGGCGGGAATGCCGATACCCAGCACTTCGCGCAGGATATTGGTATTGAGCCGCTGGAAGTAACTTTTCAGCGAGATTTTCAGTGCCGGATTAAAACCCACCATCAGCACATAAATCACCGCAATCGCGCCGATGTAGCGCGCAATGGTCAGCCCGAGGCCCGCCCCGATAAAGCCCAGTCCGTTCCAGCCGAAACAGCCGTAAATCAGCACGCTGCTGATCACCAGATTGAGGATGTTCATGCCGCCGTTCAGCAGCATCGGAATTTTGGTATTGCCCGCGCCGCGCAGTGCACCGGAGCCGATCAGCGCAATCGCCGCTGCCGGATAACTCCAGCTGCTGATTTGCAGGTAGGACAGCGCCATCTCTTTCACTTGCGGTTCTGCCTGACCGGCGATCATGTCGATAATCACATGGCCGGAAAACTGTAGCGCCACCGCCAGCAGCACCGCAAAGACGGTCATGATCGCCAGCGACTGACGCGCCGCCGCGCGGGCGCGTTCGTGATCAAGTTTGCCGAGGCTGAAGGCGACCACCACCGTCGTCCCGAGATCGACGGCGGCGAAGAACGAAATGATCACCATGTTGAAACTGTCTGCCAGCCCGACGCCCGCCATCGCTTCTTTGCCCAGCCAGCTGACCAGAAACGTACTCAGGACACCCATCAGCAGAACGCAGGCATTTTCGAAGAAAATAGGCACGGCGAGGGGCGTGATTTCACGCCAGAACAGGGTGCGGTAAGAACGCCGTTTCAGATACCAGGGCGTGCGCTCGATGGCTTTGCGCAAAGAGACGATGACGTTTTGCAAGAGAATTCCAGATGCCAGAAAGTAGAACAGCGTTTTAATTTATGATGGTAAAAGACTCTGCATTATGCAAAGTCTTTTTTAAGAAGCGGGGTAATTAAAGTGTTAAAAAACAATTATCGGAAAGGCGGTTCGTTAAAGGTACGTAATTTGCGTGAATGCAGATGATCACCCTCGGCGCGCAGCAGATCGATGGCGCAGATACCGATTTGCAGATGCTCTGAGATCGCCCCTTCATAGAATTTGTTGGCCTGACCCGGCAGTTTGATTTCGCCGTGCAACGGTTTATCAGACACGCAAAGCAGGGTGCCGTAAGGCACGCGGAAGCGGTAACCCTGCGCGGCAATCGTCGCACTTTCCATATCCACAGCCACCGCGCGGCTGAGATTAAAACGCAGCGCCGAGGCGGCGTAGCGCAGCTCCCAGTTGCGGTCATCAGTGGTCACCACCGTTCCTGTGCGCAGGCGTTGTTTCACTTCCTCACCCGGCATGCCGCTCATCTTTTTCGTGGCGTCGTACAGTGCGCGCTGCACTTCAGCAATACTCGGGATCGGGATATCCGGTGGCAGGACGGCATCAAGAACATGATCATCACGCAGATAAGCATGCGCCAGAACGTAATCGCCGATCGACTGTGTTTCGCGTAATCCGCCGCAGTGACCAATCATCAGCCAGACGTGCGGGCGTAATACAGCCAGATGATCGCAAATGGTTTTGGCATTCGCCGGGCCGACGCCGATGTTCACCAGCGTTATACCCGCACCGTCGCGGGCAATCAGATGGTAGGCGGGCATCTGATGCTTTTTCCACGCCAGATCCGAAACGGCCTGTTCCGGATAGAGTGTATCGGCGGTAATAAACACGCTGCCCGCACAGGCCAGCGCTTCGTACGGACTGTCCGGATCGGCAATCTGCGCGCACGCCCAGCTGACAAATTCATCGACGTAACGGGTGTAGTTGGTGAACAGCACGTACGGCTGGAAATGCTCAATAAGCGTGCCAGTGTAATGGCGCAAACGCGCGAGGGAGAAATCAGCGCGCAGCGCGTTAAAATGCGAAAGCGGGAAGGTATCGCCGGGATAATACAGACCGTCTGCGGTTTCATCGCCAATTTGCGATAGCTCTGTGGTCGGAAAATGTTTCGCCAGCCCGGCGCTCATTGAGCGGTCGAGCATTAAATCAGAACCGTCGATGACGTAGGAATAGGGGATCTCCTGCTGCGAGGGTACAACCTCAATCACCGCATTATATTCTTCCTCAAGCAGTGACAGCTGCTCGATCAGATAACGGTGGAACAGTTCCGGGTGGGTGATGGTGGTGGCATAACGTCCGGGGTGAGAAAAGCGGCCATAGGCGCGGGTAGGATTTTTAGCGGGCGTTACGCCGTCCCAACTCACCCGCAGTTCCGGGTAAACGAATAATCCCGCTGCGCGCGTCGCCACGTCCGGCAGCGTGCCCTGAACGATGAAATCTTTAATCGCATCCCGCAGTGCCGCGACCGAGTTATTGTACATCTCTTCGAGTTTATCAATCACCTCTACAGCGGTAAGTGACTTGTTATCCATACGCTTTTCCTTTTTTCTTCGTTCATCATCAGGTCACTCTAAATATGGCGGGTCTGGCCGGTGACGCCAATGTTTAATTGGTACGGGAGGGGTAAAAATCACGCGGTACAGTGTTCAGCCCCTGCAATCTGGCATAGCATCAAAAATTACAGGTATAATCCCGCACATTATTCAACGGATTTAGAAACGAACATGACAAAACTTACCTTACAAGAGCAGCTGCTAAAAGCGGGATTAGTGTCCAGCAAAAAAATGGACAAAGTCCAGAGAACGGCAAAAAAATCACGCGTTCAGGCCCGTGAGGCCAGAGAAGCGGTGGAAGAGAATAAAAAGGCGCAGATTGAGCGTGATAAACAACTGAGCGAGCAACAAAAGCAAGCGGCCTTGTCGAAAGAACATAAAGCTCAGGTAAAGCAGCTGATTGAAATGAACAAAATCGATTCAAAAGGCGATATCGGCTTTAACTTCACAGACAATAATTTAATCAAAAAAATCTTTGTGGATAAGACCACTCAGGCTCAGCTGATCAGCGGCCGTCTCGCTATCGCCCGTCTGCTGGTCGAGAGCAGCGGCGAAAGCCAGTATGCGATTATTCCCGCCAGCGTCGCCGATAAAATTGCCCAGCGCGACGCCAGCAGCATTGTACTAAACAGTGCGCTGAGTCAGGAAGAGCAGGATGAAGAAGATCCGTATGCTGACTTTAAAGTGCCCGATGATTTGATGTGGTAATCGACGTTTTCAGAACGGGCTGTCATTACGGGCAGCGACCGGCTCTTGGCTGACCGGATGCACAAAATGCAGCTCACTGGCGTGCAGCATCAGCCGCGGTGTCCGTTCAGTGCCTGGCAGCAGGAGGCCACCGTAGAGGTCACAGCCTAAAATAGGGTGGCCGAGCTGCTGGCAATGGATGCGCAGCTGGTGCGTACGACCGGTTTCCGGGATGAGATCTACCCGCGTCAATGGCAGTAACTTTCCATCTTCCCGCTCGTGATAAATCCGCTCAGCGACCCGATAACGGGAGCGGGCGGGTTTGCCCGTCATTGCGCAAATCGACATCAGCGGAAACAGCGCCGGATCTTTGGCAATCGCCGCGTCTATTATCCCTTCGTCTTCATCCAGATGTCCGCACAGCAGGGCGCTGTACACTTTGGTCACCGTGCGGTTGCTGAACTGCTGGCAGAGTGCGGCGTTTATTGCCTTATTGCGGGCAACCACCATCAGCCCGGACGTCCCGAAATCAAGACGGTGGACCAGCGTACAGCCGGGGAACAGCTTTACCAGCCGGTGATGCACTGAATCGAGGTTTTGCGGATTCTTTCCTGAAAGGCTGAGCAGCCCGGAAGGTTTGTTGATCAGCACCAGATGATCGTCCTGATAGAGGATATCTATCTGGTCATGGCACGGCGGGGCAATAAAAGTATCGATAATGGCTGACATCAGACTGGCCGGAAGGAAAGTGGGGGGCGGATGATAACGAATTTTACGGCGGCTGACGAATCATGCCCTTAACTGTCTTCCATAAAATTACAAAAGCAAAAAGCCCTCTTAGTTTCCTAAGCGGGCTTTTCTAATATGGCTCCTCTGACTGGACTCGAACCAGTGACATACGGATTAACAGTCCGCCGTTCTACCGACTGAACTACAGAGGAATCGTTGGAACGGGGCGAATAATAACGACTGCCCCTGTGCATGTCAAAGGGGAAACTGCATAAATGTGTGCGTTTGCTGATACTTTGCTCAAGTTGTTGAGAATAGAGTCAAAAAGGCCATTTTTTAGCGTTGCACAGGGGCAGGAGGCCACATTTCACCGGTGGTTATTAACCCTGCTAATTGATAAGGCTGACCCATAAGAATGCATTATGTTGGTGCAGCACACGCGAAAATCCCCCTGCTTTTACCTTTCTTTTTCTCTGTGCCAGGCTTTTCTGCGAACGTCCTGCGATAGTTTTCTCTTATGTTCTGCGGCGTTGTCGCGGTCAGGTAGGGTTTTTCTCATCCAAACCCGAGATTGGCGCAAATCTTGCTTTTATCAGACCTGCTAATAAATACACCGTTCGACTTTTTATAGTTCAGGGCACCCCTTACCGCGCAAGATGGAGGCAGAGATGAATCTCAGACGTTTAAAGTACTTCGTGAAAATCTTCGATATCGGCAGCCTGACGCAGGCCGCTGAGGTTCTGCATATCGCCCAACCGGCGCTGAGCCAGCAACTGGCGACGCTGGAAGGTGAATTGCAGCAACAATTGCTGATTCGCACCAAGCGCGGCGTGACGCCTACCGAGGCCGGTAATATTCTTTATTCACATGCGCAGGCGATATTACGCCAGTGCGAGCAGGCGCATTGCGCGGTGAGCAGCGCAGGGCAGTCGCTGAGCGGGCAGGTGTCGGTCGGGCTGGCGCCGGGAACGGCGGCCTCGCAGCTGGCGTTGCCGCTGTTGCAGGCCGTCCGCGAGCAGCATCCGGGCATTTTGTTGTATCTCAATGAAAATTTCGGCACGGCGCTCGGCGAAATGGTGCTCGATGGCCGCATGGACATGGCGGTGCTTTACGGCGCACGCCCTGAAATCGGGCTGTGCAGCCAGCCGCTGATGAAAGAAGATCTGTATCTGGTCGGCACGCATGCCGTACCGAATCCGGGAAAATACGTTGATTTGAGCGATGTGGCAAAACTGAATCTGTTCATGCCGCGTTCTTATAATGTGATGCGTCGTCTGGTGGACGATGCGATGGCGATACGTCGTCTGAGCGCCAACGTGATTGGTGAAATCGAATCCTCGGCGACGCTGACCGCGGCCGTCGCCAGCGGTCTGGGGGCGACGATTTTGCCGGAATCTGCCGCGCGGGCGATGACAGGCCCGGCGAAAGCCTGGATGTCCTGCATCAGCAGCCCTGCCATTCAGGTGCCGTTGTCTTTATGTGTTTCTGAAACGCTGGCGCTGTCACAGGAGGCGACGGCGGTGAAGAAAATTCTGCTGGGATTGGTTCAGGAACAAACGATACCGGTGCTGGAACCGATGCTGGCGGCAAGCTGAATCACGAAAAAATGGGCGATCACCGATCGCCCATTTGATTTTCCCCGGTCAGGAGTGACCGTAATAACAAAGACTACTTACAGGCTTTTATTTCCTTCCATTGCGACCACTCACCAGTGAACTCCGGGTTACCGGGCTCATTGTTTTGTGTCCAATAGTTAGCCAGATACTCCTTGCCTTTCCACACAACGCTTTCACCACCGTAATAGATTTTCTCTGCGTCCCAGTTATTTGCACAACTTGTTCCCGTTCCGCTATCCGGCAACGGCTGAACCTGCGGCGTCACCGTGAGCGTATAAGCAGCCACGTTACTTTTCTTGCCGTCAGAGACCGTCAGGTTGAAGGTGTACTGTTTTTTCACCGTCACAGTTGGGGCAACAAAACTGATGCTGTCGCGGTCGGTGCCCTCAAGCGTGGTGCCGTTGGGCAAGAGCCAGGTGAACGAAAGTTTGTCACCGTTGGCATCGCTTGATGCCGAGGCATTAAGGGTTACGTTTGCCTGACTTTCCACATCACCAATTGGACCGGTCAGTACCGCAACGGGTGCCACGTTGGTGTCCGTCGGGGTTGGATCCGGTGTTGGTGTTGGTGTCGGATCCGGCACTGGTGTAACTGGCTCTGCTTTACCGGAGTCATCGACAATCGTCACGTTGAAGAAATGCTGCACGCAGCGCTGGTAGTCGCCCTCTTTGAACGCGGAGAACGGCGTCTGGTAACCGACTAACTGACAGGAATACGTTGAGCCTGTCGGCGTGGTCGGGTCCCATCCCCAGTCCTGTTCCCAATACTGCGGCAGAGCACCGGAACCGCCTTCGTCGAACTGTTTCATGTTCTTACAGCCCAGCACTTCATCGGCGGCGATCGGCACCTTCAGGTAATCAGCTTCACTTTTGTAGTAGGAGATACGGTTTTCGCCCTGAGCAATTTCAGTCGGGCCGCCGCATTCCACACCGCCGTTGATGATCTGAATGGTGACGCCGAAGCCCGGCACCAGGCCGTTGGCTTTATCGTGGTCGTTCGGTACCCAGGTTCCGTCGATGACGTGCAACATGCTTGGCTTAGGTGCCTGCGGGGTAACGAAGAAGAACACGGCGCTGGCGAGGTTTAGCCAGGTGTCCGCCACCAGCTCCGGTTTATCGAGCAAGGTTCTGACGGTGCCAAACATCGCATCCGAGAATGGGCCATAATTATAGTTATAGGAAAGTTGCTTCGCGCCACGGCCAAAGTAGCTGACAAAATCACCTTGCGCATCTTTGCCGCAAGGCCATGTCTGCCCCTGCCAGACATCCGGATTACATTCGCCGTTATAGCCACCTTTCTGGCCTTCAACCCAGCCCATTTCCCGCAGCCATACCAGCCCCTGTCGCCATTCGGCTTCAGGACGCCAGTTTTCATGCCCACCGGTTTCCTGCGCGAAGTGCGCAAACATGGTCGCCAGCCCTTTGCGGCAAATGGCATCGGAATCCCGCCCGTCGGTGTAAGTGCCGCACACTGCCGGGAATTTGCCTATCGCCTTGAGGAAGTTTTCGTAGCTGTATTCTGGCGCGCGCAGCGGGAAGATATATTCCCATTGATCTTTGCTGAGGATTTTTTCAACCCGTTTCACGTTATCGGGGTTAGCTGCGCGTCCCGGCGCAATTTTTTCAACGGAGTCGTTATCGAGCGTGCGGATGGACGCCTTCACTTCCTGCATCAGCGGATTTTGCGTCAGTGAGGCTTCTTTTTTGACCAGATCACTTTCTTTTATGACATAGGGTTCAGAGGTGGCGGCAGTATCGTCCGCAATAGCTATTGATGAACCTGCCAGAAGGCAAGACAGGGTAATGAGATTGAGGCAGAGCTGGGGCTTTAATCTGTGCATAGTTAATACCCTTAATACATTGCATTAAAAACAGAAATACGGCTCTTCAGCGTGGATATAATTATATGTCAGTCGGAAACTGACATATAAAGAGTAGTGCTGACTTGATTATATAACGATTAAAATAACAACATATTTCATCATAAACTCTGTGTGATGCTGGCTGTGTGGTTAATTAAATAATTCATTTTTATTGACAGGTTTCTACGGCCTTGAGTGAAGAAATAATATGATTGACGCCGCGAATTTTGGTGGTGCGTGTGACAAAGTTTGCATATGTTTTTAATGTTTCATGATGAATGTCATTAGGTAAGGGGAAGATAACTAATTTGCTGTGACGTTTATCAATAAAATATTCTGCGACTTTGGTAGGGAATATGGCGATCATATCACTGCGTTCAATAGCGGCAATGATGCCATTGAGTGAGGACGAGTTATAAACCACTTTTCTCATATTGTTTTTATTATTTTGCACATGCTGGTTACTGACTGAAATCAGTTTCTTTGCCTGACTTTCACTGTGGCAATAGACAGCATGAGGTAACGTATAATAATGTGAAAGTGTAAAGTTTTTTTGTGAAGCCAGTAAGCTGGTGTCGCTGCACACCACCACGAAATCATCGACGGAGTCAATTTCGACGGAAGTAATACTGCTGTGATGCAGCGGGAAATTACTCAGAACAATATCATTACCAGACTGCAAAAGGTTTCTCACGCATTCATCATGGTTAAAGAGGGTTGCATTGGTGAAAGCGAACAGAGTTTCCTGTAAATCATCTTGTTGATGCAGACGTTGAAAATAAAAACTTTCGATCAAATCGGAACACATGACTCTGACAGAGGACACTGTTTTTTCGTGATTTTTGGCCTTGTGCACCACATCATCAATAATGCACATGGCATGTGAAAAAGATTCATGAATATCCAGCGCGGTTTGTGTGGGTTTCATCCCCTGAGCCGTACGGATAAAAAGTTCAACGCCTATGTAGCGTTGCAGCTTATTAATCGAGATGCTCACCGCAGAGACTGAAAGTTCCAGTTTATCGGCAGCGCGGGAAAGGCTGCCGGAAACTATCACTTCATTCATTATCTTGATCAAGTTATAATCAAATTCATTTATGTTTTCGTAATTCATTACTTTTCTCCGTAACACAGACAGGGAGTCAGCATCATTCACATTGTGACGCTATAAATAAAGTAAAAAAATCTCAAAATATCATGGCATTGCTTTAATTTGATAACTGTGTTGAATAATTAATTAGCAGGTGAAACCCTTTTTACATCACAAGTGAAAGTCTGTGACTGCGATTATTAATATAAGGAATGCTTATGTTTATGTGTTGCTCAGACGAACCCGGCCTTTCATCCAGCCATAGATAAAAGATTCATTACTGGCTTTATTCTCTGCTAAATCCAGATAGCGTTGTCCCTGACTGCAATTGAGTGAGGTGACAAGCACGGCATCACCTTCCTGGCCGCGTACTTTGAGAAAAGCAGATAACGCATCGAGGGTGAGTGGCCCTATTTTTCCGTCTACGCTAACGTCAGGATAATAGCGAGCTTGTTGATTGTAGGCATTGAGCCAGCGCTGTAACCACTTAATTCCAACGGACGGTCCCATATTGGTTCCTGTATCACATAGCTCAAGTGCCAGTGCCGGAGAGAGTGCATTGACTTTGTCAAATCCTGGCTGATACCAGTAATTTTTCTCAAGTATGGCGTAAGCCTGATCGCGGGTAAAATCTTTCATATCTCCGGTATAGCCATTCTCCCTCGCCGTTTTTTCAGTGATCCCCCAATGGGTAGCACCGCCCGGGTCGTCGGGGTGATTGACATAAGCACCTTCGTTTTCCAGTACTGCATCTATCACGGGATTAGTCGACATGGTCAGGCCCTCGGTAGTGTCAGATTGTCAGAGCCAGATATGCACCCACGCCAATTAAAAGCAGGGAAGCGATCAGGCTTATTAACAGTGGTTTATAAGATAATTTGCGTTTGGGGATCTTTTCCTGAATAACATCAATGCTTACCGACGTATTTACCCGAATTCCAGATTTAGGCACGGTGATAAACAATTCATCCAATCCTAATGTTTTAAGATCACGACGAATTAAATACAGCGTTTGGGTCAAACTGGCATCGCTGGTAAAAGTACTTCTCGCTCCCCATAACGCATAAGATATCGCCGATTTCTCGATAACTTCATCTTTAGCATGTTCAATGATAAAGCTCAGGCAGCGGGATCTCATTGTTGTCAGTTTAATATTCATACCGTTATTTAGAGTCTTGAGTTCTTTGGTTCCTTCATTGAATACGTACTGACCATTAATAAGATAAACACTCATCTTTAAACTCTCTCCAGGCCGGTGATTGAAAATATCAGAAATCCACTTTTCGATAGGATTTATCGTATCTGGTTTTTTAAAATTCACCATGCTCAATCAGATTATTATGAGTAATTTTAGATAAGTTGTGATCTGTTATAAAAAATGATGCCCATTTTGAGTGAAGCTAAAAATACTTTTGAGTCTTACTCAAAATGGAAATAATAAAAGATATAATAATTCAAGTTGAGTCGTGTACTTTATTAACATCATTTGTCTCACTACAGAGTCACTGTCATCTCAGTCTGTCCGACCTACTATGTCGATGATTTAATCAACAATTCCCGGTCTTATTCACCCTTTTCGCTATTTACAGTACCCTCAGAATTAGAATTGATATTCATCAATGTCATATCATTGCTGTCATAAATATTTTTGCTGAATGATGATTTGAGAGAAATAACATCCTCTCCAATTATAGACCCAACAGCACGACGCTGTTAGACCCTTAACTTTTTATTCAGGAAACTTATATGACAACCAGTAAATTGATCCAGACTGATTCCCTGACTGACAAATCTTATAAAGCAGACGGCTTTGATGCGTCTAAAGATACAGCGAAATACAGTTATACCTCTGCCCGCGTCGCTAAACCGGTTTACAACAAGTATGACACTACCAACAAACCGAAAGTCTTCGGTTACTACACCGACTGGTCACAGTACGACAGCCGTCAGACCGATGGCGATGACACACCCGCAAACCGCGGCCGCGGATATGATTTAGCCAACGTCAGCCCGACGGCGTACGACAAAATCATTCTCGGCTTCCTGGGCATCGTTGGCGATACCACCGGTGAGAAAGCGGACGTTATTGCTCGTGCAGCCACCAGTTTACTTAAAGTGAACAACGAACCGACTTTCCTGGATCCGTGGGGCGACTTCCATACCAGCAGCAACGTGGGCCTGGCCGATTCCGGCTGGGTGGAAATGGACGTGAATTCCGCTACACAGGCGACGGTAAAAGGTATCGTCGGTGGTCTGCGTGATTTACAAGCGAAAGCCAAAACGCTGGGCCATACCCTGGCGCTGTCGATGAGTATCGGTGGCTGGACCATGAGCAGCGGTTTCCACAACATGTCGCAAACTGCCGCAGGCCGCAGCACCTTTGCAAAAGGCGTGGCGAAACTGTTCACCCGTTTCCCGATGTTCTCCGAAGTGGATATCGACTGGGAATATCCGGGCAACGCCGGTAACAACAATGCGTACAGCGATACCGATGGTGCGAACTATGCATTATTGCTAGCTGAAATCACCAAAGAGCTGAAAGCCATTAAGCGTACTGACGTTAAAATCAGTATCGCCAGCTCCGCCGTGGTGGCGATTCTGGAAAAATCCGATGTTTCTACGTTGCTCAAAAATGGTCTGTACAGCATCAACGTCATGACTTATGACTTCTACGGTACGCCGTGGGCGGAGCAACTGGATCACCACACTAACCTGCATGCACTGGTAGAAGGCGGCTGGGGCGTGGACACAATCGTCGATTATCTGTTGGCGAAAGGCTTCCCGGCTGATCGTATCAACGTGGGTTATGCCGGTTATTCACGTAACGGTCAGAATGCAGTTCTGGAAAGCTACTCTCCGCTGAAAGGGACGTACACCCCAACGGCAAATGCAGAAACGACCGGGACATTTGAAAGCGGTTGTAGCGAATGGTATGACCTGATCAATAACTATCTGGATCTGGAAAACCAGAAAGGCCGTAACGGGTTCAGCGTTTACACCGATCAGGTGGCCGATGCTGATTACCTTTACAACAAAGACACCAAACTGTTCATGTCCCTCGACACGCCGCGGAGCGTCCGCGCCAAAGGGCAATATGTGGCGAAAAAAGGCCTTGGCGCACTGTTCACCTGGACTATCGATCAGGACAACGGCGTGCTGGTTAACGCCGCGCGTGAAGGTCTGGGCTGCACCGTGACTAATCAGGTCATCGATATGGCACCGTTCTACTTCGATGGTGTCAATATTTCGGGCGAAGTACCGGATGAGGATAAACCTTCGACTAACACTGCGCCGGTTGCTGACATTCAGCTGCAGGTCATCAGCGGTTCGAAAGTGCGTCTGAGCGGTGCCGCGTCAAGCGATGCTGACAACGATTCCCTGACCTACAAATGGAGCGTTCCAGCCGGAATTTCTCCGAGCAGCACTACGACATCGACTATTACCTTCATTGCGCCAACCGTAGTCAGCCGTGCAGAGTTCTCATTCTCTCTGACGGTTACGGATTCTAAGGACGCGTCTTCCGTTGCCAAACAGTACACGCTGGTGGTGTTTGGTGAAGAAGTCGTGGAGCCTGTTGTAGATCCGGTTGTAGATCCGGTTGTAGACCCGGTAGTTGACCCTATTGTAGATCCTGTGGTTGACCCGGTTGGCAAATATGACGAGTGGGTCTCCAGTAAGGTGTACAACACCGGTGATAAAGTCAGCCATAAAGGGAAAGACTACCAGGCTAACTACTGGACTCAGGGTAACGAACCGGGCGATGCCCAGTTCACCGGTGAATGGGCGCAGTGGAAATTACTTTAACAGTTCGATGCAATATCCCTGAGGTTAAGGCCTCATGATATTGAAAGCACAAAGCGGGACACTTTCTGGTGTCCCGTTTTTTTTGGGTCCGACTTCAGGATAACAGCGCAAAGAAAAGGGCTTACCGGCGTGCAGAGGCAGGTGCAGGGCGAATCTGAATACGTGGAGTGGGAGGGCAGAAGAGCCGAAATTCAGGCAAAAAAATCCCCCGGGAGAGGTTTCTCGCCGGGGGAAATGTTATTCAGAGGTCTTTGGGATTTTCTCTGTTTCAGCATCCTTAGGGCCGGGAGCGAAAGTATCAATCATCGTTGCAATTTTCTTACCCAGGAATGTGATGATAGGCCCGGCAAAGACACCTCCCAGACCGGCGATGACCAGCAATCGGTCATCGTTGGCATTGCGTGAAAGAACAAAAATACTCAATATCATGCCGCTGAAACAGGAGACGATAATTTGCATCAGACAAGCTTCGAGCTCCTCCATAAACGGTTTTTTCTGCCTTAGCATGATGTAACGGACGATCCCGCCCCATGCTGACATTCCTATTACTGAAAAGACGATACCGTGCTCCATCGTAACGATGTCTCTGGCATGTGCTGCACCAATCATGACGCTTTCCTCAGAAGTAAAAATAAAGTGGGTACGATTAAAATATCACCAGAGGACGCGGGGCAAAAATCACAAGACAACACATTTTGGCATGAGCATTTTTAGTCAGACAGCCGGCAGAAAGTGAGAGTGATGATGGATTTCAACCGGAAAGCGGTGTGATTTTTTTGTTCGAAATCCAGGACTTTCTGCCCGTCTTGTGAGACGGGCAGAAAGGGGCGTATCACTCAGGCTTTAACACGGGCATTTGCCCATCTTGCCGCCTTCGCTCGGGAATCGGGCCTCGAGACAGCGGCGGTGAAAATCCCGCTCGGTCATGGGCTCGGCACCGGGATGTCGCACTTTCATATGCTGCACGTAATTCTGGTAATCCTGCACGCCGACCATCAGCCGGAAACTTTGGGCGGTGCGCCGGATCGCCAGTTTCAGCCAGTCGGCAACGTTATGCGGTTTAGGTTCGACGATAAACAGCGGCTGGCAACGGATGATCCGCAGCGCAGCAGGCCGTGGCGTTTTAAACAGCGCGCGCGAATCAGACATGGCGCACCTCACGGGTCGGGCGGCCTTCGCGGCGGTTGACCACGGCGGTTTCATGCACCGTCGGCGTGGCAGATTTCAGCGCGCGGCGGATAACGAAGAACGACGACACCAGCATAGTCACGGCCACCAGCATGAAGAATCCGCACAGCACGGCGTTGATCTGATTGTTCAACACAATGGTGTGCATGTCGGCCAGCGTTTTGGCCGGTTTGATGATTTCGCCGCTGTCGATCCCCGCAGAGAATTTCTTCGCCTGCGCCAGGAAGCCAATCGACGGTTTTTCGTGGAAAATCTTCTGCCAGCCAGCGGTCATCGAGGTGATGAACAGCCAGACGGTCGGCAGAATGGTCACCCACGCATAACGCTGTTTCTTCATTTTGAACAGCACAACCGTACCCAGGATCAGCGCCATCGAGGCCAGCATCTGGTTACCGATACCGAACAGTGGCCACA
This sequence comes from Rahnella sp. 1L-D-7-B-C2, assembly GCF_057290995.1. Lineage (NCBI taxonomy): Bacteria > Pseudomonadati > Pseudomonadota > Gammaproteobacteria > Enterobacterales > Yersiniaceae > Rahnella > Rahnella sp. 1L-D-7-B-C2. The sequence goes on along the minus strand of NZ_JBXAVQ010000001.1, from coordinate 314,105 downwards.
GGGTGTTGATGCCGCCCAGCGGATCCACCACGCCCTGATAAACAAAGAAGCCCCAGCCCGCGACCGCCACCGTTGTTCCGGCAAAGGTGCCGAGCCATGAGCGGTTGTTGGCGAGAGAGGGCACAGCGACGCCCACCAGATCCTGCACCATAAAGCGGCAGGCACGGGTCCCGGCATCGACAGCGGTCAGGATGAACAGCGCTTCGAACAAGATTGCGAAGTGGTACCAGAACGCCATCATCGCGCGGCTGTTAAATACCTCGGTGATGATATGCGCCATGCCGACGGCGAAGGTCGGTGCGCCACCGGCGCGGGAGAGAATCGACTGCTCGCCGACGTCTTTGGCGATTTGCGTCAGGATGTCCGGCGTAATGACAAAGCCCCAGCCGTTAATCACCTGCGACGCACTTTCCACCGTAGTGCCAATCAGCGCCGCGGTTGAGTTCATCGCAAAGTACACGCCCGGATCGATAACCGATGCACAAATCAGCGCCATGATGGCGACGAAAGATTCCATCAGCATTGCGCCGTAGCCGATAAAGCGGATGTGGCTTTCACGTTCAATCAGCTTCGGCGTGGTGCCGCTGGACACCAGCGCGTGGAAACCGGAGATGGAGCCGCAGGCGATAGTGATAAAGAGGAACGGGAACAGGCTGCCAGAGAAGACCGGGCCGCTGCCGTCAATAAAGCGCGACACCGCAGGCATTTTCATTTCCGGCATGGCAAAGACGATCCCCACCGCCAGCCCGGCGATGACGCCAATTTTCAGGAAGGTTGAGAGATAATCGCGCGGTGCCAGCAACAGCCAGACTGGCAGAACCGAGGCGATAAAGCCGTAAATCACCAGCACCCAGGTCAGCGTCGTGCCGTGCAACGTAAAGAACGGTCCCCAGTAAGGATCTGCCGCAACGTTACCGCCGTAGATAATCGCCAGCATCATCAGCACGAAGCCAATCACTGAGACTTCGGCGATTTTTCCTGGACGCAGAAAACGCATGTAAACGCCCATAAACAGCGCGATCGGAATGGTCGCGGCAATGGTGAACAATCCCCACGGGCTGTCGGCCAGCGCTTTTACCACCACCAGCGCCAGCGCCGACAGGATGATGATCATCACGCCCAGCGCGCCAAGCATGGTGACCACACCGGCAAAGTTGCCCAGTTCCTGCTTGGCCATTTCACCGAGCGAACGTCCGTCGCGGCGGGTGGAGATGAACAGGATCAGGAAATCCTGCACTGCACCGGCCAGCATCACGCCGACCAAAATCCAGATTGTGCCCGGCAGGAAGCCCATCTGCGCGGCGAGGATCGGGCCGACTAACGGCCCGGCACCGGCAATCGCGGCAAAGTGGTGGCCGAACAATACCCATTTGTTGGTCGGCACGTAATCGAGCCCGTCGTTGTGACGTTCGGCGGGGGTCATGCGTTTATCATCGAGTTCGAAGACTTTTTCAGCGATAAACAGGCTGTAAAAACGGTAAGCAATGCTGTAACAGGCGATGGCGGCAACCACCAGCCAGAGGGCGTTGACGTGTTCGCCACGGCTTAAAGCCAGCATGCAAAAAGCAAAGGCACCAATTAACGCCACCACCAGCCAGATAATTCCGGACTTGACGTTTTTCATGATTACAACTCCTTGTGAGTGGTCCGGCGCAGGGCTGGCCACTTTTTTTTGCGAGAGTGTGATGTAGGGAGGTAAGGGTCGCCGGCAGATTTGCACGTTACGACTTTGTTAAATTACTGGATGAAAATAATGTTTTTGAACAGAAAAGTTTGAAGTTAAAGATGAAAATGTGATGCGGTTGACGGTTTGCGCCGAGACGGCTGGTCGGATGACATTCAAGTTGTGGCGGAGCGGGGATAAAAGCAAAAAAAAACCGGCCTTAAGAAGGCCGGTCTGTGGGTAAACCTGTGAGTTACAGTATCAGAACTTATTCAGCATCAGCGGGTTTTGGCTGACCTGGTTTGTGGTCACGCATCTGTTCCATTTTCTCAGCACGTTTCTGATAGTTCTCGTTGAACTGTTTTTTCTGCTCTGGCGTCAGCAGATTGTACATCTTGTTTTCAGCACGGGCGCGGTCCAGCATACGATCGGACTGCGCTTTGGTGATGGTATCAATCTGCGATTTCACTTTCGCTTCATCGAAGCTGTCGGATGCTACCAGGCTATGCATCTGATCCATCTGCGCTTTCATGGCTGCGCGATCCGGACGTGCGCCGCTGTCTTTCATAATGTCTTTCATCTGAGTTTTTTGTTGCTCAGTGAGGTTCAGACCGGCAAACGGATTCATATGCTGCGGACCTTTATGGTGCAGCATTTTGCCGTGTGCATCCGGTGGCGTTGGTGCAGTTGTCTCGGCAGCAAACGCGAAAGAAGCAGAGCTCAGAGCCAGAGTTGAAGCCACAATCATTGCGGTAAGTTTACGCATAATTAAATTCCTCATTGGAGATTCAGGCACGTCGCCCGTTTTGTTTCGACGAAAGCAAGTCTACTGAATCCAATGAATAGTAATGCGATGGTGGTGTAAAAGAGTGAAAGGCGAAGAGTCATTTTTCCGGCAATCATGGAGAAAATGTTTAGAAAGCGTAAGGTTAGGCGAACAGACGTAAATGGATGTTCAGATAAATCCGAGTCATGCAGTGAATTGACACATTAACATGCTGAATGTTTCGCCGCTACAGGTCGCGTGTAAAGAATGCCATAAGTTTACTCAGGGTTTACTTAGCGGTGATGGCCTTAAAACAGGCATAATAGTTTTCATTCCATTAACACCTTCTGTAACAGTGACCCAGACGATGACTGAATCCCGCTACGCCACACTGGCGCGCACGCTGCGCAAACAAATCGAGATGCAGGTCTGGCTGCCCGGCGACAGGCTGCCTTCGCTGCGCGATACCTGCAAACAGTCTGGCCTGAGCCTGATGACGGTTTTGCAGGCTTACCAGCTGCTGGAAAGTCAGGGCGTGATCGTCGCCAGACCGCAGTCCGGCTATTACGTCGCGGCAGGATTGCAGCGTCCGGTACGTCATCAGCCGGATGAGCGGCTGCACGCCGCCGAACAGATAGACGTCAACGACGCGATTTTCGATATCCTGAAAGCCGGGCAGGATCCGGCTGTCGTGCCACTCGGCTCGGCGTTTCCCGATCCGACCTTATTCCCTCAGCCACGTCTGGCACGCTCCCTTGCCAGCGCCGTTCGCCGGATGTCACCGCACAGCGCCACCGCCAATTTACCGCCGGGCAACGAAGAGCTGCGCCGCAGCATTGCACAGCGTTACGCGCAAAACGGCATTGAAGTCGCGCCGGATGAAATCGTCATTACCTCTGGCGCAATGGAATCGCTGGGGCTGAGTTTGCAGATGGTGACCGAACCGGGCGACTGGGTGGCGATTGAGTCTCCGGCCTTTTACGGGGTTTTACAGGCGATTGAACGGCGCAAACTGAAAGCCGTGGCGATACCGACTGATGTGCGTTTTGGCATGGATCCGGATGCGCTGGAAAAAGCGCTGGAAACTTATCCGATCAAAGCCTGCTGGCTGATGTCCAGCTTTCAGAACCCGCTGGGCTGCACGTTGCCACCGGAGAACAAAGTGCGGCTGGTGGAAATCTTGCAGGCGCATCAGGTCGCTATTATAGAAGACGACGTTTACAGCGAACTCTATTTTGGCAGTGAACGCGCCGTGCCGCTGAAGGCCACGTCCTACCGCAGCGAAATTCTGCACTGTTCGTCATTTTCAAAATGTCTGGCACCGGGTTTTCGCGTCGGCTGGGTGGCGGCGGGGGCATATGCTGAACGTATTCAACGTTTACAGCTGATGAGCACATTATCGGCCAGCGTTCCGGTACAACTGGCGCTGGCGGATTATTTACAGCAGGGCGGATACGACACTCATTTGCGCCGCCTGCGTCGCGTTCTCGAACAGCGGCAGATGGCAATGCACCACGCCATCATCAGAGAATTTCCCGCGCAGGTCTCGGTCAGCCAGCCCAAGGGCGGCTATTTCTTATGGCTGGACCTGGGCGAAAACGTTGATGCGGCGCGTATCTATCAGCTCGCGCTGGCGAAAGGCGTCAGCATTGCGCCGGGCACCATGTTTTCCGCCGACGAACGTTTTCGCCACTGTATCCGCATCAACACCTCATTCGAATGGGGGCCGCACACCGCCCGCGCGATTTCGATATTGGCGGCGCTGGTCGGGGAGGAGGTGCGGGGGTGATCACACATCCTTCTCCCGCAATGTTTTCCCGACATTTCCCCCCGGATGGACTTTTAACAGACGCTGCTGATCGAACCCGTTGCGTAGCATGATGCTGCCGCACAGCGCATCGAACACGGCCAGTACCAGTACGATGGAAGTCGTGGCCAGCATATTTAACGGATCGATTTCTCGCTGAATGTGCGTTTTCACCACCAGCGTTGCGGCACGGGCAATCGCGGAATCCAGATTCTCGGTGACGCTGATGATGGCTACGCCTTTGGCTTTCAGCGTCGGCAACAGGCGCGTCAGCTCTTCGGAATTGCCGCCGCGCGAAATCAGTATCATCAGGTCATCGCTGCGCAGAAAACCCAGATCGCCGTGAGCGGCATTGGTGGCGCTGAGATAAACTGCAGGCTGCTCGACGCACGCCAGCATGTGCGCGATTTTCCGCGCCGCAATGCCGGAAGTGCCGACGCCGGTGACGGCGATTTTGCCGGTGCAGCCGGTAACCCGCGTCAGCAGTTGTTGCCACGTATCGGCGTTAAGATTATGTTGCAGCGCCAGCAGCTCCTGGCTGTAGGTTTGCCAGCCCTGACACGCCTGCATAAACTCCTGTTCCGCATTCATTTTCTGTTCTGTATTCACTCGTTCTCCCCCTGCATCAGGCGGCGGTACTTCATGCTGTCGTGGAACATCTCATGAAATACACGGTATTTACGGTCGTAATACTCTTTGATTTTGTTGGTCTGCGGCGTGACGGTTTTGCCGATGCGGCTCATGGCGGCCATCGCCTCCGGCAGAGAATCGTAGGCGCCCGCCGCGACGGTGCCCATCATGGCGCTGCCGAGCAGCATCGCTTCGCTCTCTTCCGGCAGTAACATCGCGCAGCCGGTGGCGTTGGAATGCTCCTGCACAAACACCGGATTCTTAGTGCCGCCGCCGCTGGCCATCATGGTATCAATGCGGTAGCCGCTCTGGTTCATGGTCTCAATGATATGACGGGTACCGAGCGCCAGCGCCTGAATAGTCGCCAGATAATGCAGCGCCATATCTTCCGGCGTGCGCGAAAGCTTCAGGCCGGTCAGCGTACCGGTCAGCGTCGGGTTGGCACGCGGCGAACGGTTACCGTGGAAGTAGGGCAGCATATGAATGTCTTTGGTCAGGAAGGCAATATCCTCCGGCTCACCGGCCATTTTGCGCAGAATCGCGTTCAGGACTTCGTAAATGGTTTTACCACTGTCTTTGCCCTGTTTGAGCAAATCCTGATAACACGGATGCGACTGAATCACGTGGTCGATAAGCGCCCCGGTGGTGGACTGACCGCCTTCATTCAGCCAGTAATCTGGCAGAATGGCGGAAAAATACGGACCCCAGATACCGCCGATATAACGTGCGCTGCGTGACATCGCCATGTGCGCCGTCGAGGTACCGCCGATCAGCGCGATACGGTTGTCGAAATCAGCAGTTTCGCCGGACGCCCCGCTGGCACCGAGAATGCCAAGGCTGCCGGCGTGAGCATCAATGATCGAAACGCTGACTGCCGTTCCCGCCATTAATCCCATTTCGGCGGCGGCGCGCTGGGTCAGGCCATGGCCGAGCGGTTCGCCCATGGTTTTTACTTCACTGCCGATTTTCGCCGCGTTGTTTTCCAGCAAATCTTCCAGCCCTATCTGGCGGAAATAGCTCGGATCCCAGCGGTCTTCGTGGCCGACGTAGGTCCATTTACACACCGTGGAACACAGCGAGCGGGTAGTACTCTGCGTGGCGCGCCAGGTCAGGAAATCTGGCAAATCAAACAGATGCCCGACGTTGTTCCACGTCGTTGGCATATGCTGTTTCAGCCAAAGAAGTTTTGGTGTTTGCATCTCTGGCGAAATAATTCCGCCGACAAATTCCAGTACCCGATGGCCGGTGGCGTTGATGCGTTCGGCCTGCGTGATGGCGCGGTGATCCATCCACACAATGATGTTTTGCTCGCTGCGCCCGGACGGGCTGACGGTCAGCGGTTTGCCTTCTTTATCCAGCACCACCAGCGAACAGGTGGCATCGAAGCCGATGCCTTTGACCTGAATCGGGTTGATATCGGCCTGATTCACCGCATCTTTGACGGCGTTGCAGACGGATTGCCAGATCTCATCGGAAGACTGCTCGACGAAATCGGCTTTCGGCCGGTACAGCGTGATCTCACGGCTGGCCTGGCCGACCATGCGGCCGGTCATGTCGAAGACGCCCGCGCGGGCGCTGCCGGTTCCTACGTCTACTCCAATAAAATAACTCGCCATGTTCGTTCCCTTCGGTAAAAAGCGTGAGCTTAAGATTGTCGATTTTGTAAGGCGATAAACAGGATCAGGACGCCGCCCCAGAGTGCCATCGTCAGGTAACTGCTGACGCCCATCAGGTTCAGGCCACTTTCCAACATTTGCAGGACGATCAGTGCCAGCACCAGCCCGATGATCCGTCCGAAACCACCGTCGGGGTTGATCCCGCCGAGCACGGACGCGAGGATGGTGACCAGCAGATAAGAGTCGCCGTAGCCCGCTTTCGCCGAGTTAAATTTGGACATCATCAGCAGCGCCGCGCCCCAGCCGAGCAGGGCAGACAGAACGTACACCGCGATGGTCACTTTATGCGTGTTGACGCCGCTAAAACGCGTCGCCTGTTCATTGGAGCCCATCAGATACAGGCTGCGCCCGAGCGTGGTGTGTTCGAGTAATACCCACAGCAGCAGCGCCACCAGCAGAAACAGCAGCAGGGCGACCGGGATACCGAGCACGCTGGCGTTGCTGAGATACTCAATCGCCGGGGGGAAACCGGAAATCACCGCGCCATTGGTGAGCAGAATATTCAGCCCGGCGATAAGCGTCATAGTGCCGAGCGTCGCCAGAATCGGCGATACACCGATGTAGGCGATCAGCGCGCCGTTCAGCACGCCAATTACCACCGCCACTGCCATTCCGGCCAGCAAGGCCAGCGCGAAATACTCCGGCTGGCCGGGGTGCGCGACCATAATCGCCGCCATCGCCAGAGAACAGGCGTTGGCCCCGGCAATCACCGAAAGGTTAATGCCGCCGGTGAGCATGGTGATGCCCATTCCCAGCGCCAGCATGCCCAGAATCGGCAGCTGCGAGGAGATCGACTGGAAATTACCGACGCTGTAAAAACTGCCACCCAGCGTGAACGAGAACAACACGGCCACGGCGACGATGATCAGCAACTGCAAACGGATGATGCGGTCGCCGGGGAAAAATCGGTTTAAGGTGCTCATGTCACATCCCCTTCGCCAGTTTGCGTTTTTCGTTCCACGCGGTGCTGCTGATGCTGATCAGGATGATCACGCCGCTGAAAACCTGATGCCAGTAAGACGAAATACTCAGCAGCGTCAGGCCGTTTTGCAGAAACGCCAGCAGCATCACACCGAGAATGGTACCGGTCAGCGAACCGCGTCCGCCGGTCATGCTGGTGCCGCCAAGCACCACCGCTGCCAGTACCGTCAGCTCGTAGCCGAGCAGGGAATTCGGCGCGACCGACTGGGTGATTTGCGCCTGAACCACGGCGGCGATCCCCGCCAGTAATCCCATAAAACCGTAAACGTAAAAGTGCAGACGCAGAATGTTCAGGCCGAGGCGCGAGGCGGCGTCGCGGTTGCTGCCCATGGCGTAAATCTGGCGGCCCACGCGGGTACGGTTCATCAGCACACCGGTGGCGATAATCACGCCCAGCAGGCTGAGCAGCGGCAGCGTAAGCCCGTAGTCATAGCCGTCGGCGGCGGTAAATTTGAACCAGCTGATGCCGTTCATAAACCAGTCCGGGAAGCCGTACAGCCAGGTGCCGTTGGTGAGATACACCAGCAAACCGTAGAACAGGTTCAGCGTGGCGATAGTAATGATGATGGCCGGAACGCGCAGCCAGTACACCAGAAAACCGTTGACCAGCCCGAGCAGCAAACCGGTGCCCATCGACATCGCAAACGCCAGCGGGAAGCTGCCGCCGTGGTGAATGATGTAGCTGGCCATCACGTACTGCCCGATGGAGGTGACGGCCGGGAAGGAGATGTCGATCCCGCCGGCGATCAGCACCACGAACAGGCCGCAGGCCAGAATGCCAAGAATGGCGTAGCTGGTGGCGACATCGGTCAGATTGCCGAGGGTCATAAATTCCTGGGTGCTGACGCTCAGGCCAATCACCAGAACCAGCACCAGTAATCCCAGCCAGAATTCGTGTTGAGAAAACAACTTCGACAGGTTTTTGTTATCCATTGATCGCCTCCGCAATCTGCGCTTCGCTGCTCTGATGCGGCGCGAATTCGGCCACCAGCTCGCCTTTGCGCATCACCAGCACGCGGTGACTGTTGTAATAGGCTTCAGGAATTTCATCGCAAATCATCAGCACCGCCATGCCGGATTCCGCCAGATCCCGCGCAATGCGGTAGATACCTTCTTTATTGGCGATATCCACGCCGACGGTCGGCGAATCAAGGATCAGAATATGTGGCTGCGTCGCCACCCATTTGGCGATGGCGATACGTTGTGCATTACCGCCGGAGAGCGTTTTCACCGGCAGACCACTGTCGGAGACTTTAATGTTGAGGTCGCGGATCAGGTCTTTCACCACCGATGCCGCTTTGCGATGATCCATCAGGCCGGTGCGGGTTTGCAGCTTGCCGAAAATCGACACCAGCGTGTTGTCATAAATGGATTGTTCCATGATCAGTCCCTGCGTCAGACGGTCTTCCGACACATAAGCGATCCCCTGACGGATAGCGTCACGGTTGCTGTGAAATTTCACCACTTTGCCATTGACGCGGATTTCCCCACTGTCCGGCTTACTCATGCCGAACAGGCTCAGGCACAATTCGGTGCGCCCGGATCCGAGCAGGCCGATAATCGAGGTGATTTCCCCCTGACGCAGCGACAGCGAAATATCCTGATACTGGCCTTTGCGGCTGAGATGGCTGACTTCCAGAAGGGGCGTGGCTTCTGCGGGCGCGCGATGCGGCAGATGGCTGTAGCTGAAACGCTGTCCGGTCATCAGGAAGGCCAGCTCGTTGCTGTCCAGACTGCTGGCCGGATAGGTGCCGACCAGTTTGCCGTCGCGCATCACGCTGATACGATCGGCGACTTCCATCACTTCATCTAAACGGTGGCTGACAAACACCACGCAAATGCCCGCCGCTTTTAGCTCATTGACCACCCGTAGCAGGCCGTTGACTTCGGTGCGGGTCAAAGACGCCGTGGGTTCATCCATGATCACCAGACTGGCGTCGGCGGCGATCGCGCGACATATCGCCACCAGCTGGCGATCGGCGATGGATAATTTTTCGACTTTACGATCCGGATCGAGAGAAACGCCGACCCGTTGCATGGCGGCCATCGCTTTTTTGCGCATCGCCTCGCGGTGTACCCAAAAATCGCCGCCCGGCAAATAGCGGTGAATGGCAATATTTTCGGCGACCGATAAATTAGGAAATAAAGACAAATCCTGATAAATAACCTGAATACCGTAATAAGAAGAAAGTTGCGGCGTTAATGTGTGAAATAATTTTCCGTCGAGCGTAATACTTGCGCCTTTTTCCGGCTGGTAAACGCCGGAAATAACTTTAATAATGGTGCTTTTACCGCAGCCATTCTGACCGGCCAGACAGTGCACTTCGCCTTTATTCAACGTCAGGCTGACATTATCCAGCGCTAAAACGCCGGGGAATTTCTTACTGATTTTCTCGAGGCTGATAAACGCCTCAGCAGGAACGGCGGGCGTGAGAACATTCATCACATTATCCTTTCTGCGTTCATTGTTTTATATTTTTGACATGTCTTGTAGAAAAGCAGATACGGCACCACACACTACGCCGTACCTGTTCCTATTTGCCTGGTGATGGCGTTGGGAATAAAACTATTCCCGGTAAATATTAAACGTGTATCGTTATTTTAGAAGCCGAGTGATTTTGCATTTTCAGACGTCACTTCGAGAATTTTATTAAAGCGGATAACGTGCGTATCCATATCCACATCGGCTTTACCCAATCCATCAATGCTCAGGTCTTTAGTGACTTCTTTACCCTGTAACAACTGATCGGCCACGCTTACCAGCGCGAAGCCAGCATCTTTCGGATCCCACAACAGGACTTTCTTGATATCACCGCGCATCAGATATGGCGCAGCCTGTGCAGGCATGGCGATTCCGACCACGGCGATTTTATTTTTCGCACGTTTCTGCTGAACGGCCTGACCAGCCCCGATCGGGCCGAGTGAACCGAATCCGATAATCCCTTTCAGGTCGGGATAGGTTTTCATCAAATCGAGCGTAGTGGAGTAGGACTTGTCGATATTTTCTGCCACCGGTAAACGCGAAGTGACTTCATGCATATCCGGGTATTTTTGTTTCTGATATTTGATGGCCGCATCCGCCCACGCGTTGTGCAAAGGCACGGTCAGAGAACCCACATAGATGGCATATCCGCCTTTACTGCCCATGTCTTTGGCCAGCTCATCCATGTTAGCTTCGGCATATTTCTGACTATCAATGGTTTCGATATCCCACTGACCGATCTGTTGATCCGGGGATTCGTGGGTCAGTACCACGATGCCTTGTTCGCGGGCTTTTTTCAGTACCGGCTCTAACACTTTAGCGTCGTTTGGCACCACGATAATGGCATCGACTTTTTTGGCGATCAGGTCTTCAATCACTTTCACCTGCTGAGCCGGATCGGGCGTCGAACCACCGACCTGGTAGGCATTGACATTGAGTTTCTGCGCGGCTTCTTTTACGCCGACTTCCATGCGGGTGAACCAGGGAATACCGGTCACTTTCGCGACCACGGCGATATCGTAGGGCTTGGCGGCGAACGTTGGTGTGGTGAATAACATGCATGCTGAAACCACACATGCATTGATTAATGCGAGGTTAAATTTCATGTCTGTACCTTTCTTATGATGTTCTGTTCTGGTGTAGGGGACGGGCGGTGGTTATTTATTCCACACTCAGAGATTAACTTAACGGGAAAGGCGTTTTCGCGCAGTCGTGAATGAAATGTGATCAGTATCCGTAAATGTTAATTTATGTAATTTTATTTGTTAAATTTAGGTTATTTAAAACCATAATAAGTGTACGGAGGACAAGCGTGGGCTGAAGTTACCGATAACAATGACACCAAATAAAAACAATTTACTAACATTTTTGCATCATTTGTAACGAGCGGAGGCCGGAACGGGCGGGAACATCGAAGCTGCTGGTTTTTATTTACACAGAGTGTGAAGGCGGTCACGGAGCGAGATTGCGCCAGAAAAGTGCAATGACGCACCTTTATCGCGCATCGCACCACGAAGTGGTAGAGCCGATACGCGCCGGATCACAATCCTGCACAATATCTGTCAGCCGGAATGGAAATAAATCCCTGCATACTCATTCTCTGTCCCTCGTTGCTGCGAAAGGGTATTTTTCCTCTTATTCATTTTTTATGCAATTTAAGTGAATAAGCGACGCTTTTAAGTGATTGTTTTTTCTAACTCCCGCCGGTTTTATTCACTTTTATCCTTTGCTGGCACGAAGACTGCACTCTATGATGTGACTGAGTGAGATTATTCATTAACTTTTAGATAACAAACCAATAACCAAAATTCCCGCCAGTCCGGGGGGCGGAAACGTGCACCCTGAATTCAGCCAGTCACTGGCATTCAATAAAGAGGTTTATATGGAACACCAACAGCAACCGCAAAACGTCAGCCGCCAGAACTTTGATGACTGGATGGTGCCGGTATACGCCCCTGCCGCGTTTATTCCGGTGCGTGGCGAAGGCTCCTGGTTATGGGATCAGGCGGGCAAAGACTACGTGGATTTTGCGGGAGGTATTGCGGTGAACGCGCTGGGACATGCGCATCCTGAAATTCGTAAAACGCTGCACGAGCAGGCCGACAAAGTCTGGCATCTGGGCAACGGTTACACCAACGAACCGGTGCTGCGGCTGGCGAAGCAGCTGATAGACGCGACGTTTGCCGACAAAGTCTTTTTCTGTAACTCCGGTGCGGAAGCTAACGAAGCGGCGCTGAAGCTGGCGCGACTCTACGGCCATAAAGCCGGCGGCGAAAAGAATGAAATCATCGCCTTCAAAAATGCCTTCCACGGCCGCACGCTGTTTACCGTTACCGCGGGCGGTCAGCCGAAATATTCGGAAGATTTCGCGCCGCTGCCACCGGCTATTACCCATCTGCCGTTTAACGATCTGGCCGCCGTGGCCAGCCAGATTTCCTCACGCACCTGTGCGGTGATCGTCGAACCCATTCAGGGTGAGGGCGGCGTGGTGCCTGCTGACGCCGAATTCCTGCAAGGCCTGCGTGAGCTGTGCGACAAACACCAGGCCGTGCTGATTTTCGATGAAGTGCAGACCGGCGTGGGCCGCACCGGCGAGCTGTATGCCTATCAGCATTACGGCGTGGTGCCGGACATTCTCACCAGCGCTAAGGCGCTCGGCGGCGGTTTCCCGATAGGCGCGATGCTGACCACCGACCGTTATGCCGTGCTGTTCCAGCCGGGTACCCACGGCACCACCTATGGCGGTAACCCGCTGGCGACCGCGGTCGCAGGTAAAGTGTTTGAGATGATCAACACGGCAGAGGTGTTATCTGGTGTCAGCAAGCGTCATGAGTGGTTTATCGCCGGACTTAAGCGCATTAACGACCGTTATCACGTCTTTAGTCAGGTACGCGGTCAGGGCCTGTTGCTCGGCGCAGTGATGAGCGAACGCTATAAAGATCAGGCAAAACAGCTCAACACGCTGGCGGCGGAAGAGGGGCTGATCGCCCTGATTGCCGGGCCAAGCGTTCTGCGTTTCGCGCCATCGCTGATTATTCCAGGTGCGGATATCGAAGAAGGGTTGAACCGGCTGGAACGCGCAGTGGCACGCCTGTGCGTGTGATTTCTCTGTATGAATGAGGTAAAGCATTATGATGTTGATTAGACCTGTGCGGCCCGGCGATCTCGCCGATATCCTGCAGTTGTCAGGCAAAACCGGCATCGGTTTAACGTCTTTGCCCAAGGATGAAGCGCATCTGCGAGCGCGCATTGAACGTTCCGTGGCGACCTGGGAAGGCAGTCTGGAGAAAGCCGATCAGGGCTATCTGTTTGTGCTCGAAGACACGGAGCAGCAGAAAGTCGTGGGCGTCAGCGCCATTGAAGTGGCGGTCGGGCTGAGTGAGCCCTGGTACAACTTCCGCCTCGGCACGCTGGTGCACGCGTCCAAAAGTCTGAACATTTATAAGCCGGTGCCGACGCTGTTTCTCAGCAACGATCACACCGGCTACACCGAGCTTTGCACGCTGTTTCTCGACAACGATTATCGCAACGGCAAAAACGGTCAGCTGCTGGCGAAAGTCCGTTTTCTGTTTCTGGCGGCGTTCCGCCAATACTTCTCCCGTAAGGTGATCGCCGAAATGCGCGGCGTTTCTGATGACACCGGCCATTCACCGTTCTGGGACAGCGTCGGGCGGCATTTCTTTGGGATGGAATTCGCCGAAGCCGACCGACTGACCGGGATGGGACAGAAATCCTTTATTGCCGAACTGATGCCTAAACATCCGCTTTACACTGAACTGCTGAGCCCCGACGCCCGGGCGGTAATTGGCGAAGTGCATCCGCAAACCGCACCGGCGCGTGCGGTGCTGGAAGGAGAAGGTCTGAGTTATCAAGGATATGTGGATATTTTCGACGCAGGTCCGACGCTTGAGGGCGAAATCGATCAGCTGCGCGCCGTCAAAGAGAGCCGGCTGATTCCGGTTCGGCTTGCACAACACAGCGAAGAAGCCGACCAGCCGTTGTACCTGGTGGCTAACGAACAGTATCAGAATTTCCGCGCGTTGCTCATTACCGGCGGAGAATCGCCAGAATCTCTGACGCTGAGCAGCGCCGAAGCTGAAATTCTTGACCTGCGCGAAGGCGATAATCTGCGTGCCGTGGCGCTTTTTCCCGGCAAGGATCCCAATCCCGCTCCGCAATCTTTCAAAAAGGAAACACTCGCATGATGCAACCCGCACTCTATATTCAGGGCCAGTGGCGCAGCGGACAGGGCGCGCAGCTGAGCAAAACCAATCCGGCGGATAACACGCTGCTGTGGTCGGCGCTGAGCGCCACTGCGGAAGATGTCGATATGGCCTGCCTCGCCGCCCGCACGGCATTTCCGGCATGGGCGCGCAAAACCGTGGCCCAGCGCGCGGAAGTCATTACGCGTTTCGCCGAATTACTCACTGAACATAAAGCCCGGCTGGCAGACGTCATCAGCCAGGAAACCAGCAAACCACGCTGGGAAACGCTGACAGAAATTCAGGCGATGATTGGCAAAGTAGCGATATCACTGGAAGCCAATCAGCACCGTACCGGCGAAAAACACACTGCTATGCCTGATGGTGAAGCGGTACTACGCCATCGTCCGCACGGCGTGCTGGCGGTATTCGGCCCGTATAATTTCCCCGGTCATCTGCCGAACGGCCACATCGTTCCGGCTCTGCTGGCAGGCAATACGATCGTTTTCAAACCGAGTGAGCTGACGCCGAAAACCGCTGAAGAAACCGTGAAGCTCTGGGAAGAGGCTGGTTTGCCGGAAGGCGTGCTAAATCTGGTGCAGGGCGGACGCAGCACCGGTGAGGCTCTGGCCGCCTGTGCTGATATCGACGGCCTGCTGTTTACCGGCAGCGCGGGCACCGGCTACCAGTTGCATCGACAGCTGGCCGGTCAGCCGGAAAAAATTCTGGCGCTGGAAATGGGCGGCAACAATGCGCTGATCGTCGAACCGGTGGAAGACATTGATGCGGCGGTCAATCTGACCATTCAGTCGGCGTTTATTTCTGCCGGGCAGCGTTGTACCTGCGTGCGCCGTTTGCTGGTCAGAGAGGGCGCAGCGGGCGATGCATTTATTGCACGTTTGCTGGATGTCACCATGCAGATCCGCACCGGTGGCTGGAATGACGAACCGCAGCCTTTTATGGGCGGCGTGATTTCTGACGCGGCGGCCCGCAACATGCTGAAAGCGCAGGACAGCCTGATGGCGCTCGGCGGTAAACCGCTGCTGTTACTGACCCGCCCGGATCCGCTCAACACCGTTCTGACGCCGGGGATTATCGATCTGACCGGCGTGGCGGGTGTGCCTGACGAAGAATATTTCGGTCCGCTGCTGAGTATTTATCGTTACAGCGACTTTGACAGCGCTATCGCTCTGGCCAATCAGACACGCTTCGGGCTGGCGACTGGCCTGATTTCCGCTGAGCGGGTTCAGTTTGAGCAGCTATTATTGGAAGCACGGGCGGGCATTGTGAACTGGAACAAACCGCTGACCGGTGCCTCGAGCAATGCGCCATTTGGTGGCATCGGTGCGTCGGGCAATCACCGTCCGAGCGCGTATTATGCGGCGGATTACTGCGCGTGGCCGATGGCCTCGCTGGAAACAGACAAGCTGGAACTCCCTGCGACGCTGTCGCCGGGTATTGATTTCCGCACAACCTGAGGAGACAGGCATGTCTGGATGTGAAGCAAATTTCGACGGACTCGTCGGGCCGACGCACCATTATGCGGGGCTGTCGTTTGGCAACGAAGCCTCGACTAAAAACCAGAATGCGGTAGCGAACCCGCGCCTGGCAGCGAAACAAGGCCTGCTGAAAATGAAAGCGCTGGCGGATCTGGGGTTTGCGCAGGGTATTCTGCCGCCGCACGAACGCCCGCATCTGAGTACATTGAGACAAATGGGTTTTGGCGGCAGCGACCGCGAAGTGCTGGCTAAAGCGCAGGCCTATTCGCCGCGTTTGCTGTCGTCGCTAAGTTCAGCGTCATCTATGTGGGTGGCAAATGCCGCCACGGTGTCACCTTCCGCCGACAGTGCGGACGGGCGCGTGCATTTCACCGTTGCCAATCTGAATAATAAATTCCATCGCGCCATTGAAGCTGAAACAACGTCTGCGATTTTGCGCGCGACGTTCCATGCGGATCGTTATTTCGCCCATCACGCCGCATTGCCGCAGGTGGCGGCGCTGGGTGATGAAGGCGCGGCTAACCATAACCGGCTGTGTGGGGAATATGATAAGCCCGGCGTGCAGGTGTTTGTTTATGGTCGCGACGGGCTGGTGACCGGCGATAACGAACCGGTGCGCTATCCGGCGCGTCAGACGCGTTTAGCTAGCGATGCCGTGGCGCGTCTGCATCAGCTCGATGAAAGACGTACGGTGTTTATTCAGCAAAACCCACAGGCCATCGACAGTGGCGTATTCCACAACGATGTGATTTCGGTCAGCAACGGCAACGTGTTGTTCCATCATCAGCAGGCGTTTGTGAATTCCTCCGCTGCGCTTGATGAAATCCGCCGCAAAATGGCGGCGCTTGAACTGGATTTCCAGCCGATTGAAGTTCCGCAGGCCAAAGTCTCTCTCGATGACGCTGTGGCAACTTATCTGTTTAACAGCCAGTTGCTGACCAAATCCGACGGTAAAATGTTGCTGGTGGTGCCGGAAGAATCCCGTCAGCACCTCGGCGTCTGGACGTATTTATCGACGCTGATGGAAAGCGGTGGCCCTGTCAATCAGATTGAAGTGTTTGATCTGCGCGAAAGTATGCGCAACGGCGGCGGCCCGGCGTGTTTGCGACTGCGCGTGGCGCTCAACCGTAACGAACTGAATGCGGTGAACGTCGGTTCGCTGATGAGTGATACGCAGTTTATCAGCCTCAATAACTGGGTGGATAAACACTACCGCGACCGCATGCAGGCGAAAGATCTGGCCGATCCGCAGCTGCTTACCGAAGTGCGTACCGCGCTCGACGAGCTGACCAATATTCTCGGTCTGGGACCGATTTATCCGTTCCAGCGCTGAGCCTTCAAAGGAGTGAACCATGTTTGATTTACTGGCGATGACGCTTTCCGGCGAGCCGGTTGCTGAGCCTAGCGGGCAAACGGAAACGCTGGACTGGCAGTGGCGCGGTGAAGGCATTCTCGAGTTGTCACCGCGTCAGCCCTGCGATACGGCGTTGGTGATTTCCGCCGGTATTCACGGCAATGAAACCGCGCCCATCGAACTGCTGAATCAGCTGGTCAGCCAGCTGCTGGCGGGGGAGCGGGCGCTGACTGTCCGTCTGCTGGTGCTGCTGGGGAATCCGCCGTCGATGCGTATCAACCAGCGGTATGTCGATGCGGACATGAACCGCATGTTCGGCGGCCGCCATGCCCGTTACAAGCCCAATGATGAAACCCGACGTGCGCAGGAACTGGAGCAGGTGATGGCGCTGTTTTATATCAGCGCAAAGGCTGCCGGCGCGAAGCAGCGTTTTCATTATGATTTGCATACCGCTATTCGCGGATCTCAACACCTGCGTTTCGGTCTGCTGCCTTTCCAGTCACGGCCGCAAGGCAAAGCAATGCTTGAATGGCTGGATGCCGCCGGGCTGGACGCGCTGGTGCATCATCGCTCGCCGGGTGGCACATTCACGCATTTCAGCAGCGAGGTGCTTCAGGCCGACAGCTGCACGCTGGAACTCGGCAAAGCCTTACCGTTTGGCGGCAACGATCACGCGCAATTCATCGGTGTGCGGCGGGCGCTGGAAACACTGGTCAGCGGTGAACCACTGCCTGGCCGTGAAGCCGGTTCCCCCCTGTTGCATTACCGCGTAGTACAGGATGTGATCCGCTCAAAAGAGGATTTTCAGCTGTTTGTTCCCGGTGACGCCCTGAATTTTACCCCCTTCAAAAAAGGGTTTGTGATTGCGCAGGAAAACGGCAAAACCTATCGGGTGGAGGCGGAGGAAGAAGTGGTGCTGTTCCCGAATCCGAACGTGGCGATAGGATTACGGGCAGGTCTGATGCTGACGAAAATGTAATTTTCCCCAACCTATCCCTGCGAAGGGGTAGGTTGGGGGCAAATAAAAAAGTCGAAGTATCCTTTTACAAAAAGTAAGGTTTTAATATCCACTCCCGGCCTCCCCCTTCGCAGGGGGAGGAGCGAATATTCTTAACCTGCAACAAAAGAAAAAGGGTCCTGATTTTCATCAGGACCCTTTTTCTTTAATTTGGCGGTGAGAGAGGGGTTCGAACCCTCGATACGATTTCTCGTATACACACTTTCCAGGCGTGCTCCTTCAGCCACTCAGACACCTCACCGTTTCCGTTACATCGCGAACGTTGCAACGGGGCGCTACTATAGGGAGACTGCCGAAAAGGGTCAAGCAGAATTTAGGGCAAATGTGCTGTCTGGTCAGAGACTGTTCAGGCTAATGATTTGTTAACCCTGGTGGACTTGTAAAAGCCAAAAAGAAAAAGGCCCGGATTTTCATCTGGGCCTTTCACTTATAATGTGGTGGAGAGAGAGGGGTTCGAACCCTCGATACGATTGCTCATATACACACTTTCCAGGCGTGCTCCTTCAGCCACTCAGACACCTCTCCAGCTATCAGCTGCACCGCAGTACTGCTGACCGGCGCTAATGTAGGGAAAAGCGGGGCCATCGTCAACACTCTTTTGCAGGATCCGTGCCGATTAGCCAAACTTAGAGCAATCTGATGATTTACAGAACAAATAGTGCTTTAAGCCTGAGCAGATGGAAACTGTTGCACTTGGTCATTAGCCAGGCTAATTAAAGTGAATAAATAATTAGCCTGGTTGCATAAAAGCGCAATTTACCCGCAAACACTTTTTGTTACTCACAAATAGCAACATATGTTGTGAAAAACAGCATTGGCGGAGGTATAACAGTGCCCTTTGAAAAATTGCTTCCTATTAGAACCGTAAAAGTCGCACAGCGAAGCTGCATTAATTTCTCATATCACGACAGGGGTCACTCTTGAGTCAGCCAAACAACGCGACCACGTCGCAGCACCGTACGGCGATCCCCGCCGGTGCGGGCACGTTATTCTTTGTTCAGACATTCGCGACGCTCGGCTTCGCGGTGTTGTATTCCACGCTGGTGCTGTACGCCACCAAAAAGCTCGGATTTAGCGAAGACAACGCCAACGCTATTATGGGCGTCTTCGGGGCATTCAACTACGGCCTGCACATGTTCGGCGGTTACCTCGGCGGACGTTATCTTAGCAACCGTAATCTCTTCGTGCTCGGAATGGTGTTGCAGGTCTTTGGCTGCGCACTGATTGCACTGGAGGGCGTAACCGGTCTTTACTGGGGGCTGGCGATGTTCCTCACCGGCAGCGGGCTGAACGTCACCTGCCTGAACATGATGCTGACGCAGCGCTTTGCGCCGGACGACGATCGCCGTGAATCGGCCTTCCTGTGGAATTATGCCGGGATGAATCTCGGCTTCTTTATTGGGTTTGCCGTCGCCGGGTATTTCCAGCTCAGCGAAAACTATCGCGCGCTGTTCCTGTTCGCCACGCTGGGTAACGTGGCGGCGATCGTCGTGACACTTTCCCGCTGGTCCATTCTTGCCGATATCAGCACGCCGCTTAAAGAAGCCAGCCGCAGCCAGATGCTGCGCCGCATGGCCGTCGGTATTGCGATTCTGGTCGTGCTGGTGCCGGTTATCCGCCTGCTGCTGACCCATGCCGAGTTCAGCAGCTACTTCGTCGTGGTGCTGGGCGTGATTATCTTCGCACTGATGGCGATGGTGACGTTCCGTCATCGCGATGCCGGCGAGCGCCGCCGCATGAAAGCCTATCTGCTGCTGGCACTCGGCTCACTGGTGTTCTGGACGCTGTATCAGCTTGCCCCGATGGGGCTGATGCTGTTCTCCGAGCACAATATCGACCTGAACGTTTACGGCATTCGCGTGGCGCCGCAATGGATCCAGAATATTAATACCGTGGTGATCGTGTTAGGTGGCCCGCTGATGGCGCTGTGGTTTAAAAACCTGCGTCAGCGTGGCTGGAACATTGATATCCCGACGCAGTTCTCTGCCTCCCTGTTCTGCATGGGGCTGGGTATGCTGGTGCTGCCGCTGGGCATTCATCTGGCGGGCGGCGACGGGCTGGTGGCGTTCAAATGGATTGCCATCAGCTATCTGCTGCAAAGTATCGGCGAGCTGCTGATTTCACCAATCGGTTACGCGATGATCGGCAAACTGGCTCCGGCCCGCTATCAGGGCGTGATGATGGGCTGCTGGATGATGGTTACCGGTGTAGCCTCGGTGCTGGCGAGTTACATCTCGGGACTGATGCCGCAGAACGCTGGCAGCACACCGGTACTGACCAATCCGGGCTACAGTCAGGTGTTCAACGCGCTGGGCTGGGGCTCTGTCGCCACCGGCGTAGTGCTGCTGGTGCTGATCCCTCTGTTACGCAAAATGATCAGCCGCGAACCCGCTGCTGCCTGAGTTATTTATCGCATCAATGTCTCATCTCACAGGCTCCGAATTTCGGGGCCTGTTCTTTTTTCAGCCTCAGGGTTGCATCCTGATGATATTCAGGGAAATCTATCAGGAAAACGGAGGTCACAAAGATGAACATAATTTTTTACCACCCTACATTTGATGCAAAACTCTGGATTGATGGAATAACAAAAAGATTGCCGCAGGCCAGCGTCCGCGCCTGGAACGCCGCCGACCATCAGCCCGCCGACTACGCGCTGGTCTGGCGTCCGCCACATGCGATGCTGGCGCCGCGCAAGGAGCTTAAAGGCATTTTTGCGCTGGGGGCGGGCGTCGATGCCATTCTCACGCAGGAACAGCGTCAGCCCGGCACGCTGCCCGCAGGCGTGCCGCTGATCCGCCTCGAAGACACCGGCATGGCGTTGCAGATGCAGGAATATGCGCTGGCGAGCGTGTTGCGCTATTTCCGCCGTATGGATGAATATCAGTTGTTCCAGCAGCAAAAACAGTGGCGTCCGCTTACGCCGCATTCCCGCAGTGATTTCACGATCGGTATTCTCGGCGCGGGGGTACTCGGCAGCCGGGTGGCTGAGGCGCTGGTAGGAATGCAATTTTCCGTGCGCAGCTGGAGCCGTAGTCCGAAATCCGTTGAGGGCGTGCACAGTTTCTACGGCGACGATCAGTTAGCCGCATTTGCTACGGGCTGCAAAGTGCTGATTAACCTTTTGCCCAATACGCCGCACACCGCCGGGACGCTCAATCATCAACTGTTCACATTCTTATCGCATAATGCGTACCTGATTAACCTCGGTCGTGGCAGTCATCTGGTGGAAGGGGATTTACTGCGCGCGCTGGACAGCGGGCAAATTGCCGCTGCCCAACTCGATGTCTTCGTCGAAGAACCGTTACCGGCCATGCACCCGTTCTGGTCGCACCCGCGCGTCAGTATTACGCCGCACGTGGCAGCTGATACGCTGCCTGAAGAGGCGATGGATAGCATTGTCAGGAATATTCTGGCAATGGAGGCGGGGCGCGAACCGGCAGGGCGCGTCGATCTTGAGCGAGGTTACTGACTCATCTGCTAACATTATTAAAGCTGCGGTTATTGCGCCGCAGCGGAACATTCTCAAGGAGAGCACATGCCGTACCCGGTCGATTTACATATGCACACCGTCGCCAGCACCCACGCTTACAGCACGCTGCATGATTACATTGATGAAGCAGCCGAAAAGGGCATTAAGCTGTTTGCCATCACCGACCACGGCCCGGATATGGCCGATGCACCGCATTACTGGCACTTTATGAATATGCGGGTCTGGCCGCGACTGGTTAACGGCATCGGCATCCTGCGCGGGATAGAATCGAACATCAAAAACATCAACGGTGATATTGACTGCACCGGCCCGATGCTCGATGAAATCGACGTAATCATTGCCGGTTTCCATGAGCCGGTGATGCAGCCGGTCGATAAAGAAACGCACACCGCCGCGATGATTGCCGCGATGGCGGGCGGCGAGGTTCACATTATTTCCCATCCCGGCAACCCGAAATACCCGATAGATATTCCTGCCGTAGCGGCGGCAGCGGCGAAATATGACGTGGCGCTGGAGCTGAATAATTCCTCCTTCATTCATTCACGAAAAGGCAGTGAACCGAATTGCCGTGCGATTGCGCTGGCGGTAAAAGAAGCCGGTGGCTGGCTGGCGCTGGGATCGGATTCGCATATTGCCTATTCCCTCGGCGGATTCGAACACTGCGAACGTATTTTGCAGGAAATTGATTTCCCTGAAGATCGTATTCTAAACGTCAGCCCGCGACGCTTCCTTGATTTTCTTGAGAAGCGCGGTCGCGCGCCAATTGCAGAACTCAGCGAACTGTGACATTGTCGCCGCCAATTCGCAGGGGTTTAACCCTTTACACCGTCTGATCAGGTTACTGTTATGAATGAATTTTCAATTGTTTGTCGCGTACTCGGCACGCTGTTTTACCGCCAGCCGCAGGATCCGTTACTGGTTCCACTTTTTGGCCTGATTCAGGACGGTAAGCTGCGTGAGCACTGGCCGCTGGAGCAGAACGCGCTGCTGATCCGTTTGCAGGAAAGCGCCAACCCGGAAACCCTGGCCGCAGAATTTAATCATCTGTTTGTCGGTGCCGAATGCGCTGTTTCGCCTTTCCGCAGTGATTATGTCGAAGGCGCGAATGAGATGGACGTGCGGACTTTCCTGCAACAGCGCGGAATGCCGCTGGGCGACGGACCGGCCGACCATTTCGGCGCGATGCTGCTGGCCGCGTCATGGCTGGAAGATCAGTCAACGGAAGATGAAGTCACGGCGCAAATTACGCTGTTCGATGAGTTCCTGTTCCCGTGGTGCGGTAAGTTCCTCGGCAAAGTAGAAGCCCATGCGACCAGCGGTTTCTACCGCACGCTGTCTGAAATCAGCCGCGAAGCCTTGCAGGCAATGCGTGACGAACTGGAAGAGCAACTCCCGGACGATTTGGAAGATGACGAGGAAGACGATCAGTAATCGACTCTTCTGAAATGCGAAAAGCCCGGCCATGAAGATGCGCCGGGCTTTCTATTGACATGCGTATGGCTAAATCAGTCAGTGAAAGGGATCACCAGTTGCCCCGGTTTCACTTCAATGCCTTTCGCCAGTTTTTTGGCCATCGCTTCGCCTTTACTGCGATCGGCGTTCAGCACGTAGGCCGGACGCTGGTCAAAGTAGGCTTTCAGCGAGTTGTTCAGATACGGCATCAGGCCTTTCATCACGCTGTCCATTTTTTCCGGCTTGATGGTGTAATCCACCACCTGCATATCTTTGAGGAAAATGGCGCTTTTCTCGCGGTCAAACGAAGGATTGGCCTTCAGCGTCAGGTGCATATCGGCTTTCTGCGGGCCGAACAGCGAGGAGATATCCACGCTGGCATCGCCGGTCAGTGTCACAACGCCAGGATCAGCGCGACCAATCTGGCTGCTGAGGTTGGTCAGAACGATTTTCGCATCTACCAGCCCCGGCACGCCGAGCTGCTTCTGGAAATTATTGTTCTTTTGCAGATAATCATTCACCTGCTGTTCGCTGATGGTGTACTGCGTGAGCTGGTTACAGCCGGTCAGCAGAGTGGCGCACAGCATAAATGCGGCACCGAGAATTCGTTTAGTCATTCTTCCCTCATTACATGAACACTATTTTGTCAGCATGACCGCGAAACGGCATGACTCCAATCAGACAACGCTGATTAGCCTAAGTGCTGGGGGCGCAGAAGAAAAGGAAAATGAGCCGGAAGCGGGCTTCCGGCTGAGTGAGGACGGATCAGCGGGCGATGCCGGTGAACAGATTGACCTGGGTTTGTTTCGCCATATTGTCGCGGTACGCCTGCACGCGGGACGGCCAGTCGATGCCCTGAACAATGGAAAGCGAACGAAGCAATGGCCACAGATGGATGTCATCCTCAGACAGTTCGCCGTTCACCGCATTAGGCTCGACGATCAGTTTGTCGAGGGCGCGCAGATCCTGACTGATTTTTTTTACCAGACCGTCGGAGTGTTTCAGATGCTCCTGGAAATCCCCGCTGGCGGCCTGTTTTTTATCGGAGAAATACTTACGCGCTTCCGGCGTGGCAAACTCTTCCAGTGGCGCAGCGGCAAAGCGTGGCAGTAACAGACGGCCGGTATATTCAGAGACGTGTCGCAGCCAGGTCGCAATGGCAGCGTTGGTCGCGCCGGTCAGTAGCGGTTTGCCGTCACTTTTATCGATGAAATTCACGATATCCATACTTTCTGGCATGAAACTGCCATCCTGTTTTTGCAGGATCGGCACCATCTTTTTACCCACCATCGAAATCGGGGTTTTCTCGTCATCGTTGGGCAGAACTTTTATCTCAACGGGAATGTTCTTCAGACCGAAAATCATGCGTGCTTTAACGCAAAAAGGGCAATGTTCGTAAACGTAAAGTTTCATATTTCATAGCTCCTGTTTTCGCCGGCGTTGACCTGTAGGGTGCGTGAAAATTGCCGGATGTAGGTTCGGATTTTATCGACGTGTTAAAACCAGTATGGGTATAGATGGTAGCGAGATCAAACGGCGATACTGTGACCGCCGTTTTAATAAGCAGACTAATTGCCGTTGAGCATCGCCGGTTCGATACGGCGAAGATTAAATTGCCAGTACAATCCGGTGAGGGTGATGAAGCCGACTACGCCGAGTAATAACCACGGTAATTCAGGCAGTTCGAGGGCGCGGCCGGTGTCATACATCCAGCCTCCGCCGGTATAACCAATGACGCCGCCCAGGGCCAGCCCCAGACGGCTGAAGCCCATATAACTGCCGCGTGCGCGGGCGTCGGCCAGTGATGCACTCAGCGTCTCGCGCGCCGGTTCCGCGATGATTGAGCCAATGTAAAAGAAGCCGATGAGCAGCAACAGCGGGTTGATTGATGTCACCAGCCCTACCGGCAGCAGGCTCAGAGTCATGATCAGCAGGCCAAACATCAGGCGCTGCTCGAGGCGGAAACGTTTTTCGCTCCAGCGGGCGATCGGATAGAGCAAAGTCAGAGAAAGCACGGCTTCGATGGCATACATCCATTTCACCGCTGACGGACTGCCCGCGACGTCGTTTACCGCAATCGGCAACATCAGCATGACTTGCACGGTTAGCATGTAATAGCCGGTGAGCGTCAGCACGTAGGCCAGAAAACGGCGATCGCGCAGTACGCGCATCATGCCTTCACGCATCGGTGTGCGCATCGTGGAAATCCGGTAGGCGGGTAACAACCAGGCGTTACAGGCGGCGGCCAGAACAAAGATTGCCGCACCGGCCCAGCAGACATAATGGAAATCATATTGCAGCAGCCAGCTGCCGATCAGCGCGCCAATTACCGCACCGGCGCTGTCTTGCATCATCATCAGTGAGAAAAAGCGGCTGCGCTCATGCGGGCGGGTGAGTTTGATGACAAGCGCAGTGCGCGGCGGGTCGAACAGCGTGCCGCCAAGCCCGGAGAGAATGCACGAGCAGATTAAAATCCACGGCTGGTCGGCCATCGCCATGGTGGCGAAACCGGCGGCGCGTAACAGCATGCCGGTGATGATCATTGGCTTGGCACCGAAGCGGTCGGCGATAGCACCGCCGAATATCCCTAATCCCTGTTGCGTTAACTGCCGGACACCCAGCGCCAGACCGACGATCATCGCGGCCCATCCCAACTGATCAACAAATCGAATCGAGATCAACGGAAAAACCACGAAAAAGCCTAAAATAACCAGCGCGTTGTCTAATAACAGAAAATACTTACCCAAGCTCCGAGCTTGTGATACCAGAGACATGCTTCACCATGAGCGATTATTTGTATCCTGTCCGGCGGATACAGAAAGGAGAAAAGACCGTTCCAGTCTGAACCGGAAACAGGCATTTAGATAGGGCGCTATAGATAATATTTTTTTATCGTCAAGCCGCGTTCTGACTGGCAGAATTAGGCATGTTTTATGGTTTCCTATAAATTCTATTTATCGACCCATGCGGGATGTGGAGGGAAGGGATGTTTGGCTATAAATCTGCCGTACCAAAAGTACGGCTTACCACTGACCGGATGGTTCTGCGACTGGTGCACGATCGCGATGCGCACCGGCTGGCGGAGTACTATGCGGAGAACCGGGCATTTCTGAAACCCTGGGAGCCGGTCAGGGACGAAAGTCATTGTTATCCTTCAGGGTGGCAGGCACGTCTGAGCTTAATTACCGAAATGCAGAAACAGGGCAGCGCTTATTATTTCATTTTGCTCGATCCTGATGAAAATCGCGTGATGGGCGTGGCGAATTTCAGCAATGTATTACGCGGCTCATTCCATGCCTGTTTCCTCGGTTATTCGCTGGGTCAGGAATGGCAGGGGCAGGGGTTGATGCAGGAGGCGTTGCAGTCGCTAATCCGTTATATGCAACGTCAGCAAAAAATGCACCGTATTATGGCCAATTACATGCCGCACAATAAACGCAGCGGCCAGTTGCTGGAGCGTCTCGGTTTCGAGCGCGAAGGGTATGCGAAAGACTATTTGCTGATCGACGGTAAATGGCAGGATCACGTACTGACTGCGTTAACCTGGCGAGAATGGACACCCCCGTCCCGATAAGGAGAGCAAGATGAAACATGAACTCAGTGCCCGGGAGGCCCGTGTTGTGGGCTGTTTGCTGGAAAAACAGCTCACGACGCCAGAGCAATATCCGATGACTCTCAACGGTTTGACCACCGCCTGCAACCAGAAAACTAACCGTGAACCGGTCATGGATCTGAGTGAAAGCGACGTTCAGCAAACGCTGGATCTGCTGCTGCGAAAACACATTATCCGCACCCTGAGCGGTTCGCGCACCATGAAGTATGAGCATCGTTTTTGTAATTCTGAATTCGGCAATCTCAAATTTTCCCCGCAGGAAGTGGCAGTGGTTACCACGCTGCTGTTGCGCGGTGCGCAAACGCCGGGCGAATTACGAACGCGCACCAACCGTTTGCATGATTTTGCCGACGTCGCCGAAGTTGAACAAACCCTCACAAAACTGACCGTCCGCGAAGACGGCCCGTTCTGCGTGCGGCTGGCGCGTGAGCCGGGTAAACGTGAAAGCCGGTTTATGCATCTGTTTAGCGGCGAAGTGAGTAATGTAGCCAGCGCGACGGAAGAACCGTCATTCTCCGCCGTGGCCGAAGAGTCAGGTCTGGCAGCGCGGGTGGAAACACTGGAAGCCGAAGTCGCTGAACTGAAACAGCGTCTGGAAAACCTGCTGCAACATCTGGCCGATTAAAAGGAATCTCTCGTGAGTAAACTTCGTTTAGGCGTTATCGGGCTGGGCGGCATCGCGCAAAAAGCCTATCTGCCGGTGCTCAGCCACGCGGATAAATGGACGCTGGTTGGCGGCTTTTCGCCGAATCAGCAAAAAGCACAGGCCGTTTGCGACAGCTATCGCATGACTTGTTTCCCGCGCATCGACGAACTGGCCAGCCAGTGTGATGCGGTGTTTGTGCACAGCAGCACCGCCAGCCATTTCGAGGTGGTCGGCCAGTTGCTGGCGCAGGGCGTGCATGTTTATGTCGATAAACCACTGGCGGCTGAACTGGATCAGGCCGAACAGCTGGTCGAGCAAGCGCATAAAGCGGGTAAAGCGCTGATGGTCGGATTCAACCGTCGCTTTGCGCCGCTGTATCGTCAGTTGAAAGAGCAGATGCAAAATCCGGCGTCCGTACGCATGGATAAGCACCGTACCGACAGCGTCGGTCCGAACGATCTGCGTTTTACGCTGCTGGATGATTATCTGCACGTGGTCGATACCGCGCTGTGGCTGGCGGGCGGTAATGCGAGTCTGGAAAGCGGGCTGATTCAGGTGAATGAATCGAACCAGATGATTTACGGCGAGCACCATTTTCTATGCGGTGAAACGCTGGTGACAACCTCGATGCACCGTCGCGGGGGCTCGTCCCGTGAAAGCGTACAGGCAGTGACAGAGGGTGCGTTCTATCAGCTCGATGATATGCGCGTCTGGCGCCAAGAACAGCAGGATGTTCTGACTCAGCTACCGGTGCCAGGCTGGCAAAGTACACTCACTCAGCGCGGTTTTGTCGGTGCGATTGAACACTTCGTCGATTGCGTCAGCAACCACACCGCGCCGGAAACCAGCGGTGAGCAGGCAATTTACGCGCAGGCCTTTATCGAGAAACTGCTGGAAAATTAAGCATTAGAGACAAAACCACACAGGGTCGTCTGGCAACAATATATAACAACTGCCGGTGGCTATTGCATGGCGGATGCGTAGACTATGCGCATCTTCAAGCCATGCTGGTGACTTCTGATGTTTAACGCGTTGATTTACAAGTAACACCGGCAAATAAGAAAAGTGACATGAACCTACTTAAATCTTTGGCAGCCGTCAGTTCCATGACGATGTTTTCACGTGTATTAGGCTTTGCGCGCGACGCCATCGTGGCCCGCGTTTTTGGTGCCGGTATGGTGACCGACGCCTTCTTTGTGGCGTTTAAATTGCCCAATTTGCTGCGCCGGATCTTTGCCGAAGGCGCGTTCTCTCAGGCCTTTGTGCCGATACTTGCCGAATATAAAACCCAGCAGGGCGAAGAGGCCACGCGGACGTTTATCGCCTATGTGTCAGGTTTGCTGACGCTGGTGCTGGCGGTGGTGACCATACTCGGCATGTTTGCCGCACCGTGGGTGATTTATATCACCGCGCCCGGTTTTGTCGATTCTCCGGATAAATTCGCGCTGACCAGTTCTCTGTTGCGTATTACTTTCCCTTATATCCTGCTGATTTCTCTGGCTTCGCTGGCCGGGGCGATCCTCAATACCTGGAACCGTTTCTCGATACCTGCATTTGCCCCGACGTTTCTTAACGTCAGCATGATCGGTTTTGCGCTGTTCGCCGCACCTTACTTTCATCCGCCGGTGCTCGCGCTGGCCTGGGCAGTGGTCGCCGGTGGCGTTTTGCAATTGGGTTATCAGCTTCCTCACCTGAAAAAAATTGGCATGCTGGTGCTGCCGCGTCTGAATTTGAAAGATGCTGGTGTGTGGCGTGTGATGCGCCAGATGGGCCCGGCGATTCTGGGTGTTTCAGTGAGCCAGATTTCACTGATCATCAACACCATTTTTGCCTCGTTTCTGGTTTCGGGTTCGGTATCGTGGATGTACTACGCTGACCGTCTGATGGAGTTCCCGTCCGGTGTGCTGGGCGTGGCGTTGGGCACCATTTTGCTGCCATCGCTGGCGCGCAGTTTCTCCAGTGGAAATCATGCTGAATACAATCGCCTGATGGACTGGGGGCTGCGCCTGTGTTTCCTGCTGGCGCTGCCAAGCTCCGTTGCGCTGGGCATTTTGGCGAAACCGCTGACCGTCGCACTGTTTCAGTACGGTAAATTCAGCGCCTTCGATGCATCGATGACGCAACGCGCGCTGGTGGCGTACTCCGTCGGCCTGATGGGACTTATCGTGGTCAAAGTGCTGGCACCGGGCTTCTATTCACGTCAGGACATCAAAACGCCGGTGAAGATCGCCATGATTACGTTGCTGATGACGCAGGTGATGAACCTGGCCTTTATCGGGCCGCTGAAACACGCCGGGCTTTCGCTGTCCATCGGTCTGGCCGCCTGCCTCAACGCCTCGCTGCTTTACTGGCAGTTGCGTAAACAGGATATCTTCCAGCCGCAGCCGGGCTGGAGAATCTTCCTGATTAAACTGTTTGTGGCGGTTATCGCGATGTCAGCCGCGCTTGTCGGCATGATGTGGCTGATGCCTGCCTGGGACGTCGGCGGAATGGCTTATCGTCTGGCGCGTCTTGCGGCAGTGGTTGCCGCGGGCGTGGTGGCGTACTTCGCCGTGCTCGGCCTGTTAGGTTTTCGTGTGAAAGAGTTTGCGCGACGGCTGGATTAACTGGCTGAGATGACAGAAACAGAAAAGGGCGCTGAGCGCCCTTTTTTATTGTCTGCGAAATTCAGTTAATGCAGATTACATACGTTCTACAGTTTCGATACCCAGCGTATCCAGGCCGGTTTTCAGCGTGCGCTGGGTTAACAGAGCCAGCTTCAGACGGCTGTTACGGCTGGTTTCATCTTCTGCATTAAGGATCGGGCAGTGTTCGTAGAAGCTGGAGAACAGGCCGGCAACGTCATACAGATACGCACACATGGTGTGTGGCGTGCCTTCGCGGGCAACGACGGTCAGCACTTCTTCGAACTGCAACAGGCGGGTCGCCAGCGCGGCTTCACGCTCTTCGCGCAGCACCACCGGCTGGGTCAGGCTGTTCACGTCGATGTCGGCACGTTTGAAGATAGACGCGACGCGGGTGTAGGCATACTGCATGTAAGGCGCGGTATTGCCTTCGAACGCGAGCATATTATCCCAGTCGAAGATGTAGTCTGTAGTACGGCTTTTCGAGAGATCAGCATATTTGATCGCGCCGATACCGACGGCGTTAACCAGCTTATCCAGTTCTTCGGCGTCTTTCAGTTCCGGGTTTTTCTCAGTGATGAGCTTACGCGCGCGATCAATGGCTTCATCGAGCAGATCGGACAGTTTCACCGTGCCGCCTGAACGGGTTTTGAACGGTTTACCGTCCTTGCCCAGCATCATGCCGAACATGTGGTGCTCAAGCGCCACGGAATCCGGCACATAACCGGCCTTGCGCGCGATGGTCCACGCCTGCATCAAGTGCTGATGCTGACGGGAGTCGATGTAATACAACACGCGATCGGCGCCCAGCGTTTCGTAGCGGTATTTCGCACAGGCGATATCGGTGGTGGTGTAAAGGTAGCCGCCATCCTTTTTACGGATGATAACACCCATCGGATCGCCGTCTTTGTTCTTATATTCATCAAGGTACACGACGACAGCGCCTTCGCTGTCCACTGCCAGACCTTTGGCCTGTAAATCAGACACGATACCCGGCAGCATATCGTTGTACAGGCTTTCACCCATCACGTCGTCTTCAGTCAGCGTCACGTTCAGGCGGTTATAGGTCAGCTGGTTTTGCGCCATGGTGACATCCACCAGTTTGCGCCACATCTGACGGCAGTATTCGTCGCCGCCTTGCAGTTTTACCACGTAACCACGGGCGCGCAGGGCGAAATCTTCATCTTCGTCGTAGTTTTTCTTGGCCGCGCGATAGAACTCTTCAAGGTCAGCCAGATTCATGTCACCGGCGTTTTCGTTCTGCACTTTTTCGAGGTAGGCGATCAGCATGCCGAACTGCGTACCCCAGTCACCCACATGGTTTGCGCGGATTACTTTATGGCCGAGGAATTCGTTAGTACGCACCGCCGCGTCACCAATGATGGTGGAGCGAATGTGGCCAACGTGCATCTCTTTTGCCACATTTGGCGCGGAATAGTCGATTACGATGGTCTGCGGCTCAACCGGCGTGATGCCCAGTTTAGGCGCGGTCAGCGCGCTGTCGACGTGTGCACCTACAAAGGCAGGATCAAGGAAGATATTGATGAATCCCGGCCCGGCGATTTCGACTTTATTAGCGATGCCGCTCAGATCCAACAGTTCAACCACTTTCTCTGCCAGTTGTCGTGGTGGCATACCAAGTTTTTTTGCCACTGACATAACGCCGTTAGCCTGATAGTCGCCAAACTGTGCTTTGGCGGACTGACGGACTTGCGCTTCGCTGTCGGCAGATGCGCCTGCAGCGATCAGCGCCTGGCTGACTTTTTCTGAAAGAAGTGACTGAATATTCACCGGATTACCTTATGTGTTATCCCCGTCATCTTTCGTGCTGCCTCTGCGTTGGCTGCCTTGATGCAACCCGAAAGATTGAGGGGAAGAATGTAGTTGTTTACTGATTATCCGCTTTAAGCGGATTAACCGAAAATGATGCGTGTTTATATCATATCAGCCATAGGGAGTCAGTATCGCCGCACCTTTCAGAGAGTGGAAAACCCGATTCTGCGGCATGTCTCTGGCAAACGAATGAAAGCCTGTGTAAATTACCCGCCCCGGAAGATTTGCAAATTGAAAAGAGTTAGGATGCCCGTCATGAAACATGTGCCTGAGTTACAAGATTTAGTCGATGATCTGCCACGCTTTGCCCGCGTATTGACGGCATTCGCCGCGAAGTTGCAGGTAAATTTGGGAGATTTCCATGCTGATCATATCTCCGTGCGCTGTCATCAAAATACCACGGCGGATCGCTGGCGTGCAGGGCTGGTAAAATGCGGTTCGTTACTGAATGAAACCCAGATCAACGGGCGTCCCATTTGTCTGTTCACGCTCAACGAACCGCTGACGGTTGGCCCGCTGAAAATCGATTTGGTGGAATTGCCGTATCCGGGCGAGAAGCGATATCCGCATGAGGGCTGGGAACACATCGAGATTGTGTTGCCGGGCGTTGAAGATGAGCTCTATACCCGTGCACTGGCGCTGATCGCCGATGACGCGCTAATTATGCCAGGTATCAAACTCAAACAAAGTTCGCCTAAAGGTGAGAACGAACGCCTGCCCAACCCGACGCTGGCGATCACCGACGGGTCAGTGACTATCAAATTTCACCCGCATAGCCTGCGGGAGATAGTCGCCAGCGAACGGGAACAGGATTAATCTGCCAGCGCCTGAAGGGCGATGTCCATGCGATCCAGTGCTTTTTCCAGCAGCGCGCGCTGGCAACCGAAATTGATACGCACGAACTTAGGCTCGCCAAATTCCGCGCCTGAAGTAAAACCAACGCCGGCCTCCACGAAGAAGCGGTAGGGGTCTGTGACCGGCAAAGCGCTGGCGTCGATCCAGCCGAGGTAGGTACCTTCCGGTGCAACCATCTTCAGGCCCGGCATCGCGTTGATCCGGCGCGTCACGAGTTCACGGTTATCACGCAGGTAATCGAGCTGGGCTCTCAGCCATTCGTCGCCATCACGATAGGCTGCAGTTGCAGCGACGAATGCCAGAATGTTGACGTGCGGAACGATGCCTTTGCTGGTTTCGAGGAATTTACGGCGTAATTGCGGATTCGGGATAATCGCCATCGATGCGCCCAGACCGGCCAGATTGAAAGTTTTTGAAGGCGCGAGAAGCGTAATTGAACGCTGTGCGGCATCGTCATTGAGTGACGCAAAGGGAATGTGTTTGAGGCCGGGCTCCAGAATCAGATCGCAGTGGATTTCGTCTGAGCACACCACCAGATTGTGGCGTTTGGCGAATGCCTGCTGTTCCAGCAATTCTTCGCGGCGGTACACCGTGCCACCCGGATTATACGGGTTGCACAGCATTAACAGGCTTTCACTGCCGTCGAGCTGCCTTTGTGCAGAAGCAAAATCTGCCACCCAGCGTTGTTGCTGTTGTTTTACCGCAATGGCTTTGTACTGACGGCCTTCTGACTCTGCCGCCTGAATAAAAGGCGGGTACATTGGCATGGGGACCAGGCTGCTTTGCTCTGGCGTGACGTTTGCACGTACGGCGACGTTCAGGCCACACACCAGGCCGGGCAACCAGACAATCCAGTCGGGCTGGATCTGCCAGTCATAGCGTTCGGCCATGCGTGCGACCACTAACTCAGTCAGTTCGGGTGGCGTAAAACCGTAACCAAAAACGCCCTCGGCGACGCGCTGTTGTAATTCTTTAATGACCTGCGGCGGGGCAGTGAAATCGGTATCTGCTACCCAAAGCGGAATGACATCCTGATTATGGTATTTATTCCACTTAACGCTATCACTGTGACTGCGGTCTACCCGTAAATCAAAATTGAGTGCCATAGTTAGTTTTCCTAAGTAAGCAATAAGCAATTGGGCGGGGATGCTCATCTGTAAGAGCCTACGCGACATGGCCGGTTACAAACAAGTGTTGTAGCATAATGCCGTTATCAGGAGAGGTCACATGACTAAGTTAGAAGTGTGTTGTTACAGCGTGGATTGTGCGCTTACGGCAGAACAGGCCGGAGCCGATCGCGTCGAGTTGTGCGCGAGTCAGGCCGACGGAGGGATCACGCCAAGCTATGGCACCCTCAAACTGGCAAGGGAAAAAGTGACGATCCCGGTGCATCCGATTGTTCGCCCGCGGGGTGGTGACTTTTGCTATAGCCAGAGTGAATTCGACGTGCTGAAAAGTGACGTCGCTTGTATCCGTGATATGGGGTTCCCGGGCGTGGTGGTCGGGATGCTGGATGCGGAAGGGCATATCGATATGCCGCGCATGTGGGAAGTCATGGCGCTGTGCGGCGAGATGGCGGTGACGTTTCATCGAGCCTTTGATATGTGCCTTAATCCAAAGGTTGCGCTGGAGCAGTTGACTCAGTTAGGGGTGGCGCGCATTCTGACTTCTGGCCAGCAGCAGAACGCTGAAGTTGGATTACCGATGTTACGGGAACTGAATCAGCTCACTCGTGGTCCTATCATTATGGCGGGTGCGGGAGTACGTCTGACCAATCTGCAAAAGTTTGTGGATATCGGCCTGACCGAATTGCACAGTTCGGCAGGGCGTCAGGTGAAATCTTCTATGCGCTACCGGAAAGCCGGTGTCACCATGAGTTCTGACACAGATTTTGATGAATTCAGTCGTTATTGCGTGGACGGCGATATTGTTGCTGCAATGAAAAGCACATTGCAATTCGACGATGAAATATCACGCACGGCGTAATTAAGCAGTTTTAATTACGCCAACAGTTTTATTGGGTCTCACGACCCTTATTGCGTCGCCCTGCGCAAGTACCAGGCCCCGTCATGTTGGCGGGGCTTTTTTTGTGCGCGCAATTTATTGCAGTTTATTAGTGCTACTCTTTTAGCCGGCGGCCGCCATTAACCCCAGGTCAGCAACGCTACGCCAAACATTCCGGCTTTCACCACCAGACACATAATAAATAGGCCGAAAACGATAAAGGCTCTGTCTAAAAGGAAGCGGATCTTTCTGCGCATGATTTTCCCCGCGAAGCTGAAAGCATCGCGATACTGATGAATAAGTTTGGCCGAATTTATACACGAAAAAGCAGTAATCAATCCATCAATTAAGCGCATAAAGCGGAAGCTTTACAAAGGCCTGTAACGCAGCGCGCGTTAATGTCAAAAAAGTGTCGTTAATCCGGCGGGTTTATCGCCACTTATGTTGCGGTACGGGCAGTCAGGCTACTTCTCATAAAAGTTTTTAATGCGGATGGCGACGTCAATATTGGCCCAATGCAGCTCATTTTCCTGATGCATGCTGCTGGTGCCGTCTCCCCACGTCACGTAGTACGACACATTTCCCTTTTCTGATTCAAACGCATTGATGACGGTACCTTTGATATCACCGGATCTGTGTTTAACGATACTGCCTTTAGGGAACTTCATATTTCCTCCCAAAACGTTAACGACGATCTCTTTCACAACAAACGGATAGCAATAATAAAAGGTTAGACCTTTTTCACTGAAGTTGTTGCTGATGGTGTTACAGAACGTGTAGGCAAATATCGGAGGATGACTCCCGCCTGATGACGGGAGTAAAAGCAGAATTACGGCTTGCGGGCGATAAGCAGTGCGCGGCGGGGTGCCGGATAGCCTTCGATGGTTTTGGTCGGATCGTTTGGATCGAGGAACTCGGCCAGCGATTCACTGGTCATCCAGTCTGTGCGGCGCTGTTCTTCAACGGTGGTGACACTCACGTTAGCAATGCGCACATCCACAAAGCCACATTTGATCAGCCAGTCCTTCAGCGCATCGGCAGAAGGGATGAAGTAGATATTGCCCATCTGTGCATAACGATCGCCCGGCACCAGTACCTGCTGGCTGTCGCCTTCAACCACTAAAGTCTCAAGCACCAGTTCGCCACCGTTCACCAGCTGATTTTTTAGCTGATACAGATGATCCAGCGGCGAACGGCGGTGATACAGCACGCCCATCGAGAATACGGTGTCGAACGCGTTCAGCTCTGGCAGCTGCTCGATGCCCAGCGGCAGTAAATGCGCACGCTGATCGCCACCCAGTAATTTACGCACGGCTTCGAACTGGCAGAGGAAGAGCTGCATCGGGTCGATACCGACCGCCAGATGGGCGCCTGCGCCAATCATGCGCCACATGTGATAACCGCTGCCGCAGCCGACGTCCAGAATGGTGCGCCCGGTGAGGGGAGAAATATGCGGCAGAACGCGATCCCATTTCCAGTCTGAACGCCATTCGGTATTGATTTCAACGTCGTACAGCGAGAACGGGCCTTTGCGCCACGGCATCATATTACGCAACAGGTTTTCGATCCCTTCGCGCTGGCCAGCCGGCAACGGCGTTTCCATATTGGCGGTGACACTGTGTAGCAAATCCAGGCGTTCCGGCTTAATCAGCGGCAGGCGGTCTACCGAGTTAAACCACAGTTTGAATTTGCCATGCAGGGATTCTTTCTGCCACGCGGTCAGCTGAGATGGAAGGGTGTTTAGCCACGGGCTCAGCGGTCCTTTGGCGATGACACGGTAAAAATCACCAAAATCGATCATGCGGGTTCTCCGGCTTTCAGCGCAATCAGTGAGCCGAAGTTAAAGCACTGGAACCAGACTTCCGTGTGCTGGAAACCGGCCTGACGCAGGCGGGTTTTGTGGGTTTCGACCGAATCGGTCAGCATGACATTTTCAAGCATGCTGCGTTTCTGGCTGATTTCCAGCTCGCTGTAACCGTTGGCGCGCTTGAAATCATGATGCATGTTGAACAGCAGTTCGCCGACATCTTTATCTTCAAAGCTGAATTTTTCCGACAGCACCAGCGCAGCCCCCGGACGCATTCCCTGATACACCTGATTGAGCAGGCGCTGACGATCGTCAGGCTCGAGGAATTGCAGCGTGAAGTTCAGCACCACCATCGAGGCGTTTTTCAGCTCAATGTCCAGAATGTCAGATTCAATCACCGTTACCGGCGTTTCGGCGCGGAACGCATCAATATGACGACGGCAGCGTTCCACCATGGCAGGGGAGTTATCGACAGCAATAATTTCGCAGCCCGGCACCTTGATATTGCGACGCATGGAAAGCGTGGCGGCACCCAGCGAACAACCGAGATCGTAGACATTTGAATCCGGCTGAACGAAACGTTCGGCGAGCATGCCAATCATAGAGATAATATTGGAATAACCCGGTACGGAACGTTGGATCATATCGGGGAAAACTTCGGCCACGCGTTCATCGAACGTCCAGTCGCCGAGCTTATCTATTGGTGCAGAAAAAAGCGTATCGTGGTTTGCCATAGTGGTGAGTCAGGCCAGAAAAGAGTGTGGGTAAAAAGTGAGGGCAGATTTTAGCAGATACTGGCGCAGGCAGATACCTGCGCACCGGTGTTCACTGCAAACTGCCCGGAAAAATGGCCGAAGTCAGTTGAAGGCGAGGAACTGCGACCACGGCAGATAGATAATATTGACGACAACCATCAGCACCAGCGAAATATAGGTCGCCGCCATGCCGTTGCGACGCCAGGTAAATTCGCGGTTTTTCAGACCGTAATAGTGGAATAAGCGCCCGACAATCAGAAGCAGGCCGCAGGCGTGAACCATCCAGACGGCGGCACCGTTCATTTCCATAAACAGCAGTAATAAACAGCCAATTGGCAGATATTCGACGGCGTTGCCGTGCACGCGTATGGCGGTCTGCAATTCGTAGGAACCACCGTCACCGGTGGCAATACGGTATTCCATGCGCAAACGTACAACATCGAAAGAGAGTTTGATCAACAGTATGGCGGCAAGCACGACGTATAACGCGCTAATCATGATGACTTCCTTGGTTATTCCAGGTAATCCGGCGGAATATTTTTCTTCTCCGCTGCCCGGCTATGATAGCGGTCTGACTAAAACCTGTCGTCATGAAAAAGTGAATTTTTTAGAACAACGTATCCTGCAACGGCCAGTCTGGCTCCGGCTGAACTGACGGCATCTGCTGGCGCAGTTGTTGCCACAGGCTGCGCGCCTGCTGAGGCGCATCGGTGCAATCGGGCGTATGGATGAATAAATACGGCGAAAGACCCTCGGATTCCCACGCCTGAAGCTTGTTGATCCATTGTGCGAATAAAGGACGGTTGGCTTCCAGCTGGTCGCCGCCGATGAAGCGGACGAGGGGGCGTGAAGCGGTGGCTAAGGCGTGCAGCGGCAGAACGGGTTTTTTGCGTTTGGCTTCAAGAACGGCTTCGGTCACTGAGCCCGAACTGTGCACCGGGCGGCTGTCGAGAATGGCACGGTTAACGCCGCGCTGACATAAACCTTGATTCAGCCATCGCTCGGCATCGCCTTTGGCAAAGAAATCCAGGTGCCGCACTTCCACGCCGTAATCAAAACCGGCAGGCAGGGCATCAAGGAATCGCCACAAACGATCCAGATGCTGCGGCGCAAAGGTCGCGGGCAACTGCAACCACAGCTGTCCGATGCGTTCGCCAAGAGGTTCGAGTGTGCGATAAAAAGTATCGACATCTTCCTGACAGTCCGCCAGCGCCGCTTTGTGGCTGATGGCCGAGGGGAATTTGAAACAGAAACGGAACGTTTCCGGCGTCATATCACGCCAGCGCATCACCACGTCCTGTTTTGGCAGGGCATAAAAGGTGGTGTTGCCTTCGACACAGTTGAAATACCGCGCGTAATCCGCCAAATCGCGCAGTCCGATGCGTGCCCAGGCGCTGTGATGCCATTGCGGTAAACCAATATACATGCCGGTATTCTCCCGTTCTTCCTTATGAAAACGCCGCCTCTGCGGGCGGCGTCTGGATAGCAAAAACAATGCCTTGAGGCAGGGTAACGTTACTGTGGCAGAGCGGCAAGTACTTCGGCGGTGGAACGTACGCGGCTGATGCGCGGGAAAATAAACTGCACGCTGGACTGATGATGTTCATTGTTGTGCGCGCTGCATGCATCTTCGGCGATCACCAGCTCATAACCGTGTTCCCAGGCGTTACGCGCGGTAGACTCAACGCCGATGTTAGTAGAGATACCCGCCAGCACGATGCTTTTAATGCCACGACGGCGCAGCTGAAGATCCAGATCGGTGCCGTAGAACGCGCCCCACTGGCGCTTCACCACCAGTAAATCTTTGTCGGTAACCGCCAGTTGCTCCGGGAATTCCCACCAGCTGGCAGGCAAACCGCCTTCAGGAGCAGCCGCCGGGACATCAACCGGTTGTTTCAGCGCTTCGTCGAAAGAATCGGACCAGCCCACGCGAACCATGACGACCGATGCGCCCAGTTTACGAAAGCGGTTTGCCAGTTCTGTCGCGTTATCCAGCACCTGCTGCGCTGTGTGTGGGCCGCCTGCAAACGGCAGGATCCCTTTCTGTAAATCGATCAGTACCAGTGCGGTGGTTTTAGGGTCAAGTTTCATGGCGTATAGCTCCCGGTTATCTCATTAATAGCGAAAGGAATAATGAACAGCGTGTACAAAGGGGAATGCGCGAGTCTATGCTAACGCGTGGGTCAATTTGGGGATAATTTTGTTAAATTATGTGTAGCAGGCAACATGAGTGAATTTCCCCGCCAGCCGTGACGTGTTCGCACTTATCCTGCGAAGGAAATTCCTTTATAATAGCCTCCTTTTTTAGAAGCTTAGATTTAGAACATAAGCAAACCTATTCCGCGCGCCGCAGTGTTTTGCGGGCGGGCGACCAGAGTGAATAACCGTTTCTGTACCTGTGCGCAGTGAGGCCGGGTAGTGGGATCAAAAGGATACCGTTATGCGTACTGTATATTGTGGAAAGCTGAATGCGTCCAATGTGGGCCAGGAAGTGACATTGTGTGGCTGGGTTAACCGTCGACGCGATTTGGGTGGTCTGATTTTCATCGATATGCGTGACCGCGAAGGCATCGTGCAGGTTTTCTTCGATCCGGATCAGGCCGACGCCTACAAACTGGCCTCTGAGCTGCGCAATGAATTCTGTATCCAGCTGACCGGCACCGTCCGTGCGCGCCCTGAAAGCCAGTTCAATAAAGACATGGCGACCGGTGAAGTGGAAGTGTTCGCAAGCGGTCTGAACATCATCAACCGCTCAGAATCCCTGCCGCTAGACTCCAATCACGTGAACTCCGAAGAAGCGCGTCTGAAATACCGCTATCTGGATCTGCGCCGCCCTGAGATGGCCAATCGCCTGAAAGCGCGCGCAAAAATCACCAGTTTCGTACGCCGTTTCATGGACAGCCATGACTTCCTCGATATCGAAACTCCGATGCTGACCAAGGCCACACCGGAAGGCGCGCGCGATTACCTGGTACCAAGCCGTGTCCATAAAGGGAAGTTCTACGCGCTGCCTCAATCCCCACAGCTGTTCAAACAGCTGCTGATGATGTCCGGTTTCGACCGTTATTATCAGGTAGTCAAATGCTTCCGTGATGAAGATTTACGTGCTGACCGGCAGCCAGAATTTACTCAGATCGATGTTGAAACCTCCTTCATGAGCGCCGAGCAAGTGCGTGAAGTGATGGAGAAACTGGCGCGCGAACTGTGGCAGGAAATCAAAGGCGTGGATCTGGGCGATTTCCCGATCATGACTTATGCAGAAGCGATGCGTCGTTTCGGTTCTGACAAACCTGACCTGCGTAACCCGATGGAAATGGTTGACGTTGCGGACCTGATGAAAGACATCGAGTTCAAAGTGTTTGCCGATCCGGCCAACGATCCGAAAGGCCGCGTGGCCGCGTTGCGCGTACCGGGTGGGGCATCACTGAGCCGTAAACAAATCGACGAATACGCGAAATTCATCGAAATCTACGGCGCGAAAGGTCTGGCTTACATCAAAGTGAACGAAGTGGCGAAAGGTCTTGAAGGTATTCAGAGCCCGGTCGCTAAGTTCCTCAACGCTGGTTTGCTCTCTGCACTGATCGAACGTACCGGCGCACAAGACGGCGATATGATCTTCTTCGGCGCAGCCAGCGCGAAAATCGTGACTGACGCCATCGGCGCACTGCGTCTGAAAGTCGGCCGTGACCTGAAAATCACTCAAGACGACGTGTGGGCACCGCTCTGGGTTATCGACTTCCCGATGTTTGAAGACACCGACGAAGGCGGCCTGAGCGCGATGCACCATCCGTTCACCGCACCGAAAGAGATGAGCGCAGATGAGCTGGCAGCCAACCCGGTTTCTGCGATCGCCAACGCCTACGACATGGTGATCAACGGTTACGAAGTCGGCGGCGGTTCCGTGCGTATTCACCGCAGCGAAATGCAGCAGACCGTGTTCAGCATTCTGGGCATTAACGAACACGAACAGCGCGAGAAATTCGGCTTCCTGCTCGACGCCCTGAAATATGGCACGCCGCCACACGCCGGTCTGGCCTTTGGTCTGGATCGTCTGGTGATGTTGCTGACCGGTACCGACAACATCCGTGACGTCATCGCCTTCCCGAAAACTACCGCAGCGGCCTGTCTGATGACTGAAGCGCCAAGCTTTGCTAATCCGGCGTCACTGCTGGAACTGGGTATTGCGGTAGTGGCGAAAAAAGAAGTGACGCCAGACACAAATACAGAGAATAACTAATGAGCGACAAGCGTCCTGAGTCGATACTGTGCGTCATCTACGCCAGAAACACCGGCAGGGTGCTGATGCTACAACGAAAGGATGACCCGAATTTCTGGCAGTCGGTAACCGGCAGTCTGGAAGACGGGGAATCCCCGAAAGACACCACGCAGCGCGAAGTCATGGAAGAGGTCGGTATCGACATTGCAGGTGAAAACCTGACTCTGCAAGACTGCGATCGCTGTGTGGATTTTGAAATATTTGCGCATTTGCGCCATCGCTATGCTCCCGGCGTGACCCGCAACAAAGAGCACTGGTTCTGTCTGGCATTACCGGAGGAGCGTGATGTGGAACTTACCGAGCATCATGCTTACCGTTGGCTCGACAAAACGGCAGCGGCAGCGCTGACGGTGTCCCCGAGCAACCAGCAGGCGATTGAAGAATTTGTAAACTATTCGGTCTGTTAAGACTTTAGACTTTTTGGAGATTTGTTATGGCAGGTCACAGTAAATGGGCCAACACCAAGCACCGCAAAGCGGCGCAAGATTCTAAGCGTGGCAAAATTTTCACCAAAATCATTCGTGAACTGGTGACGGCAGCAAAACTCGGTGGTGGCGATCCGGCGGCTAACCCGCGTCTTCGCGCAGCTATCGATAAAGCGCTGTCTAACAACATGACCCGTGACACCCTGAACCGCGCCGTCGCGCGTGGCGTGGGCGGCGATGACGATACCAACATGGAAACCATCATTTATGAAGGTTACGGTCCAGGTGGTTCAGCAGTCATGGTGGAATGCCTGAGTGACAACCGCAACCGTACCGTGGCTGAAGTGCGTCACGCCTTCAACAAAACCGGTGGCAATCTGGGCACTGACGGTTCCGTTTCTTACCTCTTCTCCAAAAAAGGTGTGATCTCTTTTGCGCCGGGTCTGGATGAAGATGTGGTGATGGAAGCCGCTCTGGAAGCGGGCGCAGAAGATATCGTCTCTTATGACGATGGCGCGATTGACGTGTTCACAGCCTGGGAAAGTCTGGGCGATGTGAAAGACGCACTGGAAGCGGCCGGTTTCAAAGCCGACTCCGCAGAAGTCACTATGATCCCATCGACCAAAGCCGACATGGATGCAGACACTGCGCCTAAACTGTTGCGCCTGATCGACATGCTGGAAGATTGTGACGATGTACAAGAGGTTTACCACAACGGTGAAATCTCAGACGAGATTGCAGAAACTCTGTAATTTCCGTGCAGCCGGTGGTTTCCACCGGCTGGCTATCCTGTTATCCCGCAGCAGTTTATACTCTCCCCACTTTCTAATAAAAACGACAACACAAGGCGTTGAGCGGCTATGGCTATTATTCTGGGGATCGACCCCGGTTCGCGTATTACCGGCTATGGCATTATCCGCCAGACAGGGCGTCAGCTGAGCTATCTCGGCAGCGGTTGTATCCGCACCGTGGTGGACGATATGCCCGGGCGTCTGAAACTGATTTACGCCGGTGTGTCGGAAATCATTACCCAGTTCCAGCCTGACTTTTTTGCCATCGAATCTGTATTTATGGCGAAAAACGCCGATTCCGCGTTAAAACTCGGCCAGGCACGCGGTGCGGCGATTGTCGCCGCCGTGAATCAGGATTTACCGGTGTTTGAATACGCTGCGCGACAGGTTAAGCAGACCGTTGTGGGTACAGGTGCCGCAGAGAAATCGCAGGTTCAGCATATGGTGCGATCGTTGCTGAAATTACCGGCTAATCCGCAGGCGGATGCCGCCGATGCGCTGGCTATTGCTATTACGCATTGCCATATGAGCCAGAACGCAATCCGTCTTAGTACGGACAAATTACAGATGGCGCGCGGGCGTATGCGATAGACGCCGCAAGTCCATTAGGCTGGATATCCATCCAGCCTTTTTTATGATATAAACATCGCAGTTTTTGACCCGATAAGGAAAATGAACGTGATAGGCAGACTACGAGGCATTATTCTGGAAAAGCAGCCACCTTTGGTGCTGCTGGAAACCAACGGCGTGGGCTATGAAGTGCAGTTGCCGATGACCTGTTTTTACGAATTGCCGGACCTGGGTCAGGAAGCTATCATCTTCACGCAGTTTATCGTCCGCGAAGATGCGCAACTGTTGTATGGATTCAATGACAAACAAGAACGTGCGCTGTTTCGTGAGCTGATTAAAGTCAACGGTGTCGGGCCAAAACTGGCGCTGGCGATTTTATCAGGCATGTCGGCTCAACAGTTTGTCAGTGCGGTGGAAAAGGAAGAAATCACCGCGTTAATTAAGTTACCGGGTGTGGGTAAGAAAACCGCAGAGCGCCTGGTTGTCGAGATGAAAGACCGGTTTAAAGGATTAAACGGTGATCTATTTAACAATCATACTGATATCACGCTACCTGCATCGTCGTCGAAAACTAAAGAATCTGATGCCGAAGGCGAAGCCGTCGCAGCCCTGATTTCACTGGGTTACAAACCACCGGAAGCCAGCCGGATGATCAGCAAAGTTGCCAAACCGGGTGCTGAATCCGAAACGTTGATTAGAGAGGCGCTGCGCGCTGCGCTGTGAGGTAAGAGATGATCGAAGCTGACCGCCTGATTTCGTCCGAAGTCTTCACTACGGAAGAAGAAGTCATTGACCGTGCGATCCGCCCGAAGCTGCTGTCGGAGTATGTCGGCCAGCCGCACGTCCGTTCGCAGATGGAAATCTTTATTCAGGCGGCTAAGCAACGTAAAGATGCACTCGATCACCTGCTGATTTTCGGGCCGCCGGGGCTGGGTAAAACCACGCTCGCCAATATCGTGGCCAATGAGATGGGCGTGAATCTGCGCACCACGTCTGGCCCGGTGCTGGAAAAAGCTGGCGATCTGGCGGCGATGCTGACCAACCTTGAGCCACACGACGTGCTGTTCATTGATGAAATTCATCGTCTGTCGCCGGTGGTTGAAGAGATTCTGTATCCTGCGATGGAAGACTATCAGCTGGATATCATGATCGGCGAAGGGCCTGCCGCGCGTTCCATCAAACTCGATTTACCTCCGTTTACCTTGATTGGTGCTACTACACGCGCCGGTTCGCTGACGTCGCCGTTGCGCGACCGTTTCGGTATTGTGCAACGACTTGAGTTCTATCAGGTGGCCGATTTACAACACATCGTCGGGCGCAGCGCATTATGCCTGGGGCTGGAACTGTCAGAAGAGGGCGCGCATCAGATTGCCCGCCGTTCTCGCGGTACGCCGCGTATCGCCAACCGTCTGCTGCGCCGCGTGCGCGATTTCGCCGAAGTTAAAGGCGACGGGACGATTAACGG
Source organism: Rahnella sp. 1L-D-7-B-C2 (assembly GCF_057290995.1). Taxonomy (NCBI): domain Bacteria; kingdom Pseudomonadati; phylum Pseudomonadota; class Gammaproteobacteria; order Enterobacterales; family Yersiniaceae; genus Rahnella; species Rahnella sp. 1L-D-7-B-C2. The sequence goes on along the minus strand of NZ_JBXAVQ010000001.1, from coordinate 269,421 downwards.
TGATGTCGCCAACGGCGCGCTGGATATGCTTGACGTCGATGCCGAAGGTTTTGATTACATGGACCGCAAACTATTGCTGGCCATTATTGATAAATTTTCCGGCGGCCCGGTGGGGCTGGATAACCTGGCGGCAGCGATTGGTGAGGAACGGGAAACGATTGAGGATGTGATTGAACCCTTCCTGATCCAGCAGGGCTTTATTCAGCGGACGCCGCGTGGCCGCATGGCGACCAATCATGCGTATAAGCACTTTGGACTTTCTCGCGCGGAAGAATAAAACCGGTCGTTTGACAATAAAATTCCTAACGGGCGCTTTCGCGTCCGTTTTGCTTTTTGCAGTTCACCACAAAGGAATCAATACCATAGGACAAATTGCGGTGAAAGACAGGCTTCCACCGCGTCACGGATTACGCTTCCGCTTTAGGGGTACGCAACTTCGGCACAACTAACTCACCCTTGGCATTGTAGTAACGGCTTGGCCAGATTTCCCAGGCCGGAACACCAATCATTTGCGCGATGATCATTTCGCCTTTAGGCCATCGTCGTGACAGGGTGTTAGAAAGTGTGGAAGAACCCAGTCCGGACTCACGAGAGAGCGCCGTCAACGTTGAACCTTTCTTGCGGATTGCCGCGATGATATCGGCGGGATGCCAGTCTTCTCTGGTTATCATAATACGGCCACCTTTGGAGAACGGGGGCGCACAATAAACAGAAGAGGGGGGAGTGCCTGCCTTGGCTTGTCTTTCATATAACATTGTCCAGTAGATTAGATTTATGGCGACCACTGGAGTTGAGAATCTCACTGGTGGTAGCCCTGACGGGGTTCTCAACACCGGTTCTACTGGATACCGGCCTGACCTAAGTCAGCCCCGCCTGAGCCACCATTGAGATATTGCTTGTTGTTTGTACAGGCAATAGGTGTGCGCAGACTCAGACGTGAAATGCGAGTGCGCATTCCATGTCGCCAGTGAACATTCAGGTTGAGAATCCCGATCGCGGATTTTGCCGCGACGATGAATTATAGCGTAACGGGTAAACGGTTACCAAGGCCGTGATATCCGGCTCACTAAATTTTCAACGTTAAATGAGCTATTTAACGTCTGGAGTCTGTCGCTGCATCTGTTAAATAACGCGCCACATCACACTTCTGCGCAAAACCGGAAGCGGGTCACATTTCCATGTTTTACCCATTATTACGGCTTGTTTCTGTAGACGATTCGACTGAGAATCATTGTCAGAAAGCAGGATTGTTACTGTCTGACAGGCAAAACCTAAACTTCTTGTCTCTTCGCCTAACGCGGAGAGGCCGGACGTTTAGGTTTTTTTTTGGCCTGAATTCAGGGGCCGGCCGCCCCGTTAAAAATACCGGCAATGTTGTGCACGATGCCATTACTCTGATGAGATAACACCATGGAATATAAAAGCTTAGCCGAAGAAATTCTTCGCGGTGTCGGTGGAAAAGAGAACGTTAACAGCGTGGTCCATTGCGCTACCCGTTTACGTTTTAAACTGAAAGATACGCATAAGGCCGATGCAGAAGGCCTGAAAAAAAATCCCGGCGTGATAATGGTAGTGGAAAGCGGCGGTCAGTTTCAGGTCGTGATTGGCAATCATGTTGGCGCAGTGTACGAAGCGTTGATAAAAAGCAGCTCGCTTTCAGAAGACGGTGGGGAAGACTCGGGGGATAAGGGCAGCCTTTTCGCCAGGGCGATTGATATCATCTCCGGCATTTTTACCCCGTTTATCGGCATCATGGCCGCATCGGGTATTCTCAAAGGTTTTCTGGCGCTGTCGCTGGCCTGTGGCTGGCTGGTGCCGGAGAGCGGGACGTACAAAGTCTGGTTCGCAGCCAGCGACGCCATGTTCTATTTCTTCCCATTAGTGATTGGTTTTACTGCCGGTAAAAAATTCGGCGGTAATCCGTTTGTCACGATGATGATCGGCGGTGCGATGGTGCATCCGCTGATGATCTCCGCCTTCGATGCCCAGCAGGCCAGCGCACATAACGAGCATTTCTTCGGTATTCCGCTGGTCTTCATTAACTATGCCTCATCGGTTATCCCGGTGATCCTTGCGGCGTGGGCTTCCAGCTGGCTGGAAAAACGGGCGATGAAAATCCTGCCTGGCGCAGTACGTAATTTTATCACCCCGCTGATTTGTCTGATGGTAATTGTCCCGCTGACCTTCCTGGTCATCGGCCCTGTGGCCACGTGGGCCAGCCAGCAGCTGGCGAACGGCTATCAGTTCGTTTATCACATCAGTCCGCTGGTGGCGGGTGGCTTTATGGGCGCGCTATGGCAGGTCTGTGTGATCTTCGGCCTGCACTGGGGGCTGGTGCCATTGATGATCAACAACTTCAGTATTCTCGGTCATGACACCATGCTGCCACTTTTACTGCCTGCGGTGATGGGGCAGGTTGGCGCGGTCATCGGCGTGATGCTGCGCGCCAAAGATGCACGCACAAAAGCATTGGCGGGTTCAGCCATCAGCGCCGGGATTTTCGGCATCACTGAACCGGCGGTGTACGGCATCAACTTACCGCGTCGTCGCCCGTTTATCTTTGGCTGCGTCGGTGGAGCGCTGGGCGGGGCGATCCTCGGGTATTTCCAGACCACCGCCTACTCCTTCGGTTTCGCCAGTATTTTCACTTTCACCCAGGTGATCCCGCCAACCGGCTTTGACCAGAGCGTGACTGCCGCGATTGTCGGCACCGTTGTTGCGCTTCTCTTTGCCGCGCTGGCAACCTGGTTCTTCGGCATGAAAGAAGAAGCGCCTGCTCAGCCTGCCGATCCCAAAGTGGTCGCGGAATCGATACAGGCACCGCGCGGTAAAACGCTGATTGGCAGCCCGATGACCGGCCCGTGCGTAGCGCTTGAAGAGGTGAAAGACCCGACGTTTGCCAGCGGTTTGCTGGGTAAAGGCGTGGCTGTCGTGCCAATCATCGGGCGTGTCGTTTCACCGGTCAACGGCACCATCGCCTCCCTGTTTAAAACGCATCACGCCATCGGAATTGAATCCGAGGACGGCGCTGAAATCCTGATCCACGTCGGCATTGATACGGTGAAGCTCGACGGCAAATTCTTCACGCCGCACGTCGCGGTGGACGCGGTGGTTAAGCAGGGCGATTTACTGCTTGAGTTCGATATACAGGGTATTACCGATGCAGGGTACGACCTGACGACGCCGGTGCTTATTACCAACAGCGACGATTATCTCGACGTCATCCCGGCCGGTGTCGGTCAGGACGTCAGCGAACAAATGCCTTTATTAACTTTATTACGTTAACGACCAGAGCCAGGAGGTTCATATGAACAAGCAATTCCCAAACGGTTTTTTATGGGGCGGTGCAGTCGCTGCCAATCAGGTGGAAGGCGCATACCTGACCGACGGTAAAGGGTTGTCCACGTCAGATCTGCAACCGCAGGGCGTTTTCGGTCCGGTACAGGAACGTGTTGAAGGTGATTTCGGCGTTAAAGACGTGGCTATCGATTTCTATCACCGCTATCCGCAAGACATGAAGCTGTTTGCTGAGATGGGCTTTACGGTTCTGCGTACGTCGATTGCCTGGACGCGAATTTTCCCGCAGGGCGATGAAACGCAGCCAAATGAAGCCGGTCTGGCTTTCTACGATCGCCTGTTCGATGAAATGGCGAAATACGGTATCACGCCGCTGGTGACGCTTTCCCACTACGAAATGCCATACGGTCTGGTGAAAAAACACGGAGGCTGGGGCAGCCGCGATACCATCGGTTTCTTCGAAAATTATGCCCGTACGGTGTTCAGTCGCTATAAAAATAAGGTTAAGTACTGGCTGACCTTCAATGAAATCAATATGTCGCTGCATGCCCCGTTCACTGGCGTCGGCCTGCCGGAAGACAGCAGCAAGCAGGAGATTTATCAGGCGATCCATCATCAGCTGGTGGCCAGCGCCAAAGCGGTGAAAGCCTGCCACGAGATAATTCCGGATGCTAAAATCGGTAATATGCTGCTCGGCGGGATGTTGTATCCGCTGACCTGCAAACCGGCTGACATGATGGAAACGCTGCAACAAAACCGTGACTGGTTGTTCTTTGGCGATGTGCAGGTGCGCGGTGCGTACCCCGCGTATATGCAGCGCTTCTTTAAAGACCGTGGTATGGAAATAAATATCACTGCTGAAGATAAACAGGCACTGAAAGAAACGGTCGACTTTATCTCTTTTAGTTATTACATGACTGGCTGTGTGACCACCGACGAAGAGTTAAATGTTAAAGCGCGCGCCAATATTTTAAATATGGTGCCAAACCCGCATCTGCAAAGTTCCGAATGGGGCTGGCAGATTGATCCGCAAGGTTTGCGCTTCCTGATGAACGAATTATATGACCGCTACCAGAAACCGTTATTTATTGTGGAAAATGGTCTGGGTGCCCGCGATAACGTGGAAGTCGACGGCAGCATCAATGATGATTACCGCATTCAGTACATTAACGATCATCTGGTTCAGGTTCGCGAAGCGATTGAAGACGGCGTTGAAGTTATAGGCTACACCAGCTGGGGCCCGATAGACCTGGTCAGCGCATCGAAAGCAGAGTTCTCAAAACGCTACGGCTACATTTACGTTGACCGAGACGATCAGGGGAACGGAACGCTGGAACGTCGCCGTAAGAAAAGCTTCTTCTGGTATACCGATGTGATTAAATCCAACGGTGCTTCGTTAAAATCGTAATCTGATTTATCAGTGTAATACGCTGAGCGATTGATTTAACCTGATCATCTTTTTGGATGGTCAGGTTTTTGTTTTCAGGGAGTCATGATGAAAATCGCCAAAATACTCAATAATAATGTGGTGGTTGTCATAAACGAGCAGCAGCGCGAGCAGGTCGTCATGGGCCGCGGGCTGGCGTTTATGAAGAAAGCGGGGGATGAGCTTGATGACAGTAAAATCGAGAAAATCTTCGCCTTACAAAATGACGAGCTGGTCGCGCATCTGACTGAACTGCTGTCGCACATTCCGATGGAAGTGATGACCACCTGTGATCTGATCATTTCGCTGGCGCGCAGTCGTCTGGGAAAATTGCAGGAGAATTTGTACATTGCGCTGACCGATCACTGCAACTTTGCCATAGAGCGTCAGAAGCTGGGCGTGCCAATCAGCAATGCGCTGCTGTGGGAAACCCGCCGCTTGTATCCGAAAGAATATGCGCTGGGGCTGGAAGCGCTGGACATCATCGACACCCGTCTTGGCGTGCGTCTGCCGGTGGACGAAGCGGGCTTCATTGCGCTGCATCTGGTCAACGCTCAGCTTAACGGCGAAATGCCGGAAGTGGCGCAAATCACCCGCGTCATGCAGGAAATCCTCAATCTGGTGAAATATCAGCTGCGTCTGGAATATGACGAAGAAGCGCTGAGCTATCAGCGGTTTGTGACACATCTTAAATTCTTTGCCCAGCGGATGTTCAACCGCACAGTGGTCGCCGACGACGACATGACGCTGCACGTTGCGGTAAAAGATAACTATCCGCAGGCATGGGCCTGCGCGGACAAAATCGGCGAATACCTGACCGCGCAGTATCAGCGCGAACTCACCACCGAAGAGGTAATGTACCTGTCAATCAACATTGAGCGGGTACGTAAAGAGAGCCAGTCAAAGGCGCCGTCCTGACCGCACGGAAACACAAAATTCGTCCTGCGAAATATGAGTGATAACAATTTTTAATTACGTTTTTTTTGCCTCGCTTAGTCAGAAAAGGTAGCATCCTTCGCCGTTATTGCTTGAAAACAGTTCCGGCTTAAAAAAATACAGTGGATAAACCACGTAAACGTCGAGGCTTGCAATCGGTTGCTTGCAGCGTCAGACGTCAGGCGAAGGTCATTTTTTGGAGAACAAGATCGAATGAAGTCTCATAAAAAGTCGGCAGAGGCTAAACGCGCTGCTAAAAGACGCTGGTTGGATTCGCACGACGACGGGTATCACAAAAGTATGGGCAATCGTCAGGTTCAGATGATTGCTATCGGGGGGTCTATCGGCACCGGCTTGTTCCTCGGTGCGGGCGCACGTTTGCAGATGGCCGGTCCGGCATTGGCCATCGTCTATGCGGTGTGCGGTATTTTCTCATTCTTCATCCTGCGTGCGCTGGGCGAACTGGTACTACACCGTCCGACCAGCGGCAGCTTTGTTTCCTACGCGCGTGAGTTCCTTGGCGAAAAAGCGTCTTACGTGGCCGGTTGGATGTATTTCCTCAACTGGGCGATGACCGGGATTGTCGATATCACCGCAGTGGCTCTGTATATGCACTATTGGGGAACCTTCGGTGATGTTCCGCAATGGATGTTTGCGCTTGGCGCGCTGGCGATTGTCGCAACCATGAATATGATCGGCGTGAAATGGTTCGCCGAAATGGAGTTCTGGTTTGCGCTGATTAAAGTTGCAGCGATTGCCATTTTCCTGGTGGTCGGCGTGGTGTTCCTCGGCACCGGCAAAGAGCTCGCGGGCAATGCCACCGGTTTACACCTGATAACTGATAACGGCGGGATATTCCCGCACGGCCTGTTACCCGCGCTGGTGCTTGTGCAGGGCGTAGTCTTTGCCTTCGCGGCGATAGAACTGGTCGGTACTGCGGCGGGCGAAACTAAAGATCCTGAGAAAGTACTGCCGAAAGCCATTAACAGCGTGATCTGGCGTATCGCCTTGTTCTACGTCGGTTCCGTGGTGCTGTTGGTTCTGTTGCTGCCGTGGAATGCCTATCAGGCGGGTCAGAGTCCGTTCGTGACCTTCTTCAGTAAGCTGGGTGTGCCGTATATCGGCACGATCATGAACATCGTGGTGCTGACTGCCGCACTGTCGAGCCTGAACTCTGGCCTGTATTCCACCGGTCGTATTCTGCGTTCACTGTCGATGGGCGGATCTGCGCCGAAATTCATGTCGAAAATGAGTGCGCAGCAGGTGCCTTACGCGGGCATTCTGGTAACCGTCGGGATTTACATCATCGGCGTGGTGCTGAACTACTACGTGCCATCACAGGTGTTTGAAATTGTTCTGAACGTCGCGTCACTGGGCATCCTCAGTTCATGGGCATTTATCATTGTCTGCCAGATGAAGCTGCGTACTGCAATCAAAGAAGGCCGTGCGAAAGACGTGTCCTTTAAGATGCCGTGGGCCCCCTTTACCTCGTGGCTGACGCTGATATTCCTGGCCAGCGTGCTGGTACTGATGGCGTTTGACTACCCGAACGGCACCTATACGATCGCGACCATTCCGGTGCTGATCATTTTGCTGGTGCTGGGTTGGATTGGTCTGCGTAAACGCGCGGCCGAAGTCAAAGAAGCTCAGATGGCACATGAAGACGCGCATCACGATGGCGCAGAAGTGAAGTAAATCTTCCCGCTCTATGACGATGAAGACTCAGGGCTGCCGCAAGGCGGCCCTTTTTTATGTCGCGGCATCAGCGTTATAAAAGTAAATACTCCTAAACTGCCCGGTGTTTCCCCCATTTCTTTCTCAGTTGACTAGTCTTAGGTCTTTGCAAAGACAAGAGAGCCGCATGTTTAGGATCCTGCTACAAATTTTTTCCAGCCCCGAGCAATTTCTTGGGTTGTTCAGCGCCGCCGATATTGAAAATACGCTGGAAGAAGGCGAACGCATTTTAATTGATGAAAACGGTACCGCTTCGGTAAATCCCGCCAACGTGGACATGCAGAAAGACTTCGCCCGTCACGTCAAACGCATGAGCGTGCTGTAATGGCGACGGCGGTCTTCATGGTGTTAATGGTCTGCGGGTACTGGTACACCACCCGCGACATCTCATCGCGTTTCAAACTCAAACGTACCTTCGGCTGGGACGTCTATTTTCTGGTAGCGCTTTACGGCTGCATTTTCGTCTTGCAGGGCGTGCTGGTTATTGCGCTGGTGTACATGGCGTTGTGGGGCATTTCCGGGGTGATTAACTGGCTGCCCGCGCTGCCGCATTTGCATCAGGACGTGCATTATCACCGCGATTTCATCAACTGGAGTTTCCTCGGTATTCAGGCACCGGTGGTGATTATGCTGGCGGTGTCGGTGATGCTTTGTCTGGTGCGTACCACCTGGTCAGCCGGCCTGCGGCTCAACACCGCCGGGCGCAGAAAGCTTTATAAGCAGCTGACGCGCGCCAACGGCGTAGAGGGGATTTTGTATCAGTGCATGGAGCAAGGCGATATGGTGTTTATCACGCTCCAGTCGCGCCGCGTCTACATTGGCATGGTGCACACCGCGCGTTGTGAAACGTCTTCCTCGGACAACGTGGTGGTTATCCCGATGGTCAGCGGCTATTGCGATAAAGACACCCTGGAGCTGCGCGTTGAGCACAACTATGCCCGCTACTATAGGGATCACGACATCACGCCGGTATCGGAGCCGGTGAACGTGTTGAACTTCCGCAAAGTGATTTTGCTCAGCCAGATTGAGACGCTGTCACTGTTTGACCCGGCCAGCGCTTGCGCGTTTGAAAAATTGATCCCGCTGATCGAAGAAGACATGAAGAAGAAAATCGGTGAAACGGACGCCTGAGTTCAGGCATCCGTTATTACTCAGGCCAGCGTAAAGCTGAAATCGCTCAGGCCTTCGATGCCGCCGGTGATCACATCACCGCGCTGCACTGCACCGACGCCCGCAGGCGTGCCGGTGTAAATCAAATCGCCGGGCTGCAATTCTACCGCCTGCGACAGGTAACTGATGACGTCCGCCACCTGCCAGATCTGATCGCTTAAATCGCCGCGCTGACGCTGCTCACCATTCACGTCCAGCCAGATTTTTCCTGTTGCTGGATGACCGGTCTGACTGACCGGAAGCAGCGGATTGGCGGGTGCGGAGGCATCAAAGCCTTTGGCAAAATCCCACGGACGACCCATTTTTTTGGCCTGTGCCTGCAGGTCGCGACGGGTCAGATCCACGCCTACGGTATAACCCCAGACATGCGAAAGCGCATCGGCGACAGCGATATTTTTACCGCCCTGAGCGATCGCCACGACCAGTTCGACTTCGTAATGCAAATCTTCAGTCAGGGTCGGATAAGGCACGCTGCCGCTGGCCGGAACCACGGCGTCGGCAGGCTTGGAGAAGAAGAATGGCGGCTCGCGATCGGGGTCGTGGCCCATTTCGCGGGCGTGCTCGGAATAGTTGCGACCTACGCAGTAAACGCGGCGTAAGGGGAAACGCGCACTCTGGCCTTCAACGGCCAGAGAAGGCGTTTTGGGTACGGCAATTACAAATTCGGTCATCGTATTCACTTCACAAAGTTAACGTATTGTTATATTTGCAAAGCGAACAACGCTTGACCAGCAAATTGTTGTTACTGGTCAATGTCAGTCGGTCAGGATTTGTAACGTGGCGCAGCGTGAGATTGCAGGAAGTTTTGCAGCATCCCCCAAAGCCGCTCCGTTGAGCTGGATCTTGCGGCAGTCCAAGGTGTAGACGTTGACCTTAAAAAACGGTTAGCCTCTTACCGCGCCACTCTCTGATGCCAGTACCTGCTCACTTCTTCCTCCCCGTTCAGACTCACCACCATGTCGCCGCTGACAATAAAGTGCGTCAGGTCGCTGCGCATTTCCAGCGTGATGACGGCTTCCATCCACCAGCCTTCGCGGCCCATTTTCATGGTTTGTGTGAGCAAATAGCGCGCTGAAAGCGGGTCGCCGTTGCTGACCGTCAGCTCGCGACGCAGGCTGTGATCCACCGTGGTATCGATATCGTCGAACCGATAGACGCCTTCGCCGAACACGCCGCCGACACCGTGAGTGACGCTGGTCCAGCTGTCGGTGAGGAAATCATAGGTGATGTTGCGGTCCACGCGGCCCGGTGACAGCAATGTTTGCGGCGTCGGAGCGGCGCTTTGCGGTTCGGCAATCGGCCCCGGAATGCTGACCGGCTCAGCACACACCGGCAGGCTAAGCTGCGCACTGTGCAAGTCGAGGGTGAGCGTCGCGGCTTCCGCCATCGGCCAGATCATCGGCCAGAAAGTGGTGGCCAGCGAAATTCGCATCCGGTTTCCGGCGGCAAAGCGGTGGGCGATGCCGTCCAGTTGCACCGATACTTTCACTTTTTGGCCGGGAGTCAGCGGGACAGATTTATCATGACCCTGAAGATGAGACAGGTTTAGCCAGCCGTGGGTGACGCGGTTGACCGAACCGTCGGGGGCGACATCGGAAAGACGGACGTACAGCATCGCGGCGGGTTTGTCGCTGCTCAACTCAACGGTGAACTGCGGGAAACCGAAAATGGTCAGCGGTTCGGCCAGCGGTTCACCGTCGAAAAACTCGGCCATGCCGTCGTCGACGCGCTGATCCGGCGGCATTTCGCCGGGTACGCCTGCGCCCATCCATTCACCGGCCATCAGGCCGTGGTTCTGGGGTGAACAGATGTTGATGACACCTGCGTCGGCGTCTGGTTGGGTATTCAGCTGTCCGCGCGTCAGCCAGCGCGGGCTGTGATGCACATTGCTGGCTGTGCCGCGATCAAATCCGACCCACTCGCCGCAACTGACCGGGCGCATCGCCGACGGGGGCTGGCTGTCCTGCAACCAGGTCTGGATCATCGGGCCGTCCATCGCGCCGTTGTCTTCACCCTTCAGCCAGTGATCCCACCAGCGAACCGCTTCCTGCAGAAAACCGATAGCCGGTTCCGGCGTACCGTCCTGCGGGTAAATATGTGCCCAAGGGCCGAGAATGGCGCGGCGCGGCACCTGTAAATTATCCATCAGACGGAATACGGCGTTGCTGTAGGCATCTGCCCAGCCGCCGACCGCCATCACCGGACATTGAATGGCCGACCAGTCTTCGCACACCGAACCGTGCTGCCAGTAGGCGTCGCGCAGCGGATGCTCCATCCACAAAGCCGGAAAGAACGGCATGTTTTCCAGACGGTTGATCCAGTCTTTATGCCAGCTTTCACCCAACAGCGCCGGATCTGCCGGACGGCTCTGGTAGGCCAGCATAATGCCGCCCCACCAAAGGTTATCGTTGAGCAAACAGCCGCCTTTGTAGTGAATGTCGTCGGCATAGCGGTCATCGGTGGAACAGACGGTGATGACGGCTTTCAGCGCGGCAGGGCGGCGCGCGGCGACCTGCAAACCGTTAAATCCACCCCAGGATTTTCCCATCATGCCGACGTTGCCGCTGCACCAGCGTTGCTGCGTGATCCAGTCGATCACTTCCAGCGCGTCGTCCTGCTCCTGCAACAGATATTCGTCGGCCAGCAGGCCATCGGATTCGCCGCTGCCGCGCATGTCTACGCGCACCACCGCGTAACCGTTGCCAGCAAAGAAACCGTGCATTGGTTCGTCGCGGGTGCGGGTGCCGTCGCGTTTGCGGTAGGGGATGTATTCGAGGATTGCCGGAACCGGCTGGCGTACGGCGTCATCCGGCAGCCACAGGCGGGCGGCGAGACGCGTGCCGTCGCTGAGCGGGATCCACAGATGTTCGGTCACGGTGACGGCGTGAGGGAATTCGGTCACGATGCGTTTGGTGCTCATAAGACTCCTGTCGAAGGAATGGCTGACGCCGGAAGCGAAACATTGCGCAGGGCGAGGACGTCGTCCAGCCAGCTGGTGCGCATTTCCGGTACGGAGGTCAGCAGTTTTTCGGTATAGCTGTGCATTGGCGCGCGAAAGACCACATCGGTATCGCCGCTGGCGACCACTTTGCCCTGATACATCACGGCCACCTGATGGGCGATGCGTTTGACCGTCCCCAGATCATGGGTGATGAACAGGTACGAAAGCCCGAACTGTTGCTGCAACCGGCGCAGCAGATTCAGTACTTCCTCTGCGACCAGCGGATCGAGCGCTGACGTCGCTTCATCACAGATAATCAGCTCCGGCTGTGCGGCCAGCGCGCGGGCGATGCACACGCGCTGCTTCTGCCCGCCGGAGAGTTCGCCGGGGCGCCGGTCGAGAAGCTTCACCGGCAGCTCGGTCAGACGCAGCAACTCTTCCACACGTTCACGAACCTGTTTTTTGTTCATGCCAAAATAGAAGGTCAGCGGGCGGCCGATGATATCCAGCAATGTCTGGCGCGGGTTGAGCGCCACGTCGGGAAGCTGATAAATCATCTGCATCCGGCACAGCGTCTCTTTGTCGCGCTTCTGATAATTGTGCGAGAGCGACATACCGTCGAAATCCGTCGTGCCCTCGGTATCCGGCAACAGCCCAACCAGCGCTCGCGCCAGCGTGCTTTTTCCGCTGCCGGATTCGCCGATGATCGCCAGCGTTTTGCCGCGCGGCAGTTGCAGACTCACGTCATGCACCACGCGCTGCCCGTTGTAACCGGTACTGATTTTTTGCATGGATAGCAGCGGCTGGCCTGAGGACGCATGGCCATCTGTCAGCGGCATCAACGCGTGTTCACGCTCGGCCACCAGCCTGCGGGTGTATTCCTGCTGCGGATGTTCCAGAATGGTTTGCGTATCGCCGGTTTCCACTTCTTTGCCGTGACGCAACACCATAATGCGGTCGGCAAGTTGGGCAACCACGGCCAGATCGTGGGTGATGTACAGCGCGGCGGTGTTGAACTCGCGCACCAGTTTGCGCAGCATCACCAGCACTTCAATTTGCGTGGTGACGTCTAGCGCGGTAGTGGGTTCGTCCATGATCAACAAATCAGGCTTGCAGGACATCGCCATCGCGGCCATCGCGCGCTGCAGTTGTCCGCCGGAAAGCTGATGCGGATAACGCTTGCCGATGTTTTCCGGATCCGGCAAATCCAGCGAGCGGAACAGCGAAATTGCCCACTGGCGGCTCTCTTCTTTGTTCATCAGACCGTGACGGATCGGGCCTTCGCAGACCTGTTTTTCGATAGTCAGCGCAGGATTAAACGAGGCGGCGGCGCTTTGCGCGACGTATGCCACGCGGCGTCCGCGCCATTGACGTTTAACGTGGGAAGGTTGTGAAACGATGTCGGTGCCGTCGAGAAACACTTCGCCCCCGGCAATCCGGCAGCCCTGACGCGCATAGCCCAGCGCTGCCAGCCCGATAGTCGATTTACCGGCACCGGATTCGCCAATCAGCCCGAGCACTTCGCCCGCCGCCAGTTTCAGCGAAATATCCTGCACCAGCGGGGAGCCGTCGAGGGTTTCGATACGCAGTCCGCGCATCTCCAAAATTGTACGGGTCATGCTTCATCTCCATGCGGCAGGCTGTTGCGGGCCAGCAGCCAGTCGACCACCAGATTAACGCCAATGGTCAGCAGGGCAATCGCCGCCGCCGGATACAGCGGAGCGAACTGGCCGAAGTTAATGGCCTGCGCGTTGTCGCGCACCATACTGCCCCAGTCTGCATACGGCGGCTGGATGCCTAATCCTAAGAAACTCAAGCCCGCGATAAACAGAAAGGTAAAGCAGAAACGCATCCCGAATTCTGCCAGCAGCGGCGGCAAGGCGTTGGGCAGGATCTCTTTAAACAGCACCCAGCGCAGGCCTTCACCACGCAGACGCGCAGCTTCAACATATTCCTGACAGACAATCGCCTGCGCCACCAGACGCGCCAGACGGAACACGCGGGTGGCATCGAGCAGGGCGATGGTCAGTACCAGCACCGGGATCGAGGTGCCCATCACCGAAAGGACTATCAGCGCGAAAATCAGCACCGGAATCGACATCACGGTATCGACAATGCGTGACAGCACAACGTCCACCCATCTGCCGTAAATTGCGGCGGTAAAGCCTGTGACGATGCCAATGATGAAGGAGCTGAAGGTGATGGTCAGCGCGATGGCGATGGTGGTGCGGGCGCCAAACAGAATGCGGGAGAGCATATCCCGCCCGAGGCTGTCGGTGCCAAACGGCGTGGCGGCAGAAGGCAGCAGCCAGATATCGCCGACCTGTTCCGTTTCGCTGTGCGGCGCGAGCCACGGCGCAAATACCGCCGCCAGCAAATTCACCGCAATAATCACAATGCCAATCCAGGCCGACAGCGGGATATTGATGAAATATCGGTTCATGATGTCCCTCTTTTTAGCGCGCATGGCGCAGGCGTGGATTGCACCAGATCGCCAGTAAATCGGCGGTGGTGTTGAGGAAAATGTACGTACCGCCAAACAGCAGACCGCAGGCCTGAACCACCGGCAGATCACGCTTGGTCACTGCATCCACCATGTACTGCCCGATGCCGGGATAGACAAACACCACTTCTACCAGAATCACCCCGACCACCAGATACGCGAGGTTAAAGGCCACCACGTTGATGATCGGTGCGAGGGCGTTGGGCAGGGCGTGCGAAACCACAATGCGCCAGCGTGGGATACCTTTGAGCACCGCGCTTTCAATGTACGGGCTGGACATCACCGCCGTTACCGAAGCACGGGTCATACGCAGCATATGCGCCAGCACCACCAGCGTCAGGGTGAGCATCGGCAGGGTGCAGACATAAAGCCGTTCGGCCAGGGTGGAGGAGCTGTCAACCATCGCCAGACTCGGAAACCAGGTCAGACGGATGGCGAAGGCGATCACCAGAATGTAGCCGACGAAAAACTCCGGTACGGAAATGCTGATGAGCGTCAGGGTATTCGCCAGACGGTCAAAAACCGAACCGCGCCAGATGGCCGAGGCGATGCCTAAACCAACCGCCAGCGGAATGGCGATCACCGCAGCGTAACCTGCCAGAAACAGCGTGTTAGCCAGGCGGGGTAGCAGCTCATCGCTTATCTGACGTCCGTTAGCCAGCGAGTGCCCTAAATCACCGTGCATGATGCCCGCCAGCCAGTGCAGATAACGCAGCACAGACGGTTCATCTAACCCCAACTGCAGGCGCAGTGCCGCCACGGTTTCCGGCGTGGCGCTCTGGCCTAAAATGGCCGTCGCCACGTCACCTGGTAACATCTCGGTGCCGATAAAAATCAGCACCGACACCAGCCACAGCGTGATAATGCCTAACAGTACACGCTGTAAAATCTTCTTCTTCATCATGCCTCCAGCCAGACGCGCTCGGCCAGACGACCACCCATGAAATTAAACATCGGGTGCGGTTTGATACCGCCGACTTTTTTGCTGGCGGCGTCGAGATAATCACCAAACAGCGGGATCATCGCACCACCGTCGTCGCGGACGATGCTTTGCAGCTCGCCATAGATTTCTGCACGTTTGCTTTCATCGAGCAGCGAACGCGCCTGAAGGAGCAGTGCGTCGAACTTCTCATCTTTCCAGTGGGTATCGTTCCATTTTGCGGTGGACTGATAGGCGGTGGAGAACATCTGATCCGCCGTCGGTCGGCCACCCCAATAGCCCATGCTGAACGGTGCTTTCATCCACACGTCGTCCCAGTAACTGTCGGCGGGCTGGCGTTTGATGTTGACCTGAATACCGCCTTTTTGTGCTTGTCCCTGGAACAACGCGGCGGCGTCTAACGCACCGGCAAAGGCAGCATCGGAGGAAGACAGCTCTATTTTGAGATCGGTCAGACCGGCTTTTTTCAGGTAAAACTTTGATTTTTCGGGATCGTAAGCGCGCTGCTCAAGGCTGTGATTGAAAAAGCGGTCGGTTTTTGGGATCGGGTGGTCGTTACCCAATGAGCCGTAGCCGCGCAGCACAGTATCGAGAATTTTTTGCCGGTCGATGCCGTATTTTATCGCCATGCGAACGTCGTTATTGTTGTACGGCGCAACGCTGCAATCCATCAGGAAAGTGAAGTGCTGGCCGCCGGCAGAACGGATGATATTGAGCGCCGGGCTGCGTTTGAGGAAATCGACGGTTTTAAAATCAACGCGGTTAATGGCGTGTACCTGTCCGGAGATCAGGGCGTTGGTGCGCGCGGTCGGATCGTTGATCACCAGCACTTCTACGGCATCGACAAAGGCGCGATCCGGTTTCCAGTAGTTTGGGTTGCGTTTGAACAGCGAACGTACGCCCGGTTCATACTGATCAAAAATGAAACCGCCGGTGCCAATCGGGTGCGACCAGTCGGTAAAGCCGTTGGGGACGACCACCAGATGGTAATCCGCCAGCAGATAGGGCAGATCGGCGTTGCCGCCGTCAAGGGTGATCAGGATCTGGTTGTCGCCCTGTTTGGTGAGGCCGGTAATCGGCGCGAGCTGAGTTTTGATGGCGCTTTTGGATTTGTCGCCGCGATGCAGGTTGATGGAGTAGAGGATGTCGTCGGCGTCGAGCTTCTTGCCGTTGTGGAAAGTGACGCCCTCACGGACGGTAAATACCCACTCCGCCGCACCCGGTTTAGCCTCCCATTGAGAGAACAGTTCCGGCGTAGCTTTGTTATTTTCGTCTATTTCAATCAGGCCGTTCATCAGCATATATGCCTGATTTAAGGGCACCCAGTCGCTGAATAATGTCGGGTCGAGCGTATCACTGGTATTTCCGCCTGACATACCCAGTTTTAATACGCCGCCTTTTTTAGGTTCGGCTGCAAACGCGGAGAAAGGCGATAATCCCCATGCAGTGGTAATACCCACAGCAGAAGCGCTGGTAATAAAGCCGCGACGGCTAAGTTGTGCATCCTGCATTAATTTCGTCAAAGGGGAATTATTATCTTTCATTAATTTTCTCCATGGTGGCGTGCTGGAATTTTATAGGTGCAAGTGAATATCCCTGGTGTATCTAATGGGCGCAATGGTTTGCCTGCCTGATTTATATCAAAACACTCTGCGTTACTTGCATGAGAATTAATCATGAGGGTATGCGAAAAATGCGCGGCAGAACACCCTGAAAAGCTTTATTTTTCTGGGTAATGAATGTTCGCAAAGGGAAATGACCGGTGGAGCTGCATACGGTGGTCGGGTTAATTGGCGTATTTTGCTATCTTCTGGCATATGCGTTGGTGCAGATGCGCAGACTAGCGGTTGATGCTAATAGTTACGCATATCTTAATATTATCGGCGGTGTGTTTGGGCTGTATTCTTTAAGCCATGATTTTAACCTTGCTTCCTGTATTTCGCAGTCATTCTGGCTTTTATTCACATTAATTGGCATGAATTCTGCGAGAAAACGCAGATATCTGGAAAGGAATAAAGTTCCGCCGACGGATATATAACTAACATATAAGATTATTATTATTTTTAACTCCCCCCTTCGCAGGGGGGCTAAGTTTCATGGTTTTTTCAGCCAGTTAATCACCTTATGCACCACCGGTTTAAGGAATCTGTCCTGCGGGGTGAGCATGTAGCATTTTCCGGCGGCGGTCAGCTTGCCCGGATGCGCAGCGACCAGTTGCCCGCTGTTGACGTAATCCTGCACCAGTCCTTCCCAGCCCAGCAAAATGCCATCCCCCAGCACCGCAGACTGCACCAGAAACGGGTAGTTGTTGGCGCGCCAGGTGCGGCGGGGCGAGACGTGGCTGATATCCTGCGAGGCAAACCAGTCCCGCCAGCCGGTCCACTCACGTTGTGGATCGTCCTGAATCAGCAATGTTTGCTCCAGCAAATCTTCCGCGCTGGCCTGTGGGGGAAGGCGGTTGAGGAATTCCGGTGAGCACATCGGATAACAGACTTCATCAAACAGTGCCTCAACGTGATAACCCGCAGGCGGTTCGCGCAGGTAGAAAATCGCCAGATCGAATTCTGAGGATTTCAGGTCGGAAAAGCTGTCGGAGATTTTCATGCGGATTTGTAAATCAGGCATCAGCTGGCGCAGTGCGGAAAGCCGCGACGAAAGCCAGAGCCCGCTCATCGCACTGGTACAGGCGAGCGTCACCTGCGGCAGACCGTTCCAGCCCATGACTTCAGCAGTTGACTGCGAAATGTCGCCGAGCAGTTTGCGCACCTGTTGTGCATAGGTCTCTCCGCGCGGCGTCAGCGTCGTTTTGCGCTGCGCACGCTGAAAAAGCTTACAGCCGAGCATCTCTTCCAGCTGGATAATCTGGCGGCTGATGGCACTCTGCGTCAGGTTCAGCTCTTCGGCGGCGCGGGAAAAGCTGCAATAGCGCGCCACGCATTCAAACGCCACCAGCGTGTTCAGGGGCGGTAACGGTTCTATTTGCACGATGACAATCTCTCCGGGTGAGGTTTAGCAACTTTCCAGCATTTGCGACGCTAATATTCCCACACGCTGCACCGCGCGCTCGGTTTTGGCGGTCAGGGTCTGGGCATAATTCATCCGCAGGCAATTGCGGTATTTCCCCGACGCGGAGAATATCGAGCCAATGGCGATTTGCACGTTATGTTCTTCCAGCAGACGATTTAACCGCAATGTATCGACGCGCTCATCAAGTTCGATCCACAGCAGAAAACCACCCTGAGGGCGACTGACGCGTGTACCGCACGGGAAATATTTCATCACCCAGTCGGTCATGGTGCACAAATTGCGCTGGTACTGATTGCGCATACGGCGCATGTGCACCAGGTAGTGCCCCTGTTTGATGAAGTCGGCAATAGCAATTTGCGGCAGCGTGGCGGATGCGCCGGTGGTGATGTATTTCATATGGATAGCGCGGTCGTGATAACGCCCCGGCGCAATCCAGCCGACGCGCAGGCCGGGCGCCAGCGTTTTAGAAAATGAACTGCACAGCAGCACCCGACCGTCTTCATCGAATGAGGTAATGGTGGCCGGGCGGGGATACTGATACGCCAGTTCGCCATAGACATCGTCCTCAATGATGGCGATATCGTAGCGCTGCGCCAGACGCAGCAGACCTTTTTTACGCTCGTCCGGCATGTTGTAGCCAAGCGGATTATTGCAGTTGGGCGTCAGCTGAATAGCCTTGATTGGCCACTGTTCCAGCGCCATTTCCAGCGCTTCCAGGCTGATGCCGGTGACCGGATCGGTAGGGATTTCCAGCGCTTTCATGCCGAAGCCTTTCAGGGTTTGCATCGCGCCGTGAAAACTCGGCGAATCCACCGCCACAATATCGCCGTGCTCGCACACCGACCGGATGGCAATCGAGAGCGCTTCGTGACAACCGGTGGTGATCAGAATATTACTGGCATCCATGTGGCTGCCGCTGTCGATCAGCAGACGGGCAATTTGTTCTCGTAAATCTTCCGAACCGTAGATGCTGTCGTAATGAAACGCGTTGAGATTCTGATGCTGACCCGCGCGACCCATCAGACGGCTGAGCGGTTTGAGGGTAGGCGCTGTAACGTCCGGCGAGCCGCGACCCAGCTGTACTACGCCCGGCCGGTGAGGAGAAGTGATGAGATCCAGTACCTGATCCCACTGGGATATCTCCACCGGGCGCTGCGCAGGGCGACAGCCGGAGGGCAGGGCGGCCTGGATGCGAGCACCTTTCACAAAATAACCGGATTTAGGGCGGGCTTCGACCAGCTGTTTTTCCTCCAGTACGCGATAAGCCTGCTGCACCGTACTCACGCTGACGCCGTGTTCACTGCTCAGTACGCGCACCGATGGCAGGCGGATCCCGGCGGGATACAGGCCCTGCTCGATGCGGTCGCTCAATACGTTAGCCAGATTTTCATAACGATTCATTATCTTTTTCTCAACTCCTGCGCAAAGAAAACAGTACAGATGCAATCAATCTAACCCTGTATCTGTCATCTAATCCAGATCTGTATGGTTGAAATACTAAAAATCTGAATCTGTAATGTTTTGGCCGTTTATCCGATCCTGTTGTCAGGTCGTTAACAGGGGCAGAATATGAAAAATATCATTGAAGAACGTCAGTTTGCAGGCTGTGAAAACGTGGTTTGTGAACAGGTTACAGGTGCAACGAGCGTAGCGACGCTGCGTACGGCACAGATGCCAGTACAAAAAGCGGGATGGACTAAGAAAGTGTATGCCGCATTGTTTAGCTGGAATGAGCGTCGCGTCAGCCGCAAGATTTTGCATTCGCTGAGTGCGGATCAACTCAAAGATATCGGGCTGGCGAAATCGGATATCGACAGGGACTATCCACGCAGCGTATGGCCGAACTGGCCGAAGTGAAATACCCGTTATCTTTCGGGCGTCAGATGCGTTGGCTGCGCTCGTGCGCCCCGGTCACTTACTGATGTAAGCTCCCGGGGACTTTCTCACTTGCCGCCTTCCTGACACCCGATATCTAT
This sequence comes from Rahnella sp. 1L-D-7-B-C2, assembly GCF_057290995.1. NCBI lineage: Bacteria > Pseudomonadati > Pseudomonadota > Gammaproteobacteria > Enterobacterales > Yersiniaceae > Rahnella > Rahnella sp. 1L-D-7-B-C2. The sequence continues at coordinate 249,471 of NZ_JBXAVQ010000001.1, read as the reverse complement.
AGGGTATTTGGAGCAAATTTGTTTCAACAGTTATAAAAAAAGCCCGATGATTTCATCGGGCTTTTGTCAGTAAAAACGTTCTTACTTAACCTGCATACCAGGTTGTGCGCCGGAATCCGGGCTGAGCAGGAAGATGTCTTTCCCACCAGGACCCGCGGCCATCACCATCCCTTCTGAGATACCAAAACGCATTTTACGCGGTGCGAGGTTCGCGACCATGATGGTCAGGCGGCCTTCCAGCAGTTTTGGATCTGGATACGCGGAGCGAATGCCGGAGAAAATCTGGCGGGTTTCGCCGCCCAAATCGAGTTGCAGACGCAGCAGTTTGTCGGAACCTTCCACGAAATCAGCGCTTTTGATCAGCGCGATACGCATGTCGACTTTTGCGAAATCATCAAAAGTGATGGTTTCCTGAATAGGGTCATCCGCCAGCGGACCGGTGACTACGGTTGCGTTCGCCGCTGCAATATCTTCTTTCGAGGCATCGACCATCGCAGCGACTTTATCCAGTTCGATACGATTAAACAGCGCTTTGAACGGATTCACCTGATGCGACAGCAACGGCTGTGCAATGGAATCCCAGCTCAGTTCAGTCTTAAGGAAGGCTTCTGTCCGCTCAGCCAGGGATGGCAGAACGGGTTTCAGATAAGTCATCAGCACTCGGAACAGGTTAATGCCCATTGAGCAAATCGCCTGCAGGTCAGCGTCGCGGCCTTCCTGTTTTGCAACAACCCACGGTGCCTGTTCGTCCACATAACGGTTAGCCAGATCGGCCAGCGCCATGATTTCACGGATGGCGCGGCCTGATTCGCGGCTGTCGTAGGCCTGCGCGATACTTTCAGCGGCATCGGTGAAGGTTTTGTACAGCACTTCGTCAGCCAGCTTATCAGCCAGTTTGCCGTCAAAGCGTTTGGCGATAAAACCGGCATTACGGGACGCCAGATTCACCACTTTGTTGACGATGTCTGCATTCACGCGCTGCACGAAATCTTCCAGGTTCAGGTCGATATCGTCGATGCGTGAAGACAGTTTGGCGGTGTAGTAGTAACGCAGGCAGTCCGCATCCAGATGGTTCAGATAGGTACTGGCCTTGATGAATGTACCGCGCGATTTGGACATCTTCGCGCCGTTAACTGTCACGTAACCATGAACGAACAGATTGGTCGGTTTACGGAAATTACTGCCCTCAAGCATCGCCGGCCAGAACAGGCTGTGGAAATAAACGATGTCTTTACCGATGAAGTGATACAGCTCGGTGGTGGAATCTTTTTTCCAGAACTCGTCGAAGTTCAGATCGCCGCGACGGTCGCACAGGTTTTTGAATGACCCCATATAGCCGATTGGCGCATCCAGCCAGACGTAGAAAAATTTGCCTGGCGCATCCGGAATTTCGAAACCGAAGTAAGGCGCATCGCGGGAGATATCCCATTGTTGCAGACCGGATTCGAACCATTCCTGCATTTTGTTCGCGACCTGTTCCTGTAAAGCACCGGAGCGGGTCCACGCCTGCAACATGGCGCTAAATTCTGGAAGGTCGAAGAAGTAGTGCTCGGACTCACGCATTACCGGCGTCGCGCCGGACACCACGGATTTCGGCTCGATCAGCTCAGTCGGGCTGTAGGTCGCGCCGCACACTTCGCAGTTATCGCCGTACTGGTCCGGTGATTTACATTTCGGGCAGGTGCCTTTGACGAAACGGTCCGGCAGAAACATGCCTTTCTCCGGATCGTACAGCTGAGAAATGGTGCGGTTCTTGATGAAGCCGTTTTCTTTCAGACGACCATAAATCAGCTCGGACAGCTCACGGTTTTCGTCACTGTGCGTGGAGTGATAGTTGTCGTAGCTGATGCCAAAGCCGGCGAAATCTTTCTGATGTTCCTGGCTCATTTCAGCAATCATCTCTTCCGGCTTAATACCGAGTTGCTGAGCTTTCAGCATGATCGGCGTGCCGTGCGCATCGTCCGCACAGATGAAGTGCACCTCATGGCCGCGCATTCGCTGGAAACGAACCCAGACGTCAGCCTGGATGTGCTCGAGCATGTGACCGAGATGGATGGATCCGTTGGCGTACGGAAGTGCACAGGTTACCAAAATTTTTTTCGCGACTTGAGCCATAGTAAGAGCTTGCTTTCTGTTGTTGAAATCAGGGGGATTGATGTTAACCGAAAGCGCCGCCCCTCGTAAACAAACGGGGGATCTCTGCATGAAGCTTCTGTTATGCTATTTAAAGAATAAGTCGTTTAATAAATAGTCTGATAACCAGTTTCAAGGAGCCGGGATGACATCTCAATCCCCACAGCAGACCACCCCCGTGGGGCTGCGCGCACTAGTGACCGGCGTACTGGCCACCTTTCGTCATTCAACCCTGCAAAAAGATCTCAACGCCATTAAGGCATTGCATCATTGCGTGTTGATGGACGACGTTTTACATATCGACCTGACGCTGCCCTTCGCCTGGAAAAGCGGTTTTGAGATTTTGAAAGAGGAAACCAGTGGCGAACTGCTGCGCGTAACCGGTGCATCGGCGGTCCAGTGGACCCTGCGTCACGACATCGCCACCATGAAACGGGCGAATGAGCAGCCGGGAATTAAAGGTGTGCGCAATATTCTGGCGGTCAGTTCGGGCAAGGGCGGCGTCGGGAAATCCACGACGGCGGTGAATCTGGCACTGGCGCTGGTGGCCGAGGGCGGCAAAGTCGGGATTCTGGATGCCGATATTTACGGACCGTCGGTGCCGAATATGCTGGGTACTGAAGATGAGCGTCCGACGTCACCGGATGGCGTACATATGTCGCCGATTATGGCGCATGGCCTGGCGACCAACTCGATTGGTTATCTGGTCACTGATGAAAATGCCATGGTCTGGCGTGGTCCGATGGCCAGCAAAGCACTGATGCAGATGTTGCAGGATACGCTGTGGCCGGATCTGGATTATCTGGTGATCGACCTGCCGCCGGGCACCGGTGATATTCAGCTGACGCTGTCGCAAAACATTCCGGTAACCGGCGCTGTGGTTGTCACCACGCCGCAGGACATCGCGCTGCTTGATGCCATGAAGGGGATCGTGATGTTTGAGAAAGTGCATGTGCCGGTGCTTGGCATTATCGAAAACATGAGCATGCATGTGTGTAGCAATTGTGGCCATCACGAACCGATTTTCGGCACCGGTGGCGCACAGCGTCTGGCAGAGAAATATCGCTGTGAGCTGCTGGCGCAATTACCGCTGCATATCTCGCTGCGTGAAGATTTGGATCGCGGCGAGCCGACGGTCGTTTCGAATCCTGAGAGCGAATTTACAACGATTTATCGTGAACTGGCGTCAAAAGTGGCGTCACAACTGTTCTGGAAAGGCGATGCAATTCCGACTGAAATCGCTTTCCGCGCAGTTTAATCTCTCAACTCAGCGATTTATTGCCCGATGTCAGCGATTACACAGCCTTAACGCTGGCATCAGGCAGTGTCTTGAACTTATAATTGCCGCGTTCAAAGCACATATCTGTGTTTGCCTTCCAACTTCCAAATCAGGTCTTTAATTTTATGTCTGACAAATTCCATCAGTGTGTCATCGTAGGTATCGCTGGCGCATCTGCTTCGGGAAAAAGCCTTATCGCCAGTACGTTATACCGTGAACTTCGTGATCAGGTAGGCGATGAGCACATCGGGGTGATCCCCGAAGATTGCTACTATAAAGACCAAAGCCATATGACCATGGAAGAGCGGGTCAAAACCAACTACGACCATCCGAGTGCGATGGATCACAATTTGCTGTTTCAGCACTTACAGGCGTTGAAATCAGGTCAGGCAATTGAACTGCCGAGCTACAGCTTTATTGAACATACCCGGCTTGCCGAAACGGTGACGCTAAAACCGAAAAAAGTCATCATTCTTGAAGGGATCCTGCTGCTGACCGACGTGCGTCTGCGCCAGGAAATGAACTTCTCTATCTTCGTCGATACACCTCTTGATATTTGCCTTATGCGTCGCATGAAGCGTGATGTCAACGAACGGGGCCGTTCGATGGATTCAGTGATGGCGCAGTATCAGAAAACCGTCCGCCCGATGTTCCTGCAATTTATCGAACCTTCCAAACAATACGCAGACATCATTGTGCCGCGTGGCGGAAAAAACCGGATTGCGATTGATATTTTAAAGGCAAAAATCAGCCAGTTTTTCAATTAATCGCCATGCTGTAGAACACATACCGGAGAAACGATGAGACTTTGCGATCGAGATATAGAAGCCTGGCTGGACAGTGGCAAATTAGGGATTTCACCGCGTCCGCCTGTAGAACGTATTAACGGTGCTACAGTAGATGTGCGTCTGGGCAATGGCTTTCGCGTATTTCTCGGGCACAACGCCGGTTTTATCGATCTGAGTGGCCCGAAGGACGAAGTCAGCGCCTCTCTCGATAAAGTGATGAGTGATGAAATTGTTTTGCCAGAAGGTGAAGCATTCTTCCTGCATCCGGGTGAACTGGCGCTGGCGGTGACGTTTGAGACGGTTTCTATACCCGATGATCTTGTCGGCTGGCTGGACGGGCGGTCATCGCTGGCGCGTCTGGGATTAATGGTCCACGTCACGGCGCACCGCATCGATCCGGGCTGGCAGGGGCGTATCGTGCTGGAGTTCTATAATTCCGGCAAATTGCCCCTAGCACTTCGTCCCGGCATGCTGATTGGCGCACTGAGTTTCGAGCCGTTATCCGGCCCGGCAGCGCGTCCTTATAACAGCCGCCAGGATGCGAAATATCGCGACCAGCAAAGTGCGGTTGCCAGCCGTATTGATGAAGACTGATTCAGCTTTTTTATCTGCACGCAGGATAAAAACGTGAGGAAGGCATGAGAAGACTACTGACAACACTGGTGATTTTACTGGTGGTTATCATTGCCGGCATGACTTCGCTGGTGTTTCTGATTAACCCGAACGACTTCCGCCAATATATGGTGGAACGGGTTGAAATGAAAAGCGGCTATCAGCTGGCGATCAACGGCTCGCTGCGCTGGCATGTCTGGCCTCAGCTGAGCATTATCGCCGGACAAACTACGCTGACCGCGCCGGGTGCCAAAGCGCCGGTGGTCAGCGCCGAAAACATGCGGCTGGACGTCAAACTCTGGCCGCTGATTTCTCATCAGCTCGCAGTGAAGCAGGTTCTGCTGAAAAATGCAGTCGTTCGTCTTACGCCAGATAGTGAAGAGAATCAGCCTGACGCGCCAGTCGCGCCCTCCACACCAACGCCTGTTGCGCCGGTAACGCCGACACTTGAGGCGGGCTGGAAATTTGATATCGATAAATTAAGCATTGTCGACAGTCTTCTTATCTGGCAACGCGGCGATGATGATGTCATCAACGTTCGCGATATCAACATGCAGATGGATAAAGATGCCAACCGACAGGCAACTGTTCAGCTTTCCAGCCGTATTAACCGTAATCAGCGCGATCTCGCTTTCACGATGAAAGCTGAACTGGATATGCAGCATTATCCGCAGACCTTTGCAGCGAATATCAGCAAGTTTACCTATCAGCTAAACGGCGCAGATATTCCGGTTAAAGGCGTGCAGGGTAGCGGTGCAATGCAGGCCAACTATCAGCGCGATACAGACACTATTAAACTTAGCCAGCTGGATTTAACCGCCAACGATAATCAGGTCTCTGGCACCGCCTCGGCCACACTCGGAGCTAGTCCGAATTATCAGCTGGATTTGTCCGCTAATAAACTCGACCTCGATGCGCTCAGCGGCTGGCAGCCTAAAACCGAGGCAGAAACAACGGGAAATGTGCCTTCTGTGACATCCGCCCCGGTGATTGCCCGCGATGTTGACGATCAGCCGAACGGGCTGAGCAGCTTGAAAGCCTTTAATGCCAAACTGGCTTTGAAAGTCGCTGATTTAACTTACCGTGGTCTGAAGATCCAAAATCTGGCACTCAATGCAGAAAATCAGCAGGGTCAGGTCACCTTATCTACCTTTAGCGGCAATATGGGCAGCGGGAAATTCTCACTCCCGGGTGATATGGACGTGACCGGCAAACAGATTCAGGTGCACCTGGTGCCGGATGTGAACAAAATCGAGCTGGGTGATGTTCTGGCGGCCTATGATTTACCGAAAGCGCTGACCGGCAGTTTCTCCCTGAAAGGCGATGTTAACGGCAAAGGGCTTTCCGCTGCAGATTTCGCACGGCGCTGGCAGGGAGAAGGACAACTTTCCATGGATAATGCTCACCTGAATGGTATTAATATTCAGCAACTTATTCAGCAGGCGGTTGCGCGCAGCAGCGACAAGGTACAGGGGCTCGAGCGCTACGATCACTATAGCCAGATTGATACGCTCAAAGCCGAAGGCAAACTTGCTGATGGCACGCTGACGCTGACTAATCTCGAGGGTCAGTCGCCGATGGTTACTGCGAAAGGGAACGGCAGCATCGACATGGCCGATCAGCAGGTGGACATGAACTTACTGATCCGCGTCACAGGTGGCTGGAAAGGTGACAGCAATCTGATTAATACGCTCAAAACGACGGACATTCCTTTGCGGGTTTACGGCCCGTGGGCGCAAATGGGTTACCAGTTGCAGGTTGATCAGGTACTGAGACGCACGCTGGAACAAAGCGCCCGCAGCGCACTTCAGAACTGGATTGATAAGGGTAAAGACAGTAAAGAAAAAGAAGATGTGCAAAAATTTCTGAATAAATAACCATTAAGCAGCGTCTTAGGAATAAAAACGGGTGCCTGAAGCAGGCACCCGTTTTCTTTTTGCAGTCGTATCAGACTTCGTAATCGTTATCCGATGCCGATTTGAGCGGGGTGACTTTCACTTTCAGAATGCGATGGCTGCTGACTTCCAGCGGTTCGAACAGATAGTCGTGGATGGTAATCTGCGCGCCCACCTGTGGGATGCTCTGCGTATGCTCCATCAGCAGCCCGGCCAGCGTGTGGTATTCACGTTTCTCATCAACCGGCAGGGGGATGTACATCACTAAATCCTCAAGCGGCATATAGCCGTTGGCAATCCAGGTGCCATCTTCCAACTGCTGTATGTCATGGCGCGCATCTGGCGTTTCATCTGACTCCGGGAGGTTACCGGCGATCGTTTCCATAACATCTGTCAGCGTTACGATCCCTTCAACCGAACCAAACTCATCGACTACAAATGCAAAGTGCGTCTTTGCCTGACGGAACTGTTCCAGCGCCATCAACAGGGAAAGCTGCTCCGGGAAGATCAGCGGCTGACGTATCAGCGCTTTAAGATCTAATTCATTCTTCAGCAGTTGCTGTTTGAGCAAGTCCACAACGTGTACCACGCCCAACGGTTCGTCAGTCGAACTGTCTTCTGTCACCAGCATGCGGGTGTGCTGGTTATTGGCAATTTGCTGTGTCAGCACGTCCACCGGGTCATTCAATTCAAGGTTATCGACATCATGCCGCGAGGTCATGACACTGCTGACGGTACGTTGCCCAAGCCCGAGAACACGTTCAATCATATGGCGTTCCTGCTGATTGAAAATCGCATCCTCTTCATTAGTGCTGTCAGCAATCATGCTGGAGGAATGGGCATCCAGCTCGGCTTCTTCATGTTTACCGCGAAGAACGCGAAGTACCGTTTCTGCGGTACGCTCACGCAATGAACGGCGTGAAGATAAAAAGCGTCGGCGGTTGAACTGTGCCAGCTGGTTCAGTGCTTCGATAATGACCGAGAAACCAATTGCAGCGTACAAATAACCTTTCGGGATCGCGTAACCAAAAGCCTCTGCGACCAGACTGAAGCCGATCATCAGCAGGAAGCTAAGACACAAAATCACAATCGTCGGATGTGCATTCACAAAGCGCGTAAGCGGGCGGCTTGCCAGCAACATCAGCCCGATGGCGATACAAACTGCGACCATCATGACGGCTAAATGATCGACCATCCCGACAGCGGTGATGACGGAGTCCAGCGAGAAGACGGCATCCAGAACCACAATTTGCGCGACTACCGCCCAGAATTTGGCTCCCGTATGCTGTTGGGTTTGCTCCTCATCCTTTCCTTCAAGCCGTTCGTTCAATTCCATGGTGGCTTTAAAGAGCAGGAAGACCCCGCCGGTCAGCATGATCATATCTCTGGCGCTGAATGCATGCCCGAGCACAGTAAGCAGGGGACGAGTCAGCGTAGATAGCCACGAAATACAGGCCAGCAGCAATAAACGCATCACCAGGGCGAGTAAAAGCCCGGTAACGCGCGCTTTATCACGCTGCTGGCGCGGAAGTTTTTCCGCCAAAATGGCGATAAAAATAAGATTGTCTATGCCCAGAACAATTTCGAGTACTACCAGGGTAGCCAGCCCGGCCCAAATCGACGGATCGGCGATCCATTCCATATTACGTTTTTCACCTTTAGTTACACGGCGGTTGCCACACGGTGAATAATGGGCGTCAGACGCGGAAAATTCAAACACGATGGAAAAAAATATTAGAAGTGCTCTAAGGTTGACCAAAAAAGTACCAATGTGCACGTTTAAAAGATAAAACATGTACTCATGTTGGCGTAAATGAGCTCACAGAGTTACAATTCAAATCTAAATTTTATACTATCAATTTATAGACATGTTCATGAAAAACTTGTTGTTTAATAGGGGCGTTAAAACGATGTGCATGTTAAATAGTCAATCTATCGTGTTAGATGGCTTTGCGCCTTAAAATGCGTAAAATACTCTTTAGGAATTTTGCCATTATAAATTTCTCAAGTTAGATTAATATGAGTTGTAATCATAAGGGTGCACTGCCTGCTGTTATAACACTGAAAATTTGAAAGTTCTTACTAATCAGTACATTGGTAGCTGTCAAGCCAAGGGCGGTAGCGTGTATCGAAGAAATGTCGGTCATCAGTGAGGAGAGGTTACTTCCATCAATCGCTAAGGTGTTTGACTTTTTCTGATCAGTAGCGAGAAAAATTTACCAATTATCTGGTGTTTACAACAACATGTTTTCAGAAAAACATGCAATAGGAAAAGAGATATTCTAAGAAATCTCTAGCTAACTTAAATAATTAAATTCCCAAGCTGACTTTTAGCGTATTACATAAACTTTTTACAGTTTAGCGAGATAATATGATTTAAGCTACTATGTAGGGTTGTTCTATTATCTAGTGAGGTTTTCTGGTTATAAAATGAGAAAGCTTCTTATAAAGAAAGTTTATTATATGATGATATGTTCTGCAGCTAAAGGAGTTCCAGATCATTAAATATCCGCAACGAAATTTATAAAAATTAATGTATGTTTTTTGATGTGAGTAAGAAAAAACGGTTACTTTTAGCTATTGTTTAGAAGTGGTTTATGTCATTTATAGGAATTCAATCAGTCACCGGGTCGTATATTCCCATGGGCATGGTGAATGATAATACACGAACATAATATTAAATGATTATGTGATCATATTTAATTCATTAAATTAGAAGATGGTTAACTCAATGATTAACAAGGGATTAAGAAATTTTTACAAGGTGAATAGGTAAAGTATGAATATTAAAAATTCAAAAATTCGAAATTTTTTTGTACATTTGTTACTTTCCATTACTGATTTTTTATTGTTTAATGCTTCTCTTTTATTAGCTGCGTTCTTACTTAAGTCTATTTCTGGGGATATATATCATTTTATTTCTGCTGAAGAAATAAAATATTATTACGCATCTCACTTTTTGCTTTCCATAGCATGCGTTGGCTGGTTCTGGCTTCGATTACGTCATTACACCTACAGAAAACCTTTTTGGTTTGAATTAAAAGAAATTATTAGAACAGTAACCATTTTTGCAATAATAAATCTTGCAATTGTAGCCTTTTCTAAATGGAGTTTGTCTCGTTATGTTTGGGTATTAACATGGTTACTAGCGATAATTATGATTCCTCTCGGTCGTACTATCCTTAAAAGGATACTTGACAGTTCAGGGTTATGGAAGAAAAAAACGATTATTATTGGAAGTGGCAATAACGCAACGGAAGCCTATCATGCTCTACAAAGCGACGAAGTTAGTGGTTTTGATATTATTGCTTTCTATGCATTTGAGAAAGGAACTGAAAAAGATTTGATGGGTATTAAAGTTCTGTCTGAAGAAGTCGAACTATGGTCGATAGCAGATGCGGATGATACGCAATTCATTGTTGCGGCAGAGTTTGAGCAAACAAATGACCGTGATTACTGGTTAAAAAATCTAGCCAAACATCATTGTCGTTCTGTATCAGTTATTCCTACGCTTCGCGGTGTACCACTTTATGGAACGGATATGTCATTTATATTTAGCCATGATGTGATGATCCTAAGAGTGAATAATAATCTTATGAAGCCAAGCTCCAGATTTATTAAGAGAGCTTTCGATATCATTGGTTCTGTATCAATATTAGTAATGTTGTCACCTCTTTTTCTATTACTTTTATATAAAGTTGGGAAAAATGGCGGTAAACCAATATATAGCCATGAACGTATAGGGCGAAATGGCAAAAAATTTGGTTGTCTAAAATTTCGATCAATGGTTTTAAATTCCAAAGAAGTTTTAGCGGAGCTTCTTTTGAAAGATGCTCAAGCGAGAGAAGAATGGGATAAAGATTTTAAACTCAAAAATGATCCGCGAATAACTAAAATAGGTAAGTTTATTAGAAAAACTAGCTTAGACGAGTTACCCCAACTTTGGAATGTATTGAAGGGTGAAATGAGTCTTGTTGGGCCAAGGCCAGTAATTGAAACTGAGCTAGAACGTTACGCAGGTGAAGCCGACTATTATTTAATGGCGAAGCCAGGTATGACAGGGTTGTGGCAAGTAAGTGGCAGAAACGATATTGACTACAATGAGCGCGTATATTTCGATGCTTGGTATGTAAAAAACTGGTCTCTTTGGAACGATATCGCAATTTTATTCAAGACAGTAAATGTTGTGCTTAAAAGAGATGGTGCGTACTAAAAGGGGAATGATAATCGTTAATATATTGATTATGGAAATATTGAAGATAAAGTTATGAACTTGCTTATCTAGAGTATTTACCTGCGTTGAATGCCAGGTAATAAATTAACCGATGTCAACTGGAGTATACTTAACAATGTTAAAAGCCGTCATACCTGTTGCGGGTTTAGGTACCCGTATGCTACCTGCGACCAAAGCTATACCAAAAGAAATGTTGCCGATTGTTGATAAACCATTAATTCAATATATTGTCAACGAATGCGCTGCCGCAGGTATAAAAGAGATTATTCTTGTAACTCATTCTTCAAAAAATGCTATCGAAAACCATTTCGATACGTCATTCGAACTTGAAAGCATGCTAGAAACACGAGTAAAGAGACAATTACTGGAAGAAATTCAATCAATTTGCCCTAAGGGTGTGACGATAATGAATGTTCGCCAGGGACAATCAAAGGGCCTTGGTCACGCCGTGCTGTGTGCAAAACCATTGATAGGAAACTCGCCATTTGCTGTAATTCTTCCCGATGTTTTGATGGATGAGTCTTCCAGTGATCTTCGTAAAGATAACCTTGCAGCAATGATCAATCGCTTTGAAGAAACAGGAAATAGCCAAGTTATGGTTGAAGAGGTGCCTGAAGCTGATGTTTCCAAGTATGGGATAGTAGATTGTAATGGTGTGGAAGGCGAGTCAGGTAAAAGCACACCTATGAGTGCGATTATCGAAAAACCTGATGTTAAGGATGCTCCTTCGAACTTGGCAGTAGTTGGACGGTATGTGCTTTCAGAAGCTATATGGCCACTCCTTGCGATCACGCCATATGGTGCAGGTAACGAGATCCAACTTACCGACGCTATAGCGCTGTTGATGAAAAAACAAAAGGTAGAGGCGTTTACAATGACAGGACGTTCACATGACTGCGGTGATAAGTTAGGTTACATGAAAGCATTTGTTGAGTATGGACTACGTCACCCTCAGCAAGGTAAAGACTTTTCTGAATGGTTGAAAAGTGTAAAATAAAATGATGGGGCAGAATATCTGCCTCATTATATTGAATATGCATTAGATGAATACTAAGTGAATAAATTCATTTTTGAGTTGTATCAAGAATAATACTTAATAGATGTTAACAGCGGGAATGTTTTGAATGTTTGACCTCAAAGTTGGAATAGTTATCCCCACATATAATGGTGGGGATATATGGAAGCAAACTGCTAGCATATTATCATTAAGTAATAGTTCTCATACGGTGCTTGTGATTGACTCAACAAGTTCAGACGATACGGTGGATGTGGCTCTCAAGCATGGTTTTAACGTTAAAGTTATTTCCTCAATAGACTTTAATCATGGTGGTACCCGGAATCTCGGGATTAATGAGATAGATGTTGATATTGTTGTATTTTTGACTCAGGATGCTATTCCATCTGTAGGGTGCATTGAAAAAATTGTTGCAGCTTTTTCCGATGAGAACATCGCTTGTGCTTATGGACGCCAACTTCCTCACAAAAATGCGAATGCTATTGCAGCTCATGCTCGTTACTATAACTATACTGAGAATAGTTATATCAGTAATAAGTCTAAAGTAGATGCTATGGGTATTAAGGCTGTTTTTATGTCGAATTCTTTCTCAGCATATAGAGTTAGTGCTTTTAGAAATGTTGGTGGATTCCCATTAAACACTATACTTTGTGAAGATATGTACTTTGCGGCTAAGGCTATTTTGGCGGGTTATAGTATCGCATATGTATCAGATGCTCAGGTCCACCATTCTCACAACTACACTATGCATGAGGAGTTTTCTCGATATTTCGATATTGGTGTATTCCATAGTGACGAACCATGGATTCGTGCGAAATTTGGGGGAGCAGGAGGAGAAGGCAAGAAATTTATTATTTCGGAAATTAAATATCTTATAAAAAATGATCCCAAACTAATCATTAAAGCTTGCGCAAATAACTTCTGTAAGATTTTAGGTTATAAGCTCGGGCAAAAATATAAGAAATTATCAATGAGTACACGGATAAAATTTAGCATGCACAAGAAATATTGGAAATCTTTCGAAGATTGAGTAGTGAAACTATATAAATATATTGAGCATGAGATTCAGAGGGTTTTATGAAAATATTAGTAACTGGTGGTGCAGGGTTTATTGGGTCGGCTGTTGTAAGAAATATAATAAAAAACACTAATGACGACGTATTAGTAGTAGATTGTCTTACTTACGCTGGTAACCAAGAGTCATTAGCAGAAATAGAAAAATCTGAGAGATACGCATTTCGCAAGGCAAATATTTGCGATAAAAAAGAAATAGAGGATATCTTTTTTACGTTCAGACCAGATGCAATTATGCATTTAGCTGCCGAAAGCCATGTTGATAGATCAATTGATGCTCCCAGCGAATTTATTGAAACAAATATTATTGGAACTTATACTCTTCTTGAGGTTTCGCGAAAATACTGGAATAGTCTTACTAAAGACAAAGAAAATTTTATATTTCATCATATATCAACTGATGAAGTATATGGTGATCTACATAATATGGTTGATTTATTCGTTGAAACAACAGCATACGCTCCTAGCAGTCCGTATTCGGCATCTAAAGCTTCAAGCGATCATTTAGTCCGGGCATGGAGCAGAACGTACGGCTTGCCAGTTGTTGTTACTAACTGTTCAAATAATTATGGCCCGTATCATTTTCCCGAAAAACTTATTCCACTGATTATTATTAATGCACTCGAAGGTAAACCATTGCCTGTATACGGAGATGGGGGACAGATAAGAGATTGGCTTTATGTAGAGGATCATGCCAGAGCACTTTATAAAGTTGTAACCGAAGGTGTAGTTGGAGAAACATATAATATTGGCGGACATAATGAACGTAAAAATATTGAAGTTGTAAATACTATCTGTTCATTACTGGATGAGTTACATCCTTCAAATATTCCAGGGGTCGATAGTTATTCCCAATTAATCACATTTGTTGCTGATCGCCCTGGGCATGATGTCAGATATGCAATTGATGCATCGAAAATTGCTTCTCGACTCGGATGGACTCCTGAGGAGACGTTTGAATCTGGAATTCGTAAAACGGTCGAATGGTATTTGAACAATAAAGTTTGGTGGAGTCGAGTTAAAGATGGTTCATATGCAGGTGAACGTTTAGGTTTAACAGATTAACTATAAAAGGAAAAGGTTTATGAAAGGTATCGTTCTAGCTGGTGGTTCCGGAACCCGTTTGCATCCGATAACGAGAGGTGTTTCGAAGCAATTACTGCCAATATATGATAAACCTATGGTCTATTATCCTATATCTGTGCTAATGCTGGCTAATATTAAAGATATTCTAATTATTTCCACACCAGAAGATATGCCTGCATTTAAACGCTTACTGGGTAATGGTAGTAGATTTGGCATTAATCTCAGTTATGAAATCCAACCACAACCGGAGGGGTTAGCACAGGCATTTCTGATTGGAGAGGAGTTTATTAATGGAGATAAATGCGCCTTAGTATTAGGTGATAATATCTTTTTTGGGCAAAGTTTTGGGCAGAAACTTGAAAATGTCGCGTCACGGGAAATCGGTGCTACTGTATTTGGTTATCAAGTTATTGATGCTGAGCGTTTTGGGGTTGTCGAATTCGATGAAAACTTTAAAGCACTTAGTATTGAAGAAAAGCCTATTAAACCTAAATCAAACTGGGCAGTAACAGGCTTATATTTTTATGACGAAAATGTAGTTGAGATGGCTAAACTTGTTAAGCCATCGGTGCGTGGAGAATTGGAAATTACTACACTTAATCAGATGTATCTTGAAAAAGACTTGCTAAATGTTGAGTTACTCGGACGCGGTTTTGCGTGGCTTGATACAGGAACTCATGAAAGTTTGATCGAAGCATCACATTTCATTCATACTATTGAAAAACGTCAAGGCTTCAAGGTTGCCTGTTTAGAGGAGATTGCATTTCGTAAGGGATGGCTAACTAAAGAGCAAGTAGCATATGAAGCCAGTCAATTAATAAAAACGCAATATGGCCAATATTTAAATCAGATCATTGCGGGGAAATAGAATGCAGTTATTCAATACTAAAATTAATGATGTCAAAATCATACAGCCTAAAGTTTTTGGAGATGCACGGGGTTTTTTTCTGGAAACTTTTGAAAAAAAACGTTATCAAGAGATGTTAGAAATCGATTTAAATTTTGTTCAAGACAATCACTCTAGGTCATCGAAGGGAGTGCTTAGAGGTTTACATTTTCAAAAAAAGAATCCACAAGGGAAATTGGTTCGCGTAGTCCGTGGTGAAGTATACGATGTTGTCGTTGATATTCGTAAAGAATCTTCTACTTACGGTCAATGGGAGGGAGTGTTACTTTCGGAAGAAAATAAAACCCAATTTTGGGTTCCTCCTGGACTGGCGCACGGATTTATCGTTCTTAGTGATATAGCTGATTTTGAATATAAATGTACCGACTATTACAATCCCCAGCATGAAGGTTGTCTAATTTGGAATGACCCGCACGTAGGAATAGAATGGCCAGTTTTACATCCACTGCTGTCAGCTAAAGACCAAAAAGGTGTTTTCCTTAAGGATCTTGAATAATGAAAGTTATTTTACTTGGTGCTAGAGGACAATTAGGTCGTTGTTTACAGGATCGTTTTCCAAGTGAATGGGAGGTACTTATAACTGACTCAGATACTTTGGACATTTCAGACGCAGATTCTGTGGATAAAGTAGTCAGTTTTTTCAAACCTCATGTCATTGTGAACGCAGCTGCTTATACTGCTGTTGATCAAGCTGAGGAGGAAGTTCACATTGCAAGACAAATTAATGTAGAAGGCCCGCGAAATTTGGCTTTAGCAGCAAAAAAAAACGGCTCATTACTCATTCACGTATCAACAGACTATGTTTTTGATGGTTTCGGCACAAGACCATATATAGAGGATGACATAAAAAATCCACTTGGTGCATATGGTCAGACTAAACTTGATGGTGAAATTGCTGTTTCTCAAATTCTAACTTCAGCAATTATAATACGTACTTCTTGGGTCTTCAGTGAGTATGGGAAGAACTTTGTTAAAACAATGTTAAAATTAGCAAAGTTTCGTTCTGAATTAAGCATTGTTGATGATCAGCGCGGTTGTCCTACTTACGCCGGAGATATAGCTGAGACAATAATAACTTTAATTTGTAATAAGGTAACAGGAGACATCTATCATTTCTGCGGTAATGAGGAGGTTTCTTGGTATAATTTCGCGCAGACAATTTTTGATGAAGCGTACGAAATAGGACTAAGTTCCCAAAAGCCATTGCTGTTTCCTATTAACTCTAAAGATTATCCGACCCCAGCATCTCGACCTAATTATTCAACATTAAGTTGTGAAAAAATAAAACGAAAAGGCATAACACCATCTGAATGGAGAAAATCTTTAAAATATGTTTTAAATAGATGGAGTGTGAATCCCGAACTTTTAGATTAAATTTTTTTCAAAAATATCTATCTTCAACAATGCTAAATTAAAGGCACATCATTACTTATTTCACTGTAAGTTTCTTGAGTTTAATTAGCATCAGAATAATTTATGATAAGGGTTTAAAATGTTGTTTGAACGCCTGAAAAACAAGATTAAAGGAACTAAAGTGGGTGCTGGTAGTACAATTAACTTTCTTTTTTTTAGAGGGTTATTACCTTTGCTAAGAGGGCTTCTTTATAATATTACGCATTTGAGATTTAAACCGGTGATGCTGCTGGGTAAGGGTGTTGATATACACAGTAGTAAACACATAAAAAATGGAAATAACTTTTATATAGGGAACTATTCATATATTAGTGCGCTCTCAAATAGCGGACTCAAGGTTGGTAATAATGTTACTATAAGAGAATTTTGTTGGTTACAGATAACAAGTTCACTTAATAATCCTGGTGAGGGCATAATTATTGGTGATAATACCTACATAGGACCACGTTCTAATTTAGGTGCAGCTGCCATATTATCAATTGGGGAACGTTGTCAGATTGGTGCTGGGGTGAGTTTTATCGCAGAAAACCATGAGTTTTCTGCGGGAAATAAAATAATTGATCAAGGCGTTAAACGCAAAGGTATTACTGTCTCAGATGATTGTTGGATTGGGAATAATTGTATAATTCTCGACGGTGTTGAAATCGGTAAAGGTGCTGTACTCGGCGCTGGAAGCGTTGTTACGAAAAGTATTCCTGAAAATGCTGTTGTAGTTGGAAATCCTGCAAAAATAATTAAAATGCGTGGATAGGATATATTATGTTAAATTTTTTTATTTTAATATTTGTTTATTGTTTGTTTGGATTTAAATGGAATCTTATTGATTTTTATTCATCAGGTATAAGACCTGATGATTTCATTAGTTTACTCCTTTTAGCGCTCTCTTTATTTTATATTTTTAAAAATAGATCATTAAGAAAAATAAATAAGATGATATTTTATTTTATTTTATTTGTGGGCTGGAGTGTTTTTTCTGTAATATTTAATACGTTAGAAGGGCGGGTAGAATTTCTACCCGCATTAATATTTACATTCCGACACGTTGAGTACATGGTGTTTATTTTAGTAGGCTTTTACTTCGCTGAAAAAAAATATGACATAACACCATGGTTGAAATTTTATGTTATTTATGCTTTAGTGCTATTCGTTTTACAAAAATACTATATTGTTCCTGTCGTAAGTGGTTTTACTCCGGAGAGAGCCATTGCGAATACTGGTGGGCCGTGGGAGCTTGCTGGAGTTTCTTCATTCCTAGCTATATATTTTGCATTTTATAATAAAAATATTAAATTCGCTCTCCTGTCAATACTTATTTTGTTATTGACGCAGTCTAGAATATCGCTATTAGGTGTAACAGTGGTGTTTATTTTAGTTGCATTAAAAAAGAAAAAATTCCCTATTAAATATTATTTTTATGTCTCTACAGCTATATTATTCCTATGTGTATTTTTCATAGGAGTGCAATATTTTTCTGATGGATCAGTGATAGATAAACTGTCAGTCATTGACCGAATATCTAATTTTCTTTCTGATAAAACTTTGAAATTTTTGAGCGATTACATTGGTTCTGCACCGACAATTAAAGATCAGTTGAACTATCAGTATTATGGGTATGGTGGTAACATGAATGAAATATTATCCCTTGATGGAGATAATAGTGCTTTCATACGTTTTTATAGATGGATACTATTAATGAAGGCAACTTTCGACAGCGTTAGTACGGCAATGATAGGTCTAGGCCCTTCATTTGCCAGCGTTGCAGTTGATGGTTACTTCGTGAGGATCATAGCCGAAACAGGTTTAGTAGGTTTATTTATTTTCTTACTATTTATGAAGCAGGTTTTTTCCAGCAAAAATCTATTCCTTAAGTATTATTTCCTTTCTTTAGTCGTCACAGCACTATTTATTGATATATTTGTTACTTATAAAACCATGATGCTATTTTGGCTAATGGTTGGTTATTCATTAAAAAATAACAAATCATTAACTATGAGAGAAGCTAATCATGAGTAAAAGTGTACTATTTTTGACGCGAGACGATAATTCAGAAAAATTTGGGGGTGATACTAAACAACTTCAGATGTATCAACATTTCATGAGCGAGGAAGGGTGGAAGGTTGAAATAGCAAGTTTTTCTAATAGGATAAATAAATATTATGATTATGTATTTTTAGTTAATGTTGACAGGCCTAGTGATTTCATTATCAATTACAATGAAATTATTAAGAAAATAAAGTACACCTATTTATTCATTTTACCGATTCATCATTCATATAATGCAATTAATAACTTTGAAAAGCTAGGGAGAAAATCAGGTCTATTATCAGGTATAAATTTTTTTGGTTTTAGTTTTTTTAACAGAGAAAAAATAAAATCGATACTCAGATTATTATTAAATTTTAGTTTTAAGAAAGCATTATTTTATTTACCTATTATGCATAAAAATTGGAAGTCCGTTGTTGCTGACATAATTAATATTAGCGATGGTTGCTTTGTTTTATGTAACAATGAATATAAAGACCTACGCGAAGATTTTGACATCAATGATAACTTAAATTTTTATTCAGTGCCTAATGGCATGGATGAAATTAATATTAATCTTGTCAGAGACAAAAAAATGATTTTTGATGTCTGTGTTGTAGGGCGCATAGAAGAAAGAAAAAATCAGTTAAATATTATTGAAGCAATTAAACATCTCGATATTAAAGCTGTTTTCATAGGTGCTTTGAACGAAAATAATAAAAAATATACATCTATATTTATGGACGAAATACGTCATAGTTCAAAATTAACTTATGCAGGACCCGTTGGAAAACTGGAAGTTCAAAATTACTATCTTCAATCAAAGGTACATGTTTCCGCTAGTTGGTTTGAAGTGTTATCTTTGGTTGATATCGAAGCGTATAGCGCGGGATGCAACGTTGTGGTGTCTAAGAATGGTGGTAGTAGTGAGTTTATTGGAGCTCATGCCTACGTGTGCGAACCAGGGAATATAAAAGACATCCAAATGAAAATCCAGAGTGCAATCAAAAGCTATTTGCCAGAAGATAATATTCTCGACAAAAAATTCCCAAGTTGGAAAGAAGTAACTAAAATGTTGATGCTTTATATAGAGAATAAATAAACCATGCCAATTAAAAATATATTATCGACCTTGATAATAAGAGGTTTTTCTCTCGGGATAAGAATAATTTGTTATATTTTACTTCCTAATCTCATCAGTATTGAGCATTTTGGTGTTTTTGCTTATTTAATAGCTCTGACTGAAATTCTAAAAATAATCTGTGACTTCGGGCTAGATTCTTATAGTATTAAAAAATTTAGCGAAAATTCGAAATATTCAAGATTAATAAAAACTTATTCTATTTCTTTTTTTCAAAAAACAGTCATTCTGCTAGTTACTGTTTTACTTTTCAACTCTTATTTTATTTTTGTTGATGATTTAGGAATATCTTACACATATATTGTAATTTTTTCTTTTTTTTGCGTGTCACAGTTACTTATTAATCTCCCAGTGAGTTATTCTTTATCCAAAGGCGAACTAGGTAAATGTTTGGTGCCAGTTTTAGTTAGTTCTATTTTCTCACTATTGCTGCTCTCTTTTTCCTATCATTTAAAAATGCCGATGATGTGTCTATTAAGTGTATTAATTGGTGAACTAACTATCGCTGCTTGGTTAAATATAAATCGTATTAACCTGTTAAAAAGAAAATATTTGAAAATTAATTTTACTCTCGATAATTTCAAGAAACATTATTCTATAGGTATAGCAATGTTGGTTGCTATTACAAGCGCTAAATTCGATCTTTTTTTTATTAAAACCCATTTCGGATTTACGGATATGGGAGTTTACTCTTTTGCTCAGCGCTTTATTGATGTTGGTGGTTTTATCGCGGGTGCTCTGGCATCTAATGCCTATAGCTGGATGTCCAAAAAGGTGTCAGGTAACCTTTTTCAAAATT
This sequence comes from Rahnella sp. 1L-D-7-B-C2, assembly GCF_057290995.1. Taxonomy (NCBI): domain Bacteria; kingdom Pseudomonadati; phylum Pseudomonadota; class Gammaproteobacteria; order Enterobacterales; family Yersiniaceae; genus Rahnella; species Rahnella sp. 1L-D-7-B-C2. The sequence continues at coordinate 229,073 of NZ_JBXAVQ010000001.1, read as the reverse complement.
ATGATGAAAATAAAAATTATATTTTAAAAGTAATATTAATATTTTTAGTTTTTGGCATTATATTATCCTTAGGGACACTACTTGTCGCACGGTTTTATATTATCTTTTATGTCGAAAAATATATAATTTCATTGCCAATTCTCTATGTTTTTTGCCTTGTACTCATGTTTCGTTGTGTTAACCTCTCGTTATCAGCTGCATTGATGACGCTTTCAGAATTTAAAAAACTGATGTTTATAAATACTTTTTTACTATTTGTGACAGTCTTAGCCGTATATACTTTATCTATTCACTTTTCATTGCTAGGAATTGCTTTTGGTGTGCTTTTCGCAGAATCAGTAAACTCTATGCTACAGTTTGCTTGCCTTAGATATTGTCTAAAAATAAAACAAACAAAATCCCTCTCAATTTAATGTATTTATAATTGCATATGTCATTGGTCATATAAAATCATCCGCGAAAAATGGATTTTCCACTTTCTTATATATGAATCGAAAATTAGCCTAATGTATTACCGGCATTAAGACGCTAGTCTCATATAACTGCAATAGGTTCCACCTCTGTCATTCTCATGTACAATACAGGCGTTCTTTTGAAATGCTCAGTATAGTTAAACTCAGTTATCACAGGGTTTTTGCCTTGGGACTGAGCAATCAACAATCACAGACAGGAGTTGCTAATGTCCAAACAACAGATCGGCGTTGTCGGTATGGCGGTCATGGGCCGTAACCTCGCGCTTAACATCGAAAGCCGTGGTTATTCCGTTTCCATTTTTAACCGCTCTGGCGACAAGACTGATGAAGTCATCGCAGAAAACCCGGGTAAAAATCTGGTTCCGCACTACACCGTCGAAGAGTTTGTTGACTCGCTTGAAAAACCACGCCGTATCTTGCTGATGGTGAAAGCCGGTGAAGCAACTGACAAAACCATTGCATCCCTGACTCCGCACCTGGATAAAGGCGACATCCTCATCGATGGCGGAAATACCTATTATAAAGACACCATTCGCCGTAACCGCGAACTGTCTGAGCAAGGCTTTAATTTCATCGGTACCGGTGTATCCGGCGGTGAAGAGGGCGCATTGAAAGGTCCATCCATCATGCCTGGTGGACAGAAAGAAGCATATGCGCTGGTTGCTCCAATCCTTGAGAAAATCGCAGCCCGTGCTGATGATGGCGATGCTTGTGTTGCTTACATCGGTGCAGATGGTGCAGGTCATTACGTTAAGATGGTTCACAACGGCATCGAATACGGTGACATGCAGCTGATTGCTGAAGCTTACTCTTTGCTTAAACAGTCTCTGAATCTGAACAACGAAGAGCTGGCGACCACCTTCGCTGAATGGAACAAAGGCGAGCTAAACAGCTATCTGATCGACATCACCAAAGATATCTTCACTAAGAAAGACGAAGAGGGTAAATATCTGGTTGACGTGATTCTGGATGAAGCCGCGAACAAAGGTACCGGTAAATGGACCAGCCAGAGTTCTCTGGATCTCGGTGAACCACTGACTCTGATCACCGAATCTGTCTTTGCACGTTACCTGTCTTCCCTGAAAGATCAGCGTGTCGCAGCCTCTAAAGTGCTGTCTGGCCCGGCCGTTAAACCTTTTGAAGGCGATAAAGCAGAGTTTATCGAGAAAGTACGTCGTGCTCTTTATCTGGGCAAAATCGTCTCGTATGCTCAGGGCTTCTCGCAGTTGAAAGCATCTTCTGACGAAAACAACTGGGATTTGAACTACGGCGAAATTGCGAAGATCTTCCGTGCCGGTTGCATCATCCGCGCCCAGTTCCTGCAGAAAATTACCGATGCTTATGCTGAAAACGCATCTATCGCTAACCTGCTGCTGGCTCCGTATTTCAAAAATATTGCTGACGAATATCAGCAAGCGCTGCGTGACGTAGTGTCTTATGCCGTTCAGAACGGCATTCCAACGCCGACCTTCTCTGCTGCTATCAACTACTATGACAGCTACCGTTCAGCAGTTCTGCCCGCTAACCTGATCCAGGCACAGCGTGATTACTTCGGTGCACATACTTACAAACGCACCGACAAAGAAGGCGTATTCCACACCGAATGGTTGGATTAAGTTCCTCTTTTATTAATCATTAAAACTGACGGCCCTTTATGGGGCCGTTTTTTTTCGACATAACTCTGTTTTGGAAACCTGCACTGGCAGTTACTACTTTCCAAAGATCTGTTTAATTAGTTTCATTTTTCGGTCTAATCTCATAAAAAACCTACATTGCGGATGAGTTTTTATCTATAACATGTTTATAATGCATATATAAATCGAATGTAAGTAAGTGGAAATTCCTAGGGCAATTATGAATCAAAACAATAATAGTATGACTAAAAATCAGCTCAATAAATCATCTGATGAAATTGATTTAATTGATCTGGTTGTACAGCTGTGGCGTGGTAAATGGCTGGTTTTATCTTTTGCCGTAATCGCTATAATCATCGCAGTTATTTACATCTCTGTTGCCAAACAAAAATGGACTTCTGAGGCTATAGTGACCTATCCTGACTCCGGTCAGATCGCTAACTACAATAACGCAATGGGCGTGCTTTACAGCCAGAATCCCGCTAACGCCCCTACTGTAGTTGATGTGCAACAACGGTTTTTCGGTCGATTTAACTCCGCTATTTCAGCATTGTCTGAGCAACTCGATAATCAAGGTATACCTGAGAAGTTAACTATCGCTCCTGCGGTCAAGGATCAGCCAACTCCACTTAAGATAAGCTATACCTCGACCAGTGCGGGTGAAGCTCAGAAAACGCTGACGACATATATTCAGCAGATTAATAAACGTGTTGTTACTGAACTTGACAACGATTTGCAAATCAGTATCAACTCGAAAATTGGCGATCTCAAGGAAGAACTGTCTACTCAGGAAAAAGTTGCTCAGGAGAAAAAAGATCTACGCTTGAAAATGTTAAATCAGGCTCTGATTGTTGCGCAACAATCAAATATCAAAGATACCCTGGTTCAGCAGGCTGAGACGCTTTCCGAAGATACTTTGTTCGTTCTTGGTAGTGATGCGCTGTCTTCTACTATTAAGAATGAAGCTACACGTCCATTGCCATTGGATGGTTCCTACTACAATGCCCGTCAGTCTCTTTTGGCCATCAGTGCATTAAAATCCAAACCGGATTCCACATATGCGATGCGCTATGTGATGAAACCTAACTTACCAATACGCCGTGATAGCCCTAAGAAAGCATTAGTTCTTATTTTGGGCGCTTTCCTTGGTGTCTTAATTGGCTCTTGTATTGTGCTAGGCCGAAATGCATTAAAAAATTATTCATCTCGCCAGTAACGTTACTATCTGCTTCAGAAAAACAAAAAGCCGCCAATGCTTACGCAAAGGCGGCTTTTTCATGTCTGTCGGTTAACGTTACTTCTTATGACGCTGACGCAGATTCTCGATCACTGCACTCAGGTTCAGATCCTGATCCTGCAGCAGTACCAGCAGATGATATACCAAATCTGAGGCTTCGTTTTTCAGTTCAAAACGGTCGTTGACGGTAGCCGCCAGCGCAACTTCGACACCTTCTTCTCCCACTTTCTGCGCAATACGCTTGGTGCCGCTGGCGTAGAGTTTTGCGGTGTAAGAGCTTTCAGGATCGGCCGTTTTGCGCGAGGCGAGCAGTTCTTCGAGCTGATACAGGAACGCCCAGTCGGTTTCGGCAGGGTGGAAGCAGCTGTTGTTGCCTTTATGGCAGGTTGGGCCGACAGGATTTGCCAGAACCAGCAACGTGTCGTTATCGCAATCCGGGGTGATGCTGACCACGTTGAGATAATTTTCTGAGGTTTCGCCTTTGGTCCACAAGCGCTCTTTAGTGCGTGACCAGAAGGTCACTTTTCCAGAAGATTGTGTGACGTTTAGCGCTTCCTGATTCATATATCCGAGCATCAGAACTTCACCGGATACCGCGTGCTGGATGATCGCTGGCATCAGATTGCCGACTTTTTCCCAGTCAAGCTGGCTGATTTGTTCACCGGTCATCAGACAGGTTTTTGATTCTTGATTACTCACAAGCGGATCTCCACGCCATTTTCGGCTAAGTAGCTTTTCAGCTCGCCAATATTAATAATTTGTTTGTGGAACACCGAGGCTGCCAGTGCGCCATCGACGCGTGCTTCTGTGAACGCTTCCAGGAAGTGTGGCATGGTGCCTGCGCCGCCGGAGGCGATCAACGGTACGTGGCACACCTCGCGGATCATCTTCAGTTGCTCAAGATCGTAGCCGTTGCGCACGCCGTCCTGATTCATCATGTTCAGTACAATTTCTCCGGCGCCGCGCTCCTGCACTTCCCTCACCCAGTCGATGGTCTGCCAGGTGGTGATTTTGGTGCGGGCTTCGTCGCCGGTGAACTGATGCACCTGATAGGTGCCGGTAGCGGCGTCGTGCCAGGTATCGATGCCGACAACGATGCACTGTACACCATATCTGTCTGCAAGACGGCTGATCAGCGTCGGGTCGGCCAGCGCAGGAGAGTTGATGGAAATCTTGTCAGCGCCGAACTGCAAAATGCGCCCCGCGTCTTCCAGCGTTTTAATGCCACCTGCCACACAAAAAGGAATGTCGATGACTTTCGCCACGCGTGACACCCAGCTTTTATCCACTACGCGCCCGTCACTGGAGGCGGTGATATCGTAGAACACCAGTTCGTCCGCGCCTTCCTGCGCATAACGCTGCGCTAAGGGTACGATGTCGCCGATGATTTCGTGATTGCGGAACTGCACGCCTTTCACTACCTGACCGTCTTTCACATCAAGGCAGGGGATTATCCGTTTTGCCAGCATGAGATTGCCTCCGTCACATTAAATTTGCCATCAAGCAAAGCGCGCCCGACGATGACACCCTCGACGCCGCTGTCACGCAGTTGTGCGATGTCGTCCAGAGAGCCGATACCGCCGGAAGCCTGAAAAGCCACCTGCGGATAGCGAGCGGTCACTTCACGATAAAGCTCAACGTTGGACCCGGCGAGCGTGCCGTCGCGGGAAATATCCGTGCACAGCACGTGTTTCAGGCCAAACGGCAAATACTGTTCGACGATCTGCTCGAGCGTGGCATTAGAGTTTTCCTGCCAGCCGCTGATGGCGACATTTTTCGTGCCGTTCGCGTCAATGCGCACATCCAGCGCCAGCACCAGTGCATCCGCACCAAAACGGCTGAACCAGCCTTGTACGGTGGCCGGATCTTTTACCGCCGTTGAACCCACAACCACGCGAGTCGCACCGGCGCTTAATAAGGCTTCGACGTCCTGCTCATTGCGGATGCCGCCACCAACCTGAACCGGCACGGAAACTCCGGCTAATAACTTTTTGAGCAAAGGGATCTGGCGGGCTGCCGGATCTTTCGCACCGGTCAGATCCACCAGATGTAAAACCTGTGCGCCTTGCTGCTGGTAATCCTGCAAACGTGGCAGCGGGTCGTTGCCATAGTCACGCTGCTGACCGTAATCGCCCTGATGCAAACGCACCACGCTGCCTTCGATCAAATCCAAAGCGGGAATAATCATGCTGTTTACATCTCCAGAAAGTTTTTCAGCAACTGCGCGCCCGCGGCACCGGAACGTTCGGGATGAAACTGCACGCCGAAGAAGTTGTCTTTTTGTACGGCGGCGCTGAACGGCTCGCCGTAAAGTGTTTGGGCTACGGTGTTTTTGCATACCGGCATGGCAAAACCGTGGACGAAATAGAAGTAAGCATTTTCATCAATGCCGCGGAATAAATGGCTGTCGGCGTTGGCGATAACCTGATTCCAGCCCATGTGCGGTAATGGCAGGCCATGATCCTGCATTCGCATTACCGGCGTCTCGATGATGCCCAGCGTATCAATACCGCCGTTCTCTTCGCTCGATGACGCCAGAAGTTGCATACCCAGACAGATGCCGAGTACTGGCTGAGTACAGGCTTTAATCAGCTCTATCAACTCACGTTGCTCCAGCTGTTCCATTGCTGCCTGTGCGGTGCCTACGCCTGGTAAAAACAGCTTATCGGCCTGCAACACGATTTCCGCTTCACGACTCACCGTCGGCTCGTAGCCCAGGCGCTGAACCGCATACTTCACGGAAGAGAGGTTGGCGCAGCCGGTATCAAGGATAACGACATTCATCACAGCACTCCTTTAGAGCTCGGCAGGGTGTTGCCATCAACGCGGATCGCCTGGCGCAACGTGCGGCCAAATGCCTTAAACAGGCTTTCTACACGGTGGTGATCGTTCTTACCTTTGGTGCGCAGGTGCAAAGTACAGGCCATCGCGTAAGACAGGGAGCGGAAGAAGTGCTCGACCATCTCGGTGCTCAGATCCCCGACGCGCTGGTAGTTAAACTCTGCTTTATATTCCAGATGCGGGCGGCCAGAGATGTCCAGCGCGCAGCGCGCCAGACATTCATCCATCGGCAGCACGAATCCAAAACGGCCGATGCCGCGTTTGTCGCCCAGCGCTTTGTTCAGGGCCTCGCCCAGCGCCAGCGCGGTGTCTTCAACGGTGTGGTGATCGTCGATATACAAATCACCTTTCACCTCGATGTTCATACGGAAACCGCCGTGGGTGGCTATCTGATCCAGCATGTGATCGAAGAAGCCAACGCCGGTACGAATTTTGCTGTCACCTTCGCGATCCAGCCAGACATCCACATCGATCGCCGTTTCACGAGTGACGCGATTCACTTTAGCGTGACGGTCGCGTTTGGTGAGCTGATCGGCAATCGCTCCCCAGTTGAGAGTATCGCGCTGGTAACGCAGACCGGCGATGCCCATATTGGCCGCCAGCTGGATATCGGTATCACGATCGCCGATGACATAACTGTTAGCGGTATCGAGCACGCCACTTTCCAGATAACCCTGGACCAGCTTAGTTTTCGGTTTGCGACAGTCGCAATGATCGGCTGGCAGATGCGGGCAGATCAGCACTTCGTCAAAGACGATGCCCTGCGACGTCAGGATTTGCATCATCAGGTTGTGCGGCGGATCGAAGGTTTCCTGCGGGAAACTGTCGGTGCCGAGACCGTCCTGATTGGTGATCATCACCAGTTTAAAGCCCGCATTTTGCAGCGACAGCAGGGCAGGGATCACGTCCGGCTCCAGTGCCAGTTTGTCCAGACGGTCGACCTGGAAATCCTCCGGCGGCTCTGAAATCAGGGTGCCGTCGCGGTCAATAAAAAGCGTTTTCTGCAATATAGGACTCTGGCTCACATGTGCTCCTTGCGGGGGCTATTCTGTTCAATAAAGGGGGCATTGGTGCCCGGTAACGGTTGCAGGGCGTCAATGACCCGCTGAAGTTCCTGCCGTGTACCGATGGTAATACGTAAACAGCCGGAAAGCCCCGGTTGCTTGTTCTGATCACGAAGGATAATGCCCTGATCCCAGAGATTTTTAAACACCGCGCTGGACGCCGTGAAACGCGCGAGCACATAGTTGGTCTCACTTTGGAAAACCTGCTCCACGCAGTCGCATTTTTCCAGTTCCGCCATCAGCCAGGCGCGGTTTTCGCTCACTTCCACCACACGCTGACGCATGATCGCCAGCCCTTCCGGGCTCAGCGCCTGGGCTGCAATATCCGCAACCGGCGTGGATAACGGATAAGGCGCAATCACTTTCATTAATAAGGCAATCAGTTCGCCGTTGGCGATGGTGAATCCGCAACGCAGGCCAGCCAGTGCGAATGCTTTCGACAGTGTGCGCAGCACCGCCAGATGCGGGTATTCCTGCAACCAGCCGGTGACCGTGGCCTGCGGGCAAAACTCAATATAGGCTTCGTCGATGGCCACGATGGCGCGGCCACGCGTCATCTCTAACACGGCGCGAAGCTCTGCCGGATCGATAAGATTCCCGGTCGGATTGTTCGGGCTGCATACGTAGACCAGCTTGACGCCGTCCAGCGCGGCCTCGATAGCCGGAAGATCCAGCGACCAGTCGGCTTTCGCGGCGACGGTGCGGCCTTCAACGCCGATGGTCTCTGCGCTGACGCTGTACATGCCGTAAGTGGGCGGGCAATAAAGGATGGCGTCTTTGCCCGGCTCGCAGAAAGCGCGGATCAGCAGTTCGATCCCTTCGTCTGCGCCACGGCTGACCAGCACCTGTTCAGGATCGACACCGGCGTAGGCAGCGTAGCGGTTAATGACCAGCGCGGGCTGACATTCGGGATAACGGTTAAATGTCTGCGCGGTGAGTTCGAACTGCGGCGCAATGGCGTACTCGTTGGCGTTCAGCCACACATCGCCGTTGCCACCCAGACGACGGGCAGACTGATAAGGCGTCAGTTCGCGCACGTTCTGGCGTGCCAGAACCTGAATGCTCAGCGTGTTTTCATCGCTCATAATCCTTGCTCCTTCAGTACGTTCACGCGCAGCGTCACGGCATTTTTGTGCGCGGTCAGTTGCTCCGCCTGCGCCAGCGTTTCGATTGTCGTGGCGAGACCCAGTAAACCTTCAGGCGTTAACTGCTGAACGGTCATCCGTTTCTGGAAATCCGCCAGACCAAGGCTGGAACAGGTGGCGGTGTAACCATAAGTCGGTAAGACGTGGTTAGTGCCGGACGCGTAATCGCCCGCTGATTCCGGTGACCAGTCGCCAAGGAATACGGAACCGGCGCTGGTAATGCTGTCCACCAGTTGCTCCGGCTCACGGGTTTGCAGGATCAAATGCTCAGGGCCGTAGGCATTGCTGATTTCGATACACTGAGCGATATCTTTCGCAACAATCAGACGGCTGCTGGCCAGCGCCTGACGCGCAATGTCGCTGCGTGACAGCGTTTGCAGCTGGCGCTCGACTGCTTCGCCGACGGCCTGTGCCATCTTCATGTCCGGCGTCAGTAAAATCACCTGCGAATCCGGGCCATGTTCGGCCTGAGACAGCAAATCAGAGGCCACGAAATCCGGCGTTGCGCCGCTGTCGGCGATCACCAACACTTCGGACGGACCGGCAGGCATATCAATCGCCGCACCGTCCAGACTCTGGCTCACCTGACGTTTCGCTTCGGTCACATAGGCATTGCCCGGGCCGAAGATTTTCGCCACACGCGGAACGCTCTCGGTGCCAAATGCCAGCGCGGCAATCGCCTGCGCGCCGCCCAGCTGATACACCTCTTCCACGCCGCACAGTTGCGCGGCATACAGAATTTCATCGGCAATCGGCGGCGGTGAACACAGCACGACCTTTTGGCACCCGGCGATACGCGCCGGGGTAGCTAACATTAATACGGTTGATACCAGCGGTGCAGAACCGCCCGGAATATACAAACCCACCGACTGAATAGGGCGGGTCAGCTGCTGACAACGCACGCCTGGCTGAGTCTCGATATCCACCACCGCCAGCTTTTGTGCCTGGTGGAACGTATTAATATTGCGAACGGCGTGCGCCATCGCCTGTTTCACGTCATCACCTAAACGCGCCGATGCTGCCTCGATCTGTGCCGCAGTCACGCGCAGGTCTTGCACTTCAGTCTTATCAAAGCGGGCGCAAAACTCGCGCAACGCACTGTCACCTTCGCTGCGTACGCGACGCAGGATCTCGCTGACAGATTCGGTAATACGGTCTGATGCCGAAATCGCCGGACGGGTCAGCAGGCTGCGACGCTGTTGTTCGTCGCATTGCTGCCAGTCAATCGGGGTAGTGAACGCGTTTGGCTGCATGGCATTACTCCATCATTTTTTCGATTGGCAGAACCAGAATCGAGCTGGCGCCCAGCGCTTTCAGTTTCTCCATGGTTTCCCAGAACAGCGTTTCGCTGCTGACCATGTGCATCGCCACACGCTGCTGATCGCCGGCCAGCGGCAAAATGGTTGGACGTTCAGCGCCCGGCAGCAGGGCAACGATTTCGTCCAGTCGTTCACTTGGCGCGTGCAACATAATGTATTTGGATTCGCGCGCCTGAATCACGCCCTGAATACGGGTCATCATTTTGTCGATCAGTTGCTGTTTGGCTTCCGGCATCTCGCCATCGCGCTGGATCAGGCAGGCTTTCGAGCGGTAAATCACTTCTACTTCGCGCAGGCCGTTGGCTTCGAGCGTTGCGCCGGTGGAAACCAGATCGCAAATCGCATCAGAAAGGCCGGCGCGCGGCGCGACTTCAACGGAGCCGTTCAGCAGACAGGATTTGAAATCAACGCCCTGTTTGTCGAGATATTGTTTGAGCAGGTGAGGATAAGACGTGGCGATACGGGAATTTTGCAGGCTTTGCGGACCGGTGTATTCAGCATCGAGCGGGGTGGCTAATGACAGACGGCAACCGCCGAAATCCAGACGACGCAGAGTGAAGTAACGCGGATCTTCACCCTGTGCGCGCCGGGCCAGCAACTCTTCTTCCAGCACGTTCTCACCGATGATACCCAGATCGACCACGCCATCCATGACCAGCCCCGGAATATCGTCATCACGTACACGCAAAATGTCGATCGGCATGTTTTCTGCGAAGGCGATCAGGCGTTGTTCCTGCAGATTGATTTTAATCCCGCAGCGCGCCAGCAGTTCGCGTGACTCGTCGCTCAGGCGACCTGATTTTTGCATTGCTATCCGTAAACGTGTTTTATCCAGCATGATGACCTCAATTTCTTTATTTTCAGTTTTAATATCGTAAATGTTGTGTGCAGAGTTTTTTGTACAAATGCTTTTACTTCAATTCGTTGGGACAAAAAAAAGCCCCCGGAAGCAATCTTCCGGGGGCTTTCTCTGCGTTCTGCTCCACTGGAAGATCTAGACAGTCTTCCAGCACCAATCGCCTGCAAGACTAGTCAGGGTGATGGTGATGATGGTGGTTAATCAGAACGTTTGTCATTATCGTATCTCGTTAAGTTCATTCAATGCCGCAATGCTTTAACTGAAAACATTCGCCACACAAATCAAATTCGGTTGCCAATAAAACTAAACTATCGGGCGGCTTCAGCGCAACCTTTTTTTCCGATGATGAGTTTTTCTTATCGGCAGGGGCTCTTTCATCGATAAAATGAATGATCTGTTAACAGTCCCGGAGAAAAGCTTACGCATCTATAAGGACGGAAGGGCTAGTATAAAGAGTAGCGTTTAAGAGATCGGCAGATGGCGCCTGGCGACCATCGGTCACAGAGCAAAGGGAGTGAGATATGAAGAAGGTTTCGATTATTGGGTTAGGCTGGCTGGGAATGCCTCTGGCGATGGCGCTGGCGGCAAGAGGCTACGACGTGGTGGGCAGCAAGACTACCCCCGATGGCGTGGACGCTGCCAGAATGGTTGGTATCGACTGCTATCCGTTAGTGTTTACCCCTCATATGGAATGCGAAGCAGAAGATCTGGATAAGCTGCTAAACGTCGATGCTCTGATTATTACTTTACCGGCACGCAGAACTGTCGAAGGCAGCGAACTCTATTTTCAGGCGGTACAGCTGCTGACCGACAGCGCGCTGGCGCATAACGTTCCGCGCATCATCTTTACCAGCTCGACGTCGGTCTATGGTGAAAGAGAAGGCATAGTGCGTGAAGGGTCAGCGCTCGAGCCTGTCACCTCCAGCGGCAAAGTGCTTAAAGAGTTGGAAAACTGGTTACACAGCCTGCCGCACACCTCGGTAGATGTCTTGCGTCTGGCCGGGCTGGTGGGGGGCGATCGTCATCCGGGACGTTTCATGGCCGGTAAGACGGACGTGAAGGGCGGACAAAACGGCGTAAACCTGGTGCATCAGGATGATGTGATCGCGGCGATCACCTTATTGCTGAGTCTGCCGAAAGGCGGCCACACCTATAACCTCTGCGCACCGCATCATCCGGCTAAGTCCGAATTCTATCCGGCTCTGGCACGTCAGATGGGCCTGGAAGCGCCGACGTTTGCTGAAGAAGCTTCAGCATCGAAAGGCAAAACGGTAGACGGCGAGCGCATCTGCAAAGAGCTGGGTTTTGAATATCAATACCCCGATCCGCGGACGATGCCTTTCTAAGCGATGTCACAACCATTACTCTGCGAGTAATAATATTAAGTGATGACCTGCCGGAATTAGCGGCAGGTTAATCCAGTCAGAATGCTCATTGAGTAATGAACTGACAGCTTTTGAATGAAAGTCTTCCTCCTCCATAATCGTCTCATCAGAGTTAACATCACTTTCTTTATTTAAAAAACCTACCTCAATAACCCTTTATTTCGCTGGTTGATTAACTCATTGCGTTGATGGGGTTGTCAGAAATGTTCTTTACGCGTTTTTTACTGATAAAAAGGGGATAAGACCGCTGTATAGGTAATAAAAATCCTAATCGCCATCTTTTTATTTGTGATTATCCGGTATAAACCACTTTTTTAAGTCTGATCACTAAAGTTATTGTGAAGTTTGCCGATACCGGAGGACGGCATATTGCCCGCGTAACATCACATCTGCTTATCAATCTGGTCTGCTCACCGGATGACTCCCCGTACCCAAACACATTTTCTTACACTCATTGTCTTTTTACTTTTCAAATCGTGTAGTTGTTCACGTTTTCAAAACCTTTCGCATCATTTTTAACCAAAATTCCTTAACGCAAATCCGCCACACCCCGCATACTGACTGGGTTGTGTACATTTAGCACAATGATCGCACTATCAGAAATTACCAGCACATTTCACTGTGCAGTCTATGCTTAAGTTAGGATTATTCTTATCATTTGGCTTTAGGCGGTCTTTGTACAAAATGATCTCAAAACCCCTCAAAAAAGCAGTCTGGAGGCGGGTTTTTAGATGCTTTTTTACTTTTGCGTTAAAACTGCGCAAATTTTTACGATAAAGTGCGCTTTTTAGGATAAAATAAATTTCAATTATGTGATGTGCGTCACACTTTATTCAAAATTCGTGATCAGTTAGATTGTATGTAAAAAGGAAAGAGGGGTAGAGTTGCGTCGTAGTAAGATTATTCCTAATAATGTATGTAAAAGCGTTTCACTGAACGACACGCCATCACAGCAACGGACCCTGCCAGTACACCAAAACTGATATGTTTGAAGATTACTTAGCATTGCAATTGTCACACTTAATTTAGTTTACATCAGGAACAACCTTGTATTGGCGGTGAAGTAAATACCGCGGGATAAATCCATTTTTACGTCGTGAGATTTATTAATCAGCCAATGATCTAATTGTTTTGATAGTGAAAAAATACTCCCTGACAAGCCGGGTAAAACTCTTGCTGCATGGAATATGTCTATCAATCAGCCACATTAAAAATGTGGCATCGGTAATGGGGTAGAACAGCATGTCCGAATTGCTTAAGCACATATATGATATCAACCTGTCATATTTACTTTTGGCACAGCGTTTGATTAACGACGAAAAAGCCTCCGCAATGTTCCGTTTAGGGATAGATGACGTGATGGCAGATGCTTTAGGTCAACTCACGTTGCCACAGATGGTGAAATTAGCTGAAACGAATCAGCTTCTTTGCCAGTTTCGCTTTGATGACAGCAAGACCATTGAACGCCTGACTCAGGAATCCCGCGTCGACGATTTGCAACAAATCCACACCGGTATCCTGTTGTCGAGCCACCTGCTTAAAGGTCTGGCGGCGAGAGACAGCGGCGCCATGAAGAAAAGGGCGTAGTCATGTCTATTAAGGGCGCAACATGCTAATCAAAGACACGCCAGTTAAACCGGCGGAAAAAAGCATTGTTCAGGAAGCACGTGATATTCAGCTCGCCATGGAGCTGATTTCACTCGGCGCGAGATTGCAGATGCTGGAAAGCGAAACGCAGTTAAGCCGTGGCCGTCTGATAAAACTTTATAAAGAATTACGTGGCAGCCCGCCACCTAAGGGCATGTTGCCGTTCTCGACGGACTGGTTCATGACCTGGGAGCAAAACATTCACTCCTCGATGTTTTACAACGCTTACTCTTTCCTGATGAAGAGCGGGCATTGTAATGGCGTCGAAGCAGTGATCAGTGCCTACCGTTTGTACCTCGAACAGTGCCCTGAACAGCCGGGTGAAGCCCCGATTTTAGCGCTGACCCGTGCCTGGACGCTGGTGCGTTTTGTCGACAGCGGCATGTTGCAGCTTTCCGCCTGCAACTGTTGCGACGGTTCATTTATTACCCATGCACACCAGCCCCGCCACGGGTTTGTTTGCAGTCTTTGCCAACCCCCATCCCGCGCAGTAAAAAAACGTAAACTTTCCCCGCAGGTTGCCGATATAACATCTCAAGAGCTGGACGAAAAGGTCAAGCGCGCAGTCTGAGATGTCAGGGTCGCAGTAAGAATGCCCGGGCGGTGGTAACACCGCTCCCTATTTTTCCCCCTCATCTCTTTGCCTTTGTCTGGCACCGTTTATGCAATTGTTTGGTATTGCATAGACTTCGGCAGGCTCACGGCGATGCGCTTTTCCTCGCCCTAAAACCACATCGAATTAAGGATTCATCGTGCTAGTGATAATAGGTTACATCGTGGTGCTGGGCTCAGTGTTTGGCGGTTTCATGCTCGTCGGCGGGGAACTGGGCGCGTTATACCAACCAGCAGAATTACTGATCATCGGCGGTGCCGGTATCGGTGCTTTCTTCGTCGGTAACAACGGTAAAGCGATTAAATCCACCATGCGCGCGATGCCGCAGCTGTTCCGCGCCTCCAAATACAACAAAGCGTTGTACATGGATTTAATGGCCTTGCTCTATCGCTTATTAGCCAAGTCCCGCCAACAGGGGATGCTGTCGCTGGAAAATGACATCGACAATCCTGCTGAAAGTGACATTTTCGCTAATTATCCGCGCATCCTTGCCGATAAACATTTAGTGGAATATCTGACTGACTACTTACGTCTGATGGTCAGCGGCAACATGAATGCGTTTGAGATTGAAGCGCTGATGGATGAAGAGATTGAAGCCCACGAGCACGAAAGCGAAGTGCCGGCTAACAGCCTGGCGCTGGTGGGTGATTCACTTCCGGCGTTTGGTATCGTCGCGGCTGTAATGGGGATCGTCCATACCCTGGCCGCAGCAGACCGTCCGGCAGCAGAGCTTGGCGCACTGATCGCGCATGCGATGGTCGGAACCTTCCTCGGCATCTTGCTGGCGTACGGATTCGTGTCTCCTCTGGCCAGCCTGTTACGCCAGAAGAGCGCTGAAAACACTAAAATGATGCAGTGCATCAAAGTGACCTTGCTGTCGAGTCTCAACGGGTATGCGCCACAAATCGCCGTCGAGTTTGGCCGCAAGACGCTCTACACCACAGAACGCCCTTCCTTTATCGAACTGGAGGAGCACGTTCGCCAGGTTAAATCACCACAGAAACAAGCTGAAGAAGAAAACGTATGAAGCATCAAAGCCATCCCATCGTTGTTGTACGTAAGAAAAAGAGTAAACACGGCGGCGGGCATCACGGCGGTTCATGGAAGATTGCTTACGCTGACTTTATGACGGCGATGATGGCCTTCTTTCTGGTGATGTGGCTGATTTCGATCTCCAGCCCTAAAGAATTGGTGCAGATTGCCGAATACTTCCGTACGCCGCTGGCGGTGGCCATTACCGGCGGCCCGCGCAGCAGCGATGCGACCAGCCCGATCCCGGGCGGCGGGGAAGACCCGACCGTGCAGGACGGCGAAGTGCATAAGATGATCCAGTCGCAGGGCGATGCCCGCGAAATTCGTGAAACAGGCGATCTGAAGAAGTTGCAGGAAAAACTGGAAGAGATGCTGGCCTCTGATCCGCGCTTAAAAGGACTGCGTCCGCATCTGATGATTAACCTGACCGAACAGGGGTTACGCATTCAGATCATCGACAGCAAGAACCGCCCGATGTTCCAGCTGGGCAGCGCCATCGTTGAGCCGTACATGCGCGACATTTTGCGCGCGATTGGCCCGGTTTTGGATGATTTTCCGAACAAAATTAGTCTGGCCGGTCATACCGATGACATGCCTTATGCACAGGGCGAACGCGGCTACAGCAACTGGGAATTATCGACCGACCGCGCCAATGCGTCACGTCGGGAAATGATTATCGGCGGGCTGAGCGAAGGAAAAGTGCTGCGGGTGATGGGCATGGGATCGACCATGCAACTCAAAAATCATCCGGCAGGCGACGCGATAAATCGTCGTATCAGTATTTTGGTCCTCAACAAACACGCTGAGGAAGCTATTGAACGGGAAAACAGCGAGGGCGAAGCGATCACGATCAGTGACGCGGGCGAGCTGCAAAGACAAGTTCCAGGCCGCAGTACCGCGCCTGCGCTGGCTCCGAAAGTTCCGGCAACACAAAGTGAGGTTCCGCAAGCTCAGTCAGCGCCATCCGTGGCACCGGCGATGAGTCCGGCACCTGCCGCTGCTGCTCCCGAACCTTCAGCGCCAGCAGTTTCATCAGAATCAGCAACAGCGGTAACCACAGTAACCACCACCAGGATTGAGACGCAGGCGCCAGCCACACCATCGGCCGACGCTCAACCCGCGACGGCAGCTCCGGCTGTCGCGGCAGGCACGGCACCTGCGACCACATCAACAAGCCGCGATTCACAGCAGAGGTGATCACGTGAGCATGGATATAACTGATTTTTATCAGACGTTTTTTGATGAAGCCGACGAGTTGCTAGCGGACATGGAGCAACATCTGTTGTTACTTGATCCCGATGCGCCCGACGTTGAGCAGCTCAACGCGATTTTCCGCGCGGCGCACTCAATTAAAGGTGGCGCAGCGACCTTTGGCTTTACGGTTCTGCAGGAAACCACCCATTTACTGGAAAACCTGCTCGACGGTGCGCGACGCGCAGAGATGAGCCTGAGCACCGACATTATCAACCTGTTTTTGGAAACGAAAGATATTATGCAGGAGCAACTGGACGCCTATAAATCTTCGCGGGATCCCGATGCAGACAGTTTCGAATACATCTGCGCTGCCCTGAGACAACTGGCGCTCGACGTGCAGCAAGCGCGTGAACCGGCTGCCGATCTTCACGTTGTCACCGATGAACCTGCACAAACGGTTGCCCCTGCGACACCTGTCGCAGGCAAAGGCGGCATGCGCGTGCGCCTGTCCGGCCTTAAGCCGCAGGAAGTACCGGTGATGCTCGAAGAGCTGGGCAATCTGGGTGACATCGTCGATCCGGTGCAAACTGAAGACAGTGTGGAAGCCACGCTGGTGACTACAGTCACCGAAGACGACATTATCGCGGTATTGTGTTTCGTGCTCGAACCGGAACAAATCAGCTTCACGCAGGCGACGGCTCCGACTGCCGCTGAGCCCGTTGCCGCCGCACCTGCTGCTGTCGCAGCACCTGTTGCACCGGCCGCACCGCGTCCTGCGCCGGTGCTGACCGCCGTGCCTGACAGCGAACCGCCGAAACCCCGTGCGCCAAAAGCGCCGGAATCCACCAGCATCCGTGTTGCGGTTGAAAAGGTCGATCAGCTGATCAACCTGGTCGGCGAGCTGGTGATCACTCAGTCGATGCTGGCACAGCGTTCCGATCTGCTGGATCCGGTGGCGCACAGCGACCTGCTCAACAGTATGGGCCAGCTGGAGCGTAACGCCCGTGACCTGCAGGAATCGGTGATGTCGATTCGTATGATGCCGATGGAATACGTTTTCAGCCGCTTCCCGCGTCTGGTGCGTGATCTGGCGAGCAAGCTGAATAAGCAAATCGAACTTACCCTGCTTGGCAGTTCCACCGAACTGGATAAGAGCCTGATTGAACGCATTATCGATCCCCTGACGCACCTGGTGCGTAACAGTCTCGATCACGGTGTTGAAACTCCGGACGTGCGTATTGCCAACGGCAAACCGCCGACCGGCAACCTGACGCTGTCAGCGGAGCATCAGGGCGGAAATATCTGCATCGAAGTGGTGGATGACGGCGCGGGGCTGAACCGCGAACGTATCATCGCGAAAGCGCTGTCGCAGGGCATGAACGTCAGTGAAAGCATGAGCGACGAAGACGTCGGTATGCTGATTTTCGCGCCGGGTTTCTCGACGGCGGAGAAAGTCACCGATGTGTCTGGCCGTGGCGTGGGCATGGACGTGGTGAAACGAAACATCCAGGAAATGGGCGGTCACGTCGAAATCCATTCCCAGCAGGGCAAAGGCACGACGATCCGTATCCTGCTGCCCCTGACGCTGGCTATCCTCGATGGCATGTCAGTCAAAGTCGGCAAAGAAGTCTTCATTCTGCCATTGAATGCGGTGATGGAATCGTTGCAACCGCTGGCAGAAGATTTACACCCGCTGGCCGGTGGCGAACGCGTTCTGCAAGTGCGTGGCGAATATCTGCCGCTGGTCGAGCTGTACAACGTGTTTGACGTTGAAGCCGCGAAGACCGAAGCCACGCAGGGCATCGTGGTGATCCTGCAAAGTGCAGGGCGTCGGTACGCCTTACTGGTCGATCAGCTGATTGGTCAGCATCAGGTGGTGGTAAAGAATCTGGAAAGCAACTATCGCAAAGTGCCGGGTATTTCCGCCGCCACCATTTTGGGTGACGGCAGCGTGGCGCTGATTGTGGACGTGTCGGCATTGCAGGCGCTGAACCGTGACAAACGTGCGACGGGCGCATCTGCCGCGTGATGTGATTAACAATAAAAGCATGCAAAACCTCCGGTGGCTGGCCCGTCAGGTGACGGCCACCGGGCGTAAAAACTCAGGCTGATTTAAGGGTGAATAACATGGCAGGACTTGCAACTGTGGCAAAAATTGCGGGCGAAACGGTAGGACAGGAATTCCTGATCTTTACCCTGGGCGATGAAGAATACGGTATCGATATCCTGAAAGTGCAGGAAATCCGTGGTTACGATCAGGTAACCCGCATTGCGAACACGCCCGCATTCATTAAAGGCGTCACCAACCTGCGCGGCGTGATCGTGCCAATTCTCGACCTGCGTGTGAAATTTGCGCAGGAAAACGTGATTTACAATGAAAATACCGTCGTTATCGTCCTCAACTTCGAAAACCGCGTAGTCGGGATTGTGGTTGACGGCGTATCTGATGTGCTTTCGCTGACACAAGATCAGATCCGTCCTGCGCCGGAATTCGCGGTGACGATGTCGACTGAGTACCTGACCGGTTTAGGGTCACTTGGGGACAGAATGTTGATTTTGGTGGATATTGAGAAGTTGCTGAGCAGTGAAGAAATGGCGTTGATTGATACGGTGAGTAAGGGGTAAGGGGGCTGCTTTAGCTTCAGTTTTAGCGTTAAGGTCAAGGTCAAGGTCAAGGTCAAGGTCAAGGTCGTGGGCGTCGGCCCACACCGACCAGAGACCCGCTATCGCGCGGGCCTCTGGACTCCACGCTCTTTTCACTGCGCGCTGTCGCAGGCACGACGGACATGTTCTGTCACCGCAGCGTGTGGCGCAAAACCCTGCCGCTGCGCGGTACCTTCTCTCGGTCCTGAAGCCTCTGGTCTTCAGGCCGCTCCGTTCAGCAGGATTTTTTGATCGCGCCAGTCTCGATCGAATAAAACCCTCGTTTTGTGCCTTCCTCGTAAAATCAAAGTTCAAACTCGGGCTTTGGTTTGCTCCTTCCCCTGCAAAGGGGAAGGCTGGGATGGGGTATAGCAGACCACTCCGCTGTCAAAACCCTTTTTTTATCTCCAAATCTAACTGACTGATTTTTAAAGGTGTAATTAACCAGAAAAAAAAGAGGGTTTTTCCCATCAAACAGAGATAATCTCTTTTCGTTCAGAGTAGTACCCTCAATCTCTAACAGTTCACTGCCGGACAGGCAGCTTAGAAATAACAGGGGATGCTATTGAAGAGGCCACCGGAGTTCACTGCCGGACAGGCAGCTTAGAAAACTCCCCGCTGTTATTTGCCTTAACACTCATCGTTCACTGCCGGACAGGCAGCTTAGAAACGGCGCTATGACTCGTCAGGAACCATCACTAGGTTCACTGCCGGACAGGCAGCTTAGAAATTTGCAACTACCTGCTTGCACTCAGGCATCACGTTCACTGCCGGACAGGCAGCTTAGAAAGTTCCGCTGCCAGATGACTTGCTATAACTTATGTTCACTGCCGGACAGGCAGCTTAGAAAGAATAACGCGGATTTGTTGGTGGGTGTGAATAGTTCACTGCCGGACAGGCAGCTTAGAAACAAATAACACGCAACGCGCTCACGGGTTCCATGTTCACTGCCGGACAGGCAGCTTAGAAAAACATGCGTTTGATTACTTTAATGAAAAACTCGTTCACTGCCGGACAGGCAGCTTAGAAATAGAGTTGTTGAATTGTAAATCTGTCCCACGTGTTCACTGCCGGACAGGCAGCTTAGAAACTAAATTCATCAAAAAACGGTTCACAAGTCGTGTTCACTGCCGGACAGGCAGCTTAGAAAAGAACGGCGAAACATTAATTACGTAATAACCCGTTCACTGCCGGACAGGCAGCTTAGAAATTACCTCATCAGACGGTATGCAAGCCCCTGATGTTCACTGCCGGACAGGCAGCTTAGAAATGACAAACTATAGCGTAGCTGGATTACCTTGTGTTCACTGCCGGACAGGCAGCTTAGAAAATGACCGAGCCACTTACTGGCACCGGTGCAGCGTTCACTGCCGGACAGGCAGTTTAGAAACATAGCGTTGGTCTGAAAGTAAAAGTCGAATGGTTCACTGCCGTACAGGCAGCTTAGAAAGGTTAGCGCAGTCTGGCTCGACGACCGGCCGCAGTTCACTGCCGTACAGGTAGCCCCTCATTCCCCAATCAATCGTGCCCTATGCAACTGACTGCAAACGATAAAAACTCCTTGGAAGCAATATCCCATTCCTGTTATTTGCCCATTTTATCTGTATGGGTATCCAGCTAAAGTTTGCTCGCTGCGGCAAAATCTGCAGCCAGTTCCCGAGCATCGTAAGAATCTCGATATGCCTGATGACGATGGTCTGTTCGATTACACCGAATTAGAACCTACAGAAATTTGTGATCAGTGCATGGCGCTGAACTATGCGCTGATGACGCTGCACGACAGAAAGATAAAAGAGATCATCGCGTTTATTCTGTGGGAGCGTTTCGAAATGCTGCGCTGTTCACTGTATACGCCATGCGAGGAGGCAGCATGAAACAGGACTGGCATCAGGCGGATATCATCGCCGCTATTAAAAAGAAAGGTACAACACTTGCTGCCGTTTCACGTGATGCGGGGCTGAGCTCTACTACGCTTTCAAATGCGTTAACGCGTAAATGGCCGAAAGGCGAAAGATTAATCGCGGAAGCCATCGGCGTGAAAGCAGAAACTATCTGGCCGAGCCGATACAGCGAAAAGAGATTCAGTTGAAGAGATAATCCGTTCATAAAAATAAGGGGCATTGACCCCTTATTTTGGATAACGGCCGAGATGCAACCACTCCCGGCCGTAAAGATAGTCATCACCCCACCAGCATCCTCTCCCCAAATGCCTTCCGCCATTTTGTCGGCGTCGTGTTCAGCCGTTGCCGGAAGTGATGGCGCAACGTCTCCGGCGATCCAAACCCGGCCTGTTCGGCGACGCGATCGATACTGAGTTTTCCGTTTTCCAGCAGGGCGCAGGCTTTTTCCAGCCGCACGCTGAGCATCCATTCGCCCGGCGTTGTGCCCGTCGCATCATGAAAACGGCGCAAAAAAGTGCGGCGGCTCATACCTGCCTGTGTAGCGAGCTGGTCGATAACCAGCGGTGTGTTCAGATGGCTGCGTAAATCATCGAGCAACGGAGCGAGAGTTTTTGCCTGACGCCGTGGGACGGGCTGCTGGAGCAGCTGCGCCTGATTACCTTCGCGCAGCGGTGGCGTCACCATCCTGCGTGCGGTGCGGTTGGCAACTTCGATGCCGTAATCCCGGCGGATCAGATGCAGACACAGATCGACACCTGCCGCGCCCCCGGCAGAGGTGATGATGCTGCCTTCATCGACGTAAATCATGCCGTGCTCGACCTGCACTTTTGGGAACCGCTGAGCCAGAATTTCGGTGCTGTTCCAGTGAGCGGTGGCGCGTTTGCCGTCGAGCAGACCGGCTTCCCCCAGCACAAAACTGCCCGCGCAGATCGACACAATCCGCGTGCCGTTACGATGTGCTTTTTGCAGCGCAGCGATAAGCCTGTCCGACGCCGGTTCGTGAACGCTTCGCCAGCCGGGGATCACAATCGTGCCCGCATTTTCCAATAGCTCAAGCCCGCCATCGACCACCAGCCGGACGCCGCCCTGCGCGCCGAACGTGCCTTCTTCCACCGACGCCACGCACAGCTCATATAAAGGTTCACCGAAGACATCGTCGGCGCGACCAAACGCCTCCACCGCAATCCCGAATTCAAACGTACACAGGCATTCATACGCCAGCAGCACCAGCCGACGGTTTATCGGCGCAGGCGAACAGGCAGAGAGGGGGGCAGTAATTTGCATAAAAGGGTTACCGGTAATTTTGGCATGATCTTGACGATACATGGCATCAGGGTGGATTTCCACCGCTGCGCCAATCTTCCATGCTGGTATTCTCTTAACGTTTTGCAGGGATTGAGTATGAAGAACATGTTGGCACTGATGGCGGTATGTCTGGCCGCGCTGATGTCAGGGCTGGAAATCTCCAGCGTACCGGTGATTTTGCCGGTGCTCGAGAAGGAGATGCACGCAAGTTTCAGGGAATTACAGTGGATCATGAACGCCTACACGCTCGCGTGCACAACCGTGCTGATGGCGACCGGCACGCTGGCGGACAGATACGGGCGCAAACGGGTTTTCATCATCAGCATTATCGCGTTCGGGCTGACGTCGCTGATGTGCGGACTGGCAGAGAGCGCACTGTGGCTGATCGTCGGACGTTTCCTGCAAGGGTTGAGCGGCGGCGCGATGCTGACGTGTCTGATCGCGATACTGTCATTCCAGTTTCCGCAGGGTAAACCGCGCAGCCGTGCGTTTGCGGCATGGGGCATTACGTTCGGTTTCGGGCTGGGTTTTGGCCCCATCATCGGCGGGATACTCGTCGCTCAGTTCAGCTGGCAGTGGGTGTTTCTGGTACACGGTTTTATCGCATTGCTGACGCTGGTTCTGGCGCTGAAAAACGTGGTGGAATCCCGCGATATGCAAGCCAAAAAACTGGATCTCGGCGGGCTGGTAACGCTCTCTGCGACAGTGATGGGGACGACCTATCTCATCACACAGGGCAGCAGCCTGGGGTGGAGCAGCGTCACCGCGAGCCTGATCCTTTCAGCCACTGCGCTCAGCGCGGCACTGTTTGTGTGGATTGAGAAACGCCATCCTCACCCGATGTTTGATTTCTCGGTATTTCGCATCCGGCCATTTTCTGGCGCACTGATGGGCTCGATAGGCATGAACTTCAGTTTCTGGCCGCTGATGATTTACCTGCCGGTCTACTATCAGAGCGGGCTGGGTTACAGCAGTATGGCGACCGGAATGGCGTTGCTGGCTTACACTTTACCGACCCTGCTGATGCCGCCGCTCGGCGAAAAACTGGTGGTGCGGTTTGGTGCGAGGTGGGTGATCCCGCTGGGATTATTGGCGATTGGTGCGGGCTTTATGCTGATGAAATTCGCTGCCACATACCATCTCAGCCTGCTGCCGGGCGCGCTGCTGGCCGGTGCCGCGCTGGGGCTGACCAATACGCCGGTCACCAACACCACGACCGGCTCTGTACCGGGTAATCGTGCGGGGATGGCGTCCGGAATTGATATCAGCGCGCGGCTGATTACGCTTTCGATCAACATCGCGCTGATGGGCACTTTACTGGTCGCCGGGATTGAAGCCGGGCTTCGGGAGATAATGCCTGGAGCCGGAGATCTTCATGTTCTGGCAGAGCAGATCGCCGGAGGAGGGGAAATCTCGCAGGTCGCGCAAACCGTGCTGATTAACGGATTCTCCGGGGTGTTGCTGTATGGCGCACTGGGCGTGTGTGGGCTGGCGCTGGCGAGTTATTTATTATTCAACTTCAGGCTCAAAAGCTGCATCCAAACCGCAGGCCTCAGGCCGCACCAGCCAGAGAGAGAATAAAACCTCTCCCCGAAACTATCTGTTTCTGCACTGTTCAGTAGTCTATCAAAACACGCGATCGGCTCCTTCCCCTGCGAAGGGGAAGGCTGGGATGGGGTATAGCAGACCACTCCGCTGTCAAAACCCTTTTTTCATCGCTAAATCTAACTGGCTGATTTAAAAGGGTATAATAAACTGGCAAAAAAAGAGGGTTTTTCTCGTCAAACAGAGATAATCTCTTTTCGTTCAGAGTAGTACCCTCAATCTCTAACAGTTCACTGCCGAACAGGCAGCTTAGAAATTCATGCTGTGTAGCTATTCGGCCTCTAATTCGTTCACTGCCGAACAGGCAGCTTAGAAAGCGCACCGTACTTCTTCCGCATCCATCCATTCGTTCACTGCCGAACAGGCAGCTTAGAAAAACCTTTTTGCCTGCTTCCGCACCTGGTGTGCGTTCACTGCCGAACAGGCAGCTTAGAAAGAGCAGGCTGCGGCCGTCTTCACTTTGAAAATGTTCACTGCCGAACAGGCAGCTTAGAAAACATATTGAACGCAACTCGCTGGCGGCATCTGGTTCACTGCCGAACAGGCAGCTTAGAAACTCAATATTCAGCGAGTCAACTAAATCCCTGTGTTCACTGCCGAACAGGCAGCTTAGAAAAAGAGCGAATTGGTCAGCAGGGTGCCCGGTTGGTTCACTGCCGTACAGGCAGCTTAGAAACCACGAAAAAGTGTAATCAATCGGCCAACAATGTTCACTGCCGTAAAGGCAGCTTAGAAAATTCGATCACCGTGCATCAGATCATGAAATCGGTTCACTGCCGTACAGGCAGCTTAGAAATCTCTAATTGCCTCCTGTACAACTTTTATCCCGTTCACAGCCGTACAGGCAGCTTAGAAATTGCGGTATCTTCTAATAAGATCAAATCATGGGTTCACTGCCGTACAGGCAGCTTAGAAACGCTGGCGTTCTGCTTCGAGCTTGTCGAGCAAGTTCACTGCCGTACAGGCAGCTTAGAAAGTGTGTATTTCATTGCCTTTCAACTCCTTCAGGTTCACTGCCGTACAGGCAGCTTAGAAATTTTGACAGTCGGGATGTTGAGCTTTATATCATGTTCACTGCCGTACAGGCAGCTCAGAAATTGATCAAGTAGATAAGTTACTTCAGCGGTGAGTTCACTGCCGAACAGGCAGCTTAGAAAGCCAACTATCGTGCCAAATGGGCCGGTAACTGGTTCACTGCCGTACAGGCAGCTTAGAAAAATAATAATTAACCGGTCACGCCGCTGTGGTAATGCACTGCCGTACAGGCAGCATCCTTTAAATTTATGCTTAATGTTAATTCGTCCTTTACGTTTAAATAAATGGATAATCCGTTTATTTAAAACAAATCCATAAATACACGCCAATAATCTTTCCTGTTTAAACATCCAAATAATCAATTGATTTTAAGGTTGATATTTACGTTTATGGGTTTATTTTATGTGCCATCACCTTTGGAGTATGAAAAGAAAGGAATCTAAAATGACTCAAGGATTAACACCGGGTGAACTTAAAACTATCCTCCACTCAAAACGCGCAAATATTTATTATTTACAATATTGCCGTGTTCTGGTTAATGGCGGACGCGTTGAATATGTCACTGAAGAAGGGAAACAATCGCTTTACTGGAATATCCCAATAGCGAATACGACGGTAGTCATGCTCGGGACCGGGACGTCGGTGACCCAAGCCGCAATGCGGGAATTTGCGCGTTCCGGTGTATTGGTTGGATTCTGTGGCGGTGGTGGAACACCGCTTTATTCTGCTAATGAAGTCGAAGTAAACGTTTCATGGCTGACGTCGCAAAGTGAATATCGCCCGACTGAATATCTGCAGCAATGGGTCAGTTTCTGGTTTGACGAGCAGAAAAGACTGGCGGCGGCAGTTGCATTCCAAAAGGTTCGCAGTGAGCAAATCCGTAAACACTGGTTAGGCACAATGATGTCCCGCGAGTCAGGGTTTCAACTCGAGACTTCGCGTGTCGACGCGGTTTTACTGCGCTTTGAAGAGAGTCTGCCCGGCTGCAAAAACATTACCGAATTAATGGCGCAGGAGGCGGTTCTGACGAAAAGCCTCTACAAGCTGGCCGCAATGGCGGCAAACTACGGTGACTTTGTTCGGGCAAAACGCGGTGGAGGTGTCGATCTCGCCAATCGCTTTCTCGATCATGGTAACTACCTGGCCTACGGGCTTGCAGCGACGGCGGTCTGGGTGATCGGGTTGCCACATGGTCTGGCTGTCATGCATGGAAAAACGCGTCGGGGCGGACTGGTTTTTGATGTCGCCGATTTAATCAAAGATGCATTAATTCTTCCGCAAGCCTTTATCGCTGCTATGAACGGTGAAGATGAGCAGGAGTTTAGGCAGCATTGTTTGAGCAATTTTCAACGGGCGGATGCACTGGATGTAATGATTGAAACCGTGCAGAAAGTTGCTCAAGAAATAAGTCAGTCACTATGAATATATTATTAGTGTCTGAATGTAATAAAAAAGCGCTCATTGAAACCCGTCGTATCATCGATCAGTTTGCCGAGCGTAAAGGAGAGCGCGCATGGCAAACTGCAATTACGATGGAAGGCTTAAATACCTTACGCCAGATACTAAAGAAAACGGCGCGCAGAAATACGTCTGTTGCCTGCCATTGGATTAAATCTAACAATCAGACTGAAATCCTTTGGATTGTAGGAAATATTCGCAAATTTAATGAGAAAGGCTCGGTTCCGACGCATACTTCGGAAAGGGATATTCTCAAAACGCACTCCGAATCCTCCTTTCATACCGCCCAAACCATTGCTCTGCTTGCCGCCATCGCCGGGCTGTTTCACGACTTCGGTAAAGCGAATCAGTTATTTCAGGAGAAGTTACAAGGGCAGGGAAAACGCTTTGAGCCATTTCGCCATGAGTGGGTTTCTGTCAGGCTTTTTCAGGCTTTTGTCGGACAGCAAACAGATCAGCAATGGCTGAGTTCGCTGCAACATATCTCGGCAGAGCACGAAAAAGCCATGGTGAAAAATCTGGCCTGTCAAGGAACCCGCGAGAGTCATCACAGTCCTCTGGAAGGGTTGCCGCCTGTGGCTCGCCTCGTCGCCTGGTTGATTGTTTCGCATCACCGGTTGCCGGTGTATCCGCGACCGGATGATCATTATGCCAATCCGCCCCAGTTGGCGAATATTCAATCCTGGCTGGATGAGCAGTTCGCGCCTTGCTGGAATTCGACCAACATGGACGCGGAGTGGACGACAAAGCAGCGGCGCGCGGTCTGGCAGTTTCCGCACGGAACGCCCATGCAGAGCGCGACGTGGCGCAGCAAAGCGCAAAAGTTCGCGACGCGCGCATTACAGCTGCCGTTAATGAATTCTCCCCACGCTGTTCTTGATCACCGCTTCACCAGACACATGGCGCGGCTGGTGCTTATGCTTTCTGACCATCTTTATTCTTCACTTGACGCCACGCAGGGCTGGCAGGATCACTCATTCCGCGCGATTGCCAACACCGATAAACAAACCAGTAAACCTAAACAATACCTCGACGAACATAATATCGGCGTCAGCCAGAATGCCTGGTTACTGGCGCGCAGCCTGCCGACGTTGCGTGAGACGCTGCCGGCGATTGCGCGGCACAAAGGTTTTAAGAAACGGGCGACCCAGCAAAAATATCGCTGGCAGGATAAAGCTTACGATCTCGCCTGCGCTCTGCGGGAACAGGCTCAACAGCAGGGATTTTTCGGCGTGAATATGGCCTCGACCGGTTGCGGCAAAACGCTGGCGAATGCGCGGATCATGTACGGGCTGGCGGATGAAAAGCGCGGGTGCCGGTTTTCTGTCGCCCTCGGCTTGCGCACTTTAACCTTGCAAACCGGTGACGCGCTGGGCGAAAAGCTGCATCTGGATAAAGAAGATCTGGCGGTGCTGATTGGCTCGCAGGCGGTACAGAATCTGCATCAACTCAATCAGGATAACAGTCAGATAAGGGATAACGGCAGTCAGTCATCGGATACGCTTTTTGCCCAACATCAGTACGTGCGCTACGAGGGAATGCTTGATACCGGGCGACTGGGCCAGTGGCTGAAAGGAAAAGAGACCCTGCTGAAACTGATCAGCGCGCCGGTGCTGGTCACCACGATTGACCATCTGATGCCCGCCTGCGAAAGCCTGCGCGGCGGCCATCAGATTGCCCCCATGCTGCGGCTGCTGACCTCCGATCTGGTGCTCGATGAACCTGACGATTTTGATATGAATGATCTTCCCGCGCTGTGCCGGTTAGTGAATTGGGCCGGTTTGCTGGGGGCGAACGTGTTGCTTTCCTCAGCGACGCTCCCGCCCGCGCTGGTGCAGGCGTTGTTCAGCGCCTATGCCGAAGGCCGACGGGAATATCAGCGGGCCAACGGGCAGCCGGGATTGCCCGTTAATGTCTGCTGCGCATGGTTTGATGAGCATAATGTCGCAGAAAGTCAGCAGCCCAATGGCAAGGCGTTTGGTGTAAAACACCGCGAGTTTGTGGAAAAACGCGTTCCCTTATTGCAGCACGGGCAGGCGTTGCGCAGGGCGATGCTGGTGGCGGTCACCGCGCAAAGCAGGCGTGAAACTGATGTTATCAACGCCGTCGCAAAGCGTATTCATCAGTCGCTGCTGGAATTGCATCAGCGACATCATCAGGAACGTAACGGCAAAACGTTGTCCGTCGGGATTGTTCGCATGGCGAATATCGATCCGCTGGTTGCCGTCGCTCAGCGTCTGTTACTGATCGAATCCCCTAACGATATACGCCTGCATTATTGCGTGTATCACAGTCAGCATCCGCTGGCGATGCGGGCGCATATCGAGAACCGGCTGGATGCCACGCTGACCCGATATACACAAGAGAATATCTGGCAGGTGGAGGAGATTCGTCAGGCCATCGGCCACCAGCCGGAAACACATCACATCTTCGTGGTGCTCGCGACGTCTGTTGCGGAGATTGGCCGCGATCATGACTACGACTGGGCGATAGCCGAACCGAGCTCCATGCGGTCGCTTATCCAGCTGGCGGGACGGGTTCAGCGCCACCGGCAAATCTCTCCGAAAGTGCCGAACATACATATCCTGCACAAGAACGTTAAGGCGCTGAAAAACGTCATCCCGGCCTATTGCAAACCCGGCGCGGAAAACAGCGCGAACCTGTTCAGCAGCCACGACTTGCACGATCTCCTACCACCCGAAGATTACGAAATCCTCAATGCCATTCCGCGCATTCAGGAGCGTTTGTTGCCCGATCCCAAAAACAACTTTGTCGATATGGAGCACGGGCGCTTGTGGCCGGAGCTGCTGGGGCGGCCGCCGTGTAGCGACAACTATGCCGCCCGCTGGTGGAGGGATGACGCCAACTGGTGTGGTGAACTGCAACGGCGCTCGCCGTTTCGCCAGTCTGCGCCCGATCGGCAATATTTTTTGTGGCTGGAAGAAGAGGGCGACACGCCCCGATTTCGTCAGCCGGATGATGGCGCTGAAGGCTGGAAAGACAGCAGCGGGTTCAAACGCATAAATCAGGAGTACGCCAGCGGTGTCAGCCCGTGGATGGCAATGGATTACAGCAGCATTTACCAGCAGCTTGCCGATCACTTCGGCTGGGAGCTGGTGCGCATCAGTAAGACCTTTGGCGAAATCTGTTTACCGGAAGATGAAAACAAAATGTGGCGCTGGCATGAAATTTTTGGGGTGTTTGGCGCACTCGATTAAATAAGGAGTAAGGAGCAGACATGGAAACACAAAGATTGAGTTCAATTATCACTGAATACATCACTGAACGCATGCAGGAGAAGCTAGCGCCCATTAATGTTCAAATGGAAAAATATTCTGCTGAATTAACTTCTATGGTCGTCTCACTTGAAATACAACAAAAGTTGACCGAAAAGCGTTCTGAAATTATAAAAAAATTCGAAGTCAGAACTTGGCTGACAAATGCTGCTTCACGTGCAGAAAAAATCAGTCAGGCGACACATGCTATTAAATATTTTCACGGTGATGCTAAAGGAAGTAGTGTTTACCATTCTGAAAAATTATTGCATCCTTCTTTTCTATCAACTGCAACTCTGAATTGTCCGATAACAGATGTTGTTTGTAACAGTTCTTCAAACCTTGATGTTGCTAAATTTCTTCTGCTTCGATGTAACGGTATTTCATTACTTGATTGCCTCAAACGTGGCGATCACTCCGCGCTGGCGGCACTCGCTGAAAACGACGCACAGCTCGAAGCGTGGGTGCGGGGTTTTATGCAGGCGCTGTCGGACAAAACGCTCTCGACGCATCAGCTCGCCAAACAGCTCTATTTTCCTGTCTCGGACTCCGGCGATTATCATCTGCTCAGCCCGATGTATTCCTCTTCGCTGGCGCACGCGCTGCATCAACGTATCAGCCATTCACGTTTTAGCGAGGAGGCTGTCGCTGCCAGAAAGGCCCGCCGTGAGCAGCAATGGCATCCGGCAGATATTCGATTTGTCCCGGATCTTGCCGTGCAAAATGTCGGCGGGACGAAGCCGCAAAATATCTCCTACCTGAACAGTATGCGCGGAGGCAAAAATCACCTTCTGCGTTGCGCGCCGCCGCAGTGGCATCAATCACTCAAGCCACCGGTCGCAACAAAATCTGTGTACACCGTACTTTCTCCAAAGCTGAGCCGCGTGGTGACTGAAATGCGCCGCTACCTGCACGGCCTTTCTGGTCAGGAAGGTACGATGGAAATTCGTCAGAACCGCGCCGAATACGTCGATGAACTGATCGGCAGGGTGTTCAGCTATGCGGCAGAAATTCAGGCGCTGGAAGACCAGCAAGGATGGAGTGGGGATGAAAAATGTATTCTCAAACTTTCGCAGCAACTGTGGCTCGATCCTCTGCGTCAGAAAACGGATGCGAATTTCAGGCTCCAGCGCGAAAGCGGTGACTGGATTTCAGCGGTTGCAGAAGATTTTGCCCACTGGCTGAACAGCCGCCTGAATAAAAACGACACACTCAATATGGGCGCGGCGGAATTCCGTGAATGGTCGGTGCTGATGCGCAGGCGCTTAAGCGAATTCGACGCCGTGCAGCAGGAGAAATGGCAATGAGCACCCTGATTATTTTACCTCATCTTCGGGTCGAGAATGCCAACGCTATCTCCGGCCTGACGTACGGATTTCCGGCGATCACCCATTTTCTGGGGTTTACTCACGCGCTGTCGCGCAAAGTGCAGCAAAGCCACGGCCTGACGTTCACCGGCTGCGGCGTGATTTGTCATCAGCATCAGATTCAGGCGCATCAGGCGAATGAGCGCGGCGATCATTATTTCGCGCTGACCCGCATTCCGCTGACCAAAGAAGCTAAAACCGCGCCGTTCAACGAAGAAGGGCGGATGCACATGACGGTCACGTTGTTCATCGAATGTCAGGGCAGCATTGCCCACGGTGAGGCTGGCGCAGAAGAGCTGGCTCAGCATCTGCAATCACTTTGCCTGACGCAGCGACTGGCGGGCGGCACGGTGATTTCGATGAAACCGGTGCGGGTGATGGCACTGCCGGAAAGTACACACGAGCAGGAAAGTTTCACCCGCCGTGAGATGTACCGCGCGCTGCCGGGTTTTGCGCTGGTGGATCGCTCCGAACTGCTGGCGCAGCGTTTTGCCGAGCGGCAAGCGCAGGATCCGCAAGCAGAGATGCTCGACGCATGGCTTGATTTCGCAGCGATGACTTATCGGGCGCAACGGCGGGAAGACGATGCGGCTGACTGGCAATACCAGCCCAAACCGGCGAAAGGTTATCTGGTGCCGCTGATAGTCGGTTATACCGCAATTTCCCCGCTTTATGCGCCCGGCGAAGTGGCGAAAACCCGTGACCCGACGCAGCCGTTCCGCTTTGCCGAAGCCGCGTACGGCGTCGGCGAATGGCGCAGCCCGCACCGCCTGACGGATATTCATCAACTGTTCTGGCGATATCCGAACAGCAGCGAAAACTATATTTGCAGCCACGCCAAACCCCTGCGTGAAGCGGATTTAACTGAACAAGAACACTCAGACTTTTAATCATTGAAACAAGGAAAGCACAATGAACAAAACTACCGTAAAAACCGCCTCCGTTCTGGCTTTTGAGCGCAAGTTGTCGAACTCTGATGCGCAGATGTTTGCGGGTAACTGGCAGGAGCGTGATAGCCACAACGCTTTTCAGCCGGTGGAAATCAAAGAGAAAGCGGTACGCGGGACGATTTCCAATCGCATGAAAAATGCCCTTTCTACCGATCCGGCGAAGCTGGATGCTGACATTCAGAAGCCTAATCTGCAACGCGTGGATGTCGCCGCGCTGCCGTTCTGTGCGGATACGCTGAAGCTACAGTTTACCCTGCGCGTGCTGGGTAATCTCTCCTCGCCGTCGGTATGTAACGATCAGGATTATCAGGCGGCACTGGCGGCGGTGATTGATGGTTATCGCGCAGAACACGGCTTCGGCACGCTGGCGGCGCGTTACGCCGAAAATCTGGCCAACGGGCGTTTTCTGTGGCGCAACCGCGTCGGCGCGGAAAATATCTGTGTAAAAGTGACGCATGATAAAACCTGCTGGGTGTTCGACGCCTCTGCTTTTAGCCTGCGCAGTTTCGGCGCGGCGCAGGGCGACATCGCTCAACTGGCCGCGGCGATTGAGCAAGGCTTAGCGGGTGACGGCTCGGCGTTGTTCACCGTCGAGGCATTTGTGCAGCTGGGCGCCGGGCAGGAAGTCTTCCCGTCGCAGGAACTGGTTCTGGACAACAGCCGCGACAGCAAGAAAAGTAAAATTCTGTATCAGGTCGATGGCGTTGCCGCGCTGCATTCGCAAAAAATCGGTAATGCCCTGCGCACCATTGACGACTGGTATCCCGACGCCAGCGAACTGGAGCTGGGGCCGATCGCGGTCGAACCTTACGGTTCTGTGACCAGCAAAGGCAAGGCCTGCCGCCAGCCCAAACAGAAAATGGATTTCTACACCCTGCTGGATAACTGGGTGACGAAAGACAAAAAGCCGGAGGTTGAACAGCAGCATTACGTGATGGCGATCCTGATCCGTGGTGGCGTCTTCGGTGAGAAAGGCGAATAGGGGGCGGGAATGGAAAGTTATCAGGAAATCCGCGTACTGCCCGATCCTGAGTTTGGTGCTGAGTTGCTGATGGCCGCGCTGTTCGCCAAATTCCATCGCGCACTGGGTCAATTTGCTGCGGGGAAAATCGGCGTGAGTTTTCCGAAATACGGGAAAAACCCGGGTGACGTTATTCGCCTGCACAGCAGTGCGGAACAGCTGGCCGCTTTCGGGCAACACCCGTGGCTGAAGGGCTTGCACGACCATATCGAGATAAGCGCTAT
The DNA here is from genome assembly GCF_057290995.1 of Rahnella sp. 1L-D-7-B-C2. Classification (NCBI taxonomy): domain Bacteria; kingdom Pseudomonadati; phylum Pseudomonadota; class Gammaproteobacteria; order Enterobacterales; family Yersiniaceae; genus Rahnella; species Rahnella sp. 1L-D-7-B-C2. The sequence goes on along the minus strand of NZ_JBXAVQ010000001.1, from coordinate 195,846 downwards.
CCGCGATGTGCCGTCCGGCGCGAAATACCGCTGTTTCAGCCGTGTGCAGGTGAAAAGCAATGCCGAAAGGTTGCGCCGGCGCTCGTTGAAAAAAGGCTGGCTGACGGAAGCCGAAGCGCTTGAGCGGATCCCGGACAGTAAATCGCAGGTGACGAACCTGCCGTTTATTCAGGTGAAGAGTCGGTCGAGCGGTGAGACGTTTCGGTTGTTTATCCGCATGGGGCAGGAGAGCAACGTGCCGGTGGCCGGGGAGTTTGGGGCATATGGGTTGAGTTTGGTGGCGACGGTTCCGTGGTTTTAGATTTGGATTTGGCGTCAGGCTGGTGGACGTTGTTTTAAGATCAACTGCAAGGTCAAGACCGTGGGCGTCGGCCCACACCGACTTGGGGGGCGGCCTATCGCCGCCGCCCCCCAAGACCCCCCAGGCTCTTAAACTGCGCGCTGTCGCTGGCACGACGGTCCTGTTCTGTTGCTCCAGCGTGTGGCGCAAAATCTTGCCGCTGCGCGGTGCCTTCACTCGGTCCTGAAGCCTCTGGTCTTCAGGCCGCTCCGTTCAGCAAGATTTTTTGATCGCGCCAGTTTCGATCGATTAAAACCCTCGTTTTGCACTTTCCTCGCAAAATCAAATTTCATACTCGAACTTTGGTTTGCTCCGTCCCCTGCGAAGGGGAAGGCTGGGATGGGGTATAGCAGGCCACATTTGTTTTGCTCCTTCCCCTGCGAAGGGGAAGGCCGGGATGGGGTAAAGCAGACCACACCGCTGCCAAAACCCTTTTTTCATCACCAAGTCTAACTAACTGATTTTAAATGGTATAATAAACCGGTAAAAAAAGAGGGTTTTTCCCGTCAAACAGAGATAATCTCTTTTCGTTCAGAGGAGTATCCTCAATCTCTAACCGTTCACTGCCGTGCAGGCAGCTTAGAAACACAACATCGGCGGCCGTTGCAGGTACGGCGAGTTCACTGCCGTGCAGGCAGCTTAGAAAGTAAAGACCGCGCATTAACACCTGATGAAATCGTTCACTGCCGTGCAGGCAGCTTAGAAAGATTCAAAATGCTGGGATAATGCTGCGCGACAGTTCACTGCCGTGCAGGCAGCTTAGAAATCGACCCTGTTGAGGTCATTGCTGACAACATCGTTCACTGCCGTGCAGGCAGCTTAGAAAGCCAAACACTTCGGGGAAGTCCAGCCCTAGGCGTTCACTGCCGTGCAGGCAGCTTAGAAATGTAAGTAAACCTTACAAGTTCAGTAGTCATCGTTCACTGCCGTGCAGGCAGCTTAGAAACAAACTTCAGATACCCAAGATTCATGGTCAATGTTCACTGCCGTGCAGGCAGCTTAGAAATCCCATGGACTGAGAATTAAGAGGAAGATTGGTTCACTGCCGCCCAGGCAGCCCTTCCCGACATCAATCAATCGCGCCCAATGCAACTGACTGCAAACGAAAAAAAACTCTCTGGAAGCAATATCCCATTCTCGTTATTTGCCCATTTCATCTGTGTGGGTATTTGGCTAAAGTGTTCTCGCTGCGGCAAAATTCGCAGCCGGGTGTAGGAACCCGTTTTTCTGAGGCGATACTGTAATCTTAAGTATCGTCGCTTTGTCTCAACTTTGTAATGCGGGTTTAATGCTGCATTATATTGTAATGGTGACTCAAGCAGGGCAGCCTCCGGGCTGGTCGGTATCCTCAGAACCGGTATTCCTACCCCCGCTTGAGTTACCTCCTCAGAGTGTAGGAACTCGGGTGGTAGCGTTCATTTACTGAGGAGTCTACACAATGAAAAATTCCACATCAGACGTAATACCAGATTCATGGTCAATCACCGATAGCTGCCGTTTAATCGCGAATGCGATGATCAATCCGCAGAACAGCGGGGCGCAAAAAACGCTTTCGCTGATGATGCAGCATCAGCTTGAAAACCTCGAAGTGGCGCTGATGCAGCCGGTTCCAGAGCATCGCAAACAATTCGAGATACCCGCTGACGATGGCCTGTTCGATTACACCGAACTCGAACCTTCTGAGCTGTGCGATCAGTGCATGGCGCTGAATTACGCGCTGATGACGCTGCACGACAAAAAGATAAAAGAGATCCTCGCGTTTATTTTGTGGGAGCGTTTCGAGATGCTGCGCAGTGCGCTGTATACGAATTGCGAGGAGGCAGTATGAAACAGGACTGGCATCAGGCGGATATCATTGCTGCGATTAAAAAGAAGGGCACAACCCTCGCCGCCGTTTCACGCCACGCAGGGCTCAGTTCTTCAACACTGTCGAATGCCTTAACGCGCAAATGGCCGAAAGGCGAAAGACTCATTGCCGAAGCGATTGGCGTAAAAGCAGAAACTATCTGGCCGAGCCGGTATAGCAAAACGAAATACAGCTAAGTCGATAATCTAAATGAAAGATAGAAGGGTTCACCCCCTTCTATTCTATCCGATTTCACTGCCGTACCGGTAAATCCCCATCCCTCCATCCCTCCATCCCGCCATCCCCACCAACACACCCATCTATCTCCCTAAAACCTCCCCATGGCGCGCTCAAAAATCCTGCTGAACGGAGCGGCCTGAAGACCAGAGGCTTCAGGACCGAGTGAAGGCACCGCGTAGCGGCAGGATTTTGCGCCACACGCCGGAGCACCAGAACAGGTCCGTCGTTCCAGCGACAGCGCGCAGTTCAAGAGCCCGGGGGGTCTTGGGGGGTGGCGGCGACAGGCCGCCCCCCAAGTCGGTGTGGGCCGACGCCCACGGTTTTGACCTTCGTGCAGACCAACATCCACGGTTTTGACCTTCGTGCAGGTCAACACCCAGAGTTTCGACGTTAATCCTCAACCACGCCCCCCAAATTTTTCGATCCCCATCACATAAAGTTCCCCTCAATCCTGCCGATAACCCTTCCAGATAATTCTCATTTAAAAAGGAACAACATGTTTAACCGTATGAAAGTGGTCACGGGCATCGTGATCTTACTGGTGGTCTTCGGTGCTTTACAGTTGGTATCCGGTGGCCTGTTCTTCAAATCCCTGAAGACGGACAAAGACAATTTCACCACGTCGCAACAGATCCGTTTACAGCAGGCGGAATTTAACGCCAGCTGGATCTATTTGCTGCAAACCCGCAACACGCTTAACCGCGCAGGCATTCGTTTTATGCTCGACGCCAACCAGATGGGCAGCGGCGCGACGGTTAAAGAGCTTGTCGACACGGCGACCAAAGATCTGAAAATCGCCGATCAGCATTTTGCCAATTATCAAAAAATCCCGGTGGATGCCAGCCAGAACCCGGCGTTAGCGGCGGAAGCGAAAAAAAATTATCTGGTGCTGCATGATGCCCTGGCGGAACTGATTGAGCTGATTGGTCTCGGGCGCATCAACGATTTCTTCGAACAACCGACGCAGCAGTATCAGGATAACTTCGAAAAAGCGTTCGTGTCCTATATCGATCAAAACGACCATCTGTATGACAACGCCGTGAAAGTCAGCGAGAACTCCTTCAGCCACGCGTTGTGGATGCTGGGCACCGTACTGATTGTATTGGCGATTATCATCATTCTGGCGTGGGTCGGTGTGCAGCGCATTTTGATTCATCCGCTGAAAAATATCGTCGTTACCATCCGTAAAATCGCGACCGGTGACCTGACGCACGAAATAGTGGTGAAAAGCCGTAATGAAATCGGCCAGCTTGCCGATAGTCTCAAGTACATGCAGGAAGAACTGATCCGTACGGTATCTGGCGTGCGCCACGGCGCAGACGCGATTTACAGCGGCGCGAGCGAAATCTCTGCCGGTAACAGCGATCTCTCTTCCCGTACAGAAGAACAGGCCTCGGCGCTGGAAGAAACTGCCGCCAGCATGGAGCAGCTGACCGCAACCGTGAAACAGAACGCCGAAAACGCCCGTCAGGCCAGCCAGCTGGCACTGAGCGCATCGGAAACGGCACTGAAAGGCGGCAAAGTGGTGGCGAACGTCGTCGAAACCATGAACGACATTGCCAGCAGCTCGAAGAAAATCACCGACATTACCGGTGTGATCGACGGCATCGCCTTCCAGACCAATATTCTGGCACTGAACGCCGCGGTTGAAGCCGCGCGTGCCGGTGAACAAGGTCGCGGATTTGCGGTCGTGGCCGGTGAAGTCCGCAGCCTGGCGCAGCGCAGCGCACAGGCAGCAAAAGAAATTAAAGGTCTGATTGATGATTCCGTCAGCCGCATTAATACCGGTTCGGTACTGGCAGAAAGTGCCGGTGAAACCATGAATGACATGGTGAATGCGGTCACCCGCGTCACCGACATCATGGGCGAAATCACCTCGGCATCGGATGAACAAAGCCGGGGGATTGAGCAGGTCGCGCAGGCGATTACCGAAATGGATCGGGTGACGCAGCAGAATGCCTCACTGGTTGAAGAATCCGCGTCCGCCTCGGCGGCGCTGGAAGAGCAGGCGAGCCTGCTGACGCAATCCGTGGCGGTGTTTACCCTGAGTCAGTCCGTAACAAACAGCGTGCGCCCGGTAACTTCGTCTTCGTCAAGACTGCCTTTATTGACGCCAAACCTGTCAGGTTCTAAAGCCGGTACAGGTGGCGCTTCTGAAAGCAATCTGACTGAAAACTGGGAAACTTTTTAAGCCACGTACATCGCAATAATTATAAGAAATACTGTGCCGGTCAGGGCCGGCACATAAAGAGGCTACCCATGTTTAAGCACATCCGTGTGTCCACCTGCATGTTTTTACTGTTGTTAGTGTTTTTTGTGATGCAACTGGTTAACAGCGGTTTATCGCTGTACGCCGCCCACACGGATAAAACAAACTTCGAACAGATTTCAAATACGACTCAGCAACGCGATGCGCTGAGCCAGAGCTGGTCATATCTGCTACAAACCCGTAATACCCTGAACCGCGCGGCAACGCGTCTGGCACTGAAACAGCCACAGGACAACATCACACAGCTGATGGCCGATGCCAAAGCCAGCCTGAAAAAAGCCGAAGACGCGTATGCGGCATTTTTAGCGTTACCACGCAGAACGGAGAAAGCGGCGGAACTGACGGCGGTGAACAAAGCCAGCTATCAGCAGTTGCACGATATGTTGCAATCGATGAACGACATGCTGTCAGCGGGCGACATGCAGGGCTTCCTTAACGGCCCGGCACAGAAATATCAGGATCAGTTCCAGAAAGACGTCGGCAGTTACACCGAGTATGTCGGCGGACGTTTCCAGCAGGCGCAGCAGCAAACGGTCGAGTCTTATCAGAACGTGATGGTGAATACGTCGGTGATTATTGTTCTGCTGGTGTTGTTGACCGCGCTGGCGTTGATCATCACCCGTCGGATCCTGTTTACGCCGCTGACCGTCATGCGCGGGCATTTTGACCGCATCGGCGCGGGCGATATCTCGGCACCGATCGCTGTTGAAGGCCGCTACGAAATTAAAGTCATGCTCGACAGCCTGCATCAGATGCAGCAGTCGCTGGCAAACACCGTGCGCACCGTGCGTCATGGCGCAGACACCATGTTCTCTGGCCTGAAAGGTATCGCTGCCGGTAACACAGATCTCTCTGCGCGTACTGAACAACAGGCTTCCGCACTGGAAGAGACCGCTGCCAGTATGGAGCAACTGACGGCGACCGTAAAACAGAACGCCGAAAACGCCCGTCAGGCCACACAGCTGGCGCGCGATGCATCAAACACGGCTGAGAAGGGCGGAGAACTGACCGGCAACGTGGTGAAAACCATGAATGACATCGCCGGCAGTTCGAAGAAAATCAGTGCCATCACCAGCGTCATCGACGGCATTGCGTTCCAGACCAACATTCTGGCGCTGAACGCCGCCGTGGAAGCCGCCCGTGCGGGTGAACAAGGTCGCGGGTTCGCCGTGGTCGCCGGTGAGGTGCGCAGTCTGGCACAGCGCAGTGCGCAGGCCGCCAAAGAGATTAAAGGGCTGATCGACGAGTCCGTCAGCCGCGTCAGTCAGGGTTCCGCACTGGTGGAATCCGCCGGTAATACGATGGATGACATCGTGCGCGCCGTCACCCGCGTCACCGACATCATGGGCGAAATCGCCTCGGCGTCGGACGAGCAGAGTCGCGGTATTGAGCAGGTGTCGATTGCCGTCACGCAGATGGATCAGGTGACCCAGCAGAACGCCACGCTGGTTCAGCAGGCGGCCTCTGCCACCCATGCGCTGGAAGTCGAATCTGAAAATCTGACCCGCGCGGTATCCGTATTCCGCTTAGCGACGTCAGAAGGCGTGCTGCAACCGCGCAACGGACAAGTCTCCGGCTTTACGCCGCGTCAGGTGACGCAACCCACGTTACTTCCTGCGACCGCCCGTGCGGGAGCGGCGGATAACTGGGAAACCTTCTGACAGCCCGGTATGCAATGACGCCTCAACAAGAATTTAGAAGTATCACCCGTTCGTTACTGGAGCTGCACCATGAATCAACCAGGCTCACCAATGAGTGCTGATAACACCTCGATCATGGCACAGATGATCCAGCGGTTACCGCTGTCAGATATCCATTTCCGTCGGATAAGCGAACTTATCTACCAGCGCGCAGGTATCGTGCTGGCGGATCACAAACGGGAAATGGTCTACAACCGCCTCGTCCGGCGGCTGCGGATCCTCGGGCTGAACGATTTCGGCAGTTATCTGGCCATGCTGGAAAGTGACACCAGCAGCGCGGAGTGGCAGGCGTTTATTAATGCGCTGACCACCAACCTGACGGCCTTTTTCCGTGAGGCGCACCACTTCCCGATCCTTGCGGAGCATGCGCGTTCGCGACCGAATAACTACAGCGTCTGGAGCACGGCCGCCTCAACGGGCGAAGAGCCGTACTCTATCGCCATGACCCTGAGCGAAGCGCTGGGGCCGCGTATGGCCAACTGCCGCATTCAGGCCAGCGACATTGATACGCAGGTGCTGGAAAAAGCCACGGCGGGCGTCTATCGCCAGGAAGAATTACGCACGCTCAGTCCGCAGCAGTTGCAGAAGTTCTTCCTTAAGGGGACCGGCCCGCACAGTGGTCTGGTGCGCGCCCGTCCGGAACTGACGCAGATGGTGGCGTTCCAGCAGCTGAATTTACTGGCGAACCAGTGGCAGCTGAACGGGCCATTCGATGCAATTTTCTGCCGCAATGTGATGATTTATTTCGATAAAGAAACACAGGAGAAAATCTTACGCCGATTTGTTCCGTTACTTAAACCGGGTGGCCTGATGTTCGCCGGACACTCCGAAAACTTCAGCCAGATCAGCCGGGAATTTTATTTGCGCGGCCAGACCGTCTATGGCCTCGCCAAGGAGAGGTAATGAATAAAATCAGAGTATTGAGCGTCGATGACTCGGCGTTAATGCGTCAGCTGATGACTGAAATCATTAACAGCCATCCCGATATGGAAATGGTGGCCACCGCGCCGGATCCGCTGGTCGCGCGGGATCTTATCAAGAAATTTAACCCGGACGTGCTGACGCTGGATGTCGAAATGCCGCGCATGGACGGGCTGGATTTTCTGGAAAAACTGATGCGGCTGCGCCCGATGCCGGTAGTGATGGTGTCATCGCTGACCGGCAAAGGCTCGGAAATCACGCTGCGTGCACTGGAGCTGGGTGCGATTGATTTCGTGACCAAACCTCAGCTGGGCATCCGTGAAGGGATGCTGGCGTACAGCGAAATGATTGCCGACAAGATCCGCACCGCGTCGAAAGCGCGCCTGAATAAAAGCGTCAATCTCGACCAGCCGCGCATGCTCAGCCATACGCCGCTTCTCAGCAGTGAAAAGCTGATCGCCATCGGCTCTTCCACCGGCGGCACCGAGGCGATCCGCCACGTATTGCAGCCGCTGCCGCCGACCTGTCCGGCACTGATGATAACCCAGCACATGCCGCCGGGGTTCACGCGCTCGTTTGCCGAACGTCTGAACAAGCTGTGTCAGATAACGGTGAAAGAGGCCGAAGACGGCGAGCGCGTTTTACCGGGTCATGCGTACATCGCGCCGGGCGACAGGCATATGGAGTTGACGCGCAGCGGGGCTAACTATCAGGTTAAGTTGAACGACGGTCCGGCGGTGAACCGCCATCGTCCGTCGGTTGACGTGTTATTTCGTTCGGTGGCGCAGTTCGCCGGACGCAATGCTGTCGGGGTGATCCTGACAGGAATGGGCAATGACGGCGCCGCCGGCATGCTGGAGATGCATCGCGCAGGGGCGTATACCCTGGCACAAAATGAAGCCAGTTGTGTGGTTTTCGGTATGCCTCGTGAGGCTATCGCCACCGGTGGCGTCAATGAAGTGGTGGATCTCAGCCAAATCAGTCAGCGAATGCTGGCACAAATATCAGCCGGTCAGGCATTACGTATTTAATTTTTCAGCCTTGCGCTGGGTAGCAAACCTTAGGAGTAGATAAAACATGGCCGATCCAAATCTGAGATTCCTGGTAGTAGACGATTTCTCTACCATGCGTCGTATTGTTCGCAACCTGTTGAAAGAGCTGGGCTTCCAGAACGTGGAAGAAGCAGAAGATGGCGTTGATGCGCTGAACAAACTGCGCGGCGGGGGTTTTGACTTCGTGGTATCCGACTGGAACATGCCAAACATGGACGGTCTGGATTTACTCAAAACGATCCGCGCTGATGCCGCACTGGCAAAACTGCCGGTACTGATGGTCACCGCTGAAGCGAAAAAAGAAAACATCGTGGCCGCAGCGCAGGCCGGTGCCAGTGGTTACGTCGTGAAGCCATTTACCGCCGCCACGCTGGAAGAAAAGCTGGGCAAAATCTTCGAAAAACTGGGCATGTAGGAGTACTTATGGCAGAGATACCAATGCCTGCAAATGATGCAGCAACCGCGGGCGATATCATCGCCCGCATTGGGCAACTGACTCGTATGTTACGTGACAGTATGCGTGAACTTGGCCTGGATCAGGCCATTGCTCAGGCGGCTGAAGCGATTCCTGATGCACGCGATCGTCTCGATTACGTCGTCACCATGACCGCACAAGCGGCCGAGCGTGCGCTGAACTGCGTGGAAGCGGCCCAGCCTGTGCAGAACAAACTGGAATCCGGCGCGAAAAAGCTCGATAAGCGCTGGGATGAATGGTTTGAGAATCCGATCGAATTGTCTGACGCGCGTGAACTGGTCTCCGATACCCGCGGCTACCTGAAAGAAGTGCCTGAGCACACCGGTTTCACCAACGCACAGTTGATGGAAATCATGATGGCGCAGGACTTCCAGGATCTGACCGGTCAGGTGATCAAACGCATGATGACCGTGGTGCAGGAAATTGAAAATCAGCTGCTGATGGTGCTGATGGAAAACATTCCTGAACAACAGGCCAGAGCGAAACGTGAAAACGACAGCCTGCTCAACGGCCCGCAGCTCGACACCAACGGTGTCGGCGTCGTGGCATCGCAGGAACAGGTCGATGACCTGCTGGATAGTCTGGGATTCTAAAGGGCTATCTTACTTGCCATTTTGAACCCGGGCAGTGCTCGGAACCGTCACGTACTACGTGTACGCTCCGGTTCCTGTGCGCTGTCCGAGTCCAAACTGCCTGCGACGAAAACGCCCCGACCCTTTTGTCGCTCTCTTTCCTGATGGAGCGTAATTCCCTATCCGCAATTTCAATTCCGACATTCATCTACTGAATAGCCGCCTCTTTATATCGTTTTTCAATCAATAGGACTTCGCCGCTTTTGTCATGCTATGCGTGAAATTGTGCCCGATGCTTTTTGCAGCCGGGTAAACCCTGACAGGAACCGCCGGTGGCTGAAGAAAGCGATCTCGAAAAAAGTGAAGCCCCCACGGCGCACCGGTTAGAAAAAGCCCGTGAAGAAGGTCAGATCCCGCGCTCGCGCGAGCTGACATCGATGCTGATGCTCGGCGGCGGCCTGACGCTGCTGTGGATGTCGGGTGAATCCATGTCGCGTCAGCTCGGCGTGATGATTGCGCAGGGGCTGAATTTCGATCACAACGTCATCGGCAATGACCGGCAGATGTTGCAGCAAATGGCCTCGCTGCTCGGGCGCGCGGTAATGGCGCTGATACCGGTGATCGGCGGGCTGATTTTGATCGCACTCGCCGCGCCTCTGCTGCTGGGCGGGCTGATGTTCAGCGCGAAATCTTTCGAATTTAAGGCCAGCCGCATGGATCCGATTGCCGGGTTCAAGCGGCTGTTTTCCGGTCAGGTGCTGGCGGAGTTGTTGAAGGCGATATTAAAAGCGTCGCTGGTCGGCAGCGTGGCGGGAATGTACCTGTGGCACAAATGGCCGGAGATGCTGCGGCTTATCGCCCAGCCGACCATTCCGGCGCTTGCCGAAGCGCTGCACATGGTGGTTTTTTGCGGACTGCTCGTCGTCTTCGGGTTAACGCCGATGGTGGCGTTCGACGTGTTCTGGCAAATCTGGAGCAATCTGAAAAAACTGCGCATGAGCAAGCAGGACATCCGCGATGAACATAAAAGTCAGGAAGGTGACCCGCACGTCAAAGGGCGTATCCGCCAGCAGCAACGTGCAATGGCCCGACGCCGCATGATGGCCGATGTGCCGAAGGCGGACGTCATCGTCACCAACCCGACGCACTACGCCGTGGCACTGCAATACAGTGAAGACAAAATGAGCGCGCCGAAGGTGCTGGCGAAAGGTGCCGGCAACGTGGCGCTGCGTATTAAAGAACTGGGTGCCGAACACAAAATTCCGATGCTGGAAGCGCCGCCTCTGGCGCGTGCGCTGTACCGGCACAGCGACATTGGTCAGCAAATCCCGGCCGCGCTGTATGCGGCGGTCGCCGAAGTTCTGGCCTGGGTTTATCAGCTGAAACGCTGGAAGCGTGAAGGCGGACTGATCCCTAAAAAACCTCAACATTTACCGGTGCCTGAAGCATTGGATTTTGCAGGAGAAACTGATACACATGGCTAATCTGGCCGCGATGCTGCGTTTACCCGCCAACTTTAAGTCCGGACAATGGCAGGTGCTGGCTGGCCCTATCCTGATCCTGATGATCCTGTCGATGATGGTGCTGCCGCTGCCGCCGTTCCTGCTCGACTTACTGTTTACCTTTAATATCGCGCTGTCCATCATGGTGCTGCTGGTGGCGATGTTCACCCAGCGGACCCTGGATTTTGCCGCGTTCCCGACCATTCTGCTGTTCTCCACGTTGCTGCGCCTGTCGCTCAACGTGGCCTCGACCCGTGTGATCTTACTGGAAGGTCACACCGGCGGCGCGGCGGCAGGACGGGTGATTGAAGCCTTCGGCCACTTTCTGGTCGGCGGTAATTTCGCCATCGGTATTGTGGTCTTTATCATCCTCGTCTTGATTAACTTTATGGTCATCACCAAAGGTGCGGGGCGTATTGCCGAAGTGGGCGCGCGTTTCGTGCTCGACGGGATGCCCGGTAAACAGATGGCGATCGATGCCGATCTCAACGCCGGTCTGATTGGCGAGGACGAAGCTAAACAGCGCCGCAGTGACGTGACGCAGGAAGCCGACTTCTACGGTTCGATGGACGGTGCGAGTAAGTTCGTGCGCGGTGACGCCGTTGCCGGTCTGATGATCATGATCATTAACGTCGTCGGTGGCCTGCTGGTTGGCGTTCTGCAACATGACATGGATTTCGGCCACGCGGCGGAAAGCTACACCTTGCTGACCATTGGTGACGGTCTGGTCGCGCAGATCCCCGCGCTGGTGATCTCCACCGCAGCGGGTGTGATTGTGACCCGCGTCGGCACCAATCAGGACGTCGGCGAGCAGATGGTCACCCAGCTGTTCCGCAATCCGCGCGTCATGATGCTCAGCGCCGGCGTGCTCGGATTGCTCGGCATGGTGCCGGGAATGCCGAATCTGGTCTTCCTGCTGTTCACTACCGGGCTGCTGGCGCTGGCCTGGTGGATCCGTGGTCAGGAACAAAAAGAACCGGTGGTGAAAGCCGCCGCGCCTGTCGAAGGTGAAAACAAGCAGCTGGTGGAAGCGAGCTGGCAGGACGTTCAGCTGGAAGATCCGCTGGGGATGGAAGTGGGTTACCGGCTGATCCCGATGGTAGATTTCGCGCAAAACGGCGAGCTGCTGGGGCGTATCCGCAGTATCCGTAAGAAATTCGCGCAGGAAATGGGTTATCTGCCGCCGGTTATTCATATCCGCGATAACCTCGAACTGCCGCCCGCGGGCTACCGTATTCTGATGAAAGGCGTCGAAATTGGCACCGGCACCGCGCATCCGGGCCGCTGGATGGCGATCAATCCGGGCAGCGCGATTGGCGAACTGCCGGGCGAGCCGACGGTCGATCCGGCCTTTGGTCTGGCCGCCGTGTGGATTGAACCGGCGATGCGTGAACAGGCGCAGATTCAGGGTTTCACGGTGGTGGAAGCCAGTACCGTGGTCGCAACACACCTCAATCACCTGATCAGCCTCCACGCCCGCGAGCTGTTTGGGCGTCAGGAAACGCAGGAGCTGATGGATCGCGTCAGCAAAGAAATGCCGAAACTGACCGAAGACTTTATTCCGGGCGTGATTTCGCTGACCAACATGCATAAAGTGCTGCAAAACCTGCTGTCCGAGCGCGTCTCGATCCGCGACATGCGCACCATTATTGAAACGCTGGCGGAATACGCACCGACCCAGCCGGATCCCAATGAACTGACCTCGGTCGTGCGCGTGGCCCTGGGCCGTGCCATCACTCAGCAATGGTTCCCCGGCACCGGCGAAGTGCAGGTCATCGGGCTGGATACCGCGCTGGAGCGCCTGCTGTTGCAGGCATTGCAAAGCGGCGGCGGGCTCGAGCCGGGGCTGGCTGATCGTCTGCTGACCCAGTCCGAAGCGGCATTACAGCGTCAGGATATGCTGGGTGCGCCGCCGGTTCTGTTGGTGAACCACGCGCTGCGTCCGCTGTTGTCACGTTTCCTGCGCCGTTCGCTGCCGCAGATTGTCGTAATGTCGAATCTGGAAATGAGCGACAGCCGCCAGATCCGCATGACCGCGACCATCGGTGGGGAATAAGAAGATGAAGAAGGCTGCGCTGTGGCTGCTGTTGTGCGCCAGCGGACAGGTGCTGGCGGCGTCCGGTTCGTGGTCGGATACCCAGCGCGGCGTCACGCTGCAAAACCGTGGCGTGATGGCTTCATCGGTGGCGCTGGTGGCGGGAGAGGGTTCCCCCGTACGGCAGCGCGCTTCGGCGACCATCACCACTGTCAGCTGGAAATATGAACTGACGGGGCCACGTCCGGCAGGGCTTCAGGTGAAATTGTGTAACACCATGAACCGTTGCGTGGCGCTCGACGCAGACAGCGGGCAGACCCGTTCTTTTTACGGTCAGGCGGCCAGTTCGCCGATGCGTCTGATTTATTTTGTGCCCGGCAGAGGGGCGATGAACCCGCCGTTACGCATTCTCAGCAATCAGGTGATTGTGAATTATCAGTAGGTTTATCCATCAATCCCGTCGCCGTCTCTCCTTTCCCCATTGCCCGCAGGAATCGCTGCTGGGCAATCAAAATCTCTTTCAGTGAAACGCAGTGATAGGTCACGCCGTGGCGCTGCGTCACCTGGGCGATGATGACCGAAAGCGCCGGATAATGCCGGTGGTTCCACTGGGGGAAAATGTGGTGGGTCAGGTGGCGGTTGAGTTCGCCCATCCAGTAGGATAACCAGCGCAAAGAAGGCACCCAGTCGATGGTGGTCGCGAAAACGTGGCGATAACGCCCGTGTTGGAAATGCCCGTCCTCCGGGACCTCATAGAACGTCCCCATCGCCCAGTGCGAGCCTAAAATCAGCACCACAAAAATCAGCGAAGAAAGCATCTGTCCGGCTAAATAACACCACAGCAGCGTGGTGACGCCGATGCCTTGCTGGTGCAAAATCCAGTAGGGGATTGCCAGTGCCAGCAGCAGATGCAGCGTTTTAGCCGTCAGAAACAGCCCCCAGCCGCGAACGCCCTGATGGCGCATTTTTGGCTGCACGCGGGTTTTTCCTGCGCGATCAATCCAGTCAAAAAACCAGATGATGCACGGAAACGTCAGCGCCGCGACAAACGGCCAGTAATACTGTTGCGCCTGCATAAAGCTTTTTATTCGCTGGAAAGGCGTCTGGCGCAGCACGCCGTTTTCCTCGATATCCAGATCGTAACCCTGCACATTCAGGTGCGCGTGATGACATTCCACATGGCGTACCCGCCAGCAGTCGGCGTCCAGCCCGAGCGGAATGCAGATCACAAAGTTCAGCGCACGGTTAGCCCATGCCTTGCGGAAAAACGCATTGTGCGAGGCATCGTGAACGGCATTGATAGCCAGCAGCATGGCGGTAAAAATAAACGCCAGGTAACCGCAGGCAAAAATAACGGTGTCGCCGCTAAGCAGTGCCGTGGTGTAAAACAGCCCGCACAGAGTGAGCAGACACAGCAATTTAGCGATCATCCGGCCATCGGCAAAACGGTGATCCTGACGCTGCGCCAGATACTGATTCGCGGCTTTGGTCAGGTCGCGATGCAGCGCCAGATCGTCGCGTTGCTGATAGGTCGGGGCGGTCATTTCTGGCTCCACGGGCCTGCGCCTTGCGCTGTTCGCAGATCGTCACCGTTGCCCATTTTGCGCAGAAAATCCTGCTGTTCGCGCAGCAGCTGGCGATAGCTGATACAGCGATAATTCAGTCCATGTTCGGCGGCCAGACCGGCAACTATCTTCGCCAGTGCCGGATAATGCCGGTGGTGCCAGCCCGGAAACAAATGGTGCGTTAGATGCAGGTTGAGCATCCCGAACCATTTCTCCAGCCACAGCGGCGACGGGCGCCAGTCGCAGGCGGTGGCGAAATTATGCTTGTACCAGCCCTGCGGCATTTTGCCGGCGGCGGGCGCTTCATAAAACTCCGCCTGCGCCCAGTGTGTCCCCAGCAGCAGAAACACCACGAAGGTGGAGGCGATCATCTGGCTTATCAGATAGCTGGCAATCACCACGTCCGCGCTGATGCCATGAGCATGGGCGACGAACAGTGGAACGACCAGTACCAGTAACAAATGCAGAAGTTTAAACCCGGCGAAAATCACCCAGCCGCGTCTGCCGGGCAGCGCGTCAGTCAGCTTTAAAGGCGTTTTGCCCAGTCTGTCTGACCAGTCAAAAATCCAGGCGATATAAGGCAGGGATAGCGCGGCGATCAGTGGCCAGTAAAGATGCTGAAAGCGCATGTGCGGGCGATATTGCTGGTACGGGCTCTGGCGGAAGATGCCATTTTCTTGTGTATCCAGATCGTAATGCTCGACGTTGGCGTAGCGGTGATGGAACTCTACGTGGCGGATCCGCCAGTAATCAGGATCAACACCCAGCGGCAGCGTGACCAGACGGCTGATTATGCGATTGGCGCGGGTGCTGCGTAAAAAGACGTTGTGCGAAGCATCGTGATTGACGTTGACGTTCAGCAGCATACCCATCAGCACAAACAGCAGATATCCGCCGAAGAACCCCCAGCCGCTGTGCTGTGTCAGGCAAATGATGTAGCCCGCCACGCACCACAACGCCAGTGCGAAGGCTTTCACCAGACTGAGTCCGTCGGCATAGCGGTGGTCGCCGCGCGCTTTCAGATACGCCTGCGCTTTGATGCTTAGCGCACGGTGAAACGCCTGTTCGCCATCGGGCATAAACCGTGGCATCTCAGGTAATTTACTCACAGGTGGGCACCTGCGCCTGACGGCGTCCGAACCCCAGCGCCAGACTCACGCCATGCAGGGTGATGAAGGGCATCAGCCAGATCCAAAATGTTTCGTGCCAGCGCAGGCCAATCAGGAAAATCGCCGAGAGCGCTACTGTTATCAGTAGCCACGCCGTTACGCCCCATTTGCGGCCTTCGGCAATACCGCCCAGCGCCAGCGTTCCGGCCATCAGTAACAGGAATAATGTGACCTGCGGCAAGGTGGTGCCGTGATAGCCGTACCCGTATTGCCAGACATAGCCGATAACCAGCGAGAACAGCAGCATACCGCCGGTGAGCAGGCTGGCGGTGGCGCAGCGAAACTGCGGCGGCTTGGTCTGATAGCGGAACGGCAATTTCAGATACTGAAAGAATGGCTGATTGCTGGCCCAAAAGGGATTCTGCGGATGCGGCTGCTTGCCGGAACCGTAGGTGAAATCCTCCTTCGGCAGACCCGGCCAGAAGGTGCCGAACATCTTGTCCCAGAAAATAAAGGTGCCGCCGCAGTTTTTATCGGCATAGAAACGGTCATTCACATGATGAACGCGATGGTGTGAAGGCGTAACAAAAATCTTTTCGAGGAATCCGAGATTACCGGTCAGGGCGTTGTGATTGAACAGCTGGACGCTGTAATGGAACAGCGATACGGCGATAAAGACTGACAGCGGCACACCGGCGATCGCCAGCAGCATAAAGAACGGAATAGAGGTCAGCGATGAATACCAGGAATTGCGCACGCCGAGCGACAAGTTAAAGTGCTCGCCCTGATGATGCACCACGTGAACCGCCCACAGCGGGCCGAACTTATGGTGCAGACGGTGCAGCCAGTAGAAGCCGAAATCCCAGGCCAGAAGGGCGAAAATCCACACCAGCGGCACCGGCCAGCTGCTCACCCAGTTCAGGCTGAAATGGGTGACCACCAGCCCGTAACAGAAAATCTCCAGTCCGCGAAACAGCCACAGCATCACGTGCCCGGAGTTGAGATTAAACATGACGTCCCGCCAGTTCACCGGCTCTTTGCGCAGATACTGCAACAGGCAGGCTTCACCTAACACCACCGCCAGCATAAAAACGATCGGAATAATTAAATCAACCATGAGCACGTTCCTTGTGACTTGACTGCGAAATTAACATAAACCGCCACAGCAGTGCGCCGACGCCCAGCGCCAGAGTGGCGCCGCTCAGTAAATCGACAAACAGATGGCGACGTAATTGCAAAATGGAGAAGCCGATAGCCAAACACCACAGCACGTAAGCGGCGGTCTTCCAGCGGTTTTCGCCGCTGACTGCCCACACCGACAGCACCGTCAGCGCCATATGCAGCGAGGGCAAACAGTTCTGCGGCGAGTCGATGTCAGTAAGCGATTTCAGCATCCGTCCGCTGAGGGTGTCCTGCGTAAATGGCGGATACACCAGGGTGGTGGGCCAGAGCATATACACAACGCCCGATAACAGCGCGGTGAGCATCATCGAATTACGCAGCCAACGCAGCCGGTTTGCCGGGCAGGTCAGGTACGCCAAAGGGATGATCAGAAAAAATGACAGATACAGCCAGATAGCCGCGGGGCTGAACGGGATAGCCCGGTCAATCACCGACGGCATCAGCACGGTACCAGCCTGCTGAAAAGCATCCGACAGGTGATACACCACGCCGACCGAGCCCCAGCCCAGCAGCATCTGCAATAAACGGTTAACCATGAGCGGCTTCCTGTAAGCGCGTAATCCGGCGTTTTTTCTGCATGAAATTGGCAGGGATCTGGCCCGCCTGAAGTATCCACTGTAGCTGAGAAACATCCACGGCCTGTACACCGAAATGCTCCTCCAGCTGCGTTTTGCATACCTGCAGTTCGGCCAGACTACATTCACCCTGCAACATCAGCGTGACGTTGTCCTGCTGGGTGAGCCGGTAGTCCGCCGTCAGCGGCAGGGCATTGGCGATCACCCGGCTACAGGCGTCGGCAAACATAATTCGCGGCAGCGCGTCGCTGCCGGGTAATTCAAGCCAGTCATCGCAGCGGCCCTCAATATGCTGAAGTGACATTGTCACGCGCCCGCAACCGCAGGGTTGCTCGCGTTTTACCAGCACATCATCCAGACGGTAACGCACGATGGGCTGGGTATGGCGGGTAAAGTCGGTGATCACTGGCACAAAGCGGCGGTCGTCGATCCACTCCGGTTCGATGTGGATAAATTCTTCATTCAGGTGCAGCGTTCCGCGCTCGCAGGTGGCGGCAAGAAAGCCCTCAGTGGCCTGATACACCTCGCCGACCTGCGGGAAAACCTGCTCAAGCAGCTGGCGATCCTGTGCCGTTAACACTTCGGCGACTGAGATGGCTTTGCTGACACTGAGCGTCAGTTCCTCATTCAGCACCGCCAGCGCCAGCTGCCGCAGTACCTGTGCCGGTGCGACAATGATGGTTGGCGCGAAGTTTTCCAGCTGCTGTAACTGCGGCTGAAAAGGCGAAAAGAGATCGAAAAATGCCAGACTCAGCCAGCGGTTATTCACGCTGTGATAGAGGTTGTTGTCCGCGCGTAAAAACATCGCGACGCGCTCGCCGCGACGTAATCCCTTTGGCAACATTTTTGCCAGCATCCCGCCCGCCCAGACCTGCTGTTCGTGCGGGCTGACAACAAAAATGCCCCGTTGCCCGGACGTTCCCGAAGAAAGTCCGACGCTGAAACCTTCAATTTGCGGCGTAAAATGTCGGTCACGTTCCGCCCGCTGTGCGCAGGCGAGCAAGGTGTCTTTCTTCAGACCCGCTGTGTTCATCTGATCAAAATTAGCCATCATCAGCGCTTTATTCATCAGCGGCCACTGGCTGTGTGGCAGATGCGCGTAAGCTTTAAACCACGGGCTGTGTGACAGCGTTTTGCGGGCGAACTGGCGCAGTTTTTTTTGTTGCCAGACCAGTAAGGCTTCGCGACTGTCAAACACCAGCCTGCGGGTGCGCAGATAATGCCAGAGGGTTTTCAGCGGGATCATAAATCGCCTTCGTGACACAGATGGATCTTCACGTTGCCACTGAGGTGGAGCTGATGCAGGCGGTTGAGCGTCTGATAGTAGGCGGCACTGTTGTCCATCACCAGATGTGCCATTCGCGACGGGCCGCGCAGTGATTCATAACTCTTTGGCGACCACGCGGCATCGCTTGCCAGCAGTTCCCAGCCCGAATCAGTGAGGACAAACGCGCCGATGTGTCCTGCGGCGTGTCCCGGCAGTGGTACCAGAATGATTTCATTATCGCTGCCCGGAAGCCGGTAGCCGCGCTCAAACGGGGCGAGCTCAGCCGGCAGGGCCGTTTCCTCGAAAGCCTCCATCCACTGCAAACCGGTTTCGAAATCGTCCGGGATTAATCCCGGCACGAAGGCGCTTCTCAGGGCGGAAAAACCGCGCAGTTTACGCGAACGGATCCACCCGTCCATGCTGCTTACCGACGGTACACCGCTGAAATCACGCAGCCCGGCGATATGGTCGCCGTGGAAATGCGAGATAATCAGCGCCGTGATATCGGCGGGCTGAATCCCCTGACTCGCCAGCTGGCGGAACAGGGCATCCTTTGAGTCGAAATGCACCGGCGTGGTGGCGCGGTACAGGCTGAGAATTCCTTTGGTGTGATGCTCGAAATGGTCGGCATAGCCGGTATCCCACAGCCAGCGTTTGCCCCGGGCTTCTAACAGCCAGGCACGGGCAGGGAATTTACACACGCGCCAACCCGCACCTTTCAGCGCCATACAGCCGGGGTGCAGGCAATAGCCCACTTCAAAAGCGGTAAGATTAGCCAAGATGTAATCCTTTATTAAGCCGCATAGCCTGTGCCGTCAGCGCGATGCCCTGTTCCATGGTATACACCGGACGGTAATTCAATTCGTTTATCGCACGGCTTTGGCTGAGTGTCATATCAAAATTCACCGCACCCGCGCTGTAGCGGGTCAGCATCGGTTCGCGCCGACGCGCATGGGCCAGCAGTTCCATGCCTGCGGCCACGCCGTAAAGCAGCGAATACGACACCGGTTTGATGGTAAAACGGATATTCAGTTGTTGCTGTAGCAACTGATGGAGCATCTCTTTGAGCTGCTCCGGCTGCTGATTGGTAATATTATAGGCCGCCGCCAGAGGAAGATGCTCTTGTGTCGTTGCCAGCCACATCGCTTCCACGACATTGAGCGTAAACGTCAAATCCAGTAGCGTTTCTCCGCCGCGGGGCAGGCGCAGTACACCTTTATTCATGCGGATTTGTTCAAGAACGCGGGGAATGATCACCCGGTCGTGGGCGCCGAATAAACCGCGCGGGCGCAGGAGGGTAAACCGGGTGTCGGGAAATTGATACTGGCGTTGCGTGATGCAACCTTCGGCCAGAAACTTACTGTGAGCATAGTGATTAGCAAAGCGCCTGGCGCGATAACTTTCGTCGAGATCTGCATGATGCTGGAAATCAAAATAAATCGCGGGCGTGGAAATATGCACGAATCTCGGCACCCCTGCCTGCCCGGCGGCAAGTGCCAGGCGGTCGGTGACCTCAACGTTGGTGCGCATAAACGCCGCCTTCGGCCCCCAGGGTGACGATTTTGCCGCACAATGCCAGACGGCCTCGCAGCCCTGAACCATTGAGCTGAATTCCGCTGCGGTCGCGTGGTCGAGATCGACAAAGCGGAAATCGGCTCCGGCGACGGTGAGCATTTTTCCCTGCACCAGATCGCGCCCCGCGGCCACCACCTGATGACCGGCACTGAGCAACCATTCTGTCGCATTGCGTCCGAGTCCGCTGGTCGATCCTGTCACTAAAATTTTCATGGCAGTAATACCATGCCACCGAGCGTGAGCCCGGCAGCGGTACCCACCAGCGCCACTGGTTTACCCGGCATGAAACGATCCTGTGTTATCGCATAGTGCAGGGCGGTCGGGATCGAGGCGGATACCTGATTGCCATGGTGACGATAGATATCAATCAGCACGTCAGCAGGTACGTTCAGCCGCCGGCGCATGTGTTCGAGCGAGACGTGACTGGCCTGATGCGGGACAACCGTCGCCAGGTCACTGAGTTCGCAGCGGGCGGCGGAGAGCAATCTTGCCCAGTAGGCTTCGATCAGCCCCGATGCCAGCCGGAACAAGCGTTTGCCGTCCATGTGGAATAAGAAATCTTTGTCATCGATCCCCGCACGGGGATTACGACGAGTGCCGCCTGCGCGGATATGGCACAGGTCAATCCCGGCGGGGTAGGTTTCCATCAGGCAGGAGAGAATGCCACTGCATCCGTCTCCCTTTTCTACGATAGCGCATGCCGCGCCGTCCCCGAGAATAATCGACGACTCTTCGTGCTGCCAGTTGATGCCGCGAGACGCCAGTTCCGCACTGACAATGGCGATACGCCGGTATGCACCGGTATTGAGTAAACCTGCTGCTACCTGCAACGCCGAGATAAAGCTGACGCAGCTGGCGTTGATATCAAAGGTGCTAATGCCCTCGCGCAGTGGCGACGCTTTCAGGACGTGCGCCGCGCTATAGGGCAGCGCCTGCACCGGGATGGCCGAGGCAAAAATCAGCAAATCTACCGAGTCCGCCGGGATATTGCCGCACCGTAGCGCGTCGGTTATCGCTTCTGCCGCCAGCTCAACCTGCGAGGTGCGGTTGTCGCCGTGAAAACGATATTCGACGCCCGAGCGTTGTTCTACGTAACCCGCGGATTTCCCCAGACGGGCATCCAGCTCGGCCGACGTGACTTTCTGCGGCGGTAAAGCCGCGCCCGAGGAAATAATTTTCAGCGGTACCAACAATGATGAAACAGGCGTTGTCCTGACAATATCCACATATATCCTTATATATTACTGTTATTACGCCTGAGGGAGAGAAGGGCATCCCGCCGGGCGGATCGGGTGAACATAGTAACTGGTTTCCCTGTGGTGGGGGAATAAGAGGGGGATTAAAGAGTCACTTCGATTGCCTGCAATATCCCCTCCCGGCATCCCCCTTCGCAGGGGGAGGAGCAGACCGGTACAGTTTTTTCTTTAGAAAGGTTTGATAGTGCGTCTTTGAAAAAGCGTGGGAGATCAAAAAGGGAGGCGCTTTCCTCCCTCTTTGGCGGTTTTGGCACGGGGGGTTAAGTGATCACTGCACATGAGAAAATGAAATATTCTCGATCTTTTTATAAGGAGCCGTAAGTGCGTGGGGCACCGCACCCTTAAGGATTTTATCCTTCAATTCTCCCCATGACCGATGCACCCACCAGCCCACCTTCCGTCAGGAATTTCCCCGGCACTAACAACGGTGCAGCATAACGGTGTAACACCAGCTTGCGTACCGCGAGGTCTAGTTCCGCGATGAGCGCCGTGGCCGACGCCAGTCCTCCACCGGCAACAATCCGCGACGGGCCGAGAATATTCACCAGCAATGCCAGAGGTTCTGCGACCAGCTGTAACCAGGCGCGGACGGTGAGTCCATCATCACGGTCGCCCGCCTGCCAGCCGGTGACGATATCCAGACTCGACGCTTCCCGCTGGTGAAAATGCTGATGCAACCGTTCCATGCCGCGTGCAGCGCCGAGCTTATCGAGGCAGCCGGTCTGACCGCAGGCGCATTTCAGGCGCGGGACGAGGTAGGCTTTACCTTCAATACTCAGCTCCGTACGAGTGATGGCTCCGTGTCCCCACTCGCCGGTGACGCCACCGTGGCCGCGCACTAACTGGCCGTTGATCACCAGACCCCCGCCGACACCGGTACCGAGAATAATGGCGACGACGATCGGCTGATGTTGTGCATTTCCGGCGTGCGCTTCAGCCAGAGCAAAACAGTCGGCGTCGTTGGCGGCGGTCACCGGACGGTTCAGCGCCATACTTAAATCTTTTGCCAGCGAGCGGCCGGTGAACGCCGGAATGTTGGTCGCCAGCAGTTCACCGGTTTGCGGAGAAACCAGCCCGGCGGTGGAAATCGCCAGCGGGGTAGAGGACGGAAAATCCGCGCCGTACTGGGTAATCAGTGTTTGCATGGCGGCGACGAAATCATCCCACGAGGCAACGGGCGTCGGAACTTTGCCGCACTCTTGCACCTCGCCTGAAACCCGTGAAATACCAAATTTAATAAACGAACCGCCGATATCGGCACAAAAAACCGCAGAGCTCATGAGCGTGTGTCCAGTAAATCTCGCAGTCCGTCGCCCAGTACGTTAAAACCAAGCACGGTCAGCATAATGGCCAGACCGGGGAACAGCGAAAGGTAAATATTGATGCCGAGAAAGTTTCGGCCATCGCTCATCATGGTACCCCATTCCGGCATCGGCGGTTGCACGCCCAGACCGAGAAATGACAAACTGGCAGCCGCGAGGATCACGGTGCCGGCGGTCAGCGTCGATTGCACGATAATCGGGCCGATGGCGTTGCGCAAAATGTAATGCACGATGATGCGATAGTTCGATAAACCCAACGCCTGCGCGGCTTCGACATATTCCATTTGCTTTAAACCGAGGGTCAGATTACGGCTCAGGCGCGCATAAACCGGAATGGCAAACAGGGAAATGGCGATCAGCAGATTCACCAGTCCGCCGCCAAGGATACTGACCACCAGAATGGCCAGCACGATGCCCGGAAACGCGAACAGCATATCCATAAACCACATAATAATCATGTCGGTATACCGTCCTGCCATTCCGGCAATGATCCCCAGCGGAATGCCGACTATCATCGCCAGCCCGACGCTGAGCACCACTTCGATAATCGAGATCCGCGCGCCGTAAATGGCGCGGGCGAAAATATCGCGACCGTAATCGTCGGTGCCGAACCAGTGGCTGGCGCTCGGGGCGAGC
This sequence comes from Rahnella sp. 1L-D-7-B-C2, assembly GCF_057290995.1. Lineage (NCBI taxonomy): Bacteria > Pseudomonadati > Pseudomonadota > Gammaproteobacteria > Enterobacterales > Yersiniaceae > Rahnella > Rahnella sp. 1L-D-7-B-C2. The sequence goes on along the minus strand of NZ_JBXAVQ010000001.1, from coordinate 172,407 downwards.
AGGGTGTCGATGAGATCCTGCGCGTAGGGATCATGACGCGTCAGCAGCGGTGCGAACAGGCCCGCCAGCACGATCAGGCTGACGATAAGTCCGCCGAGCGTCACCGCAGGATGACGCCAGAACCAGCGGAACAACCGCAGCGCGCGCGGTTTGCGACGGGGTAATTGCGTGATAATGGCTGACATTAATCGAACCTTATTTTTGGATTCAGGAAGGCAATCAGTAATTCGCCCAGCAGATTCATCACCACCACGCCGCAGACCGCCACCAGTGCGACGCCCTGAATGACCGGGTAATCACGATAGCGCACGGAATCCACCAGCAGGCGGCCAATACCCGGCCAGTTAAAGACCGACTCAGTCACCACCGCGCCACCAATCAGGCTGCCGAAATTGAGTGCGACGATAGTGACAATCGGGATCAGCGCATTGCGAAATGCGTGACTGCAATAAACGGTGGTGGCCGACAATCCCTTGGCACGCGCGGTGCGGATGTAATCTTCCGAGAGAACATCAAGCATGCTCGAACGCGTCATGCGCGCCATCACCGCCATCGGTAAAACCGCCAGCGTGACCGAGGGCAGAATGTAGCTTTTCCACGACGTCGCGCCGAGCAGTGGCAGCCAGCCAAGATTCACCGAGAAGGTGTTCATCGCCATCAGCCCCAGCCAGAAGTTGGCGATGGACGCACCGGCAATCGCCAGTAACATCACGCCAAAATCCGGCCAGCGGTTACGGTACACTGCCCCTATCATGCCGGCCGGAACGCCCACCGCTACCGCCAGAAAATACGCCAGCACCGCCAGCATCAGCGTATACGGCAGACGTTCGCCGATTTCCTGCGTGACGGGTTGCTGCGACTGCAAGGATACGCCGAGATTGCCGTGCAGCACATCACCTGCAAAATGCAGGTATTGCGTCACCATCGGCTGATCCAGCCCGAGGCGGACGCGCATGGCATCGACCGCCTCCTGCGTGGCTTCAGGTCCGGCCATCAGACGCGCCGGATCGCCCGGCAGCGCACGGATGGACACAAAAATCAGCATCGATACCCCGATCAGGATGATCGGGAAGGCGATGAGTTTTTTGGCAAGATAGGCTTTCATGGCGCTTTTCCACTGTAAATGCGGCGGTTATTTTTTCTGTGCATCTTTCACGACGATCTGGCCGCCCGGGATCATGGTGACGCCGGATATATTGGTGCCGGTGGCGTAGAGATCGTTCTGGTAATAGAGCAATACCTGCGGCGCCTGCTGGTTAATCTCTTTCTGCGCCTCAACATAAATGGCGTTGCGGGCATTTTCATCCAGCGTCGAAGCCGCTTTGTCTAACATTTCATCCAGCTTCGGATCGCTGAAGAAGCCCAGATTGGCCCCGCCCGGTGCGAAGCTTTTGCTGTAATACAGCGGACGCAGCTGGAGATCCGCACCGTTTGCGCCGGATGACCAGGACGCCAGTACCGCGCCGGTGTTATCCGCTTTTTTCCCGGCCTGATCGGCGAAGGCGGCTTTGGTCCACACGCCACTTTCCATGATGCGCACGTCCAGTTTCACGCCGATTTTTGCCCACATACTTTGCAGCACCTGCCCGATGCGCGCGTCCTGCCCCTGCACGGCAATCGACATCGTAAAGCCGTCGGCCACACCCGCTTCTTTCAGTAATGCTTTGGCTTTGGCCAGATCCAGCGGATACGGATTCAGCGTTTTGTCATAGCCGGCGGTGACCGGTGCCAGAGGGGAGTTGGCGGGCTGCGCGAAGCCGGACATGATGGCGCGCACCAGCCCGTCACGGTCGGTGGCGTAGTTCAGCGCCTGACGGACGCGGACGTCGCTAAGCGGTTTGAGATCGGCATTCAGCGCCACCCAGAAGACGGAGGCTCCCGGACTTTCGTGCAGGTTAAACTTCGGATTATTTTTAAGTACTTTGGCAAATTGCGGCGGCACCGGGTTGATCACATCAGTTTCACCGGCCTGAAGCGCCATGTTCATGACCGAAGGTTCTGCGCTCCACGTCCATTTGATGTCATCCGGACCGGCGGCTTTATCGCCCCAGTAGCCCGGATATTTTTGTTCTAAGACGAATTCGCCGGTTTTGTACTGCACCATTTTGTAAGGGCCGGTGCCGACCGCCTTGCTGTCGAGCGTGCCGGTTTTATCCGCCGCCGGGCTGACCATCAGACAAGCGCCTGTAGTGAGTAAATTCAGGAAAGCGGGATACGGTTTTTTTAATGTGAAGACGACGGTGGAGTCGTCGGTTTTGGTGACGCTGTCGAGGAAGGTCCGCAGACGTCCGCTGGCCGCCAGACCACGTTTGGTATCGAGATGGCGGGCGAAGTTGGCGACCACGGCGTCAGCGTTAAACGGTGTGCCGTCGTGGAAGGTGACGCCGCTGCGCAATTTGAATGTCCAGACCAGACCGCTTTCATCGCTGCTCCATGAGGTCGCCAGCGCCGCTTCCGGTTTCAGCTGCGGCGACATGCGCAGCAAGCCTTCGTACATCGGATCCAATACCGTGCCGGTAAACGTGGCGGTCTGGTTGCCCGGATCCATGCTGCGCGGCGCTTCGTTTTGCATCACGTTCAGCGTGGCGGCGAACACCGGCAGCGAAAACGCGGCGAGAAGGGCGCTGCTCAGTAACGATAACTGCACGGGACGCCGGATGTAACGGGTAATCTTCATGTTCTGCCCTCTGCGTGGAAATCGGATTAAGTGGCTCTGGTGATGTCAGTCTGATGAATAAAACATCGGTATTCATTACAAGACATTTTTTAACAAATAGTTCATATGAAATACTTATGTCGCGATGTTTAGTTTAATTTGTGAACTAATTGGCATTGATATATCCATTTCTTCCGTTTAATGTCAATGCAGATGAGCGAAAACTGAGAGCGCCTGAACGAATATGTTAACAATCTTGCAACGACAGATATTAGGTGCGATTAATGCGTCAGGTGGCTTAAGCCGGACGGAACTGGCTCAGTTGGTCGGCATGAGCAAAGCGGCAATCGGCGGTGTGGTGCGCGAAATGCTCGAGGCCGGATTCTTGCACGAGGCGGAAACGGTGCCGGGCAGCGGACAGGGGCGGCCATCGGTGCGGCTGGTAGTGCATCCTGACGGTGCATGGTTTGCCGGCGTCTCATTGTTGCAAAATCCGGCGCAGATGGTGCTGATCAACCTGCATGGGGAAATCCTCTCGCGTGTCGCATTTGCGGCAGATTCTGATCCACAGCGGCTGGCAGAAAATATCGCCAGGGCACTACCAGCGTTGCTCGAACCGCATCCTGACGCGGCGAAGAAACTGGTCGGCCTGGGCGTGACGCTGTCCGGCCTGATTGACGAACACCAGTCCACCTGCGTGCAGTCGGCGCTGCTCGGCTGGCGGGATGTGCCGCTGGCGAAGCTGATTTCACAGGCCACCGGCATGGATGTCGCCATTGAAAACGATGCCAAAGCGCTGGCGGTGAGTGAGAAGAGTTTCGGTCAGGCGCGGGATCTGAGGAGCTTTACGCTGGTCAGCCATGGCGCGGGGATCGGCAGCGCGCACTTTATCGCCGGGCAGTTGCATCGTGGTTTGCACGGCGGTGCGGGGGAAATCGCCCACTGTACGCTGGAGCTGAACGGCTCGCCGTGCCGTTGTGGTAAGCGCGGCTGTCTGGATACGCTGGCGTCGCTGAATGCCATCGCGCAAATGGCCATAGCCGAAGGACTGGAGGCGACCACCATCGGCGCGCTGGAGCAACTGGCGATGCAGGGTCAGACAGCGGCGATCCGCATTTTGCATCGCGCCGGTTCTGCACTGGGGCTGGCAGTTTCACTTCTCATCCAAATCAACGACCCGGATCTGATCCTCATTGCCCATCAGGACGCGGATTTTTCCGGGTTATTCGGCACCGTGGTACAGCAGTCTATCGAAGCCAACGTGCTGCCGGGCAATGCCGGTAAAACGCCGGTTCGCACTTTTACACTAAACGACGACACCTGGGCGCGCGCGGCGGCAAGCATTGCTGCACATCGCTTTCTTGTCGGTCTGAAGCCAGTCTGAGGAATCATCAACATGCGTATAGCGGTCAGCGGTATCCATATTGAATGCAGTACCTACAACCCGGTACTGAACGAAGAGAAAGATTTCACCGTGGTGCGCGACGGGCAGCTTCTGGCCTCGCCGCGTTTTCGTTTTTTACAAGATTATCCGGCGACGTTCTTACCCACCATTCACGCGCGTGCGATTGCCGGAGGGCCAGTTGCCCGCGCAACGTACGATAAATTTAAAGCGGAAATGATCGCCGGACTGGAGGCGCAAAAGCCGTTTGATGGCCTGTATCTGGCGATGCACGGCGCGATGTACGTCGAAGGGCTGGAAGATGCGGAAGGTGACTGGATCGCCGCCGCGCGTAAAGTCGTCGGGCCGGATTGCCCGATCAGCGTCAGCTACGATCTGCACGGCAATGTGTCGCAGCGGATCATTGACGCCATCGATATGTTTTCCACTTACCGCACAGCGCCGCATATCGATGTGGAAGAAACGATGCGCCGTTCAGTGGCGATGCTGGTGAAACATCTGCAAAGCGGGGTGAAACCAACGCTGTTGTGGGTGCCGGTGCCGGTGGTGCTTCCAGGGGAGCGCACCAGCACCGAAGATGAACCGGCAAAAAGTTTGTACGCCCGTCTGCCGGAAATGGACGAGGTGGAGGGCGTGTGGGACAGCTCGCTGATGGTCGGTTACGTGTGGGCGGATGAGCCCCGTGCGACGGCGGCGGTGATCATGACCGGTACCGATCGCGTTGCGCTCGAACAGCAGGCGACGCAGCTGGCGCAGGCTTACTGGGACGCGCGTGAGGATTTCGTCTTCGGTTGTGAGGCCGATACCGTGGAAGCCTGCGTGCGCAAGGCGATTCACTCTGAAACCCGGCCTGTGGTGCTGGCGGATTCCGGGGACAATCCAACCGGCGGCGGCGTCGGTGACCGCGCGGATGTGCTGGAAGAACTTATCAGGCAATATGCTGAAAATGTGATTGTGGCCGGCATCACCGATGCACCGGCGACGGACGCGGCTTTCAACGCCGGTGTCGGTTCTGAACTGACGCTGACGCTCGGCGCATCACTGGACAACTCCAGCCCGCAGGTCAAAGGCGAGTTTGAGGTGGTATTCCTGCTCGATGCGCTGACGGCTGCCGATCGTCAGGCGGTGTTACGCATTGGCGGTATTGACGTAGTGGTTTCGGCGCGTCGTCGTCCGTATCACAACATCAGCGATTTCACCGCGCTGCAACTCGATCCGCTCACCGCCGATATTGTGGTAGTGAAATCCGGTTATCTCTCCCCGGAGCTGGCCCCGATTGCCAGCCCGAACTTGATGGCGCTGTCGAACGGCGTGGTCGATCAGTTCGTTGAACGTCTTCCACGCAACCGCAAGGCGCGCAAAACCTTCCCGTTTGACCGTGATTTCAGCTATGTGCCGCAGGTGCAGCTGTCGGCAAGGAGCAAATAAGATGAGCGAACCGGAAAACCGTCAGCCGGTGCTGAGCGTAAAACATCTCACCACCTCATTTCGCGGTGAAGACGACTGGCTGCCGGTGGTGCGGGATTTGTCGTTTGAGGTGTATCCAGGCGAAACGCTGGCCATCGTCGGGGAATCCGGTTCGGGTAAAAGTGTGACGTCGCTGTCGGTGATGCGTCTGCTGAAAGCGCACAGCAGCAAAATTGAAGGTGAAATCCGGCTGAATCAGCGCAGTTTACTCGGGCTCTCCGATAAGCAAATGCGCGATATTCGCGGCAATGAAATGGCGATGATTTTTCAGGAGCCAATGACGTCGCTGAACCCGACGTTCAGCATCGGCAGGCAAATCGCCGAAAGCCTTAAGCGCCACCGGGGGATGTCGTCTGCACAAGCGCGGGCAGAAACGCTGAAGCTGCTGGAAAAGGTGCGCATTCCCAATGCCAGCGCGCGCTTCGATGAATATCCGCATCAGTTTTCCGGCGGGATGCGCCAGCGGGTGATGATCGCCATGGCGCTGGCGCTTAAACCCAAACTGCTGATCGCCGACGAACCGACAACCGCGCTGGACGTGACTATTCAGGGCCAAATTCTGGATTTGATCAAGACGTTGCAGGAAGAAGAGGGGATGGCAGTGCTGTTCATCACCCATGATATGGGCGTGGTGGCAGAAATTGCTGACCGCACGCTGGTGATGTATCGCGGTGAAGCGGTAGAAAGCGGCGCGACCGAAGATATTTTCCATCGCCCGCAGCATCCTTACACGCGTGCACTGCTGGCGGCGGTGCCGAAATTAGGATCGATGCAGGGGCGCGAATGGCCGCTGCGTTTCCCGCAGATTAATCTGCAAACCGGTGAAGCCAATACACCAACAGAAGTGGCGGGGACGGTGGATAATGGCCTGACGCCGCTGCTCTCGGTGAAGAATCTCAGCGCACGTTTTCCGGTCTACGGCGGCGTGTTCAGCCGCCAGGTCGGAGCGGTACATGCAGTGGAAAATATCAGCTTTGATTTATTCCAGGGCGAAACGCTCTCGCTGGTCGGCGAATCCGGCTGTGGTAAATCCACCACCGGCCGTGCGGTGACGCGGTTGCTCAAGCCGAACAGCGGCGCAATCGACTTTGATGGATTTGACGTCATGAATTTGGGCAAGCGTGACATTTTGCAAATGCGTCAGCGCATCCAGATGATATTTCAGGATCCCTTTGCCAGCCTCAATCCGCGTATGCGCATCGGCGACGCGCTGATCGAACCGATGCTGCAACATAAGCTGCATAACCGCAGCGATGCCAAAGAGAAAGCCGCGTCGCTGTTGCAAAAGGTCGGGTTGTCGGCGGACATGCTGCGCCGGTTCCCGCACGAGTTTTCCGGTGGTCAGCGTCAGCGGATCTGCATCGCCCGCGCGCTGACGCTCGACCCGAAAGTGATTGTCGCCGATGAGTCGGTATCTGCGCTGGATGTGTCGGTGAAAGCGCAGGTAGTGAATCTGCTGCTCGATTTGCAGGAAAGCATGAATCTGTCATACCTGTTTATTTCGCACGATATGGCGGTGGTCGAGCGGGTGAGTCATCGCGTGGCCGTGATGTATCTGGGGGAAATTGTGGAAATCGGCCCGCGCGCGGCAATATTCGATAATCCGCAGCATCCGTACACCCGTAAACTGATGGCCTCAGTGCCGGTGCCCGATCCGTCACGCAGAATGCTCAAACGTCAGATGCAGGTCGAAGAGCTGAAAAGCCCGGTGCGTGAGAACGGCTTTGTACCGCCAGTCAGGCAGTATCAGGAAGTGTCAGTGGGACATTTTGTGCAGGTTTAAATGTGGATTGTTTTGATTTTATCGAAAAGGTGAGGAGAACTCAGGAAGATGGTGGTGGGGGAAGGATGACTCGGCCTGTGGCCTCGCCCTGCGGGTCGTTGCTGCGCAACGCTGTCTCGCTTCGCTCGGCTCGAACCTTCGGGTCGAAGCTTCTCTATCCTTCCCGGGCAGTGTTCTATTTTATTTTTGATTTTGTCGAAAAAGTGAGGAGGACTCAGGAAGATGGTGGTGGGGGAAGGATTCGAACCTTCGAAGTCGATGACGGCAGATTTACAGTCTGCTCCCTTTGGCCGCTCGGGAACCCCACCACAACTTTTGTGGCATTTACTACATACTTCTTGGCCTTAAATCATCATGCGCTACATGGATGATTTCACGTTACAGCGGTTAACGCTGCGAACGGGGCGCATAATACCAAATGAAACGGATGTGTAAAGCGCTGAAAGCGATAATAAAGTTCGTTTGCGGTTTTTTTGTTCTTAACGATGCTTCTCTGCGCGAAAAGCACCGTCAGAACAGCGTTCTACAGGATAACCGTGCGATTCCCGTAAACGAATACGCGCTGCGCCAGGACGCGATACAGCGCACGGCTAAGCACGTTTTTCTCGACGTCACGACCGGCACGCATCATATCTTCAGCGGTATAGGTGTGATCGACGTTAATCACGTCCTGCATGATGATCGGGCCTTCGTCTAAACTGTCGTTGACGTAGTGCGCTGTGGCACCAATCAGCTTCACGCCGCGTTCGTACGCCTGGTGATACGGGCGTGCGCCGATAAAGGCCGGCAGGAACGAGTGGTGAATGTTGATGACCTGATGCGGATAATGCTGCACGAAGCCCGGTGTCAGAACGCGCATGTATTTCGCCAGAACCACGTAATCCGGCTGATACTGGTCGATCTGGGCAATCATCGCGCTGTCATGCTGTTCGCGGGTCAGACCTTCGTGGCTGACCAGATGGAACGGAATATCGAAGCGTTCCACCAGCGTTTGCAGCGTGTCGTGGTTACCGATCACCGCGGCGATTTCCACATCTAAACCGCCGTAAACGGCTTTCATCAGCAGGTCGCCAAGGCAATGTGCTTCTTTGGTCACCAGGATAACGATGCGACGACGGCCTGTGCTGTGCAATTCGCGTACGGAACCGGCAGGCAGCGCGCTGTCCAGATCGGCAAGCAGCGTGGTGTCATTGAAGATGCCTTCGAGTTCGGTACGCATAAAGAAGCGTCCGGTGCGGTGATCTACGAATTCATTGTTCTGCACGATATTCAGTTCGTGCTTGTAGCAAATATTCGTAATTTTGGCGATCAGACCTTTTGCATCAGGGCAAATGGTGCGTAATACCTTGGTTTGTACATTTTGTTGCGACATGAGGGTGTGGATCCTGTCCAAGACTGGTAATAACAAATTAACAATGCGATTGAATTATTTACCGCAGCACTTCTTATATTTTTTACCCGATCCGCACGGGCAGGCATCATTGCGGCCTGTCTGCGGTTTAATTCCGTCTATATAGTACCAGCGTTCTTTCAAACGAAGAAATCGCGAACGCTCGTGGATCAGATGAATCTGCTCCTGGCCAGCTTCGGTAAATCGCGCGGCGAATTCCACGAATCCTTCATCCTGGTCGCGACCGTCATACTGGCTAATGACCTGCAATCCCTGCCAGTCTGTGGTCGCAAACCCTTCCTGTAAACTGTCGCGCCAGTGCTCGGGTTGACAATCAGGATGCCAGGTGGTTATCAGATAACTCGCATTTTTAAATGTATAGGCGGTATAGCGGGACCGCATCAGCGCAGAGGGCGTCGGTGCCGGTTTATCTCCGTCGATGTATGGCTGGCAGCACTCGTCGAACAAAATGTTGCTGCCGCAAGGGCAAAGTAGGGACACGTAAACTCCTGAATCAGCATGTCTTGCGTATGTTGCACGCAGGTTGCGCTATTGAATGCATCAAAGTGTTATGTTACCTAACATCCTCGTCGTGTGGCAACGCGCTTCCCGGTTCACTCTTATCTACAGATAGCATTAAGGTTTTACATGAGCAGAAAAGTCACCATTGGTCTGGCCCTTGGCTCGGGAGCAGCAAAAGGCTGGGCACATATCGGCGTGATTAATGCCCTGAAAGATATGGATATCGAGGTGGATGTGGTCGCCGGATGTTCAGTGGGTGCGCTGGTGGGTGCGGCTTATGTGAGTAACCGGCTGCCGGCGATGGAAAGCTGGGTGCGTTCGTTCAGTTATTGGGACGTGCTGCGCCTGATGGATTTCTCGTGGAAACGCGGGGGATTGCTGCGCGGGGAGCGGGTCTTCAACGCCGTCGGACAGATTATCCGCATCAACGAGATTGAGGAGTGCTCGAAAAAATTCGGCGCCGTGGCAACGAACCTGAGTACCGGCCGCGAACTGTGGCTGACCAAAGGGGATTTGCACGAAGCCATTCGCGCCTCCTGCAGCATGCCCGGCCTGCTGGCGCCGGTCTGGCATAATGGGTATTGGCTGGTGGATGGCGCTGTCGTGAACCCGGTGCCGGTCTCGCTGACCCGTGCGTTAGGGGCAGATATTGTAATAGCGGTCGATCTTCAGCATGACGCGCACCTGATGCAGCAAGATTTACTGACAGTACAACCGACGGGAGAAGCACTCATTACTGAGAAAGACCTGAGCTGGCGTGACAGAATTCGCCAGCGCTTAACCCGCCCGAACGCCCGTAAGCCGAATGTCAGCCCTTCGGCGATGGAAATTATGTCGACCTCCATCCAGGTTTTGGAGAACCGGCTTAAGCGTAATCGTATGGCGGGCGATCCGCCGGACGTGGTTATCCAGCCTTATTGCCCGCAAATTTCGACGCTCGATTTCCACCGCGCTGCGGAGGCCATTGAAGCAGGGCGCCTCGCCGTCGAAAAACAAAGAGAACAATTGTTGCCCCTGATAAAAAACAAACAGTTCTGAGTGGCTTAACGTGTGTATTGACGGAATCTGAAAATTCTGACAAGCAAAAACAGGCTTTATGAGCCACTATTAGAATAAGAAAATCTGGGGGCCGTGATGGATAAACCACTTACAAGCAAGCACATTCTTATCGTTGAAGACGAAGCCGTTTTCCGATCTGTGCTCGCTGGCTATGTGAGCTCCCTCGGCGCGACTTTCACAGAGGCCGAAAATGGCCTGCAGGCCCTATCCCTGATAGAAGACTTTCCTCCTGACCTGATCCTCTGCGATTTAGCGATGCCCGAAATGGGCGGTATCGAGTTTGTCGAAAACCTGCGTCTGCAGGGGAACAAAATTCCCGTTCTGGTGATTTCCGCTACAGATAAAATGACCGATGTCGCGACGATGCTGCGCCTTGGTGTCGAAGATGTGCTGCTTAAACCGATAAACGATCTCCAGCGGTTACGCGATGCGTTGCTGACCTGCCTGTATCCGAAGTTGTTTTCTTCTCAGGCGATGGAGGAAAGTTCACTGGTTCAGGACTGGGAAGCGTTGTGCCGTAATCCAAATGAAGCGCAACGCTTGCTCAAAGAATTACAGCCACCGGTACAACAAACGCTGGCCAATTGCCGCATTAACTACCGGCAACTGACGACGACGGATCATCCGGGACTGGTGCTGGATATTGCGGCGCTGTCATCGAAAGATTTGGGTTTCTATTGTCTGGATGTGACACGCGCCAATGAAAATGGCGTTCTCGCTGCGTTGTTGCTGCGCGCCATTTTTAACAGCCTGCTGCGTGAGCATTTGAGCGACCAGCATCAACGGTTACCGCAGATGTCTACTCTGCTTAAGCAGGTGAATCATTTATTCAAACAAGCAAACCTGAAAGGCCAGTTTCCGCTTTTACTCGGTTATTATCATGCCGAGCATAAAAATCTTATTCTGGTCTCGGCAGGCCTGCATGCGAATCTCAATACCGGCACCAATACCATTCAGCTGAGTAACGGCGTGCCGCTGGGCACGACGGGCGCAACCTATTCTAATCAGATAAGCCAGCGCTGTGAGGCGTGGCAATGTCAGGTGTGGGGATCGGGTGGGCGTCTGAGATTAATGTTGTCTACTGAGTGAGAACATTTCTCATCATGTAGAATAATGCCTTAATAATATTGAGCATTTCTCCCGCACGACTTTTCGTCTTAATGATTCATCACATTATTCTAAGACCTATCTTATGCAAAATATGCCTTTGCAGAGGCACTTACGTTTGAAACTGGTATAATGCGCCCAGAATTTTAGGTCTCAATTTCACGTAGTCTAAAAATGATGTTTAAAAATATATAATAGGAATTCGCTGATGAAAGTAACAGTTTTTGGTATCGGTTACGTCGGACTTGTTCAGGCGGCGGTTCTTGCTGAAGTCGGGCATGAAGTACTGTGCATCGATGTGGATGCAAAAAAAGTAGAAAATCTGAAAAATGGTCAGATACCCATTTTTGAACCAGGTCTAACCCCGTTAGTTAAACAGAACTATGAAGCAGGGCGTCTGTTGTTCAGCACCGATGCGGCTGAAGGCGTGGCGCACGCAACCGTTCAGTTTATTGCTGTTGGTACACCGCCGGATGAAGATGGCTCCGCAGATCTGAAATATGTGACTGCCGTGGCGCGTACCATCGCCGAACACATGACTGAACCCAAAGTGGTGATTGATAAGTCTACTGTGCCCGTCGGGACTGCGGATAAAGTTCGTGCAGTGATGACCGAGGTGCTGAAAAAGCGCGGTGTGGATATCGATTTCAACGTCGTTTCAAACCCTGAGTTCCTCAAAGAAGGGGCCGCTGTCGCCGACTGCATGCGCCCTGAACGTATCGTCATTGGTACCGACAATCCTAACGCCATCGATCCTATCCGTGAACTGTACGAACCCTTCAACCGTAATCATGACCGTATGATCCTGATGGATATCCGTAGCGCAGAACTGACCAAGTACGCGGCAAACTGCATGCTGGCCACCAAAATCAGCTTTATGAATGAGATGTCTAATCTGGCTGAAATGCTGGGTGCAGATATTGAGAAAGTTCGTCAGGGGATCGGCTCAGACTCCCGTATCGGTTACCACTTTATCTATCCTGGCTGCGGCTACGGCGGCTCTTGCTTCCCGAAAGACGTGCAGGCTCTGATCCGTACAGCAGAACATATTGGCTATCAGCCGAAATTATTACAGGCCGTGGAACAGGTGAATTATCAGCAAAAATATAAATTGCCGACATTTATTCAGCGTCACTTTGGTGAGGACCTCAAAGGTAAAACCTTTGCGCTGTGGGGCCTTTCGTTCAAACCTAATACTGATGACATGCGTGAAGCCTCCAGCCGTGTATTAATGGAACAACTCTGGGCAGCAGGGGCGAAAATCAAAGCCTACGATCCAGAAGCGATGAATGAAACTCAGCGGATCTACGGTCATCGCGAAGATCTTGAACTGATGGGCACTAAAGAATCCGCATTGCAGAACGCGGATGCGCTGATTATTTGCACCGAATGGCAGAATTTCCGCGCGCCAGATTTCGATGTCATCAAAAATGCATTAAAAGAGCCGGTCATCTTTGATGGTCGTAATTTATTCGATCCTGAACGTTTGGAAAAACGCGGGTTTACTTACTACGGCATTGGCCGTGGTGCATCAGTCAATCCGGTTCTGTAAGGAGTATTCATGAAATATCTGGTTACCGGCGCTGCGGGTTTTATTGGTTTTTACGTGTCACAACGTTTACTGGCGGCAGGTCATACCGTTGTCGGGATTGATAATCTGAATGATTATTATGACGTCAATCTGAAACTCGCGCGTCTGGCGCAGCTCGAAAATAAAGACGGCTTTTCGTTCATTAAGCTGGATTTAGCCGATCGCGGGGGTATGGCCGATTTGTTTGCAGAGCAGCGTTTTGACCGTGTTATTCATTTGGCTGCGCAAGCCGGTGTCCGGTATTCCATCGAAAATCCTTTGGCATATGCAGATTCTAACCTCATAGGATTTGTTAATGTTCTGGAAGGGTGTCGTCATAATAAAGTGGGTCACTTACTTTATGCTTCTTCCAGTTCAGTTTATGGCCTGAACAAGAAACAACCTTTCTCGACGGATGATTCTGTTGATCATCCTGTTTCACTGTATGCCGCGACCAAAAAAGCCAATGAATTAATGGCTCACACTTATTCACATCTTTATAGCCTGCCAACAACTGGATTGCGTTTCTTTACCGTCTACGGTCCCTGGGGACGTCCGGATATGGCATTGTTTAAATTTACAAAAGCCATCATCGCGGGCCAGAGTATTGATGTTTATAACCGCGGGGAGATGCGTCGCGACTTTACCTATATTGATGATATTGCGGAAGCGATTGTACGTTTGCAGGATGTTATTCCGCAGGCTCAGCCGGACTGGACGGTGGAGAATGGTTCACCTGCCAGCAGCTCTGCTCCTTACAGTGTTTATAATATCGGTAATAACAGCCCGGTGAAACTGACGGCCTACATTAGTGCGCTTGAGAAGGCGCTGGGGACCGAAGCCAGCAAGAACCTGCTGCCTATGCAGCCTGGTGACGTGCATGAGACCAGTGCTGACACACAGCCGCTTTATGAGGCCATCAACTTTAAGCCTGAAACGACAGTTGAGCAGGGCGTACAAAACTTCGTGGACTGGTATCGCGATTTCTACCACGTATAAACTGGCGTGGTGGACAAAGGCTGCTCAGGCAGCCTTTTTTGTTTCTGTTTATTCGGTTAAATCTTATAGTTTTTATCCATAAATTAAATTTTGATTTATGGATTAAGACGGTTCAGCTCTATTCAAATACCGAAACAAAAAACCCATCGCGATGGATGGGTTTTATCATGACTTACATTTGTTTCAATAAGAGCAATTACAGCAGGAAATCGTCCAGTGATTTGCCTTGCTCTTCGATTGCTTTCTTGATTACAGCCGGAGTACGACCCTGGCCGGTCCAGGTTTTGTTTTCGCCGTTTTCGTCGATGTATTTGTATTTAGCAGGGCGCGCAGCACGTTTAGCTTTACCCGCTGATTTGGTAGCAGCCATCGTTTGCAGCAATTCGTTAGGATCAATGCCGTCAGCAATCAGCATTTCACGGTATTGTTGCAGTTTACGCGTGCGTTCTTCAATTTCAGCAGCCGCCTGAGAATCTTCTTCGCGACGTTCGTTAACAACAACTTCTAATTTTTCCAGCATCTCTTCCAGAGTTTCCAGAGTGCATTCTCTTGCTTGCGCACGCAGAGTACGGATGTTGTTCAGAATCTTTAATGCTTCGCTCATTATACTAGTCTCAATTATATGGTGGGGGACGTTTGTGTAATAATAGATTGCTCTTCCCTGTTCTGCAATAGACAATTTGTATTACTGACTCTAATTTACGCATTTAAAGCAAATAATGATGATGCAGTTAAAATATAGATGAGTCTGGAGCCGCTATTTACCGGGGGGTTATAACCCTCTATCCAATACATTCCGCAGGTGTATTCTCAAGTGGAACTCTGCGCTGTATAACCGTATACGCATCCGGACAATTAAAACATTTACCCTAGGATCAATTGTAAGGATATGGATAGAAAGGGCATTAATGCCGCAATAAGCCGCAGCACAGCTGCCTTTTTAGGACTTCGCTGACCGGTTCTTTAATGTATAGACAAACCATTATCTTCACTGAAAATTACATATAAATGCCCGTCATGTAAGGTAATAAGCAGTTACGATAACTCTTACCCTTACGTAGGATTATAATTTCTGATTGTAAGTTTCTGTGATTTTCAAAATGTCGGGAAAGGTTATTCCGGGATCATATTGAGAACCGTAACGCGTTGTTATCCATGAGAGGGATTGTGGTACAATCCAAGCCGAAAAATTCCGCCTTCCAATACGTTACGGGGTTGCCGCTTCATGGCTCAGCTTTATTTTTATTACTCGGCTATGAATGCCGGTAAGTCTACGTCTCTGTTGCAGTCTTCATATAATTATCAAGAACGTGGCATGCGCACGCTGGTGTTAACCGCTGAGCTGGATCACCGGTTTGGTCTTGGGAAAGTCAGCTCCCGTATCGGGTTGTCGTCGCCCGCAGAGCTTTATAATAATGAGACTGACCTGTTTACCCTTATTGCTCAGGAGAGCGGCCCGCAGCGTCTTAACTGCGTTCTGATCGATGAGTGCCAGTTCCTGACGAAGGCGCAGGTGTCGCAGCTGACAGACGTCGTGGATGACCTTGATGTCCCTGTCTTGTGTTATGGATTGCGTACAGACTTTCGTGGCGAACTTTTTGAGGGCAGTGAATACCTTCTGGCGTGGGCGGATAAACTGGTGGAGCTTAAAACCATCTGTCACTGCGGTCGTAAAGCCAATCGTAACCTGAGACTGGATGAGAAAGGGCACGCCCTGCACGATGGCGCACAGGTCGTAATAGGCGGAGATGAGAGCTATGTGTCGGTCTGTCGCAAGCATTACAAAGAAGCGATGGCTGCTATTGACGATAACGATGCAATAAAGCCTGAGTAAGCTACGTGGTGGATAGAAAACGCGCCATGCGCGGATGTGTCGCCCCAAGATTTCAGCGTAAGAACGTTCGACGCTTTGTGAGAAGCAAATAAAAAACCCGCCAAGTGGCGGGTTTTTTGCTTACCGGAAACTCAGCAAGTTATTTTTTGCTGGTTTTCTTATCAGCTTTTGGTGCTGGTGCAGCAACTGCAACTTCATCAGCAACGTCTTCGTTATATTCGCGGCCGTAGAAGGTATCCATCAGAATTTGTTTCAGCTCAGCAATCAGTGGGTAACGTGGGTTAGCACCGGTACACTGGTCATCAAACGCATCTTCAGACAGTTTGTCTACTTTAGCCAGGAAGTCTGCTTCCTGAACGCCTGCTTCACGAATAGAGGTTGGGATACCCAGATCCGCTTTGATTTCGTCCAACCAGTTCAACAGTTTCTGGATTTTCTGTGCAGTACGGTCGCCAGGAGCACCCAGACCTAAATGGTCTGCGATTTCAGCGTAGCGACGACGCGCTTGTGGGCGGTCATACTGACTGAAAGCAGTTTGTTTGGTTGGGTTATCGTTAGCATTGTAACGGATAACATTGGAAATCAGCATGGCATTGGCCAGACCGTGAGGAATGTGGAACTCTGAACCCAGTTTGTGGGCCATGGAGTGACAGACACCCAGGAAAGCGTTGGCAAACGCGATACCCGCGATAGTTGCCGCATTGTGAACACGTTCGCGAGCAACCGGGTTTTTAGCCCCTTCGTGGTAGCTGGCTGGCAGGTTTTCTTTCAGCAATTTCAGAGCCTGAAGCGCCTGGCCATCAGAGTATTCATTCGCTAGTACTGAAACGTAAGCTTCAAGTGCGTGAGTTACCGCATCAAGACCACCGAACGCACAGAGTGATTTTGGCATGTTCATGACCAGGTTAGCATCGACGATAGCCATATCCGGAGTCAGAGCATAGTCAGCCAGTGGATATTTCTGACCTGTAGCATCATCGGTTACAACAGCAAACGGAGTCACTTCAGAACCGGTGCCGGAAGTGGTGGTGACGGCGATCATTTTCGCTTTCACGCCCATTTTCGGGAATTTGTAGATACGTTTACGGATATCCATAAAGCGCAGCGCCAAATCTTCGAACTGAGTGTTTGGATGTTCGTACAGCACCCACATGATTTTCGCTGCATCCATCGGTGAACCACCACCCAGTGCGATGATCACATCTGGTTTGAAGGAGTTCATCTGCTCAGCACCTTTACGCACAATGCTCAGCGTTGGATCCGCTTCTACTTCGAAGAACACTTCAGTTTCAATACCGTGGCCTTTCAGAACGCTGGTGATCTGGTCTGCGTAGCCGTTGTTGAACAGGTAACGGTCAGTCACGATGAAGGCGCGTTTTGCTCCGTCAGTCGCCACTTCTTCCAGTGCGATTGGCAGTGAGCCACGACGGAAGTAGATAGATTTTGGAAGTTTATGCCACAACATGTTTTCTGCTCGCTTCGCTACAGTTTTCTTGTTGATCAAGTGTTTAGGACCGACGTTTTCAGAGATGGAGTTACCACCCCATGAACCGCAGCCCAGCGTCAGAGAAGGGGCAAGTTTGAAGTTATACAGGTCACCGATACCACCCTGTGAAGCAGGGGTGTTGATAAGAATACGTGCAGTCTTCATTTTGTTGCCAAAATAGTTAACACGTTCTGGTTGGTTATCCTGGTCTGTGTACAGACAAGAGGTATGGCCGATACCGCCCATTTCTACCAGTTTCTCTGCTTTTGCTACCGCATCTTCAAAATCTTTTGCACGGTACATCGCGAGAGTAGGGGACAGTTTTTCATGTGCAAACGGTTCAGATTCGTCAACAACGCTGACTTCGCCGATTAACACTTTAGTATGAGCGGGAACTTTGATGCCGGCCATTTCAGCGATTTTCGCTGCTGGCTGACCTACGATAGCCGCGTTCAGGCCACCATTTTTAAGGATGATGTCGGAAACCGCTTTCAGCTCTTTACCCTGCAGCATGTAACCGCCGTGGGAAGAGAAGCGTTCACGTACTGCGTTATAGACAGAATCAACCACAATGATGGACTGTTCTGATGCACAGATTACGCCGTTATCGAAGGTTTTTGACATCAGCACCGAAGCAACAACACGTTTGATATCAGCAGTTTCATCAACAACAACTGGAGTATTACCTGCACCCACGCCGATGGCTGGTTTACCAGAGCTGTAGGCTGCTTTCACCATGCCAGGACCACCGGTCGCCAGGATCAGGTTGATGTCTGGGTGATGCATCAACTGGTTAGACAGTTCTACACTTGGTTCGTCAATCCAGCCAATAATGTCTTTCGGCGCACCCGCAGCGATAGCCGCTTGCAGAACGATATCTGCAGCTTTGTTCGTCGCATTTTTAGCACGTGGGTGTGGGGAGAAGATGATGCCGTTACGGGTTTTCAGGCTAATCAGCGCTTTGAAAATCGCAGTGGACGTTGGGTTGGTGGTAGGTACGATACCGCAGATGATGCCGATTGGCTCTGCGATAGTGATGGTACCGAAGGTATCATCCTGACCGAGGATGCCACAGGTTTTTTCATCTTTATAGGCGTTGTAGATATATTCTGAGGCGAAGTGGTTTTTGATCACTTTGTCTTCGACAATACCCATACCGGATTCTTCAACAGCAAGTTTTGCCAGCAGAATTCTCGCATCGGCAGCAGCCAGGGCGGCGGCAGCGAAGATCTTATCTACTTGTTCTTGACTGAAGTTGGCATATTCACGCTGTGCCTTTTTGACTCGGGCAACCAGCGCGTTCAGTTCGGCGACATTTGTTACAGCCATAATGCTCTCCTGATAAAGTTAAACTCTTTTAGTAAATAACCTGCCAGAGATTAGTATAGCCTTGCTATCTTACACCGTGAGAAAGTAATTAATGCTATCATTCTCAATGTGTTATCTCTGTCTCTTTATTTGCTCAAAGAGCTTTCAGTCGTGTAGCACCTGTAGTAGATAAATTGCCATTCCGCGCCATCTTATGAACGTTTATGTCAGAGCCTGTTCGTAAGTACCGGTGAGTGACTATGCGCAAAGCTTACCTATTTGTAGGGAGGAGGAATTTGATCTGGATCACTAAACACCGATGCTGACACCTTTCAGCTGGGGTTTATTGAGAATAATTATCAAAAAATACCTAATCGCCTACAAATTAGCAGCCATTTAGGGCAGCAACATTACACTTATTTAACAAAAGTGTCATTCACTGCTTTTTATTGAAATTCTGGTGATAAATACCATGAAACGACGTGGCGCCTTCATTGCAATTCCAGTACATTAGCGCCCCATCAAGACCTTCATCTACTGGCATTTTGTGCGGAGTTCTGCGTGAGCCAATCTTTATTAGATTTTTCAGGCTATATCAAATTTTTCGTCGGGCTGTTTGCACTGGTGAACCCTGTCGGGATCCTGCCTGTTTTCATTAGTATGACCAGCTATCAGGCAGCGGCTGGCCGTAATAAGACCAATATGACGGCTAACCTGTCGGTCGCCATTATATTGTCGACGGCATTATTTCTCGGCGATGCCATTCTTCACCTGTTTGGGATCTCAATTGATTCATTTCGCATTGCCGGCGGCATCCTGGTAGTGACCATTGCGATGTCGATGATAAGCGGCAAGCTGGGCGAAGATAAGCAGAACAAACAAGAGAAGTCGGAAACGGCGATCCGTGAAAACGTCGGTGTTGTTCCTTTAGCCTTACCTCTGATGGCGGGGCCGGGGGCGATCAGTTCGACAATCGTCTGGAGTTCTCGCTACAACGGCTGGCAAAACCTGCTCGGTCTGACGCTGGCGATCATGTTTTTCGCGTTCTGTTGCTGGCTTTTGTTCCGTGCCGCGCCTTTGCTGGTACGTTTGTTGGGGCAAACCGGCATCAACGTCATTACCCGAATCATGGGTTTGTTGCTGATGTCTCTGGGGATTGAGTTTATTGTCACCGGGATAAAAGCTATTTTTCCCGGCTTGCTCTAATCAATAAGCAGACAAATTATCGCGAAAACGCTGATGTGTTTTCGCGATAATTATTACTTCCTCTTATAATGCCATGCATTAATATAGTGCAGCTAATGGCGTAAATAAGAGCGTTTGCACCCAAATGTAGCGTAAACTCCCTTCTCATACTTCATTTCACTCCAAGCCTTCATTTCTTATAATAAACTTAGCTATTTTTTTGCTTAATACACTCCTTTCCTGCCCGTTTTGCCGTTAATTTATCCACATCATTCTGTAAGGCTTGTGCAGGCCGTATCGAGATGTTATTAGTGTTAACACAGCAGTTAACAGGGCATTATCCTTGAAATGCGCAGATTGTTAACTGATTGTGTCAGCCGGGTTGTTGAGCAAGCTGTAATGCATTTTTGAATTGAAGAGATTGCTAATTTTTAATCAAAATCAGTGAGTTAAATGCACTTTGTTTGTGCTGTACTTAGTAGGCTCCAAACGCTCTGCAACGCATAAAAGAGAATTACGTAACAAATTTGCAAAATTAATTGGCGCCGGTATCGGGCTTCTGATAATTTTCAAAACGTCTTCACAAATGGAAAATTGTTTAGAGTCATGCTCTAAGTGAGAACGAATCTTGCAAGGCATAGAAAGATTGAAGCAGTTTCATTTGTTTTTGGAGAGCGAAGTGTCGCAATACGTAACGCAAATTTATCCTCAGTCGCTTTCTCTTTTCAGGAAGACAGGCTTTGCGTTGCTGGCATTACATAGCCTTGTGTTGAATCTTCCCGTTAAGCAAAACAAATCTTCAGTTCTTCTTCTTATTTGATTCCCGCCGTTTGATGATGCCGGGAGGCTTTCGGCTTTACGGGTGAAAGCCAAAAAACTTTATTGAGTAGGAATAGGAATATCAGTATGCGACGGCCTGGTTTATCCCCGAAGTCAAAATCGGCGGTGAGCGGGGCGAGTCAAATGGAGGGGATCATCCTTAACGATCTCTGAAACCGCATGGCGCTTAACAGCCTGACGTTTCAACGGCTTCACGTAGTAAGAGGGGACACCATCTGTGGATGGTGACGAAATGGGGGAGTTTCTGAGCAATTCGTTCCTGCTTGTGAAATCCGTTAACCCGGAAAGGGTTTATCTTGCGCCAGAGCGCGTAAGTTCATAATAAAAATTGGAGTTGAATGACAATGACCAACATCACAAAAAAAAATCTGCTGGCTGCCTGCATCATGGCTGCGGTTGGCGCCATATCTATCAATACCGCCTTTGCTGCTACTGTGCCTGCCGGTGTGACGCTGTCAGACAAGCAAGAGCTGGTGCGTAATAACGGTTCAGAAGTTCAGTCTCTTGACCCGCATAAAGTTGAAGGCGTTCCGGAATCGAACGTTATCCGTGATTTGCTGGAAGGTCTGGTAAATACCGACAGTAAAGACGGCAGCGTCATTCCTGGCGTCGCTACCAGCTGGGAAAACAAAGATTTCAAAGTCTGGACTTTCCACCTGCGTCCGGAAGCTAAATGGTCCAACGGCGACCCTGTTACTGCTCAAGATTTCGTGTTCAGCTGGCAGCGCCTGGCTGATCCAAAAACTGCCTCTCCGTATGAAAGCTACCTGCAATACGGCCACATCGAAAATATCGATGACATCATCAGCGGTAAGAAAAGCCCTGATACCCTGGGTGTGAAGGCGATTGATGACCATACCCTGCAAGTGACACTGACCGAACCGGTCCCGTATTTTGTTAAAATGCTGTCCCACACCGCGATGAAGCCGGTGAACAAAAGCGTTGTTGAGAAATTTGGCGACAAATGGACTCAGCCAGAAAACTACGTCAGCAACGGCGCCTACAAACTGAAGGCCTGGACCGTCAACGAACGTATCGTGCTTGAGCGTAGCCCGACTTACTGGGACAACGCCAAAACTGTCATCAATCAAGTTACTTATCTGCCAATTTCTTCTGAAGTCACAGACGTTAACCGCTACCGCAGCGGCGAAATCGACATGACATATAACAACATGCCGATCGAACTGTTCCAGAAACTGAAAAAAGAAATCCCTACCGAAGTGCACGTTGATCCGTATCTGTGTACTTACTACTACGAAATCAACAACCAGAAAGCACCGTTCACTGATTCACGCGTACGTGAAGCGCTGAAACTGGGTCTGGATCGCGACATCATCGTGAACAAAGTGAAAGCGCAAGGCGATCTGCCGGCGTACAGCTACACCCCTCCTTACACCGACGGCGCGAAACTGACGCCTCCGGCCTGGTTCAAAGAAACTCAGGATCAGCGCAACACCGAAGCGAAAAAACTTCTGGCAGAAGCGGGTTACACACCGGCCAAACCACTGACCTTCGAACTGCTGTACAACACGTCTGATTTGCATAAGAAACTGGCGATTGCCGCAGCCGCTATCTGGAAGAAAAACCTGGGCGTGGACGTGAAACTTGTCAACCAGGAATGGAAAACCTTCCTGGACAGCCGTCATCAGGGCAACTTCGATGTAGCGCGCGCCGGCTGGTGCTCTGACTACAACGAACCGTCTTCCTTCCTGAACACCATGCTGTCTGACAGCAGCAACAACACCTCTCACTATAAGAGCGCGGCGTTTGATAAAGCGATCGCGGACACCCTGACGGCGAAAACTGACGACGAACGTGCGGGTCTGTATCAGAAAGCGGAAACTCAGCTGGATAAAGATTCTGTGATTGTCCCTGTGTATTACTACGTGAACGCGCGTCTGGTGAAACCATACGTTGGCGGTTACACCGGTAAAGATCCACAGGACAACGTCTACGTGAAAGATCTGTACATCATCAAACACTAATACGTGAGGAAACAGGGCATCCCCGAGCTGCCCTGTTTTTATTTGATGAAGGTAATGCTTATGGCGCGAGTATTCAGCGCCATAGCAAAGAGCCACTACGATGAGCCGCACACGCGGGTCATCGTGACCAAGCCAAAAACTATCAAGCTGTAGTGACAGGCTTAGAAACAGGTACGGGCAATGTTAAAGTTTATTTTACGCCGCTGTCTGGAAGCGATTCCGACGCTTTTCATTTTGATCACCATTTCGTTTTTTATGATGCGTCTCGCACCGGGCAGCCCTTTTACGGGTGAGCGTAATCTTCCACCAGAAGTGATGGCGAACATTGAGGCGAAATACCACCTCAATGACCCAATCTATAAGCAATATTTCAATTATTTAGAACAGCTGGCCAAAGGCGATTTCGGTCCGTCGTTCAAATATAAGGATTACACCGTTAATGATCTGGTCGCGGCTTCTTTCCCGGTTTCGGCGAAATTAGGACTGGCGGCATTTATCATGGCGATTGTTTTTGGTGTGACGGCGGGGGTTATTGCTGCGCTGAATCAAAACACCAAGTGGGATTACACGGTGATGGGAGTGGCGATGACCGGGGTGGTTATCCCGAGTTTCGTCGTCGCACCGTTACTGGTGCTGATATTTGCCATTACCCTGAAATGGTTGCCGGGCGGTGGCTGGAACGGCGGGGGGGCCAAATACATGATCCTGCCGATGGTCGCACTTTCACTGGCTTATATCGCCAGCATTGCGCGTATCACCCGTGGTTCAATGATAGAAATCCTGCACTCCAACTTTATCCGCACAGCACGCGCTAAAGGCTTACCGTTGCACCGCATTATTTTGCGCCATGCACTTAAGCCTGCACTTTTGCCAGTCCTGTCTTACATGGGGCCTGCGTTTGTGGGGATTATCACCGGTTCGATGGTTGTCGAGAGCATTTTCGGATTGCCGGGCATCGGCCAGCTGTTTGTTAACGGCGCTTTAAACCGTGACTACTCGCTGGTACTGAGCCTGACTATTTTAGTGGGCGCATTGACCATTTTATTCAATGCGATCGTTGACGTGCTGTACGCCGTCATCGACCCGAAAATCCGTTATTAATGCCGGAGTACGTCAATGATGTTAAGTAAAAAAAACAGCGACGTTGTCGAGAACTTCACCGAGAAACTGGAAGTTGAAGGCCGCAGTTTGTGGCAGGATGCGCGTCGTCGCTTTATGCATAACCGCGCTGCAGTCACCAGCCTGATCGTTCTGGCCTTTATTGCCCTGTTCGTGGCTTTCGCTCCGTTCTTATCACAGTTTGCCTACGATGATACCGACTGGAATATGATGTCGGCCGCGCCTGATATGGCTTCACACCACTTTTTCGGGACTGACTCCTCAGGCCGTGATTTGCTGGTTCGTGTGGCGATCGGCGGGCGTATCTCGCTGATGGTGGGTGTTGCCGCTGCGCTGGTGGCGGTGATCCTCGGGACGTTGTACGGTTCGTTGTCCGGCTATCTGGGCGGTAAGATTGACTCCGCCATGATGCGTTTGCTGGAAATCCTCAACTCTTTCCCGTTCATGTTCTTTGTTATCCTGCTCGTGACTTTCTTCGGACAGAACATCCTGTTGATTTTCGTGGCGATCGGCATGGTGTCGTGGCTGGATATGGCACGTATCGTGCGTGGCCAGACCCTTAGCCTGAAACGTAAAGAATTCATCGAAGCGGCGTTGGTCAGCGGTGTGAGTACGCGCAATATCGTGTTGCGTCACATTGTTCCCAACGTTTTAGGTGTCGTAGTGGTGTATGCGTCATTGCTGGTGCCAAGCATGATCCTGTTCGAATCCTTCCTGAGCTTCCTGGGTCTGGGTACGCAGGAGCCGCTGAGCAGCTGGGGCGCATTGTTAAGTGACGGCGCCAACTCGATGGAAGTTTCACCTTGGTTACTGCTGTTCCCGGCAGGCTTCCTGGTTGTAACTCTGTTCTGTTTCAATTTTATCGGCGATGGCCTGCGTGATGCCCTCGACCCGAAAGATCGTTAAGGAGTGCAACCATGAGCACTATTGAACAAATTCAAGCCAACGCGGCACCGGCTTCTGCCCTGAAAGGCGAGATGTTGCTGGACGTGAAAGACCTGCGCGTCACTTTCGAGACGCCTGACGGCGATGTTACTGCGGTAAACGATCTGAATTTCGACCTGCGCGCCGGTGAAACCTTAGGGATAGTGGGTGAATCCGGTTCCGGTAAATCCCAGACTGCGTTTGCACTGATGGGCCTGCTGGCCAGCAATGGCCGTATCGGCGGCTCAGCGAAATTCAACGGCCGCGAAATCCTTAATCTGCCGCAAAAGGAGCTGAACAAGCTGCGCGCTGAGCAGATTTCGATGATTTTCCAGGATCCGATGACCTCGCTGAACCCGTACATGCGCGTCGGTGAGCAGCTGATGGAAGTGCTGATGCTGCATAAACACCTCAGCAAACGTGAAGCCTTTGAAGAATCTGTACGTATGCTGGATGCGGTAAAAATGCCGGAAGCCCGCAAGCGTATGAAAATGTTTCCTCACGAATTCTCCGGCGGTATGCGCCAGCGTGTGATGATCGCGATGGCGCTGCTGTGTCGTCCGAAACTGTTGATCGCCGATGAACCCACCACGGCTCTGGACGTGACCGTCCAGGCGCAGATCATGACGCTGCTGAATGAACTGAAAGCTGAGTTCAACACCGCGATCATCATGATCACACACGATCTGGGCGTTGTTGCCGGAATCTGTGACAAAGTGCTGGTGATGTACGCAGGCCGTACTATGGAATATGGCCGCGCCCGCGACGTGTTCTACGAACCTTGTCATCCGTACTCCATCGGTCTGCTGAATGCTGTTCCGCGTCTTGATGCAGAAGGCGGCGCCATGATGACCATCCCAGGTAATCCGCCAAACCTGCTGCGTCTGCCAAAAGGCTGTCCGTTCCAGCCGCGTTGTCCGCACTCAATGGATATTTGCGCCACAGCGCCACCGCTTGAGCGTTTCGGTGAGGGTCGTTTGCGTGCCTGCTATAAGCCGCTGGAGGAACTGGTATGACTGACAATACAATCATGGACAGCTCAGCGATGAACACCCACGCGCCGGAGAAAAAAGTCCTGCTGGAAGTGGCCGATCTCAAAGTCCATTTCGACATTAAAGATGGCAAACAGTGGTTCTGGCAGCCGTCAAAAACCCTGAAAGCCGTGGATGGCGTCACTTTGCGTCTTTATGAAGGTGAAACGCTGGGCGTGGTAGGGGAATCTGGCTGTGGTAAGTCGACCTTTGCCCGGGCACTAATAGGTTTGGTGAAAGCGACTGACGGTCGCGTGGCGTGGCTGGGTAAAGACCTGCTGAATATGTCTGATAACGAGTGGCGTAAAACCCGCAGCGATATTCAGATGATTTTCCAGGATCCGCTGGCGTCCCTGAACCCGCGTATGACTATCGGCGAAATTATCGCCGAGCCGCTGAAAACCTATAATCCGAATATGCCTCGTTTAGAGGTGAAAGAGAAAGTGAAGGCGATGATGCTGAAGGTCGGGCTGTTGCCTAACCTGATCAACCGTTACCCGCACGAATTCTCGGGTGGTCAGTGTCAGCGTATTGGTATCGCGCGTGCTCTGATCCTTGAGCCGAAGCTGATTATCTGTGACGAACCGGTGTCCGCACTGGACGTGTCGATTCAGGCGCAGGTGGTAAACCTGCTGCAACAGTTGCAGCGCGAAATGGGCTTGTCACTTATCTTCATCGCGCACGATCTGGCAGTGGTAAAACACATCTCTGACCGTGTTCTGGTGATGTACCTGGGTCACGCGGTGGAACTCGGCACTTATGATGAGGTGTATAACAATCCTCAGCATCCTTACACCCGCGCGCTGATGTCTGCCGTGCCGGTACCAGACCCGGACAAAGAGCGTAACAAAGTGATTCAGTTGCTGGAAGGGGAATTACCTTCGCCAATCAATCCGCCATCCGGCTGCGTGTTCCGTACACGTTGTCCGATTGCCGGACCGGAATGTGCGATCACCCGTCCGCTGCTCGAAGGTAGTTTCCGCCATGCGGTTTCCTGCCTGAAAGTTGATCCGCTCTGAATCATTGGTGTCAGCCCTGAAGCATAAAAAAACCTGCCGCTGGCAGGTTTTTTTATACGCTGTATTCGGGTTACTCTTTCCAGAGAATATGGCACAGCTTATGATCTTTCTCCCGGCACAGCAGCACGCGGGCAAAAATATCATTGATCGGCATGTCTTCTGCGTCCGCCAGACCAATCACCACTTCAGCGAAGAAGTCAGGGTTTAGATCGAAATCCACATGTTCTACCCAGTCTTCTGCCGGATCATAAAGCTCAGCGCCACCGCGTTCTTCAAATTGCAGATTGAAGATCAGGATATCCGCTGGATCCAGGTTATCCCCGGCCAGTTCCAGAAAGATATCGTAAGCTTGCTCAAGCGTTTCGTCTTCGGTCAGGCGATTATTCAGGTCCATAGCATTCTCGTTTACAAATGAGTGTATTCAGGCTTTATCAAAACCGGTACTGCGCGTATTACACCACGCTCAACGCGGCTTTTACAGCAGCGGGCTGAAAAAGTAGAACAAACGTTCGACCAGACGATGCCAGAAGGGACGTTTCAGCCAGGCTTCGACATCCAGCAGGCGCGAACGCGCAATGTAATCGTCCTGAACGCGACCCAGATCGGCACCGAATCCGGCGTCATCGATCACCAGCGTGATTTCAAAATTGAGCCAAAGGCTGCGCATATCCAGATTGACTGTCCCGACCAGGCTCAGTTGCCCATCCACCAGAATACTTTTGGTGTGCAGCAGGCCGTCTTCGAACTGGTAAATTTTGACACCGGCTTCAAGAAGCTCGTTAAAGAACGCGCGGCTGGCCCAGCCGACCATCATAGAGTCATTTTTTAACGGCAAGATAATGCTGACATCCACACCGCGCTGTGCGGCGGTACATATTGCATGAAGCAAATCGTCGCTCGGCACCAGATAAGGCGTGGTCATGACCAGCTGTTCGCGCGCAGAATATGTGGCAGTAAGCAAAGCCTGATGGATCATATCTTCAGGAAAGCCCGGCCCTGACGCGATAACCTGAATCGTATGGCCACTTTCCTGCTCGAACGGCATCTGATTAGTATCGGGCTCCGGCGGCAGAATACGTTTACCGGTTTCGATTTCCCAGTCGCAGGAATAAACGATACCCATAGTGGTGGCTACCGGGCCCTCCATGCGCGCCATCAGATCAACCCACTGACCGACGCCTGCATCCTGTTTAAAGAAACGCGGATCGACCATATTCATGCTGCCGGTGTAGGCTACATAGTTGTCGATTAATACGACTTTACGGTGCTGACGCAGATCCATCCGGCGAAGGAACACACGGAACAAATTTACCTGTAATGCTTCTACAACTTCGATACCGGCATTACGCATCATTGCCGGATACGGGCTGCGGAAGAAAGTAACGCTGCCGGCTGAGTCGAGCATCAGACGGCAATGGATACCCCGTCGTGAAGCCGCCATCAGCGATTCGGCAACCTGATCAACCAGACCACCGGGCTGCCAGATGTAAAACACCATCTCGATGTTGCTGCGCGCCAGTTCAATATCGCGCATCATCGCTTTAAGCACGTCATCGCTGGTGGTCAGCAGCTGAAGCTGGTTGCCTTTTACCCCCGCGATACCCTGACGGCGTTCGCAGAGCTGGAATAAAGAGGCGGCAATTTCACTGGTTTCGGTGGCAAAAATGCGCTGGCAATCTTTGAGATCGTTCAGCCAGCGCGCCGTAGAAGGCCACATCGCTTTTGCACGTTCGGCGCGACGTTTGCCCAGATGAAGTTCACCAAACGACAGATAGGCGATGATGCCAACCAGAGGAATAATATAGATGATCAGCAGCCACGCCATGGCCGAAGGCACCGCACGGCGTTTCATCAAAATGCGCAGAGTTACGCCGGCTATCAGTAACCAGTATCCAAAAACCAGAAATCCGCTGATTACCGTATAAAAAGTTGTCATAAAGGCGAAAAATCCTGTTCGCAAGCCATTAGCGTAAGTGTACGTGTTCGGGAGATTCTTTTAACCAACTTTTTCCCACCAATCAATCAGCTACCTCTGAATCTGTTAATGACTGATAAAAATTCTCAGGGTGCTGATATCAAGGTTAGCTGATTACAGGAGACAAGGTGAGAAACAAGACTTGGATCACAACGTCATCGGCCTATAATGTCCCGGCTAAATTCTTCCGTTCTTATTCTTTCATTATTGAACAGTGACGGCCACCACGGGACACAGGTGTATGAAACGCAGTAAAAATGAAGTCGGTCGCTGGCGTATGTTACGCCAGACTCAGCGCCGGAGAAGCCGCTGGCTGGAAGGTCAGTCGAGACGCTATCGTCACATCTACCGTATTCGTCAAATCCACCACCAACAACATCAACGCCTGTCATTGTATGCCGTGAATTACGAATGGAGTTCATGATTAGCGGGATTTAGGCTGGAAAAGCGCGCCGCATTTTTTACAGACCAGCGTGGAGTTTTTGCGAACTTTGGTGCTGATTTGTTCAGCAACATACCCGCATTCAGGGCAAGTAACCTTCGTGGTTTTACTGGTTAGAAACTTCAGTCCGTCGAAGAATGACATAGTGCTTACCTCATGGGCAGGGGTAAACATCCTAACACAGAAGCCATGAAAGCATTGTGACGGCTTTGGGGTTATTGCGCCACGACGGTTCAGGTCGTGACGCAGTTCAGTTTCAGAAGACGCGTTTAAAGGGTTTCACGGTGACGGCTTTATACACGCCCGCCTCGACATACGGGTCAGCATCCGCCCAGGCTTTAGCGGCTTCCAGCTTTTCAAACTCTACCACCAGCAGTGAACCGGTCATGCCTGCAGCACCGGGGTCTTCACTGTCGATTGCCGGCGTTGGTCCGCCGATTAACACCCGGCCCAAAGCCTGCAATTTTTTAAGCCTTTCGATATGTGCAGGGCGGGCAGCCGCACGTTTTTCCAGTGAATCGGATACATCTTCAGAATAAATAACGTAAAGCATGAGCCACCTTTCTTTTGATTTTAATGAGCAATCTGTCGCGATTTCGCGCGGGCAGACCGATGTGCAGAATTACCATAGCTAAACCTGAAGCCCGAAGAAAGTGCTTTGCGCGGGATCAAGTCAGAGGTTATTTGAGAATAGTTGTCATCTCGGTGTTGAATATGATTGCTATTTACATTTAAACTTGCGGCTTCACGGGGAAAAAGAATCATTATGCCGCTAAAAAAGTTTAGGTTTATTCGCAAGGTTTCTTTGCCGGTGGCGCTTTCCGTCGGCTTACATGCTGTAGTTATTGCCGCCGTGCTGTACGTCACGGTCAGTGACGCACTCAAATTGCCAGTGCAGGAACAGAAGGTCATGAGCGTGACGATGGTCAATCCTGCTGACTTTGCGCCACCTCCGCCGCCACCTCAGGCTGAGCCAACACCGCCCGAACCTGAGCCGGAACCGGAAGTTGTGCCAGAGCCGCCTCCGCCGCCAGAGGCAGTGGTGATCCCTGAACCTCCGAAGCCTAAGCCGAAACCGCCTAAAAAACCGGTGGTGAAGCCGAAGGTAAAACCCGTTGAGCGTCCGGTAGAAAAACCGACGCAAACTGTGCAGACGGCTCCGGTGACCAGCAATCAGCCGGTGACGAAACCGGCCAGCCAGCCGCCAGCGTCGAGCAACACGCAAAGCACCAGCGGCCCGCGTCCGCTTGAACGTGGCAAACCGTTCTATCCGACGCGTGCGCTTGCCTTGCGTATTGATGGCCGCGTCCGTGTGCAGTTTGACGTGGACAGCGACGGACGCGTGGAGAACGTGCGTATTCTCTCTGCGGAACCGCGCAATATGTTTGAACGTGAAGTGAAACAGGCAATGCGTAAGTGGCGCTATGAGCCTAAAGCGGCCAGCAATCTGGTGGTCAATCTGGTATTCAAAGTAGAAGGCGGTTCGTCCGTCGAGTAATTCTCTGCCGTTTCTGCAATAAAAAAGGTCGCCCTCATCAGGCGACCTTTTTTGTTTTCATGTATCACATCGCACAATTAATCCTGCGACACACCTTCTGAATCGACGCTGAAATTACTGCGTCCATCGGGAAGCTGGCGGGATTTGCCTTCTTCATCCACGGCGACATAAGTGAAGACCGCTTCGGTGGCTCTGTAACGCTGTCCTATAGGCTCGGAAGAGACTTTCTTGACCCACACTTCCACATTGATGGTGATGGAGCTGTTGCCGGTACGGATGCAACGTGCATAGCAGCAAACAACGTCACCGACGGCGACCGGTTTGAGGAACGTCATGCCGTCCACGCGAACCGTCACAACGCGACCTTTGGCGATCTCCTTCGCCTGGATAGCACCGCCCATATCCATCTGCGACATTAACCAACCGCCGAAGATATCGCCATTCGCATTGGTGTCCGCAGGCATTGCCAGCGTGCGCAGCACCATTTCACCATTGGGTAAGCTATGTTTTTCGTTCATAAAGAGTGGCTTCACACAGTTCAATGACTTCAAAAATTAAGGCCTTTCAAAGAAAGGCCCATGCAGGAGATGACTTATTTTTTTTCTTCATCCGGCATATGCCGGTAGATATATACACCGCTTAACAGAGTGAAGACCAATGTCAGCGCGGTCAAACCGAAGACTTTAAAGTTAACCCAGATATTTTGTGGCAACCAGAATGCGACATAGATATTGGCCAGTCCGCAAAGCAGGAAAAAAATCGCCCAGCTGATGTTCAGTTTATTCCATACGTGATCGGGCAGGGTCAGTTCTTTACCCAGCATGCGTTGAATCAGAGGTTTTTTCAGCACCAGCTGACTAATCAGCAATGCACCGGAGAAGAGAACGTAAATCACGGTCACTTTCCATTTAATGAACTCGTCATTATGGAAAACCAGCGTCAGGGTGCCGAAAACAGCCACCATCGCGAAGGTGATCAACGTCATTTTTTCGATTTTACGATACATCACCCAGGTGATGATCAGCGCCAGTGCCGTGGCAGCAATTAATGCGCCCGATGCGACAAAAATGTCGTAAAGCTTATAAACCACAAAAAAGACAATCAGGGGAAGAAAATCGAGGAGCTGCTTCATACTTCATTCCATGTTTTATGTATGGGATGACTATACCGGAATCATTTCGCGGACAAAAGAAAAGGGCGCCTGAGCGCCCTTTAAAAAAACATATCAATATTACACGCGTAATTTTGTGTAAAGACGGAACAGATAAATCAGTAATAACGCGGAAACCAGGTTGCTCAGCGCGCTGAGGATCACCGCCGCGACGTCAGGGGACATCATCGACAGACGGCTCACCACCAGCAGCAGTACCATTTTCGCTGCCAGCCAGAACATGATGGCCGGAACAATGAGGCGCAGATTGGCGAAGGCCAGCTTGCTGCTGACTTTGACGGATTTGAAAACGCCGAGTTTTTCATTCACACACAACACCGGTGACAGGCATGTCGCTACCGCCAGCACGATGCCCGGTACGACGAACAGCGTCAGGCCGAGCTGAACCAGCAGGGTGCAGAGAAGCATCAGGCCGAACAGACGCGGCATGATCGGTGCTGCTGCGCCGAGCGCGCGAAGAGCGCTGGTGCGCATCCCGCCTGAAACCTGTTGCAGCAGAACTAACATCCCGCCCACCAGCAGTACATTGCCGATCAGCGCAGAGAACGTCGCCGCCGCAGACACCTGAAGCAGCACTTTCTGCTGCTCCGGGGACATGCTCTGTACCAGCTCCTGAATGCTCATGCCGGTATTACTCAGCAAATCGTCGCTACCGGCGCTGAGCAGGCTCAGTTGATCGCTGCCCGGCATAAAAATCTGGTTCAAGATGACGGTAATTAATGCGGTCATGACAGCCAGCAGCAAAATGCTACCTAACTGATTACGCATAAAATTGAAACTGTCACGGTACAACGTACTGGCCGTGATAGGCATGAACGCTCCTTGGCAAAAAGCAAAAATCAATAAGACGGCGATTGTAACCTTTAAATGGGGATCGCCGATAGGTTTGCGCTGACTTCCTGTCAGTTTGCGTGACGAATCGCTGCCTGAACGCGTTGGTGTTAACTGCAATCAGGAACCGGTAATTTCATCTCCAGCGCAGGCAACCCGTAATGCGCACGGGCGCGGTCGCAGGCAGAATTGCCGATACCGTCCAGACCGGACTGATCGAATTCGCGGCAGGGTGAAGGGCGGTTGAGGTAAATAGAACAGGAAACGGACTGGCCGACTTCCCCTTCAAGGGCGACACAGCGCGGTGATTTGCTGTTGGTGCCTTGCATACAGCTCAAAAAGGGAGTGACTTGCTCTGTCAGCGCCTGCGGAATATCTCCACCTGCGACCTGAGATTCAGCCCAATAAAAAGAGACCCGGAAATACGCACAGCATGCGCCACAGGTCATGCATGGGTTGTTCATTTCGCTCATTTTGGGATGTGACCCACTCCTTAACGGCACCAAACCAAAACCACAAGGAATAAGCAAAGTACGCAGCGACGTTTTTTTAAGCAACAGATATTCGCGGCATTTGAGAAATAAACAAATCCCCCTGTTTTTGATGTAGATCAATTCCTTTGTTTTTATAGATTTAGATCGGATTGAGAAAGATGCTTTTTTCGTAAATTTGTTTTAAAGATGTGATCCCGCAATGATCAATCCATACCAAAGAGTAGGTATCATTCGCGCGGCAAATATATAATCCACACAAAGGGAAGGGACAATGAAGGCAGCATATTGGGCATTGGTCGCGGCAGCGGCATTTCCGTCAGTCGCGAGCGCACATCAGGCAGGGGATGTGATTTTTCGTGTAGGTACCGCCACCGTCCGGCCAACCGAAGGGTCCGACAACGTTCTGGGACTGGGTTCGTTTAATATTAATAACAATACGCAGATGGGGATGACCCTGGGTTACATGTTCACCGATAACATCGGGATGGAACTGCTTGCGGCCACGCCGTTCCAGCACAAAGTCGGTCTTCAAAGCACCGGGACCATTGCCGAAGTGAAACAGCTGCCGCCGTCATTAATGGCGCAGTACTACTTTGGGGATAAGCAAGACAAGCTGCGTCCGTACCTCGGCGTCGGTATCAACTACACCACGTTTTATGATACCAATTTCAACCAAACGGGCCGCGATGCCGGGTTGTCCGATCTGAGCGTGAAAGATTCCTGGGGCGTGGCAACGCAGGCTGGTCTTGATTACAACCTCGATAACAACTGGCTGATAAACATGTCAGTGTGGTGGATGGATATCGACACTGAAGTGAAATTCAAAGCCGGTGGCGAGCAGCAAAACATCAACACCCGGATCGACCCGTGGGTCTTTATGTTTGGCGTCGGCTATCGTTTCTGATTGTTGGTCAGGTATAAAAAAAGAGGCGCTCCGGCGCCTCTTCGCATTTCTACAACCGACAGCCCTTACTTAAGGCGCATGTCGTTCTCAATGGAGCGAACACCGGCCACGCCGCGTGTCACTTCAACCGCACGGTTAGCATCCGCAGTTGACGTTACAAAGCCGCTCAGCTGAACGCGACCTTTAAAGGTTTCGACGCTGATTTCGCGTGATGCGATGGTTTTATCCGCCAGCAGGGCTGATTTCACTTTAGTGGTCACGACGGTGTCATCGATATAACCGCCGGTTCCTTCTGATTTTTTTGTAGGCGCACAGGCGGCAACGGCCATGACGACGACGGCTGCCATGCAAAATGCGGACAAGGTTTTGAATAGCTTCATAAATAACTCTCCATGCTTTGTTATAAAACCAAAAGAAACGATCTGTAGAACAAACGGTAACTCACGCAAGCAATGCGGTTAGAGCCCGAATAATCATAGGCTTGATGAGTAAATTTAGTTTGGTTTATTGATGGCTTTTATACAAATATTTGAAGGGAGAAAAATCGTAAGAAATTAAAAAGAAACAGAACGTGAGCATTTTGACGCCTCACGTTCTGTTTATTGCACTTATGCGCGGGTGGCGGCTTTCATGTCACTGACGAAACGGGAAAGCTGAGCCAGCATTTCGGAAGGCTGATGCAGATTATTTTCGATGATGCGCACAGTAGCAGATCCGGAAATCGCCCCGGCCGCGCCGGCAGCCAGCGTTTCTTTCACCTGCGAAGGTTCGGAGATCCCAAAGCCCTGCAACGGCGGTGCGGCATGGTATTCACGCAGCTTATCGACCAGATGGTTCAGCGGCGTCAGTGCGCGTTTCTCCGTACCGGTCACGCCGGCACGGGACAGCAGATAAGTGTAACCACGGCCGTGAGAGGAAATCTCGCGCAGCAAATCGTCTGAAGCGTTCGGCGGACAGATGAAGATCGGTGCGATACCGTGGCGCAATGCAGCGGCGCGGAACGGCGCGGATTCTTCAAACGGCACATCGGCAACCAGCACGGAATCGACGCCTACTTCAGCGCAGCGCTGATAGAAGGTTTCGACGCCGTTGTGGAACACCAGATTGGCGTACATCAGCAGGCCAATCGGAATGTCCGGGTGCTTTTCACGAATGCGCGCCAGCATGTTGAAGCACTGGGTCGGAGAAACCCCGGCGGCAAACGCGCGCAGGTTGGCGTTCTGAATGACCGGGCCATCAGCCAGCGGATCGGAGAACGGAATGCCCAGTTCCAGCGCGTCGGCACCGGCTTCAATCAGCGTATCAATAATTGACAGGGACAGCTCAACGCCCGGATCGCCCAGCGTGACGAAAGGAACAAACGCGCCTTCTTTCTTGCTTTCCAGACGCTTAAATAGTTGCTGATAACGTTCCATTAAATTTCTCCCCGGGCAGTCAGGATGTCATGTACGGTGAAAATATCTTTGTCGCCGCGGCCAGAAAGGTTCACCACCAGAATCTGTTCTTTTTCCGGCGTTTCCTTAATCATTTTCAGCGCATATGCCAGCGCGTGGGAAGATTCCAGTGCCGGAATAATCCCTTCGTGGCGGGATAATTCTTTAAAGGCTTCCAGCGCTTCGTCATCGGTAATCGAGACATATTCCGCACGGCCAATGCTGTTGAGATAGGCGTGCTGAGGGCCGACCGACGGGAAATCGAGACCGGCAGAAATGGAATAGGATTCTTCGATCTGACCCTCGGAGGTCTGCATCATCGGCGCTTTCATGCCGAAATAGATGCCGACGTGACCGTGTTTGAGCGGTGCGCCGTGCTGGCCGGTTTCGATACCCAGACCACCCGGTTCAACGCCAATCAGTTTCACGCTGGTGTCTTCGATAAAATCTGCAAACATACCGATCGCATTGGAACCGCCGCCCACGCAGGCAATAACTGCGTCCGGCAGACAGCCTTCGCGTTCCTGCATTTGCACTTTGGTTTCTTCGCCAATCATGCGCTGGAATTCGCGCACAATAGTCGGATACGGATGCGGGCCCGCTGCGGTACCCAACATATAGTGGGCGGTTTCATAGCTGCCGGACCAGTCGCGCAGTGCCTCGTTACAGGCATCTTTCAGCGTGGAAGAACCGCTGTGTACCGGGATGACTTCAGCGCCCATCAGTCGCATACGGAACACGTTGGGTGACTGGCGCTCAATGTCTTTCGCGCCCATATAGATGCGACATTTCAGGCCGAGCAGTGCACAGGCAAGGGCTGATGCCACACCATGCTGACCGGCACCGGTTTCGGCGATGATTTCGGTTTTGCCCATGCGTTTTGCCAGTAGAGCCTGACCCAGTACCTGATTGGTTTTATGTGCACCACCGTGCAGCAGATCTTCACGTTTCAGGTAGAGCTTAGTTTTGGTGCCTGCGGTCAGGTTTTTGCACAGCGTCAGCGCCGTCGGGCGACCTGCGTAGTTTTTCAGCAGATCGATAAATTCAGCCTGAAACTCCGGGTCGCGCTGAGCGCTGACAAAAGCTTCTTCCAGCTGCGCCAGCGCAGGCATCAGAATTTGCGGGACATACTGGCCGCCAAATTCGCCGAAGTAGGGATTAAGTAAAGTCATGTTATTCCGTCCTGTCTGTCAATTTTTGCGTCATCGCGACAGCGTTAATACGCCCGCAATGTCTGGAATACGGCGGTAATTTTACCGGCATCTTTGATACCCGGCTCGCTCTCAACGCCAGAATTGAAATCCAGCCCGGCGCAACCGAGCTGCGCCGCCTGCACGCAGTTATCTGCACTAAGGCCTCCGGCGAGCAGGACGTTACTAAGATCCTGACCTTCCAGCGTGCTCCAGTCGAAACGATGACCGGTGCCGCCTTTACCGTTGTCGAGGACGTAGCGATCTACAAGATTGAGGTCACGCGCCGGAATACTGTCTTTTACGCTCAGCGCTTTCCAGATTTGTACGCCCGATGGCAGGGCTTCGCGCAGCGTGTCGATATACGCCTGATCTTCATCACCATGTAGCTGTACGGCAGTCAGATTCAGGGTCTGCGCGGTGTGTGCAATTTCTGCAACCGGCTGGTCACGGAACACGCCAACGTACTTCAGCGGTGCACCATTCTGAACTTCCTTAGCCTGAACCTGCGTTATAAAACGCGGGGACGTTTCCACAAAAATCAGTCCGCCGTAAATCGCACCGGCTTCATGTGCAGCTTTAGAATCTTCGGCGCGGGTCAGACCGCAGACTTTATTATCGCCAAGCAGAACACGGCGAACCGCACTGCTGAGATCGTCTTCTGACATCAGCGCGCTGCCGATCAGGAAACCATTGGCGAAGCGGCTGAGTTCACGGATCTGACCGTACGTATTGATGCCGGATTCGCTGATCACCGTAACACCGTGCGGCACGCGCGGGGCGAGCTGACGGGTGCGGTCTAAGTCGATGGACAAATCGCGCAGGTCGCGATTATTGATGCCGACCACTTTGGCTTTCAGCTGCACCGCACGATCCAGTTCTTCTTCATTACTGGCTTCGGTCAGGACGCCCATATTCAGGCTGTGCGCCACGGCGGCCAGCTGAACGTACTGTTCGTCGTTGAGCACTGACAGCATCAGCAGAATGGCATCGGCCTGATAAAAACGGGCCAGATGGATCTGATAGGGATCGATGATGAAGTCTTTGCACAGTACCGGTTGTGTGACCGTCTTGCTGACCAGCGGCAGAAAATCAAAACTGCCCTGGAAATATTTCTCGTCGGTTAAAACGGAGATGGCTGATGCATAGTCTTTGTAAACGCTGGCGATTTCTACCGGATCAAAGTTGTCGCGGATCGTGCCTTTCGACGGAGACGCTTTTTTGCACTCCAGAATGAAGGCGGTTCTGGCGCCTTGCAGGGCATGGTAGAAACTGCGCTGGCTCTGAGTAATTTCGTTTTGAAAGCTGGCCAGCGGTTGTTGTTCTTTACGTGCCGCGACCCAAATTTCTTTGTCGCGGACAATCTTGTGGAGCACGGTTTCCTGCTGCATCACTTATCCTCTTGCTGCCAATGCCAGCACGCGCTGGTAAGGTTCACCGCTGCGCATGACGGCCAATGCCTGTTGTGCGTTTTGTTTTAAATCTTCCTGACCGAAAAGGCGCAGTAACATCGCCACATTGACGGCTACCGCGGCTTCATGGGCCGGATCACCTTTACCTTGTAATAAGCGTGCCAGAATGTCACGGTTTTCTTCCGGTTCGCCGCCCAGCAGCGATTCAATAGGATAATTGTCCAGTCCGAAGTCCTGCGGCGTCACTTCATAGGTGGTGATTTTGCCGTCTTTCAGCTCGGCCACCTGCGTTGGCGCGTGGATCGCCACTTCGTCCATTCCGCCGCCGTGAACCACTGCCGCACGCTCATAGCCCAGCGCCCGTAAGGTTTCCGCAATCGGCAACACCAGTTCCGGGCTGTACACACCAATCAGCGCCAGCGGCGGACGTGCCGGATTAATCAGCGGGCCAAGTACGTTAAACAGCGTGCGGGTTTTGAGCGCCTTACGTACTGGCATCGCATGGCGAAAACCGGTGTGGTACTGCGGCGCGAACAGGAAACAGACGTTCAGATCGTCAAGCGCCGCGCGGGATTGTTCCGCAGGCATATCCAGACGAATGCCAAACGCCGCCAGCAAATCGGAGGAGCCCGACCGGCTGGAGACGCTGCGGTTGCCGTGTTTCGCTATGCGGGCTCCGCAGGCCGCCGCCACAAAGGCGCTGGCGGTAGAAATATTGATGCTGTTGGTGCCGTCGCCGCCGGTACCGACGATGTCCGCGAACTGATAATCCGGACGCGGGAACGGTTCGGCGTGGGCGAGTAACGCTTTAGCCGCACCGGCAATTTCCTGCGGCTGCTCGCCGCGTACTTTCATGCTGATTAAGGCTGCCGCTAGCTGCGCGGGCTCCAGTTCGCCATTCACAATGGCGGTAAATAACTGCTGGCTCTCTTCCTGGGTCATCGTTTGTGCGCGATACAGATTCTCAAGAATGCCGGGAATAGTTTGCGTGTTCATGTCCTTTCTCCTTACGCCAAAGCCCAGGCCAGGGTCTGTTCAAGCAGACGCGCACCCTGTGAGGTTAAAATGGATTCCGGATGGAACTGGAAACCGCAGACGCGATCTTCGTCATGGCGCACTGCCATCACCATGTCGCCGTAGCGGGCGTTGACCGTCAACCCGTCGGGGATCTGGCTGCCGACCAGCGAGTGGTAACGCGCCACCGGCAGTGGATTGTTCATTCCGGCAAACATGCCTTCGTTGTCATGGGTAATCGATGAGGCTTTACCGTGCAGAATTTCCCCGGCCTGGCCGACAAATCCGCCGTAGGTTTCAACAATCGCCTGATGACCCAGACAGATACCTATAATCGGTAACTGGCCGCGCAGACGTTTCAGCAGTTCCGGCATGCAGCCTGCTTCTGACGGCGTACCCGGCCCCGGTGAGAGCAACAGCACGGGTTTTTCCAGCTGGCTGAGTTTTTCGATAATGACGTCAGCCGGGATCTGATTGCGGTAAATCACCACGTTGTGACCGCTGGCGCGCAGCTGATCGACGAGGTTGTAGGTAAAGGAGTCGACGTTGTCGATGAGTAAAATGTCGGCCATCTTAAAATACCTCTTTTGCATTGTGGGCAGTGGCGATGGCGCGCAGCACGGCACGGGCTTTATTTCGGGTTTCATCGGCTTCGGCCTGCGGGACGGAATCGAGCACCACGCCGCCACCTGCCTGCACGGTGGCAATCCCGTCTTCAACGTACGCAGAGCGGATAACAATGCAGGTATCCAAATCACCGTGAGCGGTGAAGTACCCGACCGCGCCGCCGTAGCTACCGCGACGGGTTTGCTCAGAGGCGGAAATCAGCTGCATCGCGCGCACTTTCGGTGCACCCGTCAGCGTGCCCATATTCATCACTGCCTGATAGGCGTGGAGAACGTCCAGGTCGCCGCGCAGCGTACCAACTACGCGGGAAACCAGATGCATGACGAAAGAGTAACGGTCAACTTTGGTCAGGTCAGCGACGTAACGACTGCCCGGCTCGCAGATACGCGCCAGATCGTTACGCGCTAAATCCACCAGCATCAGATGCTCGGCCAGCTCTTTATGGTCGGTGCGCATTTCAAGCTCTATCCGGCTGTCGAGATCCAAATCCAGTGAGCCGTCAGTGCGGCGGCCACGAGGGCGGGTACCGGCAATCGGGTAGATTTCGATCTGGCGGTTGGTCGCATCATATTTCAGTGCGCTTTCCGGAGAAGCGCCGAACAGCGTGAAATCGTTGTCCTGCATGAAAAACATGTACGGGCTTGGGTTATTGTTTTTCAGTGTTTCGTAGGCGGCCAGTGGAGAAGGGCACGGCAGCGAGAAGCGGCGCGAAGGCACTACCTGGAAAATTTCACCGGCGCGGATCGCCACTTTCATTTTTTCCACCACAGCGCCAAACACTTCATCACTCTGGTTCACGCTCAGTTGCATTTCCGGCACGCTCTGATGCGGAATCGCGTGCGGCGGCAGTTGCAGCTGATGCTGCAGCTGTTCAAGACGGTCATGCAGACGCTGTTTCTCATCATTTGATGGGGTAAACAGGCTGGCCTGTAAGCGGCAGGTGCGGTTTTGGTGATCGAGCACCAGCAGCGTTTCCGCCAGATAGAAGCAGAAATCCGGGCAACGCTGGTCGGCGTCCAGCTTCGGTAAATCTTCGAAACCGGCGACCAGGTCATAAGCAAACAGCCCGCCGAGGAACATCGCCTCGCGCTCTTCCGCTGGCGATTCCACCGAGGTCAGAATGCTGCGCAGGGCGTCGAACACGGAACGGGAACGCAGGCGCGCATCTTCATCCTGCATCTGGTCAATGGCCGGGAAGGTCAGCTCGCGACCGTTCGGGCGGACATCATTCTGAATTTCTGCTGGCAGCGCGGCGTCAATCAGCGGCAGTAAAGCCGCGCCGTTTGGCGTCAGCGCCTGCAGCGAAACCCGGGAACCCAGCGCGGTGATGCGCAGGGCGCTGTCGACAATCAACAGGCTCTTCAGGTTTTCTTTGCTGGTCACTTCAGAGGATTCGAGCAGCAGCGTGGCCGGGCGTGCACCACACAGCTGATGAAAAATGGCCGTCGGGTCACCGCGATAACTTCCCTGCGCGGTCAGCAATTCTAAACGTGGTTTTGGTTGAGTCATTTTGCTTCCTAAATTTCTCGACGTTTTTAAAAGGTTTTTCAAACAGACGGCCATAAAAAAGCCCGCATTATGCGGGCTTCGGAAATCTTGCAGCGTCTGATGACAGCTATGCGTGATTACTCCGCCCGACAAGGGGAAGTACGCCACCAGCTGAGAACCGCCATCATTTGAATTTTCATCATCAGACACTCTTATTAGTTTGGGAAAGCTATCGTTTTAAAAACCTAAACTTTCTAAATCAGTTTGTCACGCCGTTCTTTAACGAACTGTTCCGTGAACTTGCGTACTAGTAAACTAGTTCATGAATGTAAAGTCAACCCTCTTTTTACCCTGATTTCACAACTTTAGTGCGCACAGATGTTATCGCACCGTTTCAGTGCGTAAACGCGAGGTGAAAAGAGCGGGAAGATAGCTCTAACGTGAGCCGTCCTAACGCGTTATGATATGAACTGCATTCAGAAAAGGTTAAATCCCCGACGTGACGATGACTTCACCAACGACAGTTCAAACAACAGCGGCACCCTCAGCAGACGACCAGAACCTCAGCCCGGCCTTCACGATTTACGATCTCCACAGCCACACCACGGCATCGGACGGCTATCTGACGCCTGAAGCGCTGGTGTCCCGCGCGGTGGAGATGCGTGTCGGCGTGCTGGCGATCACCGATCACGACAGCACCGAAGGGCTGGCCCGTGCGGCGCAGGCGATTGCCGAAAAGCAGTTACCGCTGGTGCTCATCAACGGCGTTGAGATTTCCACGCTGTGGGAAAATCACGAGATCCACATCGTCGGTCTGGGCATTGACCCGCACCATCCGGCGATGGTGAGTCTGCTTAGCACGCAGGCGGATTTGCGTCAGCAACGCGCGCAGGAAATGGGGCATCGTCTGGCGAAAGCCCGCATCGAAGGTGCCTGGGAAGGTGCGCTTCGTCTGGCGCAGGGCGGGGCGGTGACGCGTGCGCATTTCGCCCGCTATCTGGTAGAAGTGGGTGCAGCGGACAACATCGCGCAGGTCTTTAAGAAATTCCTCGCCAAGGGCAAGACCGGCTACGTTCCGCCACAGTGGTGTACAATAGAACAAGCGATTGAT
Organism: Rahnella sp. 1L-D-7-B-C2; assembly: GCF_057290995.1. NCBI lineage: Bacteria > Pseudomonadati > Pseudomonadota > Gammaproteobacteria > Enterobacterales > Yersiniaceae > Rahnella > Rahnella sp. 1L-D-7-B-C2. The sequence continues at coordinate 130,131 of NZ_JBXAVQ010000001.1, read as the reverse complement.
GCTATTCATCAGTCAGGCGGACAAGCCGTTGTCGCCCATCCGGGGCGATATGATCTCTCCACCAAGTGGCTGAAACGCTTACTGGCGTATTTCGCAGAGCAGGGCGGTGATGCGATGGAAGTCGCGCAGTGCCAGCAGGCGCCCAATGAGCGTGCGCAGCTGGCGGCCTATGCCCGCGATTATCAGCTGCTGGCCTCGCAGGGGTCTGATTTCCATCAGCCCTGTTCGTGGATTGAGCTTGGCCGCAAACTTTGGCTTCCCGCAGGCGTTGAACCGGTGTGGCAACACTGGCCGCTTGCGATGACACAGCCTGAAATTGAACCGGTCTGATGCCTGACCGGAAAGAATAAAGAGCGAGAGGGAACCATGAGTCAATACTTTTACATTCACCCCGAAAATCCGCAGCCGCGTCTGATAAGTCAGGCGGTTGAGCTGCTGCGCAAAGGTCAGGTCATTGTTTATCCGACCGATTCCGGTTACGCGCTGGGCTGTCGTCTTGAAGAGAAAAACGCGATGGAGCGCATTTGCCGCATCCGTCAGTTAGACAGCAACCACAATTTCACGCTGGTGTGCCGCGATTTGTCCGAGCTGTCGACCTACGCCTATGTGGATAACGGCGCATTCCGCCTGATGAAAAACAATACGCCGGGCAACTACACATTCATCCTGAAAGCGACCAAAGAAGTGCCGCGCCGCCTGATGAGTGAAAAACGCAAAACGATCGGCCTGCGTGTGCCGTCCAACCCGATTGCGATTGCACTGCTGGAAGCGCTGGGTGAACCGCTGATGTCCACCACGCTGATGCTGCCGGGCAATGACTTTGCGGAATCCGATCCCGAAGACATCAAAGACCATCTGGGCAAACTGGTAGACCTGGTGATTGACGGGGGGTCTATCGGGCAGCAGCCCACCACGGTCATCGACCTGACCGAAGCCGCGCCGGAAGTGGTGCGTGAAGGCGCAGGCGATCCGGCACCGTTTCGCTAAGCCTGCGGCCGTCTTGTATTGTGTGAAATATAATCAGCCCGCAAACTGCTTACAGCAGACAAATTGCAGATAATTGTGTATAATGGCGGGCTGACTTTTTGTAAGTCGTTGTATTGATAAGCAATGCTGTCTGGCGATGTGTTTTATGTATGCATGTATGGCGTAATCCCTGTGCAGAAATAAAGTTTCCGCGACAGTACGTTTATCTCCCAAACTGAATTTTGACGGGCAGGCGATGGCTAACATCGTGCTGGCCGTTCCCCCCGACGCCTGTGAAGGCGACAAATGAGGCTGCTCAATGAGCGAGAAGTATAATTCCCAGAAACATTCCAGTGACAGATCCAAACCGGCGCGTTCACCAGGTGATAAGCCAAAAAGCGGCAGAAATTCCGGTGCAGCGAAGGCCCGTCCTGAACTGTCACGTGCAGAGAAACGCGGCGAAAAGCCGCGTTCAGACAAGCCACGTACTGATAAACCCAATAGCGACAAGCCACGCAGTGATAAACCGCGTTCAGACAAACCTCGTTCTGATGCTGGTCGCGGCGATTCACGTACTGATTCCCGCATCGAAAAACCAGGCCGTGGTAAAACGCGTCCTGAAAATCCTCGCGGTGAAAAACCTCGTGCCGCAAAACCACGCGCAACCAAGCCTAAAGCCGACACCCTGTTTGATGAAACCGGTGACGACGAAGAAGTGAAGTACCAGAAGCCGAAGAATGCGCTGGACAGCACCGAAGGGCAAAGCGAAAAACTGCAAAAAGTCCTGGCACGTGCAGGCCACGGTTCACGTCGCGAAGTAGAAGCGATGATCCAGGCTGGCCGCGTCAGCGTCGACGGTAAGATCTCCACGCTGGGCGACCGCGTTGAAGTCACCGGCGGCACCAAAATTCGCCTCGATGGCCATGTGCTGTCGGTGATGGAATCTCAGGACACCGTCTGTCGTGTGCTGGCGTACTACAAGCCGGAAGGCGAGTTGTGTACCCGCAGCGATCCGGAAGGCCGTCCGACCGTGTTTGACCGCTTGCCAAAAATGCGAGGTTCACGCTGGATTGCTGTGGGTCGTCTGGACGTAAACACCTCCGGCCTGCTTCTGTTCACCACCGACGGTGAACTGGCAAACCGCCTGATGCACCCGAGCCGTGAAGTTGAGCGTGAATATGCCGTACGTGTATTCGGCCAGATTGATGATGAAAAAATCAAACAGCTGAGCCGTGGCGTGCAGCTGGAAGACGGTCCTGCGGCGTTCCGCTCGATCAAATTCCAGGGCGGCGAAGGTCTGAACCAGTGGTACAACGTGACCCTGACCGAAGGTCGTAACCGTGAGGTTCGTCGTCTGTGGGAAGCGGTGGGCGTTCAGGTCAGCCGTCTGATCCGCGTCCGTTACGGTGATCTGAATCTGCCAAAAGGCCTGCCTCGTGGCGGTTATAAAGAGCTGGATCTGCCGGACATCAACTACCTGCGTACGCTGGTCGAAATGAACGAAGAAACCGTCAGCAAAATGCCGGTGGAACGCGATCGTCGCCGCGTGAAAGCCAACCAGATCCGTCGCGCCGTTAAGCGCCACACTCAGGTGGCTCCCGCTCGTCGTAGCGCTCCGGCGAAAAGAGGCTAATCGCTAATTAGCGAGACTGCTTCGAATGAGCCGATGAACCGCAGTCACTGACTGCGGTTTTTTTTGCTCTCAATTCAGACGCTTATTCAGTAAACACGCGCTGAAAATGGCGCTTACCAGTCAATTCCCTGCTGCGCCATGATCCCCGCGTCAAAGGCATGCTTCACCGGACGCAGCTCGCTGACGGTGTCCGCCATTTCCAGTAAATCGCGATGACAGCCGCGACCGGTAATGATGACCGTCTGATGCGCCGGACGCGCTTTTAGCGCATCCACCACATCCTGCAATTCCAGATAGCCGAAACTGACCATGTACGTCAGCTCATCGAGCACAACGAGATCTAACGACGCATCGGCCAGCATGCGCTTTCCATGCTGCCATACGGCCTGACAGGCCTGCGTATCGGTCTCTTTATTCTGGGTTTCCCAGGTAAAACCGGTCGACATCACCTGAAACTCGACGCCGTGCGGTTCAAGCAAATTCTTTTCACCGTTCGGCCATTCGCCTTTGATGAACTGAATCACCGCCGCGCGCATGCCGTGGCCGACCGCACGGGTCACGGTGCCAAAGGCCGCCGTAGTTTTGCCTTTACCGTTGCCGGTGAAGACAATCAAAATTCCGCGCTGTTCTTTGGCGGCGTCAATGCGCGCATCAACCTGTTCTTTCAGCTTTTGCTGGCGCTGCTTGTGGCGATCTTCGGTCATGAACGGCTCCGTCTTTGGATTCAGGGCAATCGGCTAAATTATTCGGCAGGGCCTGCTTTGCGGCCCGGCTGGGCATCAAAACTGATCCCAGTTTTGCGGCGACTGTCATCACCCATCAGATACAAATACAGCGGCATGATATCGGCCGGCGTCTTGAGTTTGTCTTTGTTTTCATCAGGAAACACCGAAGCACGCATTCCGGTACGCGTACCACCGGGATTAATACAGTTAACGCGCAACCCGGTATGTTTATGCTCTTCGGCCAGCACCTGCATCATGCCTTCGGTGGCAAATTTCGAGACTGCGTAAGCGCCCCAGCCGCTGCGGCCTTCACGTCCGACGCTTGAGGTGGTGAACACCAGCGAGGAGCTGGCGGATTTCAGCAGCAGCGGCAATAACGCCTGCGTCAGCATGAAGGTGGCATTAACATTCACCTGCATTACGTCCATCCAGTCCTGCAATTTGATTTCAGCCATCGGGGTGATCTCGGTGAGCAGCCCGGCGTTGTGCAAAACGCCGTCAAGGTGCGGCACCCATTGTGCAATCTGATCGGCGACGCGCTGGCAATCCTGCTGACTGGCGGTCAGCAAATCCAGTGAATAAATGAAAGCGGGGCGGAGGTTTCGTGCCGCGATTTCCTGCTGTACGCTCGCCAGTTTGCTCTCGGTGCGGCCCAGTAAAATCACCTGAGCACCAAATCGCGCGTAGGTGAGGGCAGCTTCGCGACCTATGCCATCGCCTGCGCCGGTGATCAGAATAATGCGGTTATTCAGTAAGTCAGATTTGGGATGATAGTGCACGTTCAGTCCTCGTAAACGGATCGGGATGCGGCGGCAAATGGCCGTCGTCACATCACGGGTTCGATAAAACAAAACGCCGGAAATGGGAGGTGTTGCGCTCAACCATCGCCCGGCATTTCGGCGCAAATGTGGGGTGTTTCTGGTGTGATCACCGGTTATATGCCTGAAATGAACATGAGTTTCAATAATTAACCCAAAAACAGGCAGCTCTTTTGTAACAAAATTGGAACAGATGCGCACCCGTATTTACCTCTGACTGACAATGACATATTCACACAAGACGCGGATGCGGGGATTGTCTAGAATGTTCACCTCTTTCTTACCACAGTGAATAGGCAGGTTTTTGTGGATTTACTTTCTCTTTATGGGCTGTTTCTAGCCAAAGTCGTTACCGTGGTGATCGCCATCGGCGCACTGGTGGTGTTAGTGATTGGGCTTCGTCAGCGTAAAGCTCACAGCAAAGGCGAATTACAGCTGATTGATCTTGGCGAGCAATATCGTGAGATGCAGCGTGAAATGCGCACAGCGCGGCTCAACCCGGCGGAGCAGAAACTGCGCAGCAAAGAGTTAAAGAAAAAGGACAAAGCTGAAGCCAAACAGAAGAAAATGCAGGCCAAAACAGGTGCAAGCAAAAGCAAGCCATGCCTGTATGTGCTCGATTTTAAAGGCAGTATGGATGCCCATGAAGTGACGTCGCTGCGAGAAGAAATTTCTGCGGTAATGGCCGTTGCCACGCCGGAAGACGAAGTGCTGTTGCGTCTGGAAAGTCCGGGCGGTGTGGTGCATGGATATGGCCTGGCGGCATCGCAGCTGGTTCGCCTTCGTCAGAGCGGTATTCGCCTGACGGTGGCGGTGGATAAAGTGGCCGCCAGCGGGGGGTATATGATGGCCTGCGTGGCTGACCGTATCGTCGCGGCACCGTTTGCTATCATCGGCTCCATCGGTGTCGTAGCGCAGATCCCAAACTTTAACCGGTTGCTGAAAAAGAACGATATCGACATTGAATTGCACACGGCGGGCGAATTTAAACGCACGCTCACCTTGCTTGGTGAAAACACCGATGAAGGCCGTGAAAAATTCCGTGAAGATCTGAACGAAACGCATGTGCTGTTTAAAGCGTTCGTGCATCAGAACCGTCCGTCTCTGGATATCGACGCGGTGGCCACCGGCGAACACTGGTTCGGGACGCAGGCGCGTGAAAATGGTCTGATCGACGCTGTCGGCACCAGCGATGATTTGCTCATCGCCGAAATGAAAAATCATGAGGTGATTGCGGTGCGTTATGCGCGTCGCAAACGCATGATGGACAGGTTCACCGGCAGCGCGGCAGAAAGTGCCGACCGCCTGTTCCTGCGCTGGTTGCAGCGCAGCCAGAAGCCGTTGTTGTAACCGGTAAAGGAAGAAAGAAAAAGGGACGAAAGTCCCTTTTTTGATGCTGCTAATTTATCCGTAATACGAAATAGTTGTAGCGATGTATTTATCTCAATTTTCGAGATGGTATTTTTCTGAAAACAGATGTGCCAGATGTTTAAACATATTAAATACGGCCGTCGTTTTTCGGGTCGGTAAACCGTCGTCATCCATGAAGAATTCCCCACGGAAAACCAGCACATTCCCTTTCTGTTCAACCTCTGTGGCGATCATCCCTTGCATGTAATCCTCATGCTCACGGATAACCTTATTCGCTTCGATCAGTAAAGCTTTGCGACTAATTGCCGATGTATTTTCGTGCATGATATTTACTCCCCACTATAATTTCTGACGATATTGTAATCCTGCCAGTGATAAAACCGCAAATCCGCTGGGGTTAATGGTTTAAGTAAGCGGTCGTATTTTGAACAAGCGCGTGAAAACGTTGAGCCCTTTGTCGAAATGGGGGATTCAGTGTTAATTAGGTTGCGTGGCGATTTTTATCAGGTAGAGTGTGGGATTTTGTGGCTTCAGGTGGAATGTTTTGTTTACGCTTGGTCATTATTTGACGTAAAAACAGGCACATTCCGCCGAACCCTGTCTGGTTAATCCCTTGCAGAATCAGTGTTTTGAACCTCTGGAAGTCAGTTCGCTCGTCATTTGAAAGAAATAAGTTGACGTTCTGACTCACTGCCGCAATATAAAAAAAGACATGATATTGTGCCGCGGCATAACTAGACAAAAACTTCTTCAGCTGATGAAGAATCATTCAGGTAAAGGTAATTATGGGCAAAGCTCTCGTAATAGTTGAGTCCCCGGCAAAAGCCAAAACGATTAATAAATATTTAGGAAATGACTACGTGGTTAAGTCCAGCGTCGGTCATATCCGTGATTTACCGACCAGTGGGTCCGCCGCAAAAAAAACCGTCGTCTCAACCGAAGAAAAGCCAAAGAAAAAAGTAAAAAAGGATGAGAAAACCGCGCTGGTTAATCGCATGGGCGTCGATCCTTACCATGGCTGGGAAGCGCAATACGAAATACTTCCGGGCAAAGAAAAAGTGGTTGCCGAGTTAAAAGCGTTAGCGGAAAAAGCTGACCACATCTATCTCGCAACCGACCTTGACCGCGAAGGAGAGGCGATTGCCTGGCATTTGCGGGAAGTGATTGGCGGTGATGACAAACGTTTCAGCCGCGTCGTGTTTAACGAAATTACCAAGAACGCTATCCAGAACGCCTTTAAAGAACCGGGCGAGCTGAATATTGATCGTGTGAATGCTCAGCAGGCGCGTCGCTTTATGGACCGCGTGGTGGGTTACATGGTCTCTCCGCTGTTGTGGAAGAAAATTGCCCGCGGTCTGTCCGCCGGTCGTGTTCAGTCCGTGGCGGTGCGTCTGGTTGTTGAGCGCGAAAAAGAAATCAAAGCATTCGTGCCGGAAGAGTACTGGGAGCTGCATGCAGATTTGCTGGCAAAGATTGATACCGCCCTGCAAATGGAAGTTACGCATCACCTCGATAAACCGTTCAAACCGGTTAATAAAGAACAAACCCACGCTGCGGTGTCACTGCTTGAAAAAGCGCGTTACACGGTGGTGGATCGCGAAGACAAACCGACCAGCAGCAAGCCGGGCGCGCCTTTTATTACCTCCACGTTGCAACAGGCGGCCAGCACGCGTCTGAGCTTCGGCGTGAAGAAAACCATGATGATGGCGCAGCGGTTGTACGAAGCCGGTCACATCACCTACATGCGTACCGACTCCACTAACCTGAGTCAGGACGCTGTGGAAATGGTGCGCGGCTACATCGGTGAAAATTTCGGTGAAAAATACCTGCCGAAAGCGCCGCTGCAATACAGCAACAAAGAAAATTCACAGGAAGCGCACGAAGCGATTCGTCCTTCTGATGTGGCTGTCGTGTCTGAGCAACTGAAAGATATGGAAGCCGATGCCCAGCGTTTGTACCAGCTGATCTGGCGTCAGTTTGTGGCCTGTCAGATGACACCGGCGCAGTACGATTCTTCCACTCTGACGGTGAAAGCGGGCGATTACTCGCTGCGCGCCAAAGGCCGTACTCTGCGTTTCGATGGTTGGACGAAAGTCATGCCAGCGCTGCGCAAAGGCGACGAAGATCGCATTCTGCCTGCTATCGAAGTCGGCACCGACCTCGAACTGCAACAACTGTTGCCGACACAGCATTTCACCAAACCGCCTGCGCGATTTAGCGAAGCGTCACTGGTCAAAGAGCTGGAAAAACGTGGTATTGGCCGTCCGTCCACTTATGCGTCGATCATTTCGACCATTCAGGATCGCGGTTATGTTCACGTTGAGAACCGTCGTTTCTACGCCGAGAAAATGGGTGAAATCGTTACAGATCGCCTGGAGCAAAACTTCCGCGAACTGATGAACTATGACTTCACCGCGCGCATGGAAGACGGTCTGGATCAGGTTGCCAATAACAAAGCTGAGTGGAAAGCCGTGCTGGACGAATTCTTCACCGAATTCAGCAAACAGCTGGAAACCGCAGAGAAGGATCCGGAAGAAGGCGGTATGCGCCCGAACCAGATGATCCTGACCAGCATTGAGTGCCCGACCTGTGGCCGCCCGATGGGCATCCGCACCGCCAGCACCGGCGTTTTCCTTGGCTGTTCCGGCTATGCATTGCCACCTAAAGAGCGCTGCAAGACCACCATTAACCTGATCGCTGATGCCGAAGTGCTCAACGTTCTGGAAGGTGATGAAGCAGAGGCTAACGCGTTGCGTGCCAAACGTCGCTGTGGCAAATGTGGCACAGCGATGGACAGTTACCTGATCGATAACCAGCGCAAGTTGCATGTCTGCGGTAATAACCCGGAATGTGACGGCTACGAAATCGAGCAGGGCGAGTTCCGCATTAAAGGCTACGACGGCCCGATTGTTGAGTGTGAGAAGTGTGGTTCTGAAATGCACCTGAAAATGGGACGTTTCGGTAAGTATATGGGCTGTACCAACGACGAGTGCAAAAATACCCGTAAAATTCTGCGTAACGGTGACGTTGCACCGCCGAAAGAAGATCCGGTTCCGCTGCCTGAGCTGCCGTGTGAGAAATCAGACGCTTACTTTGTTCTGCGTGATGGCGCTGCCGGTGTGTTCCTGGCGGCCAATACATTCCCTAAATCGCGCGAAACCCGTGCGCCGCTGGTGGAAGAACTGAAGCGTTTCAAAGATCGTCTGCCGGAAAAACTGAGCTATCTGGCTGATGCGCCAGTCGCTGACCCGGAAGGCAATAAATCGATGGTACGTTTCAGCCGCAAAACCAAGCAGCAGTACGTTTCCTCCGAAAAAGACGGTAAAGCCACCGGCTGGACCGCCTTCTTTGTTGACGGCAAATGGGTTGAAGGCAAGAAATAAAGTCTCGTCACTTATCCGAAATCATTTTGTTATTTGATTGTAAAAAACCAGTCCTCCGGGCTGGTTTTTTTATTGCATTAAGATCTATCATCGGCAGGTTCCTGGCGTATTTGTTCACAGGGCAACGCTTCCTGCTGTAATCCTTATGTTATCTGGCTATACAATGTGTTAATTCTTGATATAATTGTTATATAAAATTTATTTTTATTCACAATAGTAATAAGCTAATGCGTCTGCGGCATAACACGGCGCGTTCACAGACTTCGGCATTCAATAAAAATCATTTCCAGTCTGTTCAGCCAGCGTGCGAACAGGGATGGTGACAGGGTTTGAAACCAGGGTGGTATGAGATATGAAATTGCAGCAACTGCGCTACATCGTAGAGGTTGTTAATCACAATCTGAACGTCAGTTCGACGGCAGAGGGCCTGTACACGTCGCAGCCAGGGATCAGTAAACAAGTCCGAATGCTGGAAGATGAGCTGGGGATCCAGATTTTCTCCCGCAGCGGCAAACATCTGACACAGGTGACACCGGCCGGGCAGGAAATCATTCGTATTGCCCGTGAAGTGCTGTCAAAAGTGGATGCCATTAAGGCCGTGGCCGGTGAGCATACCTACCCGGACAAGGGATCGCTGTACGTGGCGACAACGCACACTCAGGCACGTTACGCCTTACCGAACGTGATTAAAGGCTTTATTGAGCGTTACCCGCGCGTTTCGCTGCATATGCATCAGGGCTCGCCGACCCAAATCGCCGAAGCCGTGTCGAAGGGTAATGCCGATTTCGCGATCGCCACCGAAGCGCTGCATCTTTACGACGATCTGATTATGCTGCCTTGTTACCACTGGAACCGCGCCGTGGTGGTTCAGCCGGATCATCCGCTGGCGGGCAAAGAGAAAGTCACCATCGAAGAGCTGGCTGCATACCCGATTGTCACTTACACCTTCGGTTTCACCGGCCGGTCCGAGCTGGATACTGCGTTTAACCGTGCCGGTCTGACGCCAAAAATTGTCTTCACCGCCACCGACGCCGACGTGATCAAAACCTATGTCCGCCTCGGTCTGGGTGTGGGCGTTATTGCCAGCATGGCGGTTGATCCGGTTCAGGATCCAGATCTGGTGACCGTGGATGCGCGCGATATCTTTACCTACAGCACCACCAAAATCGGTTTTCGCCGCAGCACATTCCTGCGCAGCTACATGTACGATTTCATTCAGCGTTTCGCACCGCACCTGACACGTGACGTGGTGGATACCGCGATTGCGCTGCGTTCGAACGAAGATATTGAAGAGATGTTCAAAGATATTAAACTGCCGACCAAATAAATTTCCGGTCAGTTTCAGATACTGAAAAGTCCCGTGACATCGCCTGATGCCGCGGGATTTTTTTTGCCCGATGATCCGTTTGAGCTGTTATGAAAATGTTAATAAAAATATGTGTTATCTTTATATATGCACTTATAAGCCAGCGGGTTATTGGTTTTTTGCCCAGCTGGTGCTGTGAAGCATAAGGAGAAGCTATGTCGTCCGATATTCGTAACAGAAGTCTGGATAAGCTGGCAGTCCAGGGTAAGGAGTTTCACTACTACAGTCTGCCTCTTGCCGCCAACACGCTGGGTGATATTCAGCGTCTGCCAAAATCCCTTAAAGTCTTACTCGAAAACCTGCTACGTCACGTAGACGGTGACACTGTCACTGAAAGCGATTTGCATGAGCTGGTTGACTGGCAAAAAACCGGCCATGCCGATCGCGAAATTGCCTATCGTCCGGCGCGCGTGTTGATGCAGGATTTCACCGGGGTACCCGCCGTGGTGGATCTCGCAGCGATGCGTCAGGCGGTCAAACGTCTCGGCGGCAATGTCGAGCAGGTGAACCCGCTGTCGCCTGTCGATCTGGTGATCGACCACTCGGTGACCGTTGATGAGTTCGGCGATGAAGATGCGTTTGATGAAAACGTCCGTCTGGAAATGGAGCGTAACAACGAGCGCTATCAGTTCCTGCGCTGGGGTCAGAAAGCCTTTAACCGTTTCCGCGTTGTGCCGCCGGGCACCGGTATTTGTCATCAGGTCAATCTTGAATATCTCGGTCAGACCGTCTGGCATGAAGAGCAGAACGGAAAAACTGTGGCGTACCCCGATACGCTGGTCGGTACCGATTCCCACACCACCATGATTAACGGCCTGGGCATTCTGGGCTGGGGCTGCGGCGGTATCGAAGCCGAAGCGGCGATGCTCGGTCAGCCAGTGTCGATGCTGATCCCGGACGTAGTCGGGTTCCGCCTGACCGGCAAACTGCGCGAAGGCATCACCGCCACCGATCTGGTGTTAACCGTCACCCAGATGCTGCGTAAACACGGCGTGGTCGGAAAGTTCGTCGAATTTTACGGCGACGGTCTGGCGGATCTTCCGCTGGCAGATCGCGCGACTATCGCCAATATGTCACCGGAATTTGGCGCGACCTGCGGCTTCTTCCCGGTGGACGACGTGACGCTGAGCTACATGAAACTCAGTGGCCGCAGCGACGACCAGATTGAACTGGTAAAAGCCTATTCGCAAGTGCAGGGCCTGTGGCGTAACGCCGGTGACGAACCGGTCTTCACCAGTACGCTGGCGCTGGACATGGGCGATGTCGTGCCAAGCCTTGCCGGGCCGAAACGCCCGCAGGACAGGGTGGCGCTGCCGGATGTGCCGAAAGCGTTCAAAGCCGCGACGGAGCTGGAGCTTGGCAATAACAAGCCTGGCCATACGGACAAAGAGAGCTTTACCCTCGACGGTCAGCATTACGCGCTGGAAACCGGTGCAGTGGTCATTGCCGCCATTACGTCTTGTACTAACACGTCCAACCCCAGCGTGCTGATGGCCGCCGGGCTGCTGGCGAAGAATGCCGCTGAGAAAGGGCTGACCAGCAAACCCTGGGTGAAAACGTCACTGGCACCGGGTTCGAAAGTGGTGACCGATTATCTGAATGCTGCCGGGCTGATGCCATATCTGGAAAAACTGCGTTTCAATCTGGTTGGTTACGGTTGTACGACCTGTATCGGAAACTCAGGACCGTTGCCGGAACCTATTGAATCGGCGATAAAATCCGGTGATTTAACCGTCGGTGCGGTGCTGTCGGGCAACCGTAACTTTGAAGGGCGCATCCATCCTCTGATCAAAACCAACTGGCTGGCCTCGCCGCCGCTGGTGGTGGCTTACGCGCTGGCCGGGAATATGAACATCAATCTGACCACCGATCCGCTGGGTGAAGATCCTGATGGCAAACCGGTATATCTGAAAGATATCTGGCCGACGGCGGCAGAAATTGCCAATGCGGTCGGGCAAGTGACTACCGAGATGTTCCATAAAGAGTATGCCGAAGTGTTTAACGGTGATGCCAGCTGGCAGGCGATTCAGGTCGACGGCACGCCGACATACACCTGGCAGGAAGATTCCACCTACATCCGCCATCCGCCTTTCTTCAGTGACATGAAGGCAGAACCGGATGCGGTGGAAGACATCAAAGACGCCCGCATTCTGGCGATTCTGGCGGACTCGGTGACCACCGACCACATCTCACCGGCCGGTAACATCAAAATTGAAAGTCCGGCAGGGCTGTACCTGAAAAATCACGGTGTGGAACCGAAAGCCTTCAACTCCTACGGGTCGCGACGTGGTAACCATGAAGTGATGATGCGCGGAACCTTCGCCAACATCCGTATCCGCAACGAAATGGTGCCGGGCGTGGAGGGCGGTTATACGCGTCACATCCCGTCGCAGGATCAGCTGGCGATATACGACGCTGCGATGCGCTATCAGCATGAAAGCGTGCCGACGGCGGTGATCGCCGGGAAAGAGTACGGTTCCGGCTCCAGCCGTGACTGGGCGGCGAAGGGCCCACGTCTGCTGGGCGTTCGCGTGGTGATTGCCGAGTCGTTCGAACGTATCCACCGTTCGAACCTGATCGGTATGGGGATTTTGCCACTGGAATTCCCGCAGGGCGTCACCCGTAAAACGCTGAAACTGACCGGCGACGAGCTGATTAGTGTCAGCGGGCTGCAAACGCTGAAACCGGGGCAGGACGTACCGGTGCAAATTGTGTTCGCCGACGGCCATGCAGAAACGGTTAACGCGCGCTGCCGTATCGACACCGGCAACGAGCTGACCTACTTCCAGAACGGCGGCATTTTGCATTACGTCATCCGCAAAATGTTGTGATCGTCTAATTAATCCGTTTTAGCCATAAAAAAGGGCACCTTCATAAGGTGCCCTTAATATTTACCGGTCAGAATACCCGGCAGCAGAATTACTTGTGGCGCAGATCGTTATCGAGCAGGTGACCCATTTTGGCGGCCTTGGTCGAAAGATAACGTTCGTTTTCCGGATTACGGCCAACCACCAGCGGGACGCGTTCGACGATGTTGATCCCGGCTTCAGTCAGAATTTCGACTTTTTTGGGATTATTGGTCAGCAGGCGAACGGAATCGACGCCGAGCAGTTTGAACATGTCGGCACAAAGCGTGAAGTCGCGTTCATCGGCGGCGAAACCGAGCTGATGATTCGCTTCGACGGTGTCATAGCCTTTATCCTGCAAGGCGTACGCGCGGATCTTATTCAGCAAACCGATGTTGCGGCCTTCCTGACGGTGATACATCAGAATGCCGCGACCTTCCTCAGCGATGTCATTAAGTGCTGCTTCGAGCTGGAAACCGCAGTCGCAGCGCAGGCTGAAGAGGGCATCGCCGGTCAGGCATTCTGAGTGAACACGTGCCAGAACAGGCGTTTCACCGCTGATATCGCCAAAAACTAACGCCAGGTGGTCGTGCCCGGTGGCCAATTCTTCAAAACCCACCATCAGGAAATCGCCCCAAGGTGTTGGCAGATTGGCTTCTGCCACCCGTTTCAGCTGCATTTTACGCTCCAAAAAAAACACAAATAGTCTTCATTTACGGTGAGTATTTTACTTATTGATGCGCATCCTACGTGCGGATGCGGTCTCTGGATAGGGAATCGGTGCCTTTCCATCACAACATGGCACCATTTTGCCACAGTTTGGCTCACATATTAGCGGGAATATTTGAACGATTACTTCATAAGTTATGAACTATAACAGTAACCTCAACAACCCTGATTTAAGGAATGTTAAGGAATTACAACATTGTTACACTCCATTGCTTTATATGCATTTTACAAAAAACAGAAAGGACGACTATGTTTGATATCGCCAAACGCACCACCCTCGGGGCACTTCTTCTGCTTATCATGCCTGCCGCGGTGTGGGTAAGTGGCTGGTTATGGACGCCCGGCGGCAATCCGGCGATTTTACGCCCGCTTTACTGGGTGACCGAAACAGTCAGCCAGCCCTGGGGGATTATCACCACGGTTATCCTGTGCGCCTGGTTTTTATGGTGTCTGCGTTTTCGTATCAAAGCCGCGATTGGGCTGGTAATGATCATCTCTGCGGCGCTGCTCATCGGACAATTCGCTAAGGATTACATCAAAGGGGAAGTGCGTGAGCCACGGCCCTATGTGGCGTGGCTCGGTAGCGATCATCAGATGAATGTCCAGGAGTTCTATGCGATGAAGAGCAAAGCGCGTGGCAAGCAGGTCAAAGAAATTCTCGGTGAGAATGTTCAGATCCCTCACTGGCTGAATAAAAGCTGGCAGAACGATACCGGATACGCGTTCCCTTCGGGACATACGATGTTTGCTGCAAGCTGGGCATTGCTGGGCATCGGGCTGCTGTGGCGTCGTAAACACTACAAGACCGTGACTGCGCTGATGGTCTGGTCGATAGTCGTGATGGGCAGCCGTCTGATGTTGGGGATGCACTGGCCGCGTGACCTGATAGCCTCAGTTGGGATCAGCTGGATCCTGGTGACGCTTGCCTGCTGGCTGACAGAGCGTTACATCGGGCCGTTAACGCCGCCGCCGGAAGAAAATAAAGAAATCGCTGAACGCGAATAATCGCCTCATCCGATTTCTGATACTTCCGCGAATCAAAGGGGAATTTTTCGGTTCCCCTTTGATTTTACGCGCAACGTCCCCATATCTCTTACATGTCGTTTTCACCGGTTCACGTCGCCGATCGCAAAAGTTGCGCGATCTTCAGACAGTTACTCTTTTAACCCTCGGCAATGTTTCCCAGCTTTGTGCAGAAATGCTAACTTATTAGGTCGGGACGAGAGTTTTTGGCATAATTCATCCGGTATACCCGGCATTACAGGAATGAATGTGAAATATCTGCTGATTTTTTTATTTTTACTGGTCATCGTGGTGATTTCAATCACGTTAGGCGCCCATAACGATCAGACTGTGACCTTCAACTATTTGCTGGCGCAGGGTGACTATCGCGTCTCAACGCTGCTTGCCGTGCTGTTTGCGACCGGTTTCATTCTGGGCTGGGTCATCTGCGGTTTGTTCTATCTTCGCGTACGCCTGTCTCTTGGCCGCGCTCAGCGAAAAATCAAACGTCTGGAACTGCAAATCGAGCCCGTGGCTGTCGTGACGCCGCCTGCAGCATCTTATGATGTCAGCAAGGAATAACCCTTTATGTTAGAGCTGCTGTTTCTGTTGTTGCCCGTTGCGGCCGCCTATGGCTGGTACATGGGGCGCAGAAGTTCTCAGCAGGACAAACAGGAAAATGCTAACCGCCTGTCGCGTGAATACGTGGCGGGGGTTAACTTCCTGCTTTCCAATCAGCAGGACAAAGCGGTCGACCTGTTCCTCGAAATGTTGAAAGAGGACAGCAGTACGGTCGAAGCGCACCTGACGCTTGGTAACCTGTTCCGCTCCCGTGGCGAGGTCGATCGCGCGATCCGTATCCATCAGTCATTGATGGAAAGCGCCTCGCTGACCTTCGAACAACGCCTGCTGGCCGTACAGCAGCTGGGACGCGATTATATGACCGCCGGTTTTTATGACCGCGCCGAAGACATGTTTAACCAGCTGGTGAAAGAGCAGGATTTCCAGCTTTTCGCCCTGGAACAGTTGTTGATCATTCATCAGGCAACCAGCGACTGGCAGAATGCCATCGACGTGGCCGAACGTCTGGTCAAACTGGGAAAAGAGAACCGTCGCAAAGAAATCGCCCATTTCTGGTGCGAACTGGCTTTGCAGGCGATGGTATCGGATGATTTCGATAAAGCGACAGGATTGCTGAAGAAAGCCGCCGCGGCAGACAAACTCTGTGCCCGCGTTTCTATCATGCAGGGTCGCATTCTGATGGCGCAGGGCGAATACCGTAAAGCCGCCGATGCGTTACAGCGGGTGCTGGAGCAGGATAAAGAGATTGTCAGCGAAGCGCTGCCAATGTTGCAGGAGTGCTATCTCAATCTGAAAGATACGCTGGCCTGGGCGGAGTTTCTCAAACGCTGCGTGGATGAAAATACCGGTGCAACCGCTGAGCTGATGCTGGCGGAGATTATCCATCAGGAAGAAGGCCGTGAAGTCGCGCAGAACTATATTAACCGTCAGCTTCAACGCCATCCGACCATGCGCGTGTTCCATCACCTGATGGATTACCATCTGGCTGATGCAGAAGAGGGGCGTGCGAAAGAAAGTCTGGGGCTGCTGCGGGATATGGTCGGCGAACAGATCCGTACCAAACCGCGTTACCGGTGCCACAAATGCGGCTTCACCGCGCATTCGCTGTACTGGCATTGCCCGTCCTGTCGAGGCTGGGCGACGATCAAACCTATCAGAGGATTGGATGGGCAGTAATATTTCCCCCTGTATTTTTACCTACCGGGGGAAAGGGCTTTAATTATTTCTTCTTGCTGCTCGCTTTACGCGCGTTAATCAGCGTACGCAGCTTCTTGATTTCTTTGGCGGTCAGAGCGGGTTCTGACTCTTCCGCCAGATGTTGATTGTCAATATCGTGTTCGGTCGCCCTGGCGGCCTTTTTTCCTTTGTGGGCGGCCGGATTAAAACTCGCTTCCAGGCGTTCAGCGACTTCTGCGCTTAATGAATGCTCGGCTTCGGCGGCAGCATTTTTGATCAGCTCTTTCAGTTCCACCGAAATTTTTACGGTCAGGGTCGTTATTTCACTCATTTTTCTGCCTTTCCTTCGTGTAAAAGTAACAAGCTAAGCCAGCCTTGTGACATCGTCTAGTGCATAACAAAAATTTAATAAAACTGTCACATTAGGTGTAGCTGTGAATTCGGCGTCTTGCCATGTAAAATGCGGGCGGCAGAAATTATGCTTTTCCTTCCTGATTTGAAAATTAACAAGAGGCTGAAGACATGAAGTCAGAAAATAACATTAACAACAACGACTTAAATTCATCACCTATTGTTGTCGCACTTGATTACGCTGATAAATCCTCCGCGCTGGCATTCGCCGATAAAATCGATCCGCGTGATTGCCGTCTGAAAATTGGCAAAGAGATGTTTACCCACTTCGGTCCGCAGATGGTCAAAGATTTGCAGTCGCGCGGCTTCGACGTCTTTCTGGATCTGAAATTCCACGATATTCCTAACACCACGGCGCGCGCTGTAGCGGCCGCTGCCGACCTCGGCGTGTGGATGGTGAACGTGCACGCCAGCGGTGGCGCGCGCATGATGACGGCGGCGAAAGAGGCGCTGGTGCCCTTCGGTAAAGATGCTCCGCTGCTGATCGCCGTCACCGTGCTGACCAGTATGGAAGGCAGCGATCTGGCCGATCTAGGCATTACATTGTCACCGGCAGATTACGCCGAGCGTCTGGCGCGTCTGACCCGCGACTGCGGTCTGGATGGCGTTGTCTGTTCTGCGCAGGAAGCCACGCGATTCAAATCCGCGCTCGGCAGTGCGTTCCAGCTGGTGACGCCGGGCATCCGCCCCGCAGGCAGCAAGGCTGACGATCAGCGCCGCGTGATGACGCCGCAGGAAGCGCTGGCCGCCGGTGTGGATTACATGGTGATTGGTCGCCCGATCACGCAGTCTGCCGATCCGGCGCAGACCCTGCGTGAAATCCGCGATTCACTGCGTTAAGAAGAGGCTGATATGAGCAACGATAACAACACTCGCTTAGTCTATTCGACGGACAGCGGCAGAATAGATGAGCCAAAAGCCGCCGTTGTGCGACCGAAAGGCGACGGCATTGTGCGCATTCAGCGTCAGACCAGTGGCCGTAAAGGCAAAGGCGTCTGTCTGATTACCGGTGTGGATCTGGATGATGCGGCGCTGGAAAAGCTGGCGGCGGAGCTGAAAAAGAAATGCGGCTGTGGCGGTGCGGTGAAAGAGGGCGTGATTGAGATCCAGGGCGACAAGCGCGATCTGCTCAAACAACTTCTGGAAGCGAAAGGCATGAAAGTGAAACTGGCTGGCGGCTGATGAAAACAAGATGCTGCGCTATTCAAAAGCGCAGCGTCTTTTCTGTTGAGTTTTTTTAATACTTATTTACTAACCTGATGACCCACAATACCACCAACTGCTGCGCCACCTAACGTGCCCAATGTACTGCCGTCAGTCAGAACCGCACCACCAAGTGCACCGGCACCGGCGCCAATGGCCGTGTTACGGTCACGTTTGGACCAGTTACCACAAGCGGTAACAGACATTGCTAAAGTCAGAACCAGTGCAATACTGGCAACGCGTTTATTTACGAGCATCATAGTTATCTTCCTCAAAGGATTAACGTTCAGCATCATTCATAAGTATAGGTAACCTGCGGCGTTTTCACCGGATTTCACCTTGTGATCCTTCACGCGACTCACGAATTTCTCAGCTGCTCCGAACCTTTATTCATAATTTGTATCATCCGGACGCACTTTTGCATCCGTTGAATAAAAATAGTGAATTTACTATTCATTCACTAGGTGAATAATCTTAATTCACCAGCAGGCTGCGCCCGCGGAGCACAAAAGACTAAAAACCGGCCTCGTTCACACCTCACTTCTGTGCGCACGGGCACTTTTGCGTTTGCAGCAGATCTTTACGCACTCTTTAGCCAATTCCCCCATACCTGCGATCTCCTGTCGCCCAGACAATAGGTCATCGACAGACGAGGGAACCATCATGCTAAAACAACTGAAAGAGCAGGTACTGGAGGCCAATCTGGCACTGCCTCGCCATAATCTGGTGACCTTTACCTGGGGAAACGTCAGTGCTGTAGACCGCCAGCAGGGGCTGATTGTTATCAAGCCATCCGGTGTGGAATACGAGCACATGGGCGTGGACGATATGGTGGTGGTGGAGCTGGAAACCGGCAAAGTCGTTGAGGGCAGTAAAAAACCGTCTTCCGATACCGATACTCACCGCGTGCTTTATCTGAATTTCCCCGAAGCGGGCGGCATCGTGCATACGCATTCTCGCCACGCGACCATCTGGGCGCAGGCAGGCATTGATATTCCGGCGTGGGGCACGACGCATGCGGATTATTTCTACGGCAATATTCCCTGTACGCGACTGATGACTGAAGCAGAAATTGCCGGGCGTTACGAATGGGAAACCGGCGAAGTAATTGTTAACACTTTTGCTGAACGTCACCTGTCACCGGCCGATATTCCGGCGGTGCTGGTGCATTCTCATGGGCCGTTTACGTGGGGAAAAGATGCAGATAACGCGGTTCATAACGCCGTGGTGCTGGAAGAAATCGCCTACATGGGCATTTTCTCCCGTCAGTTAACGCCGCAGTTGCCAGATATGCAGCCGCAGTTGCTGGATAAACACTATCTGCGCAAGCATGGGAAGAACGCCTACTACGGACAGTAAATCCCCGCAGGAACAGAGAAAGAGTCAGCCGACCAGGCTGACTTTAATGCCTGAGTCTGAAAGCGCCCGCTGATACACTTCTGCTAACAACTCATCCGTAATCACACGACTGAATGCACTCACCGGCCCGAGCGGATTAAGGTTGATTTGGCCGAATTTCGAGGAGTCCGTCAGCACGATATTCTCTGCACCTTTCGCGACCACCGCATTGACGATATCTGCCCGCAGCATATCCCGGCCAGTGAATCCGGTAGAACCGGTAAACCCGTCGATGCCCATAAAGGCTTTGCTGAAGTTCATTTGTTGCAGACACATTTTGGTCAGCGGCCCGACCACCGTCTGGCTGGTCTTCTGGTACATCCCGCCGAGTAAGACCACATCGCAGGGCATACTTTTCAGTAATGACGCCACGTAGCTGCTGACGGTGATCACCGTCAGGTTCTTCTTATCAGAAAGATATTGTGCCAGCAGGGCAATGCTGCTGCCGCTTTCGAAAAATACTGTTTCGCCGTCATGGATAAGCGAGGCTGCGAATTTCGCCAGTTTTTGTTTCTGCGCGAAGTTCGTCATCATGCGCGTATCCACATCGTCGGTCTGAATGGCAACGGCAAAACCGTGCGCACGGCGCAGATAATGACGCTGTTCCAGCTGAGTGAGATCGTGACGGATCGTCACTTCCGATACCTGACAAATTTCCGACAGCTCACTGACGCTGATCCGATGTTTATCGTTTACCCATTGGAGGATAAGTTGCTGTCTGTCGTTCATAATCGCCCGAAAATACGGGCGGCCGCAGCCGCCCCGGTAAAATTAAATTCTGATGCGAACATCAAAGTGTATGTTCAGTGCGCGCGATAATATCATCCTGAGCCTCAGGCGATAAAGCCGTAAAGAACGCGGAGTAACCGGCTACGCGCACCACCAGATCACGGTAGTTTTGCGGTTCTTTCCGCGCTTTGAGCAACGTCTCGCGGGAAACGATATTGTACTGAACGTGCCATCCGCGATGCTCCTCGAAGAATGTCCGCAGCATCAGCATCAGCGTCTGACGGTCAGTTTCGTTTTCCAGCGACGCCGGGTTCAGTTTTTGGTTCAGCAATACGCCCCCGAGGATCGCTTCGGTCGGCAATTTTCCCAGCGAGTTAAAGACCGCCGTCGGCCCCAGATGGTCGGTACCGGATGCCGGGCTGGCGCCTTCCGCCAGCGGAGTGTAGGCCTTTCTGCCATCCGGCGTCGCCGTTGTGCCTGCCCCAAAAGGCACGTTGGCAGAAATCGACGACGTGCCCGCATAATAGGTGCCGCCAATCGGGCCGCGTCCGAAACGGGTATTGTGATAATTGGCCAGCTCATCGATATAACACTGATAGGCACGCACCAGCAGTTGATCGACATCGTCGTGATCGTTGCCGTATTTCTCCGCGCCGTTAATCAGACGCTGGCGCAGACGTTCTCCGTCCAGCCCCGCGTAATCAGACGCCAGCGCATCCGCCAGTTCCTTCTGACCCATTGCACCCTGGTCGAACACCAGTTTTTTGACCGCCGCCAGACTGTTGCCCAAATTAGCGATCCCGACCTGCAAACCTGACACCCAGTCGTACTTTGCGCCGCCTTGCTTGATGGTTTTGCCGCGCTCGATACAATCATCCACCAGCGCCGAACACAGAATATCCTGCGCGTTTTCTTCCAGCACCGTATCGACCACGCACTCAATTTCGATAGATTTTCGCGTGTAATAGCGGATTTGTTCATCCCACTGCGCGAAGACCTGTTCGAAATTCTCGAAATTATTCTGCGATAAACCACGCTGCTGCGGCAGGAAACAGGTCTGGCTTTTCGCATCCTGACCCTGTTCCAGCGCCGCCAGCATCACGCGGGCGAAGTTGATGAAACTCATGCCGGTGCAGCGGTAACCCCATTTGCCGCCAACGGCAGTTTCGATACAACCGATGGCGGCGTAATCGTACGCATCTTCTTTTTCGACGCCCAGTTTGATGAACTCAGGAATGACGATTTCATCGTTGTTGAAGGCCGGCATCCCGAAACCACAGCGGATCACCTGTACACAGGCGTCGAGGAAATCGGCGCTCATTCCTGCGTGATAACGCACGCTCAGATTTGGTTGGGTAGAACGCAACTGCCCGCAGGATTCCAGCACCGCATAGGAGAGCGGATTCACCGCATCCGCAGACACGCCGTGATGTAGCATCTGACCGCCGAGGGTAACGTTCTGATACAGCGGGCTGCCCGCCGAGGCTTTCGAGTGCGTCCCGGAGCGGATCTTGTTCACCTCCAGTAATTTTAGCCAACAGCTTTGCAGCAGTTCGATCGCCTGACTGCGCTCCAGCGTTTGCTCAAGCTCCACGTCGCGGCGGTAGAACGGATACAAATATTGGTCCATACGCCCGAAGGAAACGGAGTGGCCGTTGGACTCGATCTGCAACATCAGCTGGATGAAGTAGCACAGTTGTAATGCCTGCCAGAAATTCTTCGGCGGCTGGTGAGCGATGATGTCGCAGTTGGCGGCGATAGTCAGCAGTTCGGAACGACGGCTTTCTCGCGTTTCTGCCTCCGCCATCTCCCGCGCCAGCGCGGCAAAGCGTGTAACGTGTTCGCTCACCGCCGCCAGCGTGATATCGATGGCTTTCAGCAGTTGTTCTCTGTGCAAATCCTCCCAGTCAGTCAGGTTGATACGGCTGCGACGTTCATCGACTTTGTGGCGCAAACCGTCCAGCCCCAGATCCAGCAACAGCGGGAAATTCACTGCCAAATGGGCATCGCCGGAGGTCATATTGCCTTCCACTTTGATGATGCCGCTCTCGAGGAGCGCTTTCTGTTCGTCGGTAAACATGCCGTAGCAGCGGTCCTGAACGGTCTGGCCACGCCACCAAGGACAAATGTCATGCAGAATTTTTTTATTGGTTTCGCTGACCGCAAAACCCGCGCCCGGACGATCGGCCAGCGCATCGATTTCACTCTCGATCCAGCCCACGGTGTATTCAGGAAAAATTGGCGCAGCGCGCACTTCGCTGGCCTGATTACCGACAATCAGCTCGTCGTGTTTGATCCAGATAGTGCGTTGTCGCAGATGTTCAGCCAGCGCCAGGGCGCGGCGTACCGCCAGTGGTTTATCGGCATGTTGTTGATAAATCTGCGTGTAATGCTGTGCGCGTTCGGTACACACCGGCGGTTTGACGATGTGGATCAGCGCCTCTTTGTGTGCGCGGATGCGGTTGGCAAGGGTGTTCAGATTCAGCTGGGTCATTATTTTTATCCTCTTAACTGTACACAAAGCCCTTTTCCGGCGGCGTATTCTTCGGCGAACGTCAGCAGGTCGGGGTCATTTAACGGCTGGCGCGGGGCCAGATAGGGGTGTCCGAGCAGGACATATTTGTTGATGCCAAGGGTGTGATAAGGCAAAAAGTGAATCGCATCGCAGCCGGTTTCGTCAGCGGCGAAATCGACAATCTGGCGGATGGACGCCCGGTCGGCATTGAAATCAGGGATCAGCGGAACCCGGACAATCAGCTTCTGCCCGGCAGCAGCCAGGCGGCGGAAGTTATCCAGCACCCGTTTTGCCGACCCCCCGGTCAGGCGTTTAAACGGCTCGTCGGCGACGTGTTTCAAATCCGCCAGCAGCAAATCCAGCGCACCGAGTGAAGGCTCTATGTACTTCCACGGCACATGCAGGCAGCTTTCCACCGCTGTGTGCAAACCTTCCTGACGACAGCGTTGCAGCAGCGTCAGTGCCGTTTGCGGTTGCATAAAGGGCTCACCGCCGGAAAGCGTTACACCACCGCCGGTGCGCTGATAAAACGGCTTGTCGCGCAGGATTTGCTTCATCAGGGCATCGATATCGGTTTCAACACCGCACGCGCTCAGCGCACCGGCCGGGCAAATCTGTTCCAGCTGGCCTAAATCACTGACTGAAAAGTTTTCACGATGGATATCAATGCCACCGTCTGCCACCGTGACAGCGTGGGGAAACGCCTGCGCACAGTGCTGGCAACCGGTGCTGCAAAGGCGGGAATCGAACAGCACATCGGGTGCGGCCGAGCGGCTTTCGGGGTTCTGGCACCACGAACAGCTCAGCGAACAGCCTTTGAGAAACACCACCGTGCGGATCCCCGGACCATCATGGGTGGAATAACGCTGCACGTTGAAAATCATACCGACACTCCCGTTGCTGATATCTTCATTCACAATCTATGATCTTTCATTCGAAAGTCATTTGACAACGATCAACAAACCCTGTGCTTGCTGGCGTACAATCACCGAACTTTGCATTCGCTCACAGGTTTCAGGGAGAGAGTTATGGAGTTGTATCTCGATACTGCCGATGTCATTGCGGTAAAACGTCTTTCACGCATTTTGCCGTTGCAGGGTGTGACTACCAATCCGAGCATCGTGGCGAAAGAGGGGAAATCGCTGTGGGATGTGTTGCCTGCGCTGCGTGATGCGCTGGGCGGCACCGGAAAATTATTTGCTCAGGTGATGGCATCAGACGCCGAACAGATGGTTGCCGAAGCGCTGCTGTTGTCGCAGCGGGTTTCTGGTCTGGTGGTAAAAATTCCGGTCACCAGCGAAGGTCTGGCGGCGATTAAAAAGCTGAAAGGCATGAATATTCCGACGCTCGGCACTGCCGTTTACGGGGCAGGTCAGGGCTTGCTGTCGGCGCTGGCCGGTGCGGAATATGTTGCGCCTTATGTGAACCGTCTGGATGCGCAGGGCGGCGACGGCATCGCAATGGTGAAAGAATTACAGACGCTGCTCAGCCTGCACGCCCCGCAGTCAAAAGTGCTGGCAGCGAGTTTCAGAACGCCACGTCAGGCGATGGATTGTCTGCTGGCGGGCTGTCAGTCGATCACCTTGCCGGTGGATGTTGCCGAACAGCTGCTAAATACGCCCGCCGTGCAGTCTGCGGTAGAAAAGTTCGACGCCGACTGGCGTCAGGCATTCGGCACGACCACGCTCAGCTGATCTTTCTTCGTTTTTCGTTCAAATACCCCCCGCACAGGCGACTGTTGCGGGTTTTTTTGTTTCTGTGGGTTAAGCATTTTCGTACTAATAATCCTAAAATGTGATTTCGCGCTGAAATTAATTATTGACGAGATAAATTAATAAAACCCACGATCTAAAAAATAGAAACATCGTTTCATTTTATGATTGGCATCACTTTTATAAGCCTGGAGAATGGATAACGTAACGGCATTCGGTAATACGTTACTTTTACATCAGGTGGAAAATATGCACATTAAACGAGCGATAGAAAAAATCCCCGGCGGAATGATGTTAGTTCCTCTCTTCATTGGTGCGCTGTGCCATACCTTTGCACCTGACTCCGGTAAATATTTCGGCTCCTTCACAAACGGCCTGATCACCGGCACCGTGCCGATTCTGGCGGTATGGTTTTTCTGCATGGGTGCGTCGATAAAACTGAGCGCCACCGGGACGGTGCTGCGTAAGTCCGGCACGCTGGTGGTGACCAAAATTGCCGTGGCGTGGATTGTGGCGGCGGTGGCATCGCGCTTCATGCCGGAAAACGGCGTCGAGTTCGGCTTCTTCGCCGGGCTTTCCGTTCTGGCGCTGGTCGCGTCGATGGACATGACCAACGGCGGCTTGTACGCCTCGGTGATGCAGCAATATGGCACCAAAGAAGAGGCGGGTGCTTTCGTGCTGATGTCTCTGGAATCCGGCCCGCTGATGACCATGATCATCCTCGGCACCGCCGGTATTGCCTCTTTCGAACCGCACGTTTTCGTCGGCGCGGTGCTGCCATTTCTGATCGGCTTTGGCTTAGGTAATCTGGATCCTGAACTGCGTGAATTCTTCAGCAAAGCGGTACAAACGCTGATCCCGTTCTTCGCTTTTGCACTTGGTAACACCATCAATCTGACGGTTATCGCACAAACTGGCCTGCTGGGTGTACTGCTGGGCGTTTCCGTGATTATCCTGACTGGTATTCCGTTAATTCTGGCCGATAAATTTATCGGCGGCGGTGACGGTACGGCGGGTATTGCAGCTTCAAGCTCTGCCGGCGCAGCGGTCGCCACTCCGGTACTGATCGCTGAAATGGTGCCACAGTTTAAAGCGGTGGCTCCGGCAGCGACGGCACTGGTCGCCACCTCGGTTATCGTCACCTCGATATTAGTCCCGATACTGACTGCGATGTGGTCGCGGAGAGTGAAAAACAAGGCGATTAAAGGGAAAGTTGCGATGGACCCGCCGATGGCGAGTGTCAAATAACGCCAGAGAGGGTTTTGGCTTCTCCCCTTCGCAGGGGAGGAGCTGTCACAACCCCGGTGCTTTCCACATCGACGTCGTCAGATGCCTGTCTACTAATCCCAGCTGGTCAGCGTACACCGCCTGCCAGTTCGCCTTCTGCGCAAGATAAAGTTCATGGTTTGCCGCCACCGGCTGATACTCCCATTCCCAGCGCACCAGTGCTTCACCCGTTTCGGCGAGGGACAAATACACGCCCGCCGCCACTCCCGCCGCAATCGCGCAGCCTAACGCCGTGGCCTCTTTCACGACCGGTACGTTGACCGGCACGCCGGTGACATCACTTAAAATCTGACACCACAACTTGCCTTTCGAACCCCCGCCGGAGAACACCAGCGATTTGGCGCGAACGCCGGAGAAGCTGGCGATCATGTCCAGATTGCAGGCCGAGACGATGGCGGCGTTTTCTTCCAGCGCGCGAAACAGCGTCGGTTTGTTGCATTTTTCAGGGTCGATGGAGAGATTGATGAACGACGGGGCAGCGTGATACCAGTTTTTGAAATGCATTGCGTCGGAGAACACCGGCGTCACGCCCCAGGAACCGACCGGTACGCGCGCTGCCATGTCTTCCAGCAGGCTGTAAGTATCGACGCCAAGACGCTGGGCGAGGGTTTTCTCTTCGGTGCAGAACGCATCGCGGAACCAGCGCATGGTCAGGCCGGTGAAGAAACTGATGGATTCCGCCTGCGCCATACCGGGGATGACGTGAGGATTGACGCGGATATTCATTTCAGGGTCAGTGATCGGCGCAGGCAGATTGACGATTTGTTGCCAGAACGTACCGCCAAGCACTGCCGTCTGACCGGGACGCACCAGCCCGAGGCCAAGCGTGCCAAGCTGAGCGTCGCCGCCGCCCATGCCGACCGGCGTTCCGGCTTTCAGCCCGCAGCCTTCCGCCGCGCTGGCGGTCACGTATCCCAGGCGTGTACCGGTTTCAGCTACCGGAGAAAGCATGTCGGCGCGCAGACCGGCCATGTCCAGCAGCTCCGGCCGCCAGTTGCGCGTGGCGAGATCCAGCATGCCGGTGGTACCCGCGTTGGAAGGGTCCACCGCCAGCTCGCCGCTGAGCTTATAGGCCAGCCAGTCACTGATCATCGTAACCGTCGCTGCCTGGCGGTAAATGTCCGGGCGATGATGCGCCAGCCACAGCAGGCGCGGCATAGCGCTCAGCGCCAGCGTCTGCCCGGAGCATTCATACACTTCGCGCTCAAACTGAAAATCGTGGATTTCTTTCAGCTCTGAGACTTCGCGGCTGGCGCGCGCATCGACGTTAGCGCAGGCCCAGATCGGTTCACCAGATTTGTCATACAACACGATGCCTTCGCGCATGGAACAGGCGGCTACGGCGCGGATGGCGGAGGCGGGGAGATGCGCTTCGTGCAGCGCCTGGCGAATGCACTGACAGGCCAGCTGCCAGTTCTTTTGCAGATCGAATTCCATCGAGCCGGGCACATCCGGCACGGCCAGATGGATCCACTCGGCCTGCCCGGCGGCGATTTGCTCACCTTCGAGATTGAAAATCACCGCGCGGACGCTGCCGGTGCCGGCGTCCAGCGCCATTAAATAGCTACGATCGTCGTCAGAGTTCAGGGTTGAGGTCATCGCCAGTTTCTCTCGTGCCGGTTTATCGGGCACCTGTTACCTGACCGCCACACCCCATAAACCCTGCGGGTCAGCCGAGCAGCGCCAGCATGGCTCTTGCTGTGCTCTCTTCAGTAACCAGTGCGTTAATGCGTTTACCTTTGAGCGCCGCGACAATCGCCTCGGCTTTTTCGACGCCGCCCGCGACGCCAAGTACGGTCGGGATACTGGCCAGTTCGTCGGGGGCGACGGCGATCAGCTCATCGTGGATCGCCATGTTTTCCGCCAGCTCGCCATTGCGCTGCATAAAGAATCCGAGAATGTCGCCGACCGCGCCTTTACGGCCAAATAACAGTTGTTCACCTTCGCTGATGTAACCGGAACGTAAAATCGTCGCTTCCTGTTTCTGATTCAGCGAGCCGATGCCGACCACGGCGATATCCGCGGCGCAGGCCGCGAGCATCACGTCGTGGACATTACGCTCTTGTCGAAAAATCGCCGCGACGCTGGCCGAAGAAGCACGCAACGGTGCCGGAATAATGCTCACACCACAGGCCGCGTCGAGCTGGCCGATGCCGGTCATGTAAGGTCCGACGCCGCCGGATAGCGTGACCATACGGATCTGCTGCGATGAGATGAAACCGCTCAGATGTTGCAGCGTACTCATCGCCGTTTCACCAAAACCTACCGCCAGCAGCTGTTCAGGTTTGAGCAACGTCATCAGCATATGCGCCGCGCCGACGCCCAGACGTGCACTTAGCGAACCGTCGGCCAGCTGCGGCAACACGCGGATCTGCTGCAAACTAAAGCGCTCCAGCAGAGTGTTTTCCAGCGACAAACAACCCTCGAAGCGCGAGTTGATTTGCACATGGATCACGCCCGACTGTCGGCCCTTCTCCAGCAGGCGCGACACTTTGAGCCGCGTCAACCCGAGCCGTTCACCAATCTCATTCTGGGTCAGGCCGTCGTGGTAATAGAACCACGCGGTGCGCGCCAGCAGTTCCTCTTCACCCATGCTGAATTCCAGATGGTTAGTCAAATCGGACAGGTTCGTTTTCTTGCCGTTTTCAGAAGTCATAGTGAACACTTATCAAAATGTAGATCAATTGTTCGTTAACAAAATGTTGTTAACTGTGATGTGTATGGCAAATCCTGAATGATTGCCGCATGAATCATATCGCAGAGTATATGAGTTGAACAAACTGTGATCGATGCAAAAGTTTTCCTGCTCAACGCAGACTAGGTTTATGAACATTGTTAAACAATAAATACATTTGTTCATTTAATGTATCCGCTCTGAGGGTGATGTATGCAGCAGCCAGAACACGTCTTAGCCTCATCCACGGTGCTGCTGCAGGTCAGCGGCGTTAGCAAAAGCTTTTCCGGCGTGGCGGTGCTGAAAGATATCGGTTTCAGTCTGCGCGCCGGTGAAGTTCACGCGCTGCTGGGTGGGAACGGGGCGGGGAAATCGACGCTGATGAAAATCATTGCCGGAGTCGAAACCGCTGACTGCGGCGAAATGCAGCTTGGCGGCGCGCCGCTGCTGGCGCTGACCCCGGCCAAAGCGCATCAGGCAGGCATCTATCTGGTGCCGCAGGAACCGATGCTGTTTCCGAGCCTGACGGTGCGAGAAAACATTTTGTTCCGCTTACCCGCCCGTCAGGCCAGCGAGAAAAAATTACTCGAAACGTTGAGCGGGCTGGGCTGCAATCTGCCGCTCGGCGCACTGGCCGGAACGCTGGAAGTGGCGGATCAGCAGCTGGTGGAAATCCTGCGCGGGCTGATGCGCGACGCACGTTTGCTGATCCTCGATGAACCGACCGCCTCGCTCACGCCCGCCGAATCCGCCCGCCTGTTCACGCAGGTTCGCCATCTCACCGCAAAAGGCGTCGGCGTGGTGTTTATCTCCCACAAACTACCTGAAATCCGCGCGATTGCCGACCGGGTCAGCGTGATGCGCGACGGCAAAATTGCCCTCACCGGCACGCTGGCTGAACTTGATAATGACGCGCTAATCCGCGCTATCACGCCGCAAACGCAGGACGTGGCGTTGCCCGCTGAACAAAAGCTGTGGCTGGATTTATCCGGCACGCGGCGCAATGCCAAAGGCCGGGAACCGGTCTTGCAGGTAGAAAATCTTACCGGCGAAGGCTTTATCGATATTTCATTTAGCGCCGGCGCCGGGGAAATCGTCGGGCTGGCAGGCGTGGTCGGGGCAGGGCGAACCGAGCTGGCAGAAACCCTGTACGGCCTGCGCGAAGCAAAAAGCGGTGAGGTGCGGCTGATGCAGCACGACATCAGCGGGCTGAACACGTTGCAGCGGCTGCAAAAGGGGCTGGTGTATCTGCCGGAGGACCGTCAGGCGTCCGGCCTGTATCTCGATGCGCCGCTGAGCTGGAACACTACCTCGCTGACCTTTAACCGTCAGAGTTGGTGGCTGAACATCAAACGCGAAGCGGCGGTACTCGAACGTTATCACCGCGCACTGGGGATCAAGTACCGCGACGGTTCACAAACCGCCCGCACGCTCTCCGGCGGCAATCAGCAAAAGCTGCTGATTGCGAAATGTCTGGAAGCGCAGCCTGCGGTGCTGATCGTCGATGAGCCGACGCGCGGCGTGGACGTCTCCGCCCGCGCCGACATCTATCAGCTGCTGCGCAACGTTGTTGAACAGAATGTCGCGGTGATCCTGATTTCTTCGGATCTGGATGAAATCGAGGCGCTGGCCGATCGCGTATTCGTCATGCATCAGGGCGAAATGAGTGGCGAATTGAAGGGCAGCGAAATAAACGTCAACAACATCATGCACATCGCTTTTGGTAACCATCCCCAGACCGCTGCCCCCGGAGGATCCTCATGCTGAAGCGGATACAAAACAACCGTGAACTGACCGCGCTGATGGCGATTATCGCGCTGTTTGCGTTGCTCGGCGTCATGGACCGGCAGTCGTTCAGCTTCCAGACGCTGAGCATGATTTTTGGCAGCGCGCAGATCCTGATGCTGCTGGCAATGGGCGCGACGCTGGTGATGCTGACCCGCAATATTGACGTATCGGTCGGGTCGATCACGGGTTTGTGCGCTGTCACGCTGGGCGTGTTGCTCAACGACGGTATGAATCTGGCGCTGGCCTGCGTCATCACGTTGGGAACCGGGCTGCTGGCCGGAGTGTTCAACGGCGTACTGGTCGCATGGCTGCGCATTCCGGCGATAGTCGCGACGCTCGGCACGCTCGGGCTGTATCGCGGGCTGATGCTGCTGATGACCGGCGGCAAATGGATTGAGGGCTTACCGGCGGGGCTGAAATCGCTGTCCGAACCGGTATTTCTCAGCGTATCGGCGCTCGGCTGGGGAATTATCGTACTGCTGGGCGCGATGTTCTGGATGCTCAGCCGCACTGCGTTTGGCCGCAGTTTTTACGCGGTCGGCGATAACTTACAGGGCGCGCGGCAGCTCGGCGTGGCGGTTAACCGTGTGCGTATTCTGGCGTTCGGTATTAACGGCATGATGGCGGCGATCGCCGGTATCGTCTTTGCCTCGCAAATTGGCTTTGTCCCCAATCAGACCGGCAGCGGGCTGGAAATGAAAGCCATCGCCGCCTGCGTACTGGGCGGGATCAGTCTGCTCGGCGGCACCGGTTCGATTCTCGGTGCGGTGCTCGGTGCGTATTTCCTCACCCAGATCGACAGCGTGCTGGTGCTGCTCCGGCTGCCTGCCTGGTGGAATGATTTTATTGCCGGACTGGTGTTGCTGGCGGTGCTGGTGTTCGACGGCAGACTGCGCCAGGCGTTACAAAAAAATCTGCGCCGCCAGAAATACGCCCGCTTCCTCTCTGCCAGCCAGCCCGAACAGAAAAAGCCTGCTGAGCGTAAACCTGGTCAGCAAAAACATCTCACACGCCGTTTAAGCACCGGCAAAAAAGGCGGGGTAGCGTGATGAAAATCCTTCAACAGTATGGCTGGGAAGCGGCGCTGCTGGCGCTGCTGATACTGGAAATTCTGCTGTTCAGCTTCGCGAATCCGCGAATGCTTGATGCCAATACGCTACTTTTCAGCACCAGTGACTTCATCACCATCGGCATTGTGGCGCTGCCGCTGACGCTGGTGATTGTCAGCGGCGGGATCGACATTTCCTTCGGCTCAACCATCGGCCTGTGCGCCATCGCGCTCGGTGTCTTGTGTCAGGCCGGTGTGCCGCTGGCGCTGGCGCTCGTTCTCACTCTGATGCTCGGCGCAGCCTGCGGTTTACTCAACGCGGCGCTGATCCTCTATACCGGCGTCAATCCGCTGGTGATAACGCTCGGCACACTGTACCTGTTCGGCGGCAGCGCCTTGTTGCTCTCCGGGCTGGCGGGCGCGACCGGCTTTGAAGGCATCGGTAATTTCCCGGATGTCTTCACCAATTTTGCCAATCAGGTGGTGCTCGGCCTGCCGATGCCTCTGCTGATTTTCCTCGCCGCCACGCTGTTTTTCTGGCTGCTGATGCACCGCAGTCGCACCGGGCGCAACGTGTTTCTCATCGGCCAGAATGCCCGCGTGGCACGCTACGGTGCGCTGCCGGTCAGCCGGACGGTGTTTGCGCTCTACGGCATGACCGGGCTGGCATCGGCGGTAGCCGCCATTCTGATGACCTCTTATTTCGGCTCGGCGCGTTCCGATCTCGGCAATGCGCTGCTGATGCCGGCCATCACCGCCGTGGTGCTCGGTGGCGCAAATATTTACGGCGGTTCGGGTTCTATTCTCGGGACGGCGCTGGCGACGCTGCTGATCGGCTATTTGCAACAGGGGTTGCAGATGGTCGGCGTCTCAAGTCAGGTCTCCAGCGCGCTGTCCGGTGCGTTGCTGATCGTGGTGGTGATTGGCCGTTCCGCCAGCCTCAACCGGGGTCTTATCCGCAGTGTTTTCCAGCGTTACCGCCAGCGCTGGTCTGCGTCTTCTCCTTCTTTATTATCCAAATGAACCGGGGTGCAAGATGAAAACCAAAATGCTGAAAACCATGCTGATCGCCAGTGCCGTCAGCCTCGCCTGCCTGAGTGCGCAGGCAGCTGAACGCATCGCATTTATTCCAAAACTGGTCGGCGTCGGGTACTTCACCAGCGGCGGCAACGGGGCGACGGCGGCGGGGAAAGCGCTGGGCGTGGATGTCACCTATGACGGCCCGACCGAACCGAGCGTGTCCGGTCAGGTGCAGATGATCAATAACTTCGTCAATCAGGGGTACAACGCGATTGTCGTTGCTGCCGTTTCACCTGACGGGCTGTGTCCGGCGCTGAAACGCGCCATGCAGCGCGGGGTAAAAGTGCTGACCTGGGATTCCGACACCAAGCCCGAGTGCCGCTCGATTTACATCAATCAGGGCACGCCGCAGCAGTTGGGCTCAATGCTGGTAGATATGACCTCCAGTCAGGTGAAAAAAGAGAAAGCCAAAGTGGCGTTCTTCTATTCGAGCCCGACGGTGACCGATCAGAACCAGTGGGTGAAAGAGGCGAAAGCTAAAATCGCCAAAGAGCATCCGGGCTGGGAAGTTGTCACCACGCAGTATGGCTATAACGACGCCACCAAATCCCTGCAAACCGCCGAAGGGATCCTGAAATCCTATGGCGATCTGGATGCGATTATCGCGCCGGACGCCAACGCCTTACCGGCTGCGGCGCAGGCGGCGGAAAACCTCAAACGTAAAGACGTGACCATCGTCGGCTTCAGCACGCCAAACGTCATGCGACCTTACGTCGAGCGCGGCACGGTCAAACAGTTCGGCCTGTGGGACGTGGTCAGTCAGGGCAAAATTTCGGTGTACGTCGCCGATCAGCTGCTGAAGAAAGGTGACCTGAACGTGGGGGACAAACTGGATGTGCCGGACGTCGGGACGGTAGAAGTGGTGCCCAACAGCGTGCAGGGCTACCAGTATGAGGCCAAAGGCAACGGCATCGTTCTGCTGCCGGAACGCGTGGTCTTCACCAAAGACAACATCGGTAAATACGATTTCTGACGATAACGGTTTTCGATAAAGGAGACACAGCATGGCAGATTTGGACGATATCAGAGATGGCAAAAACTTCGGCATCGGCACGCCGCAGGAGAACCGGGCATTTTTCCTCAAGGGCAGCGGCCAGCTGGACTGGGGGATGCAATCGCGTCTGGCGCGGATTTTCAATCCTGACTCCGGCCGCACGGTAATGCTGGCCTTCGATCACGGTTATTTTCAGGGACCGACCACCGGTCTTGAGCGCATTGACATCAATATTGCGCCGCTGTTTGCACACACAGACGTGCTGATGTGTACCCGTGGCGTGCTGCGTAGCGTGGTGCCTGCTGCGGTGAATAAACCCGTAGTGATGCGTGCGTCGGGGGGAAATTCGATCCTGACTGAGCTCTCCAATGAAACCGTGGCGGTCGCCATTGAAGACGCGCTGCGCCTGAACGTCGCGGCGATGGCGGCGCAGGTGTATATCGGCAGTGAATACGAACATCAGTCGATCAAAAATATCATCCAGCTGGTCGATCAGGGGATGCGCTACGGCATGCCGACCATGGCGGTGACCGGCGTCGGCAAAGATATGGCACGAGATCAGCGATATTTCTCGCTGGCTACACGCATCGCCGCCGAAATGGGCGCAAACATCATCAAAACGTATTTTGTGGATGAAGGTTTCGAACGTATCGCCGCCGGTTGTCCGGTACCGATTGTGATCGCCGGAGGCAAAAAGCTGCCGGAGCGCGAGGCGCTGGAGATGTGCTTTAAAGCGCTCGATCAGGGCGCATCGGGCGTCGATATGGGACGCAACATCTTCCAGTCAGAGTCGCCGGTGGCGATGCTCCATGCGGTTAAAGCCGTGGTGCATGAAAACGCCAGCGTGGCGCATGCCTATGAACTGTTCCTGAGCGAGAAGGGGTAAACCATGGAAGTGACGCTGGTTGAAATTAATGTCCAGCCGGACAAAATCGCCGATTTTCTGCAAGTGTTTCACGCCAATCATCTGGGCGCGGTAAAGGAACCGGGAAATCTGCGGTTCGATGTGTTGCAGGACTCAGAGGTGGCGACGCGTTTCTTCATCTACGAGGCCTATGTGGATGAAGCCGCGGTGCTGG
Organism: Rahnella sp. 1L-D-7-B-C2; assembly: GCF_057290995.1. Lineage (NCBI taxonomy): Bacteria > Pseudomonadati > Pseudomonadota > Gammaproteobacteria > Enterobacterales > Yersiniaceae > Rahnella > Rahnella sp. 1L-D-7-B-C2. The sequence continues at coordinate 95,616 of NZ_JBXAVQ010000001.1, read as the reverse complement.
CGCATAAAAAAACGCCGCACTATCTGGCATGCGTTGCGGCGTTAGAAGGGATTATGTCTCAGGGGAGGAAGAAAACGGTGTTTAAAGGGATATATCCGTAAGCAGGGAGTAAACATTCGGTACTCTGCGATAACCCAAGCACCCTTCACGCCATCGTAATGCAAGGTGCCCGGCTGACAGACCGGGTGCCTGTTCAACTCATGCAACGTCCTTCTTCCGTTACATTCTTATTTCCGTGCCATCTTCCAGTTAATTGATAAATATATTATTTATCATTCATTTCTACACGAGTGCTCGTATTCTGTGCGCATATTTTCATCCCAGTCTTTTCAGATGTGGGGCCAAAACAATCAGTTGATCACGTACGACAACTGGCGTACATTGGAGGGCGTGTGGGGTTTAAAGATATTAAGCGCAGGGTCATTGAGTGTTTACGGGCGGGGAATATTGAGTTTGCTGTCCGGCACGATGTGGACCTTAAGAATTTATTAAGTACCGGTGATGTGTCTGCGCCAGAGGTCATCAATGTGATTATGCGCGCAGGTGGGGCCGATCACCGGATGAGCCCTCATCATCATGACAGCAGTGTTGATGTACACATTATTACAGTGACCTGCGCAGGCTTACATTGGTATATCAAATGGTATTTCGATGAACCGGCCAGCGTATTTATCAGCGTTCATCATTAAAGGGAAATTATGAAAATCTACAAAGTGGGTGATGAGAAACGGGCGGCTTGCGAGGTGTGTCAGTCTTTTCAGACGGTTAGCTTCCAGCTGCGCGATGTGCCTTTCAGCGACGGCAGCGGGCTGGTGAAGAACGTGGTAGTGGGGGTTTGTAAGACCTGCGACAGCGTGGCGTTGCTGCCGTATCAGTCGGTTCCTGCGGTGAAGAAGCAGCTGGAAACACAGCGTAAGGCCGTGGAAAGCCGCGTGCCTGCGCATATGATCGATATCCTCAATCTGGCAAGCGCCAAACTGGGTGCGACGCCGGAGTTTATCCCGCTGCTGATGAAATATTATATCCATATGCTGGCGACCCATCCGGTGGCCGCAGTGCAACTGGTACAGCTTCTCACTTCTGAGCTGGCAACCGGTCTGGCGAATAAACGTCTCTCGCTGAAAGGGCGCGAAATCCACCATGATATTAACGAGCTGAAATCCCTTTCTCAGATTTCCAACACCACGGAACTGCTCAAGGGCGTGGTGCTGGCCATCAACAACGATGTCCTCATCAACCCCGACAAACAGCGTATCGCGCACCTGAAAAGCCTCGTCGCGACAGTGGCGTAAGGCTTACAACACTTTCTCTAAAAACGCCTTCGTCCTCGCATGTACTGGCCGGTCGAGAACCTGTGCAGCGTTGCCGCTTTCAACGACGCGCCCGTCAACCATAAAGACCACCTGATCCGCCACCTGCCGTGCGAAGCCTATCTCATGCGTGACCACTACCAGCGTCACGCCGGACTCTGCCAGTTTTTTGATAACGTCCAGCACCTCACCAACCAGTTCAGGGTCCAGCGCCGAGGTCGGCTCATCAAACAGCATCACTTTCGGGTTGAGCGCCAGCGCGCGGGCGATAGCGATGCGTTGCTGCTGACCGCCGGAAAGATGGCGCGGCCAGGCATGCGCTTTTTCGCGCAGGCCAACGGTATCGAGCAGTTCATAGGCGCGGACGATGGCCTGTTTGCGGCTAAGATAACCGTGAACCACCGGCGCTTCGATGATGTTGTCCAGCACGGTCATGTGCGGGAACAGATTGAAATTCTGGAACACGTAGCCGACGTGCGTGCGCTGTTTGAGGATGGCCCTTTCTTTCAGCTCATACAGCGTGTCGCCTTTACGCCGGTAACCGATGTAATCGCCGTCGATCTGGATAAACCCTTCATCCACACGTTCAAGATGATTAATGGTGCGCAGCAGGGTCGATTTACCAGAGCCGGACGGGCCGAGGATCACCGTCACTGTGCCAGGCTCAATGTTCAGGCTGACGTTATCCAGCGCTTTGTGCGCGCCGTAATATTTGCTGAGATTATTGATCTCGATGCGCCCGACGGTGGTGGTATGAGATTTATGGGGGAACAGCTGCTTAACAGGAGTTTCCGCCGGGCGGTTAACGAACAGATCAAAGGCTTCGGACATGATGATTCTCCAGAAAGTAAGCCGTTATGAGCGGGCCAGACGCCACTGACGCAGGCGTTGCAACGGCGTCGGCGCAACCTGACGCACGGTGCCGCGTGAGAAATAACGTTCGACGTAATATTGCAGTACTGACAGCACGGTGGTGATCAGCAGATACCAGACAGTCGCGACCATCAGCAGCGGAATAACCTGCTGGGTACGGTTGTAAATCACCTGCACGGTGTAAAACAGCTCTGGCATCGACAGCACATAAACAATCGACGTGCCTTTGGCGAGGCTGATCACTTCATTAAAACCGGTCGGCAGAATTGAACGCAGCGCCTGCGGCAAAATGATGCGGAACGTGCGGCGATACGCCGGTAAGCCCAGTGCGGCGGCAGCTTCATGCTGGCCGTGCTCGACGCCTAAAATCCCGCCGCGAATGATTTCAGCGGTATACGCCGATTGCACCAGTGAAAGGCCGAGCACCGCGACGGAAAATTGATCCAACAAATCCACCGTTGGCGTGCTGAAAAACGACAGTGAAGTAAACGGAATACCGATCGAAAGATTGTCGTACAGATAAGAAAAGTTGTAGAGGATGATCAATACCAGCAGCAACGGCAGCGAGCGGAATAGCCAGATGTAGCCCCACGCCAGGGAATTCAATAAGTAGGATTTTGACAGGCGGGCGAGCGCCAGCGCGGTGCCAAAGACAATACCAAACAGGGTACCGAGCAGGGTAAGCAGCAGGGTTTTGCCAAGCCCCGACAAAATGACCGGATCCAAAAACCACTGGCGAAACACGCCCCATTCCCAGCGGGGATTGGTGGCGATGGATTGCACTATCGCCAGCAGGATGAACACCGAAAATACCGCACCGGCCAGCCGCCACGGATAGCGTGCCGGCACCACTTTCAGCGGGGGATGATTAACGGTCGGAGAGGTGTTTTCGCTCATAGTTTTGCCTGTTATCGGTTGTGCTTCGTAGCTAGCTGACGGGAACGTCAGCGGTCAGCGCTTTTTTGAAGGGCAGACGCCCGTCGTACGGTTCTCTGGAATACACTTCCGGGTCGAGCCTGGTATCGAACTGCGGCTGATAACCGTGCGATAAATACAAGCCGACCGCTTCCGGCTGGCGGAATCCGGTGGTCAGAAACACCTGACGGTAACCGTAAGCAGCGGCGCGACGCTCCAGTTCGTGCAGGATTTTCTGCGCCAGCCCCTGACGGCGCAGCCGGCGATCTGTCCAGATACGTTTGAATTCTGCGGTGTCTTCGTCGTAGCGTTTGTACGCGCCCATCGCAATGGGCGCTCCGTTTCTCAGCAGAACAATAAACGTGCCGTCGGGTGCGGAAAACACGCTGTCGTCTTCTGGCGGCAGGCTGGAGAAGAAGTCGCCGTAGCGTTCACGGTATTCACCAAATAACCCTTCGATGACCGGCGCAATCAGCGGGTCTTCCGGCACGGTTTGAATAAAAACGTCGTCGCTCATCATTGAATCTCCTGATCAGTCGCCCAGTCCCGGCGGGTTAATTTCTGAATGGTCGATTTTCTCAACGCTCTCACCCCAGCGATCCAGCACCTGCAAATACGCGCCGCTGGCAATGGCACTGTTCAGCGATGCCTGTACCGCATCCACTAAGCCGTTGCCTTTTTTCAGCGTCACGGCAATGTTGGCGGTTTTAGGCCAGCCGCCCGGCACCGTGCCGACCAGCTGCGTTTTGCCGGTCAGCAGGGCTTTATAGGCACCGGTGACGTTTGGCCCGAAGGTGGCGTCGGCACGACCGGACTGAATAGCCAACGTGGCGGCGGCATCGTCGGTGACGTATTGCGGTTTAAACGCGGGCAGGCCCTTAGCCTGGTTCTCTTTGTCCCATGCCAGCAGCACGGCTTCCTGATTAGTGCCGGAACCGACGATAATGCGCTTACCGGCGATGTCCGGTGCGGATTTGATCGAGGTGATTTTGCTGCCGGTTTTCACGTAGAAGCCCAGCGTATCTTCGCGATAGGTGGCGAAATCAAATTTGGTTTTGCGGTCTTTAGTCACGGTGATGTTGTAGATAGCCGCGTCGTATTTCCCTGAGGTCACGCCCAGCGGCCAGTCTTCCCATGAGGCGGGTACCACTTTCAGCTTCAGCCCCAGACCATCGGCCACCAGACGGGCAATGTCCGCTTCGCTGCCAATCACCGTTTTGTTATCACGGGCAAACAACCCGAATGGCGGGGCGCTGCCGAGTACGGCCAGTGCCACCGTCAGCGTGCCCGGTTCGACAAACTTAAAGTTGGCCGGAATTTTCGCCACGGCTTCGGGGCTTTTCGGCGTATTGATCGGGGTTTCATTGGCAACAAGGTCGATACCCGGTGCAGCATGAGCCAGTGTAGAAAGAGTTAACAAAGTGGCAATGGCAGTCAGACTAAAGCTACGTTTCATCATTATATTTACCCTGCATTCTTATTATGTGTTTATGACATTGAGGTGACGTTTTCACTATTCCCGAGTGTTACTGGGATGTAAAAGAACAAAATTCAATAATCAAATTGAGAAAAAGCAAATACGAGAAAAAGAATATTCCCCACGGAAAATGCCCGGTATCTCCGGGCATAAATTACAGGCTGAAAGAGCAAGGTAGATTATTTTACGATTAATTCATGCAGCGCTTTTTCAGCTAATTGCTGGAAATAATTCGCAGCCGGGAAAATAGCCGATTCGTCCGGATTAAATTGCGGATGATGCAGGCCAAATTCGCTGGCCGAGCCGATGCTGACAAACGCGCCAGGGACGTGATGCAGGTAAAACGCAAAGTCTTCGCCGCCCATCTGCGCGGTGGCCACTTCCGCTTTATAGCCAAATTCGGCAGCGGCCTGCAGGCTGAATTCCGCCCAGCGTGGCGTATTCACCACCGCCGGCGGCCCGCCAAACCAGTGCAGCTCGGCTTTTGCGCCCAGCGCGCCTGCAACGCCAGAAATCAGCTGGCGGATCCGCCCCGGAATTTGCTCACGAATGTCATCATGGTGCGTGCGCACCGTGCCTTCCAGTTCAACGCTCTGGGGCAGCACGTTCCAGGTATTGCCGCCCTCGATTCGGGTCACGCTGACCACTGCGGACTCCTGCGCGGCGACGTTACGGCTGACCAATGTTTGGAGCGCCGTCACGATGTGGCTGGCGGTGACGATACTGTCGACGCCTTCTTCCGGATGTGCGGCGTGCGCGCCTTTGCCGGTGATAGTTATCTGGAAGCGATCGACATTGGCGTAAAACGCGCCGCCTTTAGTGGAAAAGGTGCCGACCGGCAGTTCAGGCGCATTATGCAGGCCAAAAATCGCATCGACGTTTTCCAGCGCACCGGCCTTGATCAGCTGCGATGCCCCGCCAAAACGCTCTTCGGCAGGCTGGAAGAACAAACGGACGCGGCCTTGCAACTGATCCTCGCGCGCTTTGAGTAAGTACGCTGCGCCAAGAATAACAGAGGTATGGAAATCATGGCCGCAGGCATGCATCACGCCCGGTTGCTGCGAACTGAACGGTACGCCGGAGGTTTCTTCGATCGGCAGGGCGTCGATGTCGCCGCGCAGCGCCACCACCGGGCCGTGCGCCGGGCCAATTTCAGCCACTACGCCGGTTTTCAAGCCAAGATCCAAAATGCGGATCCCGGCGGCATTCAGCCAGTTAGTGATCTTTTGCGTGGTCACGAATTCCTGATTAGATAATTCAGGATGTTGATGTAATTCGCGGCGATGGGCGATGAGTTGATTTTCTAGCGCAGTGGGAGCGGTGTTAGCCCCGGTGCGGATTTCATCGGCAAGTGAAATGCTCATTATAAATAGCCTTTTATGGGTAGAGATTGCAGTCATTTCATCCTAGTCATGAATTGCTGTCTGACTAAATACCCTGTGGCTATAATTTATATCCGGCGTGCAGGCTTAAATTCCATAGCTAAATATTCACTATAGAAACGTGATTTTATTATTTAGCTTTGCGCTGACTTCGTGGAACTCTTTTTATCAAGATTAATGATTGTTAACAGACATAAGCAGATAAAAAAGGAATGCCCGCCGTGAATTACCGACTGAGCTTATTAGATCAAAGCCCGATAAATGACGGGCAGAGCGCCGCAGAGGCACTGGCGGCGACGCTGACATTTGCGCAGACAGCCGAAAAACTGGGCTATCACCGTTTGTGGGTGTCCGAACATCATGATACCGAAAAGCTGGCGGGCAGTTCGCCGGAAGTATTGATCGCCTGGCTGCTGGCGCAGACATCCCGCCTGCGTATCGGCTCCGGCGGTGTGATGCTGCAACATTACAGCCCGTACAAAGTTGCGGAGAATTTCCATTTGCTTTCAGCACTGGCGCCGGATCGTGTCGATATAGGCATAGGTAAAGCGCCCGGCGGTTTACCGCTTTCCACCAGAGCGCTGCGCGGACATCAGTCAGCCGATAATGCGCCCGGTTTTCCCGCGCAGTTGCAACAGCTGACCCATTATCTTACCCATCTCGACGACCATCTGGCCGGTGTGGAAGCACGCGCGTTGCCGCATCCGCCGGTTGCGCCCCAGCGTTTTCTGCTCGGTGCCAGTAAAGAGAGCGCCCGTCTGGCAGCCTCGCTCGGCTGGAATTTTGTGTTCGCCGGTTTCATCAATACTTCAGCGGAAGTCATGACAGAATCAGTGCTGGCGTTCCATGAATATTCCGCCGGAAAAGGGCAGGCACTGGTCAGCCTGGCGGTGCTCGCCGCTCAAACCCGTGAAGAGGCCGCAGAGCGGGTGGCCGAACAGCATAATTTCCGCGTCACGATCGGTGATAAACACGTTACGGTCGGCACCCGCGAACAGGCGGAAGCCTTTGTGCAGCAGGCGGGCGCCAGGCAGTTCACCATCGAACAACAACAGCTCAGCGTGCTGCACGGTACGCCCGGCGACATCCACGAGCAGCTGCGCGATATTCAGCGTCGTCTGTGCGTCAACGAATTTGTCCTTCACACCCCACTGACAGAGGCCGCCGTGCGTCTGAAATCCATTGAATTGCTGGCTGGCCAGCATAAGGAGATCTCATGAGCCATTCGAAAAGTATCAAGCTGGGTCTGATGTTGCACGGTGCAGGTGGCCATATGAATTCATGGCGACATGAAAAAGCGCCGGCCGATGCGAGCGTTAATTTTCCCTATTTTCGTGATTTAGCGCTGCGCGCAGAAGCTGCCGGTTTTGATTTCCTGTTTGTCGCCGACGGTCTGCACATCAACGAAAAATCGCTGCCGCATTTTCTTAACCGTTTCGAACCGATTGCTTTGCTGTCGGCGCTGGCGTCGGCGACGCACAGCATCGGGCTGGCCGGAACGATTTCGACCTCCTACAGCGATCCGTTCACCGTCGCGCGGCAGCTGGCGACGGTCGATAACATCAGCCAGGGGCGCGCTGGCTGGAATGTGGTGACCTCGCCGCTGGCCGGTTCGGCGAAAAATTTCGGTAAAGATCATCCTGAACATGCACTGCGCTACCAGATTGCTGAGGAATATATCAGCGTGGTCCAGGGGTTGTGGGATTCGTGGGAAGACGACGCCTTTGTACGCGACCGCGAAAGTGGCGTGTTCTTCGATGCGGCCAGGCTGCATAAACTCAATCATCAGGGGCAGTTCTTCTCGGTGGAAGGACCGCTGAATATTCAGCGCTCGCCGCAGGGACAGCCGGTGATTTTCCAGGCAGGCGCGTCGGATGCGGGGATCGCGCTGGCAGGTAAATCTGCCGATGCAGTGTTCACCAACGCCCGTACGCTGGAAGAGGCCAAAGAATACTCGGCAAAATTGCAAGCGCAGGTGGTGAAAAACGGGCGTCATCCGGTGGGGATTTTCCCCGGCATCAGCCCGATTGTTGGCAAAACCGAAGCGGAAGCCGAAGCCAAATATCAGCATTTGCTCTCGCTGCTGTCTCTCGACGACGCGCTGGCGTATCTCGGTCGCTTCTTCGACCATCACGATTTCAGCCAGTATCCGCCGGATGGCCCGTTCCCTGAGCTGGGTGATTTAGGCCAGAACACTTTCCGTTCAACCACCGACAGCATTAAAAAGCAGGCCAGAGAGGAAAATCTCACGCTGCGTGACGTCGCATATCAGGCCACACTGCCGCGCGGTGAGTTCTTCGGCACGCCGGAGCAGGTTGCCGACAGGCTGATCCGCTGGGTGGAAGAGGGCGGCGCAAGCGGCTTTATTATCAGCGGACCGGTGCTGGTCGAGGCGCTCGAAGATATTACACGTCTGGTGCTGCCGGTGCTGGAGGCGCGCGGTTACTGGCATCCTTCAGAGGCGCAAACCTTGCGCGAACGGCTGGACATTCCGTTTAAAGTGAATCGCTACAGCGTGCCGGAAAAGCAGCGGGAAGCAGTGAACGAGAAATAGTTACAACATACTGGACCTTAATTGCCCGCTCAGGTGACATCTGGCGGGCTTTTTGCTTTGCAGGGAAGACTTCCGGGCTTGCCTCGTTAAAAGATTGGGCGTAGGTTTCGCAAAACCCTTTAAATCTTAGAACGCTTAAGGAAAACACATGAAAGCTCTGGTTCTGGAACAGCTTGACAAAGCCACGCTGGCTGAGGTGAAAGAGATTGCACTGCCTGACATGGCGCAAGGCGATGTGTTGGTGGATATCAGCTGGTCGGGTCTGAATTATAAAGATGCGCTGGCAATCACCGGCAAAGGCAAAATCATTCGCCAGTTCCCGATGGTGCCCGGCATTGATTTTGTCGGCCACGTCAGCCGCAGTAATGACCCGCGCTTTTCCGTCGGGCAGTCGGTGATCCTCACCGGCTGGGGCGTGGGCGAAACGCACTGGGGCGGTCTGGCTGAGCAGGCGTGCGTGAAAGGCGACTGGCTGGTGCCGTTGCCGGAAGGCATGGCGGCGCGTAATGCGATGATCATCGGTACGGCTGGTTTCACCGCGATGCTGTGTGTGATGGCGCTGGAAGAGGCGGGCGTAACGCCGGACAGTGGCACCGTCGTGGTGACCGGCGCGAGCGGCGGCGTGGGCAGCACAGCGGTCGCGCTGCTGCATACGCTCGGTTATAACGTGGCGGCGGTGACCGGGCGTGAGTCTACCCATGATTATCTGCGTAAACTTGGTGCCAGCGAAATTCTCTCGCGTGATGATTTTGCCGAAACGCGTCCGCTGGAAAAACAGGTCTGGGCGGGTGCGGTAGATACCGTTGGCGATAAAGTGCTGGCGAAGTTGCTGGCGCAAACCAATTACGGCGGCTGCGTTGCAGCCTGCGGTCTGGCGGGTGGCTTTAACCTGCCGACCACCGTTATGCCGTTCATCCTGCGCAACGTGCGTTTACAGGGGGTGGATTCCGTTTCTGTGCCCGCTGAGCGCCGTGCGGCGGTGTGGGAACGCCTGATGAATACCTTGCCGGAAAGCTTCTACCAGCAGGCCGCCACCGAAATTAGCCTTGAGCAAACCCCAGCGGTAGCGGCAGATTTCCTCAACAATAAAATTCAGGGCAGAACGCTGGTGAAAATCACCGGTTAACCTGCTTTTCCCGGCACCCCTGCGATGCCGGGATTTCTCCTTCGTTCAATTTTCCTTCAGCACTAAAGAATTCCCCGCGACTGACCGATAAATACAGGACGAGATAAAAGAGAATCTGATCCCTTATTTTCCGAATGGCTCATATCGCTTTGCTGTCGCACAACAAATAATTAAACGCATGGGGAAAGTATGGACAATTTTCAGAAAGACATCGATGAGAGAACCAATCTCACGTCATCTAACCGGTTTGAGTTATTGCTGTTCCGTCTGGGCTCAGCGCCTGATGAAGACCAGTCCGAGCTGTTCGGCATCAACGTGTTCAAACTGCGTGAAATCGTTCCAATGCCCGCGCTGACCAAAGCGGCAGGCATGAAATCGCCGATGATGGGCATGGCGAATATTCGTGGTGAAATCATTCCGGTGATTGACCTTCCGGCGGTTGTCGGTTGTGTGCCAAAAACCGGCCTGAACATTTTGCTGGTCACCGAATACGCGCGCAGTACACAGGCGTTTGCGGTGGAATCGGTTGACGATATTGTGCGTCTCGAGTGGAGCCAGGTGCTGGCTGCTGAATCTGGCGTCAAGAGCCGAAATATCACCAGTATCGCGCGTCTGGACAACGATAAATCCAGCAACCGTCTGGCACTGGTGCTGGACGTCGAACAGATCCTTTACGACATCGTGCCTTCTACCGGCAACGTGGCAATCGATAAGCAAAAAACCCGAGCGTTCCAGCTGAAACCGGGCGCCGTAGCGATTGTGGCAGAAGATTCGAAAGTGGCGCGTCAGATGCTGGAGAAAGGGTTGGCGATGATGGAAATCCCGGCGCAGATGCACGTCACCGGTCTGGAAGCCTGGAATAAAATTCGCAAAATCGCAGAAGAGTGCAAAGCCGAAGGGCGGCCAATTTCCGATAAAATTTCCTTCGTGCTTACCGATCTGGAAATGCCGGAAATGGACGGTTTCACCCTGACGTTGAATATTAAGCGTGACGAGTTCCTGAAGAATATTCCGGTGATCATTCACTCCTCGCTTTCAGGCAGTGCTAACGAAGACCACGTGCGTAAAGTCGGTGCCGATGGTTACGTTGCCAAGTTCGAAATTAATGAACTGGAAGCGGCTATTCATAAAGCGCTGGATGCGAAGACGGCGGCGGTGGCATAACCACGCTTTCCGGAAAGCCCGCTGATAAAACGACATCTGCCCGGCGAACGCTGAAAACAGAGTTGCCCGGCAGATATCGCAATAGATTATATATTATAGGGCGATAAGTTAAATAATGGCGGTGAAGTCACCGCAATATATTATTATTTTTCCTCTGGCATCACATGCCAGGCGTAATGTTTTGGAGTGAATTTAAATGCGTCGTATTACCAAGAGATAAAGAAAACCAATTGTAATTAATGTTTTCCTGACGGCACTTTGTTTGTTTTTCGATAAATGCTAATATTTCAGTAATAAAGCTCGCACAATATCGGAAATCGTGATGATGTTTTTCCTGGAAGAAACGCTAATAAATACGCTCGTCAGCCTGTGCATTACGTACACGTGTATTTCTTTTCCCTATTTATTCATCAGATTTACTGAGAGAAACAGCCTGCTGGTGAAGTGTGGCCTGGGTGTGTTGGTCGGACTGGCCAGTGCCTATATTTTTCATGAAGGTATTATCAACCACGCCAGCCTGTACAGCGCGATCATCTCACCCATTACCTTTGGGTTTATCTTCTTTGGTTACCCGGTATTAATTTTGGGGATTATTACAAGTACGCTATTTATATTTGGGAACACCAGTTATTACGATGTGTTTTCTATGGTCTTTTTTCTCTGCCTGATCGGATTCGACCTGACGAAGCGCAGAGGGATGGTGTTTGTCATTTATTCCTACTCCATCGCGCAAAGCCTCAATCTTATCTCGCACGTTTCGGCCCTCAACGACAGTGGATACTGGCAACTGGCGATCGCCAAAACCGGCCTGAGTTTAGCCTTTCTGTTGCTGCTGTATTTCGCTTTTGGCAAACTGATTGACCTTTCAGCCAGTAAGAATTATTTCAAGAAAGCCTCTGAAACCGATCCCCTGACCGGGGTCAGTAACCGCCGGAGTATTGATCTCTATTTAAAAAAGGTCGAAGAGTCTATGAATACGCAATTTTGCGTATTTATGCTGGATATCGATAATTTCAAATCAATTAATGATAACTTCGGCCATCCTTTCGGTGACACGATAATCAGCACTGTGGCAAAGCTAATTAAGAAGAATATCCGTAGCAATGATTTTGTTGGCAGATACGGCGGCGAAGAATTTATTATTATCTTAAATTCCAGTCTGGATAATGCGCTGCCGGTGGCGGAGAAAATGCGGGTCATTATTGAGGAACACGTCAATGAAATTGATCCTCAGGAAAGTGTTTACGTCACCGTGTCCGTGGGTGTCGCTGAACATTCTCCCGGCTCACCGGTCAATATTGCCGTCGCTAACGCTGATAGCGCACTTTATAAAGCCAAGACCGGGGGTAAAAACAGGGTTGAAGTGTATTAGGTGGCGGTAAGCTGAAATGAACTCTGACAAGAGTCAGAAGCCAAAAGAGAGACAGTTCATCAAATAAACTGAATCCTTATGTTAAACAATTGATATTTATTCTCATCCCGGCACGACGTAGAGTGGTCGCATAAATGCGTGATTTTCTGCACAAGCTGTCTGGTTAATCCGCTCATGGTCACACGAGGTTTGAGGATGATTTCGCTATGAAAAAAATTGGATTCTTATCATTTGGTCACTGGACGCCGTCTCCCCAGTCGGGTACGCGGTCGGCATCAGATGCCCTGCTGCAATCCATTGATCTTGCTGTGGCGGCAGAAGAACTGGGCGCAGACGGCGCGTATTTCAGGGTCCATCACTTTGCCCGCCAGCTGAGTTCTCCATTTGCCTTGCTCGCGGCCATTGGTGCGAAAACGCGCAATATTGAGATTGGTACCGGCGTTATCGACATGCGTTATGAAAACCCACTGTACATGGCTGAAAATGCCAGCGCGGCGGATCTGATTTCCGGTGGTCGCTTACAGCTTGGTATCAGTCGCGGATCGCCGGAACAAGTGATTGATGGCTGGCGGTATTTTGGATATCAGCCGGCAGAAGGGGAAACCGAAGCCGATATGGCGCGGCGTCATACCGAAGTGCTGCTGGATGTACTCCGTGGTGAAGGATTTGCTAAACCCAATCCACAGCCGATGTTTCCAAATCCGCCGGGACTTCTGCGCCCTGAGCCGTATTCAGAAGGTTTGCGTGAGCGTATCTGGTGGGGCGCCAGCTCGAACGCTACCGCAGTCTGGGCAGCCAAACTCGGAATGAATCTGCAAAGCTCGACGCTTAAAGATGATGAAACCGGCGAACCGTTTCATATTCAGCAGGCGCAGCAGATCCGCGCTTACCGGGCGGCGTGGGCTGAGGCTGGCCATGAGCGTACGCCACGGGTTTCTGTCAGCCGCAGTATTTTTGCGTTGATGGATGACCGTGACCGCGCGTATTTTGGCGCCAGCAGTAACGACAGCGATAAGGTCGGTTTCATTGATGAGAAAACACGCGCCATTTTTGGACGTAGCTATGCCGCCGATCCGCAGACGTTGATCAAACAACTCCAACAGGATGAAGCCATTGCCGAGGCCGACACTCTGTTGCTGACTGTACCTAACCAGCTGGGTGTTGATTACAACGTGCACGTCATTGAATCGATTCTCAGGCACGTGGCACCGGCCATGGGCTGGCGCGATTAGTGCGCTGAGCGTCATCGGAATCTGAAGCCCGCTTATGGCAACGTAAGCGGGCTTTTCTTATTTTGCGACGCTGACAGAAAACCTGCTGAGGCGAAGTGGTTATTCTATAATCAGTTAGAAAATTTTTCCTGATGATAAAACCCGCAAAAATTACGTAAAAATCCGAAGGGAAGGTCTATCAAATACATAGGGTGATTCAGATGTGACTGTCGTTGATCCGCGTATAGAGTAGCAATGAAACTATAAAAAAGGAGTGTGAGCATGAGCAGTTCTATTGATGAAGAAGCGAAAGACGCCAAGCCGATTGTAGAAGCAGACAGAGAAGCCGATGTCAGCAAATGTCCTTTTCATACGGGAAACTCGAATAAAGCCTCCGGTGGCGGTACCAGTAACCGCGACTGGTGGCCTAATCAGCTCAGAGTCGACCTGTTAAACCAGCACTCATCCCGCTCAAATCCGTTGGGCGACACTTTCGATTATCGTAAAGAATTCGCCAAATTAGATTACTCCGCACTCAAAGCTGACCTCAAAGGTCTGCTGAATGAATCCCAACCCTGGTGGCCCGCCGACTGGGGAAGTTACATCGGTCTTTTCATCCGCATGGCATGGCACAGCGCCGGCACCTACCGTTCGGTTGACGGTCGCGGTGGCTCGGGGCGTGGTCAGCAGCGTTTCGCGCCTCTCAATTCCTGGCCAGATAACGTCAGCCTCGATAAAGCACGCCGTCTGTTATGGCCGGTGAAGCAAAAATACGGTCAAAAAATTTCGTGGGCCGATCTTTATATCCTTGCCGGTAACGTCGCGCTGGAAAATTCTGGCTTCCGTACTTTTGGCTTTGGTGCCGGACGCGAAGACGTCTGGGAACCGGATTTGGACATCAACTGGGGCGACGAAACCGAATGGCTGGAACACCGTCACCCTGAAGAACTGGCAAAATCACCGCTGGGTGCAACGGAGATGGGGCTGATTTACGTCAACCCGGAAGGCCCGAACCACAGTGGCGATCCGGCTTCCGCCGCGCCTGCTATCCGTGCGACCTTCGGCAATATGGGCATGAACGATGAAGAAATTGTCGCGCTCATCGCGGGTGGACATACGCTGGGTAAAACCCACGGCGCAGGCGATGCCAGCCATGTTGGCGTTGACCCGGAAACTGCACCCATTGAATCTCAAGGTTTGGGCTGGGCCAGCAGCCACGGCACGGGCGTCGGGGCTGATGCCATTACCTCCGGTCTGGAAGTGATCTGGTCGCAGACGCCAACACAGTGGAGTAATTACTTCTTCGAAAACCTGTTCAAATACGATTGGGTTCAGACACGCAGCCCGGCAGGTGCGATTCAGTTCGAAGCAACCAACGCACCGGACATCATTCCTGATCCTTTTGATCCGAATAAAAAACGCAAACCGACCATGCTGGTCACCGACCTGACCCTGCGTTTCGATCCTGAATTTGAAAAAATTTCCCGTCGTTTCCACAGCGATCCGCAGGCCTTTAACGAAGCCTTCGCCCGCGCCTGGTACAAACTGACGCACAGGGATATGGGGCCGAAAGCGCGTTACATCGGACCGGAAGTACCAAAAGAAGACTTAATCTGGCAGGATCCGCTGCCGGTTCCGGTGTATCACCCGACGGTTGCTGATATCGCCCAGCTGAAAGAAAAAATTGCCGCGTCCGGTCTTTCGGTCAGTGAGCTGACGTCGGTGGCATGGGCTTCGGCATCCACTTTCCGCGGTGGTGACAAACGCGGAGGCTCCAACGGTGCCCGTCTGGCACTGCAACCACAAAGAGGCTGGGAGGTTAACGCCGTCGCTGCCCGTGTGCTGCCGACGCTGGAAGCCATTCAGCAGTCATTCGCAAAAGCCTCGCTGGCAGATGTGATTGTGTTGGCTGGCGTAGTCGGTGTTGAAAAGGCTGCGAAAGCCGTCAACGTTGAGATTGACGTGCCGTTCACGGCAGGGCGCGTGGATGCCCGCCAGGATCAGACCGATATCAAATCCTTCGAACTGCTAAAACCGCGCGCGGATGGCTTCCGAAACTACCGAGGCGATACCGGCAGCACGTCGACCGAAAATCTTCTGATCGACAAAGCACAGCAACTGACGCTTACCGTACCGGAACTAACGGTGCTGGTGGGCGGGTTGCGCTCACTGGGGGCAAACTTCGACGGCGGTAAGCACGGCGTTTTCACAGATAAAGCGGGTGAACTGAATACTGACTTCTTCCTGAATCTGCTGGATATGCGCACCGAATGGAAAGCCACCGACGCGTCTGGCGAACGGTTTGAAGGGCGCGACCGTGTCAGCGGCGAAGTAAAATTCACCGCCACGCGTGCCGATCTGGTCTTCGGTTCCAACGCAGTTCTGCGCGCCAGCGCTGAGGTCTACGCCAGCGGAGACGCCAAAGAGAAGTTTGTGAAAGACTTTGTTGCGGCATGGACCAGGGTGATGAATCTGGACAGATTTGAACTCTGAGAATTGTCGCTCACTCTAAAACGTTGACACTGTAACGTGAAAGCCCGCCTGAGGAGACTTAAGCGGGCTTTTTTGATCTGATGTCCGCTTCCCGCTCATCGCTTTACGTAAATTCCTACCTGCTTAAAAAACAGACGTGACGGGGGATGTTTTCCGTTTCCTGAGCGGATCCCTTAAACTACAGCATGCAGGTCGCAAGATATAAGCCTTCCATTCGTTTCGCGCTGATGCGCAGGCGGCTGAGACGAGCGAAGAGGGTGGTCAGCTGTTCACACGAAGGAAGTAAGATGCTTTTGCCAGATTTGAGCTTTACAAAAACCGTATATCAATCGCCATTTCGAGAATGAGTCGCCCCCTGTTTATTTCTCTGGACGGGCCCAAGGGCGTCGGCAAAACCACACTGTTGGAGGCCATTACGAAAGTACTAAGGGCCGACAACAAGAAGGTGATCCGCCTTTGCGAGAAAAAAAGTGATCCCTTCAGGGGAGAAACAATGGCTCTCGTTAACCGGCTCGCCAGAAATCCCGCCCAGGATCTGGAGCTGGAGGTTTGTGAGCGCTTTGCCGATAGCCGCGCCTGGATTTCCCGGCATGTGCTGACTAAACAACCTGCTGACAGCATTATCTTGATGGACCGCTGGTACCCGTCGGACGCCGCGTTTCGCCGGATGGTTCCGTTTGCAAAGATTTTACAGCTTAACATTGAACGTAACGTGCGAATGCCAGACCTGCATGTCGGGGTTGTTACTGCGCCTGATATTTCATGGGCGAGGGCTGCGGCCCGAACGCGTGGGCTAAGCAGTACTGTGATTCATAAGCTTGAAGAACATGTCGCTTGTACCAGGGCGTTTGAGCGAGAAATTGCAGATCACGGCTGGTTTTTATGCCGTAATGAAGGAACGGTCGAAGATGCAACGATGCAGGTTATTTCTGAGATCTACAAAGTGCTTTGATGCCCCGCAGGCAACGGTCCTGGTATGGTTTACCACACATCTTCTCTGAGGAGCCGACATGGCCACGTTTCATCAACTCACCGCCACCCGTCTGGGTGGCCAGCTCATCTCTATGGCCGACTACGCGGGTAAGCTGGTTCTGGTGGTTAATACCGCCAGCCATTGTGGCTTCACGCCACAATACGCAGGCCTCGAATCGCTCTACAAGAACTTCGCCGCCCAGGGGCTGGTGGTGCTTGGTTTCCCCTGTAACCAGTTCGGTAATCAGGAACCCGGCGGTGCCGACGAAATCGCGCAGACCTGCCACATCAACTATGGTGTGAGCTTTCCGATATTCGAGAAAGTGGAGGTCAACGGAGCTGCAACGCACCCGGTATTTCGTTACCTGAAAGACGAATTGCCCGGTGTGCTGGGGGGGCGGATCAAGTGGAACTTCACTAAGTTCCTGATCGGACGTGACGGAAAACCGCTCAGGCGTTTTGCACCCTTTACCACCCCGGAGAAAATGGAAACCGTCATTCTTGCTGCACTTGAAATTTAAGCGTTCGTGTAATTTGGGTCGTCCACATTTGCAGACCCTTCTCGATGCCGGGCAACAACGCGGCCTGGCTGGCGCCACACTGACAACAGACAACATGGCCGCCTTTAATGCCATATTTTACGCCACATTAGGTTTCAATATTGTGGAAGGTCACACTCGTCCGCCACATCTGGTAAGCCTGATCGCTGAAGAGACGGCGATGGGTTTCAATCCGACCCGACGTGTCGCAATGTGGGCCACCTTTTAGGGGATCTGATTAGTCAAAATAAGGTTTCAACACTTCCTCAGTCCAATTCATAAAAGCCCTCACTCGTTGCGACAGATTGCGCCGGTGCGCGACGACGAAAGATGCATTTAGCGGCCTGGGCCGCAGATTGGGAAGGACTTCAACCAATGTGCCCGATTTTATATGGGGTACGAGCGCTGAATAACCTCCCTGAATTAAACCCAAACCCGCCAGTCCTGCTTCGTGGTAGGCCGGTACGCTGTTGACCGTCATCGTGCCGGGTAACATCAGTGAATTGTAGCCATCACCTGATGGATATTCCCATCCATCAGGCTTCGCGCCAAAATTGCGCATGTAATGAACCATTCTATGCCCTTGATGAAGAAGATCATCAATCGTCTGCGGCACACCGTAGCGTTTCAGATAGCCTGGACTCGCCGCATTGATCATCCGTAATTTTCCCAGCGGCCGGGCAATCAGGGTCTCATCAACAATGGGCCCCAGACGAATTACGCAATCAAATCCTTCCAGAACCAGATCAACACGGCGGTCAGTACTTGAAAGCTCAAGTTCGAATTCCGGGTGAGCATCCAGTAGTTGTGGTAGTGCGGGAATAATGACGCTTTCTGCCAGAATAGCCGGCATATCCACACGTAAACGCCCTCGCAGTGACATTCTACCGGGTGAAAACATTGACTGTAGTTCGTCTGCTTCCGCCAGCAGGTCTCGTGCACGCGAATAAAAAATGCGGCCATCTTCGGTCAACTGCACTGTCCGCGTGGTGCGGTGCAAAAGCGTGGCGCCTACGTCTTGTTCGAGCTCGCGCACCACCATTGAAGCACGGCCTTTCTGAATGCCAAGGCTTTCTGCTGCCTGGGTAAAGCTCTTCATTTCTGCCACGCGCGCGAAAATGATCAGTGCCTCAAGATTTTTCATTGTTCCTCTTTAAGATAACAGTGCGTTAAATTTTAGGTTATTTATGGCTACTGTAATACTTAATAGACTGTCTTCACACCGCGTTATCCAGGGCAGACATTTGCTGAAGGTGCCAGCGCCACGTTCGTGGCTATCGACTACGAAGGGAACATGTTTGCCTGTAGAACTGAATTGCGCTGGAATAAACCACGTCTGACAAAAGAGATAAAGAAATGAATAAAGGTTATTTGATCGCGCATGTCACCGTATCGGACGCTGTTGCCTACGCCGAATATGCCAAGGCTGCCGGAGAAGCAATGCAGGCGTTCAGTCCTAAGGTTATTGCCTGGTCCGGGCAGTATGAAAACCTTGAGGGTGAATCTCATGAACGGCACGTCGTTTTTGAGTTTGCATCTTTTGCCGAAGCCAAGCGTTTTTATGAGAGTCCTCAATATCAGGCAGCCAGAGCAATACGTGCCGGTGCTGCGACCGGAACTTTTGTGCTGGTTGAAGGAGGCGCTTAATTTTCGGCGTAATGCATGATAAAAAGCTAATGCTGTTTTGGTACGGAGGTCTGTCTGATGACAGATCTTCATACCAGATATGATGTTCATTGGGCATCATTGGAATTTTATTAAAGAATACAGATCTGCTTCGTGTCAGAGGCAGATATTCCCCCCTGCCACGGTATGATAATAAATAGGCAATAAATTCGGCGGAGCCTGTGGTAATTTGCACTAAATATCGCAACTAAAGGAATTCCAATGCTAACTGTATGGGGTCGAAAAACGTCTTCAAATGTTCAGGCTTTGATGTGGTGCATTGGAGAAATGGATTTGCCGTATGTCAGGTACGACATAGGGCATAAATATAAAGGAACTGAGACTGATTTTTTCTATTCACTTAACCCTAACAGGACTATTCCGGTTCTGCAGGATGGTGCTGCTGCGCCTCTGTGGGAAACGGGAGCAATTCTCCGTTTTTTAGCTAATCGCTACGGTACAGAAAGCTTCTGGCCTTCTGATGACATAAAAAAAGCTAACGTTGATAGATGGGCTGAATGGTCAAAAATTAATGTCGCGACGGCTTTTACCGCTCCCGTGTTCTGGCGTGTTGTCCGGACACCGGAGGAAAATCGAGACGAAAATGCAATCAGAGAAGCGATGGTGAATTTAGAGAGAAACCTGTTAATCGCAGAAGCGCAGCTCGAAAAGCACCGCTTCCTGGCTGGCGATAATTTCTCTCTGGCCGATATCCAGTTTGGTCATGTGTTATACCGCTATTACGACATAGACGTAATCCGAAAACCTTTGCCCAGACTACGTTCGTATTATGAAAATATAGCCCTGAGACCTGCTTTCCAAGAACATGTCATCGTATCCTATGAAGATCTGCGCGCTTAGCCGCCCCGGTCTGATGCAGGCAATTGCGTGCCAGAAGCAGAAATTCCTTGCATCATGATGTGTTAATCGCTGAGATTCAGGTCCGACTTTCGCTCATAGCGTACCATTCACATCAGCATGTCTGCTGTGTGCCACAAGCGGACTTTGCAAACATCTCTGTTTTAATTAGAGGATAACAGGTCATCATATGTGGGCCTCATTGACTGCGTTCCATCAATTCAAGCGTCTGGCCATCAGGGCTTTGTAAATATATTACTCTGGTTCCCTGCATGGGGCCTGACAATACTGTCTGAGGTTTACCCGGCGTCTTCCAGCCGTAGTCCGATACTTTGCCCAAGAGCGTATCAAGATCCTCTACATTTAAAGCAAGGTGAGCGTAGCCTGGGATATAGGGCGCTGAAGGTTCTTCTGGCTGTTCAATGTTATTGTATTGTAGTAATTCAATTCGAATATCAGCCAGTTCAAGCAAAGCCATTCGTACATCAGCTCCCCTTGCACCTGTTACCTCATCGATTATAGGCCCGGACATTTTTCCTTCACGTAATAATTTACCTCCAAGAATCTGAGTCCAGAAAAATAATTAGTCTTCAATGTTTTTAACTGAAAAACCAACGTGATTAACACTTAAGATCATGCAATTACCTGCTGAGATTTGAAAGTTCATCATCCAACTATATAGAAAGCCTGGTTTATTTCTACAAGATAAATGCGCGACCGTTTTACAAGCCTGCATCTTTTATCGATAAATTGCGAATGTCCGCTCATCGCTCATAACAGACAAATCAATCCTTCAGAGGAACTGACATGAACAGCATGAAACTAACTAACATTTCTCACCACTCAGATCATATTTTTTAAAAAACCACGTGAAGAGACGAAGTAGGTGCAGATAGAGTAGGTAATGGCAGCTCCAGCTACTTTGACAGACTTAATCGTCAATGACTAAACCCCTGCCATAAAGGCAGGGGTTGCTCGCTAAATGAGTCCTTTCTGGAAAAAAGTAACCCGTGTCGCTTCATTCAAATCCATACTTTTCATTGCTTCAGGTGACACCCAGCTAATTTCCTGAAATTCCTCGTTAAAGGTAATATTCCGGTTAGCGGCAATGCAGTCAAATATAAGATAAATCATGTAAATTTCTTCGGTGCTTCCATCTGGATACATTTTAGTCCGGATATCATCACGAAATGCCCACGGCTTAACATCAGTGATACGAAGCTCCTCACCTAGTTCTTCCATGATTTCGCGCCTTAGAGCCGTTTCCATCATTTCACCGGGTTCCATTCCCCCGCCAGGCAGAGCCCACTGCCCTGGAAAAACCCCACGATCGGAAGCCATTTTACAAAGCAGATACTCACCGTCATTTTGTATCACAGGACACACGATTACTCTCTGGCGCATTTTATCTCCTTAACATTATTGCTTTCTGAATTACCCTATCAGAAAAGGTGTCAATTTCACCCGGATGATTACAAATCATAATTCGCTGACGAAGATGTTTCGGAAGATTATTGACCTGTTCCCAGTTGATTGACACACGGCATCGTTAGCAAATTCGATGGCGACTCAATTACGAACGTCTGCTCATCGCTCATAGCCGACATTTTCCAACTTAGTAGGCTGCTGTGTGCCAAAAGCGGACACGATCAATATTAAGACTCGGGGCACTCCAAATCTGACTGGTAACCGTCCAGGAGAATAGGGCTTCTTCATTCGAAGTTTTCTGGAATTTATCGAAATAAATGAGGGTGCTGCGCCATACTCGCTACTCCGGCTGCATTTTTCTGTTCCATCCAAAAGTGTCGGCGCAGGGTGATAACCATTGACGGATTTTGGAATTGCACGACAGGGACTCGGGTTCGAGCAAGCGTGCTCCGAAATTGGCATGCTTCAGGAAGCGCACATCCAGACATTGCTCCAGTTGCCCAGCCAGCAGGGGAAAATCCATGAGACTGGATAGTCGGGGCCATTTGATCAATTTTCGGTAGCGCAGTTGCTCCGACTCGATGCGCAAATCATCATTCGCGCGCCATTGAATGTTGAACAGCTTGTCATGACGCGATAGGTCGACCAACCAGTTCCCGTTAGATGGGATGAGCAAATCCAGTTTAAGGCTTTCAGGCCGCAACTTGTTGCGCTTGTAAAACCAGTGCTCAGGCGGTTCGTTGGTTAGGGCGACGGAACACCCGCTATATGACACCTCGGCAACACCAAACCTTGCAAACCATTCGGCGACTTCGGGGTGGGTAGAATGGTCGAACATATTTTGCATGCTCCTTAGAAAGCGTCATATACCACAACAGCTTATCGCTCATAGCTGCCCATTGAAATCCCTTTTGGGGGTGCTTCGTGCCAAGAACGGAGGTTATCCCTCTGTGCCATTAAAGATTAGCCATGAAATGTTATGATAAATTCATTCAACTGTTAGGACTCAATTAGGGTGAGCAACATGCTCCTGGAAAAGCTGAAAGCACTTGAATGCAGTCTTCACGATGCCCGGCGGAATGATCGAAAATGGCTTGAACAGATACTGCATCCCGAATTTCGGGAAATTACACGTTCAGGCGTAATAGTTGACCGCGCGGAGACGATAGCATTTCTGGCAGGCGAATTAAGTACAACGATCATTCTTAGCAGTGATTTCCAACTGATCAGCATGGGAGAGCACTGCGCCATTTTGCACTACAAGACGTTTAATTCGGACGGCAGCCGTGCATCCCTACGTTCTTCCTGCTGGATGTATTCTGACAGGGAGCAATGGGAGCTGGCTTTCCATCAGGGAACACCAGAGGCGGGAGCGCTATAAATTTGGTAATGACACGGTAAAAAAATATCAGCCCGGTAGGTATATCTTACAGGCAAAAAATCAATGTCCGCTGCTTGCTCAAAGAGGCCCTGTCACATCAGCAAGTCAGCTTTATCCAGAAGCGAAAGTCAGATCAGATTAATACAATCAGCGCAATATCTTTGAGAAACAGACAGCTTCTGTCCTACCTATGTATGGGCCGTAATTCTCAATACGAAGATAACCATTTTTCTCATAGAAATTTACAGCCCGATAGTTGATGTGTCGAGTTTCCAGCCTAAGTTCGGTATATCCCATCTCTTTTGCAGATTTTTCAAGAAAATTGAGTAAAGCACCGCCAACCCCTGAAACACTTCGGTCTGAAAACATTCTTTTAAGCTCGGCTATATTTTGCGTTAATGGCCGTATAGCAGCGCATCCTATAGCTTTGCCTTGAGAATTCTTTGCTAATGCCCATAAAGCTTTGTCATCACTCATTGCTTCAACGATAAAATTACTTTTGCCGTGATCGCCAGTAATAGCGGCAAGCTCTGCTGACAGCATTTCGATTAAGCGATGGGATTCTGAAGAAAATGGATCTGATTTCTCTACTGTTATCATGGTTATACCCTATAAGATGAGTTTGACCAACATAAAGCAACCTGCTAAAAGAAAGCATCATCCCAAAATGGGTGATAGGACAACACTGTTTCCAAGCTATCCCTAAGGTGTCATGTCCGCTTTTCGATCACAGCCGACGATTTCCAACATAGTGGTCTTGTTCGTATCTGAAGCGGACATCATTCTTTGAATGTATGCTAACCATCAGGAGACAGATCTGCTTAAATATTCCTCTTTTATTACGACGCTGCGATTGTCAAAGTTTATGTTCAATAATACGCCAAGCGGCAGAGTTAACATAGGATGTGTATGGCAGCAATCAAAGCCGTCCACTATTGGTAAAGATCTGGCGCCTAATACTTCCTGTAGAATATCAGAAGGCTGTCGCTCACTTCCTGCATCATCAAAAAGTTCATGTTTTCCTAAAATAATAGCACTGACCTTATCAAATATACCGTTTATTTTTAGCATGGAAAATGAGCGCTCAACTGTAGCAATATCTTTTAGACTATCTTCTAGAAATAATATATCACCGTGCTTTACTTCTGGCATCCATTTGCTGCCCATAATTCCTGAAAGTGTGTTGAGGTTACCCCCTATTACTCGTCCTTCAACACTCCCAGTTCCCAAAAAACGGCACTTGTTCTCATAAAGTCTCTTGTCCCTCACTTTCTCAATGCTGTCCCAATTCAGTCGCTCATCCGTCCATTCTTTTGGCAAAGTGTAGCAATAGGGGACGTTAAAAGGCTCCATTAGTATTTCGCTAAATGAATCATATGTCTCATCCACTAATGGAGAGAATTCACCAAAAGAAGCAACGAGTGCCGGTCCATAAAATGTAACCAATCCTGTTCTGGCATAAATTCCTGCGAGTAGAGCAGTAGCGTCAGAGTAACCAATGATTATTTTGGGATCCTGAATAAGGGTCTGGTAGTCAATATATGGTAAAAGTGAGTTGCTGTTGCTTCCACCAATGGTGGACATAATGCAACGTACTTCAGGGTCGCGAATAAGAGCATTGAGCTCATCAGCACGTTCTTTAATGGTACCTGAACGATAAAAGTCTGACTGGCCTGTCAGGTTACCTGCTTTAAGGTGAAATCCTTTATTCACAAGAAAGGATTTTGCGCGATTAAACCGGTTGGGTGCCGTCACTGTAACGGGAGAGGAAGGGGAAAAAAAACCAATCGTATCACCATTTTTCAAAGGGGGAGCCAGCAGAGTCTGCTTTATAGACATATATTTTCATCCTTACATTATGGCTTTTTGATCATTCTAAGATCAGAGAGCCTAAAGAGAAAAATCTTAATAATGTTGACGTAAATTGTTCAGGCCATACTCTGTAACACAGATATTTATTGCAAGACAATCGTTTAAAATAAAATAAAGAAATATTATATGCATGTAAAGAAGGCAGCTAAAATAAGCATGTTCGTTTTTGTTGCATATGTGGATAGTTGATTACAATGCAAAGTGGTTAGCAAAGAACAAATGTGAACTTCCGCTTCACGCTCACAGCGGTTGTCGAAGCCGCTGGATATACCAGTCCGTACAGTCGGCCATTTTAACTTCAAGCACATCTACAGACGGTGTTTCTGGGGTATTTAAAGCCGTGTAACCGTGCTGCTGACCTGAAATATTTGCTCTGAAAATCATGTCTACTACATGAGTATGATTCATCAGCCTTAGCATCAGGTGACGTTTTTCTGCATAAGCGCATTCGTTGATAGCTTTAATTGTTTTTAGAGTTTCGGAATCAATCCAACGCTTGTACTTCAACAGTGTAACTATTGTGTCCTTTGCCATAATTTTCTCCAGATTTTCCTATACCAATAGCATATCAACAACGCACTTTTTTTGGCAGAGTTTCATTTTTTATAAGGCCACAGTCAGTGGTGGATATTTCATTTTGTTGGCGTGAGTTGACACATTAACCAGGCTATCAATGCTAAAGCCAGAACTGACATGCCCATAACGCTATAACTTACCCCAAAATCTGCGCTAACCCCTACGGCGAAAACAGCGGCACTACAACCGATGCGCTGGCAGTGGATTTCAAGAACCCTGCCATCGAGCGTAGACAGGCAAAATATCCGGTCATATGGGTGACACTCTCCACCACCACGCACGGCAAGGGTAAAAGCTGTGATGAAATTGCTGACGAATTCCGTTTACAGCAACAGACTTGCTGAGCGAAGAAAAACCGGCGGTCAGCTTTTCGCTCAGATCAGCCATTGAAATCTCTTTTGGGGCTGCTTCGTGCCAGAAACGGACACTGATGACCTTGAACGATGCTAACCCAGTCAGGCTTGCCCATTCATTTTTCAGAGTAGGAAATGCGGTATCCACTGCCCTCCCTGAGAACGCTGGCAAACCCAGCTTGGCTTAAGTGCATGCCGGCAATGATCAGTTTTTCTCTGACAGCTTTTTCCATAATTTTCTTTCTTGTTTCCTCGGCCTGAGCGGGGTCGGTGTCGAATAAAATAGAAACAGCCGGCTGCGCTGACTGAATATGAGGATAATGGACAATGTCTCCCCATATTAATAAGCATTCATCATCCGCATCGATGCGAAAACCGGTATGCCCAGGCGTATGACCCGGTAAGCATACCGGCAGAATGCCTTCTGCTATTTTGTCGCCGTTAAAAAAACGTACCTTCCGGGCATAGGCGTCTAAGGTTTGGCGGACCAGCCAAAAATTACGTTGCCCGCGCTCATTCGCTATGTTGAGTTTTTCATCATCCTGCCAGTATTGCGCTTCGAGAGGATGAAGAATAATTTCAGCGTGTTTAAAAACCGGCTGTTTCTCAGAATCCAGCAGGCCTCCAATATGATCCGGATGACAATGCGTCAATAAAACGGTATCGACGTCGTCAGGGCTGATACCCTCTGCGGCAAGGTTTGCGTTGAGTTGTCCCGCCATGTTATTCAGCGAGCCTGTGCCAGCGTCAACCAAAATGATCCGACCCAAACCGCGGATAAGGTAACAGTTTATATGGATATCGCCGGGCTCACTGATTCCGGCGCGGCATTGAAGAAGGTCCGCATCAGCTTTTTCAATGCCTGAGAGCAAATCCAGACTCGCTGACATATTGCCGTCACTCAGCGCAGTTATGTGAAAATCGCCAATCTGACGGAACGGAAGGGGATGGCTCATTACTACCTCGAGGTCAGTTGCAGGCGAATAGGTGTTCTGCTGGGGAGCCAAAACAACGAATACGGGTCATCAGACCAGAGGTCTGTTGAGTGGCAAAATCCAGTTCACGCATAAAGTTCTTCATCACATCGGGGGAGCGCAATGTTGTCAGACGATAAAAGAGCTCGGCGTAGACCGGTTGCCCACATCCCGGCCTTACATCGACAAAAATGATATGAACGTTTTTGGGTTCTGCACCGAGGATGTCACAGCAGAGGGCGCTGCATTTATGGGTAAAATCACCAAGATTTTTAAACTTGTCAGAGTGATTTTCAGAAATATAAAAAGTCAGGTTAGGCATGATGTTATGGCTTCCCTTTTTCAGCACTCTGCAACTGCGGTGTCAGTGGCTCGTAGAGATACACACCAGGCATATCTGTAAACAGCGAGGCCATCTCAACAGGCAAGACATATGCAACGCGATAGCCAGGGGATTTATCCAGCCCCACCGCATGCATTTCCAGACCCCGATATCCCCGCACTGTCTCTAAAAAATCTATTGGCTTTGCGCTCAATAGTAGAATTTCATCGGAAGAGATGCCTGGAGCAAGGCCTTCACCTTCATAAAGGTTACGATGCCAGTCAGTAATGCAGACCTGCCAACGAGAGAAATTACCGCCTCCTTTTAAACGGTAATCCTCACTGCTGAGAATATCTGCATCATTAATCGTATGAATGGCAAGATAAACTGGGCAGCCGGATTTGACGGCGCGAAAGCGTTGAGAGGTAGTGAAGCCAGCAACAGATATCAATGCGGGTAGTTTTTGCTGGCTGTAAAAGGCATTCCATTCGGCCTCGCTTTCAGATGCGTTATACGAACATTCCACGGTATAGAACATTAGCCCATCTCTACATTAGTTATAAACGCAAGCAAATACATTGCTTAGTGACTTTTCATCATGTTACAGGCTGGTTATGCTGCTTAAAAACGATAATATGTCACAGGTTAGTGATATTAAGTCAATAAAGCATGTTGTCAGCACTGAGCAAGGAGCCGGTTTTATGCGCAGAAAAATACCCAGTAGTGCGTCCTTGCAGGCTTTTGATGCCGCCGCAAGGCACGGTAATTTTGCCCGGGCCGCAGAGGAGTTATCGTTAACAGAAGGGGCGATTAGCCGTCAGATTGCGCGTCTTGAAGCGTTGCTGAACTGTAAACTGTTTGACCGTGTGGGAAGCCGGGTAAAGCTTAACCCTGTCGGAGCGCGCTATGCACATCACGTGCGTGAAACGCTCGATCGGCTCGAAAGAGATACGCAGTACATAATGGGAATGCCTGAGGGCAGTAAGAGTCTGGATATCGCCGTCCTGCCGACCTTTTCCAGCCGTTGGCTTATTCCCCGCCTGAGCGGCTTTAACTCTTTGTTCCCGGACATAACGTTAAATATTGCGGCGAGAACGGACCCGTTCATTTTGCCAGGAAGTGGCTTTGACGCTGTCATTCATTTTGAACATTCCGCATGGGCAGGCATGCGTATGCAATTTCTGTTTCAGGAAAATCTGCTGCCTGTTTGCAATCCCGCACTGTTAACAAATTATGACGTAAATCGACAGCTCAACGTACTTCCGCGCATTCACCGTCGACAGAATCCTGATGCATGGCATCACTATGCCCGGGAAAGTGGAATACGCCTCGATAATCCGGCTCAGGGTGTGCGGTACGATCTTCATGAAATGGCCATCGCTGCCGTCATCGCGGGACACGGCGTAGCATTGGTTCCGCGTATGTATGTCGAGAAAGAATTGAGTTGCGGCATGCTGGTTTCGCCCTGGCCAGCCTCAGACTGCCTGAGCAAAAAGTTCTGTTTAGTAAAACCGACGGAAACGGGAATCAATGAGGCTGCGCTGGAAAGCTTTGAACGCTGGTTACTTGCTGATGAAATGAATACGCTCACCAGCCTTAATGTCGAACGATGACGTTAGGTCCGCTACTCGCTCATAGCGGACTTAACGAACCCTCCACAGGGCTGCTTGTGCCAGAAGCAGACATGTTAAATTTCAGAGATTAAGGGATCGTTGAAGTTTTTTTTCCACCAAAGCAAAAAGCCCGCTTAAGTTTCCTTAAGCGGGCTTTTCTAATATGGCTCCTCTGACTGGACTCGAACCAGTGACATACGGATTAACAGTCCGCCGTTCTACCGACTGAACTACAGAGGAATCGTGTGAACGGGGCGCATAATATCCAGAGGGCGCCTGGGTGTCAACGCTAAATTCGATAAAATACTCTGACTGCTCAGCATCTAATCAATACGGCTGAAAATCACCATTCTGAGCCTGAAAACATGGCTTCTCAGGCAGGATTAACAATCGCAGCGCTGTCCACGACGTTGCCGTGCCAGCGGGTCTTGCTGATAAAAACGTGTGAAATGGCCGTATACCAGCGGAAACCGATCGGACAGTAATTCTGGCGCACTAAAGAAGTATTCGGAAAGCACCGCAAAACACTCGGCGGCATCGGTAGCGGCGTAGGCATCCATGCTGGCGGCCTCTTCACCGACGGTGTCTATCTCATCTTGCAGGTTCTGCATCGCGGCCTGCAAGTCATGCTCCCAGGCAACCACTTCCCGTAGCGGGATCGGCGGAATACCGGTGACTTCGCCGCCGTTGCGCATATCGAGCTTGTGCGCAGCTTCGTGAATGATGAGATTAAAGCCGGAGTTATCAAACGAATCTTCGATATCCTGCCAGTTCAGCACGATAGGGCCCTGATCCCAGCTCTGGCCGGCGTGGATTTGCATACCGGCGTGGATCAGCCCGTTCTCGTCCTGCCACGGTGTATCAACCACGAAAGGGGAAGGATAGAGCAGGATTTCATGGAAACCGTCGAGCCATGCCGCGCCCAGTTCCATTACCGGCAGGGCGAACAGCAGTGCGATGCGCGCCTGCATCTTTTCAGTCAGCACGACGCCCTGCAACGGCACCAGCCTTTTTTGTTGCAGCAGCTGGCTGGCGATTTGTATCAGACGTTGCTGCTCTTCTTCGTTCAGCGAGGACAACAGCGGGATATTCAGCGCGTCATTCCACGCATCTGATTTCTCGATTTTCAGCTCATTTGCTTTCCACGGCCACTTAATCATCATTTTGCTCGCAAAGTGATTACGTAAACTGTCAGTGCATGAGGCTAAAATGTTACTCCAAAACAAGTAACTTCAATAAGTTAGCGTCGTGCTGCACGGATTCTGAGTGGATGTTACACATCCGCTGATTTTAAGCAAAATGTGCAGTCATCTAATAAGACATAGCTCACGTTATTCCTTTAACCACTTTTCGACAAAATCATTTGCCGCGACCGGCTTGCCGAAAAAGTATCCTTGCAGGTATTCGATCTGGTAGGGCGTCAGGTAATCGACCTGCGCCTGTGTCTCGACGCCTTCGGCGACGATCACCATTTGCAGGCGCTTCGCCAGGTCGATTACGTTGTCAACAATGTGCCCGGCCAGCGCATCGGTGCCGATGCGATGAATGAAACTTTGGTCAATTTTTAAGATATCAATGTGGAATTTTTGCAAATACGTCAGGCTGGAATGGCCGGTGCCGAAGTCATCCAGCGCAATCAGTACGCCCATCCGGCGCAGCCCGTTGAACAGGCTCTGGGTGGTCTCAGTTTGTTCGATAAGCTCGCGTTCGGTGAGCTCGAGTACCAGTTTAATCGGATTGGCCTTGAAGGCATCGATAAAGGCTTTGCAATCTTCCACCAGCGTCAGATCTTTAAAATGACTGGCGCAGATGTTGATGCCGAAATGGAAACCTTTAGGCAACTCAGCGGCCAGCGGGCCAAACTGTTCACGCACCTGTTCCATCATTGCGCGGGTCATCGGCACAATCAGGCCGCTTTCCTCAGCCAGGGGGATAAACTTATAGGGTGGGATCAACCCGGACTGCGGATGCTGCCAGCGCATCAGCACTTCGCAGCCGGTAATCTGATGGTGGGTGCCGTCCACCACCGGTTGCAGGTACGGAACAAACTGCTGCTTCTCCATCGCCGCTTTCAGCGCCGTCACCGGCGTCGCAAACCGGCCAAGCAGCTGGTAGATCATAAAGGCGACAAACAGTCCGACCAGCGGGAACAGCACCAGACTGGCGGTGGCGTAATCGAAGATATAGCGCCAGTGATCGCTTTTACGGATCACCAGCCGCATCTCATAAGGATAGTGTTTCGACGCCAGAATCATCCGCTCGCCTTCCGGCCAGCCTTTATCACGATGAATTTTGCCCTGATTATCCATCCACTGATCGCCGACTTTCAGCACCAGATAAGTATGAGTGCTCAGCAGGTTGAGGATGTTATGCAGGTAATAGCCATCGACGCCAATCAGAACGCCATTGCCATCAATGTCGCGACGATAGGCGATCAGCGGGTGATCCGGCGTGACGGCGTTGCCGCTCATCAGCAGAAGTTGCCCGCCAGCGTAGTTGCCTGTTGAGACGTAATCAATGTTGTGGCCAAACAGGGAGGTACAGTAAATGGTGTCGCCACGATACAGATTAACGGTGCGCACATTTGGCACTCTGGCGACCTGCCAACGTAATGCCTGAATCGTGTCCTCGGTGCAGGGCGACCCGACGAGTGAGCGGACGGCATCAGCTGCGAGAGTGGCATTACTGAGCGTCATGTCCACCAGACGCACGGATTGCGCCAGACTGGCGGCGGTATCCTTACGCAGGCCCTGTGAAGTCTGCCATGAAATGGCCAACGTGCCCAACGCGGCGACCACCAGAAAAGCCAGTATCGACAGACAAAGTCTGAATCGCGGGCGGTATTGCCAGGGTACGGAGAGAGCCAAAGGAGTATCCACCAGTAAGAATTTGTGAAGGCTGACTTTCTTTAATATAACGCATAACGGGGAGAGTCTGCTGGAAAGGTGAAAGGATGACGCAGGAAATTTTTTCGTTATGTGCCTGAAGCCCAAACCGAAAATCAGTTTGTGCGGTTTCAGTTTGCAGGGTCGCCTAAAGTTTGTAGCATAAGCCTTTACGCCTGTCAGACCACAACATCAGGACGATCTCATGCTTCCCCGCCTTAAACTGCTTTTGTGTGCCGCTGCTTTATCCCTTTGCGCGACCGGCTCTGCGCTGGCCGCCGATGCGCCGTCGTACGGGCCGCAGCTGCAGGGTTTTGATTATCCATTTCCGCTAAAACAGTTCTCTTTTACCTCGCAGGGTGCGCCGCTGCAGATGGGATATCTGGATGTCTCGCCGGTGGGCCGTAAGAACGGCCAGACGGTGGTGCTGATGCACGGTAAAAATTTCTGTGCCGCCACCTGGGGCGACACCATTTCGGCGCTGGCCGGGAAAGGCTATCGCGTAATTGCTCCCGATCAGGTCGGTTTTTGCTCATCGACCAAACCCAGCCATTATCAGTACAGTTTCCAGCAGCTGGCTATCAACACTCATGAATTGCTCAAAAGCCTGAAGATCACCAAAGCGGTTATTGTCGGCCATTCGACCGGCGGAATGTTAGCGACGCGCTACAGCCTGATGTTCCCGGCCGACGTGTCGAAGCTGGTGATGGTGAATCCGATAGGGCTGGAGGACTGGAAAGCCAAGGGCGTGCCGTATCGCACTGTCGATCAATGGTATGACCGTGAGCTGAAAACCTCGGCAGAAAGTATCAGACAGTACGAGCTGAAAACCTACTACGTGAACAAATGGAAACCGGAATATGACCGCTGGGTGGATATGCTGGCGGGGCTGAACAACGGGCCGGGGCATAAACTGGTCGCGTGGAACTCGGCGCTGATTTACGACATGATCTTCACCCAGCCGGTCTTTTACGAATTCAAAAACCTGAAGGTGCCGACTACGCTGATGATCGGCACGGCCGATACCACGGCGATCGGCAGCGACATTGCGTCAGCGGCCGTGAAAGCCAAAATCGGTCACTACAAAGTGCTGGGAAAACAGGCCGCGAAGCTGATTCCGCATGCGAAGCTGATTGAATTTAAAGGTCTGGGTCATGCGCCGCAGATGGAAGAACCGGAGAAATTTAACGCCGCATTGCTGAAAACATTGGCGAACTGATTTTGCCACCCAATGAAAAACCGCAGCGTCTGAAGGCTGCGGTTTTTTTTCATCTGCATTTTATCGTTATCAGGGATTAACGCAGGTTATCCGGGAAATTAGCCGGTAACTCGCTGGCTGCACAGGCAATCACAGTATCGTTATCTGCGCCGCAGTCACGGACGAAAGTGATGGTGGCGAATTCATCGATCACTTCGGTCGGATACGCAGGGCCCGCGTCGCGATAAGCATTCATCAGCGGAATATGGTCGTTCTGGAAGCAAACGGTTTTTTCCGGATTATTGATCACCCAGCGCGGGAAGAAGATGGTGCCGTGGAAAACGTTATCGCCCAGATTCACTATCAGGCTGACGTCGGTGCCGGTCGGCTCGGTCCATGAAATTTTATACACATCCGACGCCACACGAACGATGTAGGCTTTTTGATCTTTGACCCAACGGTTGCCCACCAGGCCACTGTGAATGCGGTAATCCAGAGTTTCGGCATTTTTCACATAAATTTCATAGTTCCAGCCGTTGTCGTAGGTATACACAACATGTTTGCCAACGAAACCGCTCAGGTCATGTTTATCAAAGTTGCTCATGGTGATTCTCCTTAATGTGTTCGGGATGAAACGTTTCGTTTCGATGGGAAAATAATACGCTGTAAAAAGTTGATAAAAAAACGCTGATATCCGATAAAAAGAATCGGATAAATAGATGTATTATGCGCTGAGTTAACGGCTTTCAGATAAGGACACAATATGGCGCTGCCAAGATCCACGCTTGAACAATGGGTTGTGCTGCAAACGGTGATTGAGCAGGGAAGTTTTGCACAGGCCGCGACGGCGCTGAACCGCAGTCAGTCATCGGTAAGCTATGCGTTGAGCGGATTGCAGGAACGCCTCGGGCTGCCGCTGCTGGAAATCACCGGGCGCAAAGCCTTGCTGACCGAGCAAGGGCGCGCGTTGCTGGCACAGGCGTCGCCGCTGATCTCTGCGTTTTTGCAACTTGAACATCGCGCCGCCGGTCTGCGGGGGGGCGTGCGCACCGAGCTGAGTCTGGTGGTCGACAGCGTGTTCCCGAAAGACCGCTTATTCCGTGCGCTGAAAGCATTTCAGCAGCAGTTTCCTGACACGCAGGTGCACCTGACGGAAATCCTGCGCGGCGAAAGCATTGAGCAATTAAATGAACGATCAGCGGATTTGTACATCACTACGCTGGCCCCTGAAAACGCCATTCACGGGCGTTTTCTTCTGGACGTCGATTTCGTGCCGGTGGCGAAAAGCGATCACCCGCTGTTTCAGCTGCCCGCACCACTTTCTGCCGAAGATCTGGCGCGCTTCCCGCTAATCTCGGTAGCTGACCGGCGTTCGCAGCGCACGGAGAATCGCGCCAGCGGGCAGGCGTCGAACTGGACATTCACCACGGTGGCCGCGGCGATGGAGGCAATTTCGGTTGGCGTAGGATACGGCTGGCTGCCGCTGGGCAGTGTCGAAAAGGTGCTGGAAAGTGGCGTGCTCAGCCGCCTGTTACTGGCGGCCAGAACCGTGCGGCAAACGGCGCTGTATATGGTAATGGATAAAGAATCGCAAAACTTTGATCAGACGATCGGGGCACTTTCGCAGTGTATTCTGGCGGAGTGTGAAGTGCTGCCCTGAGTTTCAGGGCAGCCACTTTTCATCTTACGGCTTTTTGCAGGCGGCAAGGATATCCAGCTGCGCGTCGCGCTCGCTGGTTTGCACGTTCATTGCGCTCAGCACTGTGTGGAACAGATTATCCTGTGACACATCATTCTTCGCCGCATTGGCTTTCAGGCAAGGCATATCGATCCCCTGTGCCTTTACATAACCCTCGGACAGCCAGAACAGCATGGGTACGTGCGTCTGTTGCGCGGGTGCGACGCTGTACGGCGTACCGTGCAGATAGAGACCGTTCTCGCCCAGCGATTCACCGTGGTCGGAAAGATATATCACCGCCACATTGTACTTATCCTGATACTGCTTCGCCTTTTCAATCACCTGCGATACCACATAATCGGTGTAGCGCAGGGTATTGTCGTAAGTATTCACCAGCTGTTCCTGCGTGCAGTTTTCGATATCACTGCGCGGGCAGTCCGGGGTGAATTTACGAAATTCAGGCGGATAGCGTTTTGAATAAGTCGGGCCGTGGCTGCCGATTAAATGCAGGCCGATCAGCGTATTTTTACCCTCGGACTTAATGTCATCGTCGATATTTTGCAGCAATGCCATGTCGTAGCAGGTATCGCCATCGCAATATTTACCGTCTTTTTTAGTGTCGATGATGACGTTTGGCACACGGTCGCAAACGCCTTTGCAACCTTCGTCATTGTCTTTCCAGAACACCGACACGCCGGCTTTATGCAGGATATCCAGCAGGCCCTCGCTGTTGCGCGCCCGGTTGGCGTCATAGTTGGTGCGCTTCATATTGGAGAACATGCAGGGCACCGAAATCGCCGTGGCAGTGCCGCAGGAGGTCATGTGATTGAAGAACACCACGTCCGGCGTGGCCTGCGTGTATTCGTTGGTCGGCTTAGCGTAACCGTTTGAAGACTGGTTCTGCGCGCGGGCGGTTTCGCCAATCACCAGAAACACCAGGTTTGGTTTCTCACCCGGTTTCTGCACCAGTTTGGCGTCGTTACCGATGCTCTGGAACGGCATCTTTTTGGTGAAATAGCGATGATTCATGTACTGGAACGCGCTGTAAAGATAGTTGGTCGGCACAATTTCCAGATTCAGGGTACGGTTGTTGCGCCCGACCGAGGCGTAATCTTTGTAGAACACACCCGCGACGGAAGCGACGATCGCCAGTGACACGATCATTGACACCAGCCGCACGCCCAGGCGGCGCAGCGATGTTTTTTCATAGCTGACCGGCGTGAGGAACAGCAAAATTGCCGGTAGCACGCCGGTGAAGACAAACCACAGCACGACCTGCACGTTGAGATAGGAGGTCGCTTCAGCCGACTGCGTCTCCAGAATGTTTTCGATCATCCCGCGATCGAACACCACCTGATAGGTCATCATCGCGAAGCTGGCGAGCGCGCTGACCGGCAAAATAATCATGAAGAATGGTTTAAGCAACGGCCGGAAACTGAAAGGGGTGAACACAAAGTTCAGGGCAAAGAAAAGCACCACGGGGATGGTCAGCGCAAACGCCAGGTTATAGGCGGGCAGCGCATGCAGAATGCGATAAAAATGTAGCAAAATTGGCAGGTTGACGACAAAGGTGAAATACAAACTGAGCAACAAAGTCAGCGTGAAATAGCTGATCTTTGGAAATAAATAGCGCAATGAGAACT
The DNA here is from genome assembly GCF_057290995.1 of Rahnella sp. 1L-D-7-B-C2. Classification (NCBI taxonomy): domain Bacteria; kingdom Pseudomonadati; phylum Pseudomonadota; class Gammaproteobacteria; order Enterobacterales; family Yersiniaceae; genus Rahnella; species Rahnella sp. 1L-D-7-B-C2. Next base: position 59,782 of record NZ_JBXAVQ010000001.1, on the reverse strand, counting down.
CCCAAAAAACTGAAGGTTGCTGGCGCGACCGGTCTGAAACCATCACGCCCATAAATGAATTGCCGGGAATCTTAATATTGCTAGCTTAAGAAAGCCTTAATTGAAGTGTCACAAATGATTCACAGCTCTCATTTTTAAGAAAGGTTCAGAAAATAAATAAAATATAGTTAGCTGGGTTTACCTTCGCAAACCCTTATGCTAGGCGGCATAGCAGGGGAGTTGCGAGAAAAACAGCCAACCTGTTTATACCTTTCTGAGTGCACCTTTCGACTCATTCTGATCCTCCCGCTGATTAATCCAGATTCGGTTTAATTTACTACTGACGTTTACGGCGTTCGGCTTTTGCACGCAGAGCGGTTGTCAGAAGGATTTTCGTTGATTTCATCTTCGGCCACAATTGCGGCCAGCAGTATCGTTGAACCCGGTGTCATTATCGGCCCGCACGTTGTTGTCGGGCCTTTCTGCTTTATCTCTGCGGGCGTGCGGATCGGAGAAGGCACCATCATTGCCTCGCACGTCGTCATTAATGGCGATACCACGATCGGTCGTGAGAACCGAATTGGCATGGGATCGTCGGTAGGCGAAATCAGTCAGGATTTGAAGTACGACGGGGAACCGGCACGCCTCGAAATCGGAGACGGAAATGACATAGGCCGTCACTCAACGCTGCACCGCGGCACGGCTCAGGGCGGCAGCGTCACGCGTATTGGCCATCAGAATATCTTTCAGGCAGGGGTGCACATCGGTCATGACTGTCAGGTAGGGGATCACACCACCATGGGCGATCACAGCGGGCTGGCCGGTCACGTCACACTGGGAGATTATTCACAGCTCGGCGCACTGTGCGCAGTGCATCAGTTTTGCATCGTCGGTACCGGTTCACGCCTGCTCGACAACACCTGCGTCGTGCAGGACGTTCCGCCTTATGTGCTGGCGAACGGCAACCGCGCAGTTCCGCTGGGGATTAATGAACGTGCGCAAGCCTTTGCCAGGGCAAATGCCGAAGAACAGCGGGTGATCCGCCATTTATATGATTTGCTTTATCACCAGCAGGAGCCGGTAGAAGTGGTGAAACTGGAGATTGAACGGCTCAGTGCGGAATATCCGATGCTGCGCCAGTTCAATGATTTCTTTACCCGCTCGGTGCGGGGCATTATTCGCGGTTGACTCGAAACACACCCCGCACCGAAACGTCAGGCTTCCAGCGCCAGCAGGGCGAAGGTTGCCAGCCAGTGTTCACCCATGTAATCGCTGTCAAGATGATCCAGCGCGCTGTGTAAATGAGCTTCAGCGGTCTGACGTAAGAGCGCTACGCGCGGGTCATTTTCTGGTAACGCTGAGGCCAGAGCGCGCTGGCACCAGGCGCGGCTGAGGTTCAGACCGTCCAGATGACCAATTTTGCCATCGCTGCGGTCCGTGACGGTGGCGGGCGTGAACAGCGTCGCGGGCTGGCTCTGTGCCAGATCCGGCAGGAAATACCCGAACCACGTAACAAACTCTTCCCCCGGCAGCACGCGACGCATCAGTTCCGCTTCCATCAGTGAGGGTGATAAAAACTCATCACCGCCCGGTTCCCAGGCCTGACAATGCCTGTCATCAAGATGCCAGCGCAGCGCCGTTTCTTTAATCAGTTCACTCAACGACTCATGCTTCACGCTGCGGGCGTAATCGAGCGTCAGCGCCAGTGCAAACGCGGTATTGAAGTGGCTGCCGACGCGAAGCGGATAGGTCGCCTTCGGCAGAAAAGTGGTAAAGCTTTCTTCGAAGAATCGGGTCATCGGCGCGAGATTTTTTGCCCAAACGGCGGCCTGCGGCAGCGCCATTTCATTGAGTTGCTGCGTCAGTGCTAAAAACCATGCCCAGCCGTAAGGCCGCTCGAATCCTGCGTGTTGCGGCTGTTGCAGATACGCCATTTCACCTGCAACGTTTTCTGCGGTGAAATGTTCACCGACCACCGCAATGATCTTCTCTGCTTGCGGCAGATTCGGGAATTTATTCAGCAAGCGCAGCAACAGCCAGTAGCCGTGAACGCAGGAGTGCCAGTCATAGCTGCCGTAGAAAATCGGATGCAGTTGCCGCGGGGTTTGAGCGTCAGCGGCGCTGCTCATAGCGTGCATAAGTTTATTTGGAAACTCGCGCGTTAAATGATTGAGCGCCAGCGAGGCAAAACGTGACGCCATTTCTGGCGTCAGTTGCGTTGTCGTCATCGTCTTTCCTTATCAGAAGCGGAACACAAAGAAATACATGAACGCGGTATTAACCAGCAACAGCAGCACGCCGGTTTTCCACTGCGCCTTAATCACGCCGTTTTTATCCTGTAATTCGAGCAGAGCGGCGGGGACGATATTGAAGTTTGCCGCCATCGGCGTCATCAGCGTACCGCAGAAACCGCACAACATCCCGATAGCGCCCATGATTGCCGGGTTACCGCCCAGTTGATTTACGATAAGCGGCAGCCCGATACCGGCCGTCATCACCGGGAACGCGGCAAATCCGTTACCCATGATCATGGTGAAGAGCGCCATACCGAAGGTGTACGCCACCACAATCGCCAGCGGGGAGCCAAGCGGAATAATGTTTTTCACCAGATCCGCCACCACGCTGCCGACGCCGGCCATCGCAAACAGCGCGCCCAGCGCAGCAAGCATTTGCGGCAGGATTGCCGCCCAGCCAACGGTGTCCATTGTCTGTCCACCGGCTTTAATGGCTTTCACCGGCGAATCGCGCAGCATAATCAGCGCGGCAAAAAAGGCGACCAGTGTTCCGATCACCAGAGAAATCAGCGTAACGTTTTTAGCTTCCACGAAAGGCGTGTATTTCAGGGTCAGCGTGCCAATAAGCGTCACAATCGGGATCAGCAGGGCGGGAATGAACAGTTTGCTGCTAAAACGTCGGGCGCCCGCTTCGCGTTTTTCAATCATTTCCGGTTGTTCGCTGTCGGTTTTGCCTTTACCCAGTTTGCCGGTACCGGCAATGACTGCCAGCAGGATCGCCAGACAGCCGGTGACAAAGTGCGGCAGCTCTCCGCCAAACAGGAAGGTTACGCCGTAAACGCCCCAGAACAGCGCGTTCACATAACGGCGGGAATTGCTTTTATCGCGCAGGTTGAAGAAGGCATAGGCGCAGAACATCAGGCCTGCGAGGATATACACTGACTGAAGGTTGATCATTTCGCTGCGCTCCCGTGTTGGCTGTCAAAACGTTTAGCCAGCGAGCGGTCAAGCAGCCATAAACGGATAAAGTGAATAATCAACGCCGCGATGGCGGTCGGGATCGCCCATACCGACAGGTGCAGCGGCTCGACGTCGATACCGTACTGCGCGAGGAAACCTTTGATAAGCAGGATGGACTGCACGGCGATAAAGATATCTTCGCCGAAGAACACCGCCACGTTGTCCGCAGCGGCCGAGTGGGCGCGGATCTTCTGGCGCACATCGTTGGGCAAATCACCGTACTTGGTGGTTGCGGCGGCTTCAGCCATTGGGGCGATCAGCGGGCGCACCATCTGCGCGTGTCCGCCCAGCGAGTTCAACCCCAGCGCGGCCGTCATCTGGCGCAGGAAGAAATAGAGCATCAAAATACGGCCAGTGGTCGCGACGTGAATTTTGGAGATGAGGTGTTTCGCCTGTTCTTTCAGGCCGTTGCGCTCGAGTAACGCGATAACCGGTAATGTCAGCCAGATAAGCCCCATATACCGGTTTTCGGTAAAGGCTTTGCCGAACGCACTGATGATTTCAATGGTCTGCATACCGCCGGCCAGTCCGGTCGAAATCCCGGCCACGGTCACCACCAGCAACGGATTAAACCGCAGTGCAAATCCCAGCACGACGATCGGAATACCAATTAACACCCACATATGACTACCTCTGAACGAATGAATACGATGTTGTGTTTTTTTGTTTTAAGTGCGGTTCAATGCGAAATACACCGGAAATAACGGTGGGTTATTTCTTATAGCGATTTCGCATAAATAAAACCGAGAGGCGGAAAGTAACAAGCGTTCTACTGGAGCGCAAGATGCAAAACCGGCGGAGATCATAGGAAATTGCTCTGCAAATCAGAAACTTTGTTATTGGACAAAATAAAAAAACGGCTGATGTTCGATGCTATGATATTAACAATATCCGGGGCGAATCCCGGTCACGCAGTTAAAGGATGCAGGCAATGCAAATTATGAGATCGAATCACATTCGCTGGCTCAGTTTGTTGATTGTGATGGGCGGGTTATTGTTGATTCTTCCTCTTCATTTACTGGCGTGTTTTATCGCCGGTTTTGTGGTGTACGAACTGGTCAATGCGCTGACGCCACACTTTCAGAAAATTATCAGTGGTGAACGGGCGCGCTGGGTCGTTGTGGCATTTATCAGCACCGTGGTGGTCAGCTGTCTGATCATCTTTGTCGCAGGTATCGCGGATTTCCTGATGGAAGACATGAAAAACCCGGTGGCGTTTAACGCCATGGTGTCACGGCTGCTGACCGATGCGCAGAGCCGGTTATCGCCGGTGTTACTGCATTATCTTCCGGCCAACATCGAGGAGTTGCAGCGCACTTTCCTGCAATGGCTGCGTGAGCACATCGTGATGATTCAGACATTCGGCAAAAATGCCGCACACGTGTTTGTTACCATGCTGATCGGTATGATTCTGGGCGCGATTATTTCGCTTCAGCGCCACACTAAGGGCGAACACCACGCCCCGCTGAAAAAAGAGCTGCTGGATCGCGTGAACTTGCTGAGTGCCGCGTTTCGCAACGTGGTGTTCGCACAGTTCCAGATTTCGCTTATCAATACCGTGTTGTCGGGCCTATTCCTGTTTGGCATTCTGCCGCTGTTTGGCATCCATCTGCCGCTGGCGAAAACGCTGGTCGCGCTGACCTTTGTTTGCGGTCTGCTGCCGGTGGTGGGTAATCTGATTTCCAATACGCTGATTTTCATCGTCGGGCTGTCGCTCTCGCTGTGGGTGGGGGCGCTGGTGCTGGGTTATCTGATAATCATTCATAAAGTGGAATACTTCCTCAATGCGCGCATCGTGGGCAACCGCATCAAGGCAAAATCCTGGGAAGTACTGCTGGCAATGGTGGTATTCGAGGCGGCGTTTGGCATACCGGGCGTGGTCGCGGCACCTATCTATTACGCTTATCTGAAAAGTGAACTGAAAGACGCCGGTTTGATTTAATCCTTTCCACATCTCTTCTCAAAAATGGCGCTGCCAGTCGGCGGCGCCACCTTCTGGCTATCGGAATGTCCTGATTTAAAACTCCTGAAAAAAACAGATTCAGGCAAGTAATGGCGAGGATCGTTATATTTGTTCTTCGCCTGAACGCGTCATACTTCTGCGGTGCCTGCCTTTTGCAGTGCGCAAGTATTCCGTCAGCCCTTCAGGAGAAACAAATGACTCTTAACGTTCGTGGTTTCGCTGCACTTTCAGCGGATGCGCCTCTTGCGCCTCATAATTTTGTTCGCCGTGACCCGCGTGATACCGACGTTGTGATCGACATTCTGTACTGCGGCGTGTGCCACTCAGATATCCACCAGGCGCGCAACGAATGGCACCAAAGTATCTATCCGATGGTGCCGGGACACGAAATTATCGGCCGCGTGAAGCAGGTCGGTGCAAAAGTCAGCAACTTTAAAGTCGGCGAGTTTGTCGGTGTCGGTTGTATGGTCGATTCTTGTCAGCACTGTGAGTCCTGCGCGGAAAGCCTGGAACAGTACTGTGAAGAAGGCGCAACCATGACCTATAACAGCTACGATCGTCATGACAACATGATGACCTACGGCGGTTATTCCGAACAAATCGTGGTAGCAGAAAAATTCGTTCTGCACGTTTCCGAAAAACTGGACATCAAATCCGCCGCACCGCTGCTGTGTGCCGGTATCACCACCTTCTCCCCGCTGAAGCATTGGAAAGTCGGTAAAGGCCATAAAGTGGCAGTTGTCGGTCTGGGCGGTCTCGGGCACATGGGTCTGAAATTCGCTAAAGCGCTGGGTGCAGACGTGACATTGTTCACGCGCTCTAAGGGCAAAGAGCAGGAAGCTTACCGTCTTGGCGCTGACCACGTTGTGTTGTCTACCGATGAAGAGCAGATGGCGGCCGTGAAAAGCCACTTCGACTTCATTCTCGACACCGTGCCAAACGCACATGACCTGAACCCGTATCTGGATACCCTGAAACGCGATGGTACCCACATTCTGGTTGGTCTGATCGAGCCAATCGAGCCTGCGCTGCACAGTGGCAAACTGGTCATGGGCCGCAAAACCGTTGCCGGCTCCCTGATTGGCGGTATCGCTGAAACTCAGGAAATGCTGGATTTTTGTGCTGAACATGGCATCACCAGTGACGTGGAAATGATTGACATGCAGGATATCAACGGCGCTTACGAACGTATGCTGAAAAGCGACGTGAAATACCGCTTTGTTGTTGACATGGCTTCACTGAAAAACGCTTAACCCCCTGATTTTGGTTAAATAGCGACCTGATGCGCCTGCCAGCCCGCGAAGCAATCCTCACCGGCAGGCGCATTGTGGCGAAATTTGAGCATAACTTCTTTCTGTGGCTTCTCGGCTTGTAACGGCAGTGGTATCCTGCTGCCTTTCGCATGGCGAAGGAAAACCAGTGGCTAAGAGTTTTGATGAACTCATCAGAGATATGGATCTGATGATTGAACATGTGGACAGCCTGAAAAGCCTGCCTCCGCGGGCTGCAGAGCCAAGTTCGAGGGCGGCTGAGAAACCGGCATACGACTCCTTTGGCGAGATTTTTGCGCTGAAGGCCGTGATGCGCGCCTTTATCTCGTCCGTCGATACCATCGTAAAAGTACAGATTGCGAAGAAAGTTGAGCAGGACATCGGTCATCTGGAAAACACCGTGCGATCTATTGGCGGGGGAAGTGCGAATGCTGAAGACGTCGCGCAAATCACTGCTTATGTGCGCAACGCCGTTTCTGAATTAATGGACTAACGGCACGGGTCACCGCGTCAGCGAACGAAAAATTTCTGCAATGTTCTGCAAATACAGGCCAATAAACGCCGATCACCTTGAGTGACCGGCGTTTTTTTTGGTGGAAAGGGTGAGGGCAGCCGATAGGCGCGCGGACGAAAAGCGTTTATTCTTCGCTTATTCTTCATTGCTGGCGTTTGTTATGGCTCAGGACTATCGCTTTTTCGCGGCAACCCGCCGCCGATGTTTTGCCCTTTTGTTTGAACACCGCACCCGCAGCGGCCGCCGGATGGAAGCATTCTGGATCGCCGCGTCATTACTGAGCGTGGTGGTATTGTTTTTCGAATCCAGCGCGAGCGATCTCTTTCCCAATACGCCGGACATTCTCTGGCGCTTCGGTTTGCTCGAGCTTGGTTTCACGGCGCTGTTTAGCGTGGAGTATGTGCTGCGCGTGCTGTGTTCGCCGCGCAAAACCCACTATCCGGTGAGCTTCTTCGGCATTATCGATCTCTGTACTGTTTTACCGATGTACATCATATGGATGATGCCGTCACTGGCCGGAGCTACCGATCTGGTGGTTCTGGTGCGGTTGCTGAGGGTTCTGCGCGTCCTGCGCGTCCTGAAACTCCTGCGCTATATGAACGATGCCGGCATCCTCTGGCGCAGCATGATGCGCGCGCGGCGCAAGCTGGGCATCTTCTTCGGTTTTGTGGCGATCATTCTTTGCCTGTTCGGCGGTCTGATGTTTGCGGTGGAAGAGGGCAAGGATGGCTTTACGTCGCTGGGCGCGTCAGTGTACTGGGCGGTGGTCACGCTGACCACGGTGGGTTACGGCGATATCACCCCGCATACGGCGACGGGCAGAATGCTGGCTTCTGTCCTCATTCTGTTAGGTTATTCCATCATTGCTGTACCGACCGGAATTCTGACGGCTTATATGTCACAGGAGTTGGAAAAGGGGCGTGCGGCCCGTTCTTGTCAGAATTGTCTGCATTCCGGGCACGAATCTGATGCAAAATTTTGCGCGCATTGTGGTGAAGCTCTTCAAGCAGAAAGATCTCAACCTGTTGATAAATAGACCTATAATTGCTCAATGATTGTACTAGCTGGTTCATAAAAAGACTATTTTTCGGCTTTCCCTCGACATTGCGTTAAAAAGAGTTGCTATTAAATGGCAGTCATGAGTAAATACGTCTCGGCCTGTGGTACAGACCTATTTATGCACGACATCCTGAGTAAAGTTGTTCCAATTTAAAGCGTTATCCATGATAACCCTGCTCTGACGAATTTCCTTCTTAGTGCCTCCATAAGTAACGACTGAAATCCGGCTATAACATGCCCATGGTGGCGAAATTTATTTTTAAAAGGTAATTCTTATGTCAATGATGAAAGGTCAGGTTAAGTGGTTTAACGAGTCTAAAGGCTTTGGCTTCATCACTCCTGCTGACGGCAGCAAAGATGTGTTCGTACACTTCTCCGCTATCCAGGATCAAGGTTTCAAGACCCTGGCTGAAGGCCAGAACGTACAGTTCACTATCGAGAACGGTGCTAAAGGTCCGTCTGCGGCTAACGTTACCGCTATCTAATTTTGCTTCCTCACTGTTTCAGTGACAAAGCAAGATGACAAAAACCCGCTCATGCGGGTTTTTTTACGTCTGTCGTTTGGGCAACGGGCAAAAAAATGCCCGCGACGTGGCGGGCAAAAATATTTCTTATGACATTCATTACGTACTCCCTCGGGGGTGAGCACGTTAGAAGTATAAAAGAAATAACCGTCAGGATTCTGGCGCTAAATGGTTAAGAAATTGAAAATGAGTTTCCCTGCGTTATCTTCGGGTTTTTCACCCGCTTTCACCTCCCACCGTGCCTTTCTCCGGCTGTCTGTACTACAATAAAGACAATTGAAAACCATGGGATAACCTGATGAAAGTTAATGATCTTGTCACAGTAAAAACAGACGGCGGGCCGCGTCGCGAAGGTAAAGTACTCGCCGTAGAAGAGTTTTACGAAGGTGTGATGTATCTGGTCGCGCTGGAAGATTATCCGGCAGGTATCTGGTTCTTCAATGAGGGCGATACCAAAGACGGTACCTTCGTCGTACCGCGAGACAGCGAAGCCTGAACCACACCGTTTGCGTCACTTCCATAAAAAAACACCGGAGCCATTGCTGCCGGTGTTTTTTTTGACGTTCAGTAAAGCACAGTGCCGTTAAAAATCAGAAGGTTTCCCAGTTCGCCTCTGCGCTGACCCCTTTGCCTGAACGCAGTGTCGTTCCCGGCAGGGCACGTGCGGTGGAAGTGTGATGCACTGACGGACGCTGTGCAGCATCAATCTTAAACACCGCCACCGCCTGCGTCAGGCGCGCAGCCTGTTCTTCCAGTGATGCCGCAGCGGCAGAGGCTTCCTGCACCAGCGAGGCGTTCTGCTGCGTGACGCCATCCATTTCTGACACCGCCAGGCTAACCTGACTGATCCCCCGGCTTTGCTCATCGGATGCCGAGGCGATTTCGCCCATAATGTCGGTGACGTGGCTGACTGCCGTCACAATTTCAGACATTGTAGTGCCCGCATCGCCGACCAGAATGCTGCCTTCGCCAACAAAATCCACCGATTCTTCGATCAGTGATTCGATCTCTTTCGCAGCCTGGGCGCTGCGTTGTGCCAGATTACGTACTTCGCTGGCGACCACCGCAAAACCGCGACCTTGCTCACCGGCGCGCGCCGCTTCTACCGCAGCATTCAGCGCCAGAATGTTGGTCTGGAAGGCAATGCTGTTGATCACGTTGGTGATTTCGGCAATTTTGGTTGAGCTGCGGGAAATATTTTCCATGGTGCTGACCACGTTGGCGACAATTTCTCCGCCTTTCTGTGCTTTATTCGATGCCGCTGCGGCCAGTTTACTGGCGTGATGTGCGTTCTCTGAGTTCTGTTTCACGGTAGCGGTGAGTTGCTCCATGCTGGCGGCGGTTTCTTCCAGCGCGGCAGCCTGTTGCTCGGTGCGGGAGGAAAGGTCGGTGTTGCCGGAGGCTATTTCGGTCGACCCCTGATAAATAGACACCGCGCCTTCGCGCACGGTCAGCACGGTGCTGGCCAGAGAATGCTGCATGTGATCGACGTTGCTGCTCAGCACGCCTATTTCATTGCGTCCGTTGTTCTGCGCGGGTTGTGTCAAATCGCCTTCGGCTATCTTCTGGATACGTACCACCAGACGGTTCAGCGGATTGATGATCACTTTACGCATCACCAGATAGGTGATGAAAGTCAGCACCAGTGCCATAAGGAAAGCCCCACCCATCAGGGCATAACCCAGCGTGGCATTACGCTGTGCTTTATCATTGATTTTATTGGCAGTTTCAGTGCGGTAAGCAATCGCAGCCAACAGCGGAATATTGTTGGCCAGATCCAGTTCGCGTACGGTTTCTGCTTCCTGAGAAATCACTTCCTCAAAATGTGCCTGCTGCGCAGATTCCATCATCGGCACCATGCCTGACGTCATATAGGCCTGGTAGGATTTTTTCAGCGGTTCATCGAGCGCCAAATCGGTGGCATTTTTGCCCGGACGGTTGATGTAAGTATCAAATGCCGCCTGCGATTGTTTAAGACGGCTGGCGGCGTCGGTCAGGTTCTTTTTGAAGACGTCCTGGTCGCCGACGCGCGCAGCCGCAGCCGCCTGAATCAATAGCAAACGTGCCGTGCGCAGGTGGTTGGAACTGTTCGACAGCGCCAGACGGATTTGCAGCTCCTGCGTGGCATTGGATAATGCCGCATTACTTTGTTTGAGGAAGAAGCTGGAGGTGCCGATGGAAACGGCAAACAGAAACAGGATCCCCACCAAAATCTGGCTGATCAGAGTGATGAGGCGAATATTGCTGATAAAAGAGGTTCTGGTATTTAAATTTAAAGGAGTATCCATTTTTTTCCGCTCTGTTAATCCTGTTCACCGGCGGTAGAGAGTCGGTGAGTGACAGCGATATAGGGTCTGCCTGCGGGCAAGTCCTGTCGTGACGAAAACACGCCATATAAGGACATCGGCAAATCAGCGCGGAGATTGAGTTTATATTTGCGACGCGGATCTCATTTCGTAACTTTGTGTAGCCTTCTACAGGCTATGCAAATGCACAGCCTGTGGGAATAGCAGCAAAAGGGCGAAGACTATCTGACATAAATTCCGTCGGTAAGTTGATCACATAAACGAACGACATGATAAATAATATGTTTATTCGGTGATTTGATTTTCCGCTTTATATTTCCTTTATATGACGACACCGTTTTGGTTTTTATCTGCAACTTATCCGAGATTTCAATGGTGCCATCGCCCGACATCCACATTCTCAGCATCGCCGATTCAGACCGGCTCAGCATCACGGGGCGAATATCCAGTACGCCGCTGCTGGCGGGGTTCTGCGCCTGCGGTAGTCGCGGATGATTCAGCAGTTGTTTGAGGGTTTCAGCCTTAATGGATTTCGAGGTGATAATCACGTTCTTGCGAACGAAAACGTATTCTTCAAAATGAATACGTGTGCTGGACATAAATATAAAAAAAAGCGTGTCGGAATATTCAGTAATCAGCGCTCGCAGGCGAGATTTACTGTCCGCATGGGGTTGCATGCAATCTTCATTAATGAACACCACTGACGGATTCAGCTTACTGCAACTTTGATGTAACTGATCAAAGTGGCTGACGTAACTGATGTCCTGGTCGTGGGCGAGAAATTGCTGCAATCCAATGCGGGTAAAACGGCAGGGATCCAAGATTATCGTTTGCATAGTGAGTCCTCACAGGACGTCCTTGTTCGGCATAATGATTGGATTCGAACGTAAAAAATCTTAAAAGCACACAGTATGTGCTGGCACTCTTTTTCTCATGAAAAAACCGCCGTTTCAAAGTTTTTTTTAGCGTTTAAAGACAGTTAGCGAATTAGATTAATTTGGTTTATGTCAGGATTTACTTTGTGACTGAACAAAGATGCGGGGTAATTAAGACTAATCCTAAAGGATGTAAGGACATAGCAGGAATACTTATGAGCAGCGGTGTAATTATAACGTCTGGGAATACTTAGCAATCATATGAAGAGCCGCAAAATGCTTCAAAACAATTCACGCATTGTAAACGGCAAGTTAACAGGACGCGATGCTGGGCACCGCGTCCACAAAACTTACCAGTACGACTGCCAGCACTGCGTCAGGCGTACCAGGGCTTCGACGTAAAAATAGTCGCCCCAGCTGCAGCATTCGTCCACGCCTTTACCACTCGCCATGTGATAGACCGAATGCTTAAGCAATCCGTCACAATCTTCTTCATCACGGGCGAGATAATTGTCGGTCAGTGAATCCATGATGCGCAGCGCCATTTCTTCATAACAGGCACGCTTATCATCGGTGGCGGGCAGGGTAGTGGCCAGATCCAGCAGTCCGCAGACAGCAATCGCCGCGGCCGAACTGTCGCGCACGGCATCGGTGCCGAGCAGGGCTAAATCCCAGTGGCACACGTCGTCTTCGGGTAAACGATTGAGGAAGTAATGTGCCAGCCGCCGCGAGAGCTCGACCTGACTGTCATCGCCAGTGTAGCGATAGCTGAGCAGGAATCCGTAAATTCCCCACGCCTGTCCGCGCGACCAGCAGGAGTCATCTGCGTAACCCTGATGCGTATTGCCGAAACGCGGTTCGCCGGTCACGGTATCCATGTAATACGTGTGGTACGTCGAGGCGTCCGGGCGAACGATATATTTCGCTGCCTGTTCAGCATGTGCGCGTGCGGCCTCGGCGAAGCGTGGTTCGCCGGTCTGCTCACTCGCCCAGTACAGCAGCGGGAGGTTCATATTGCAGTCAATGATCATTCGCCCGGCCTGTTCCGGATCCTGCAAATCGCCCCATGCCTGAATGATTTTAGCTTTGCTGTTGAAGCGTTCCATCAGGGCTTCAGCGGCCAGCAGCGCGAAGCCGCGTGCCTGACGGTTACCGGTCAGTTTATACGCGCTGACGCAGGATAAACTGTAAAGGAAGCCCAGATCGTGCGTCGCGGTATCAATGCGGTTGGCGATCCGATTACCAAATGACGTCACCTGTTTTTCCGCTGCCTGACGATAGCGATCGTCGCCAGTCATCTCCCACGCCAGCCAAAGCTGACCGGTCCAGAAGCTGGTAGTCCACTCGACGTTGTCGGTCAATTTATAGTGGCCGTTTTCGCAGGTTTCTGCCGGGAACTTGTCACCAAATTTTTCCAGATTGCGTGAAATTTTGCTCAGTACCGTCTGGCGCGCCCGCTGCATTTTTTCTGCAAAGGCGATCCTGTCTAACTGATTCAGTTCGACCGGCAATAAATTTTCTTTCGCGATGTTCATCGTCATACTTTCTCCCTTTTTCTTTTCATTCAGAAATTCGATGCTTCAGTGTTTGGCTGGCGTCAGTTCGGTCAGATCATCCGGTGATTTTACCGGGGCCGGGGTGCCGTCGCGGCGGCTCTGGCATGCGGATAACGTAAAGGCTGATACCAGTGTGAAGAACAACGCGATGCCGCCCATAATCAGATAGGTGTGTTCAAACCCGATGCGCTGATACAGGTAACCGGCAGGCGGAGCTATTACAATCGAACCGACATAAATCATCGCCTGATAGCCCAGCAGATACATGGTGGCATTGACGCGTTTGCTGAAATGCTCGGCGATATATTTGAAGACCGAAATCAGCAGCAGTGAAATCTCCAGCCCGTAAAAAGGTTTTATGATGGAGATAAGCAGCGGGTCGTTAGTCAGTCCGGAGGCAATCAGGCGAATGCCCACCAACGCGCCGACCATCAGCAGGCCTTTTTTGGCGCCAAAATAGTTCACCAGGAACGGGATCGCCATCATCATCAGGAATTCAAAACCAGACTGCACGGTGCTCAGATAGCCGTACCACGCATTGCCTTGTTCTTTGGTCTCAAAGAAGGTGACGAAGTAGCGAGAGAATTGCTGTTCGGCCACAAACATCATCCAGGCAACGCCGGCAACGTACAGCGAGAACATCCAGAATTTGCGGTTTTTTAGCAGCAGGATCACATCACTGAACACGATTTTCTGTTGTGCGATCACATCGTTATTTTTCAGCTCTTCACTGCCTATTTTCAGCGAGAGAAGCACGCCCAGCATGACCAGCGACGTTGCGCTGCTCAGGCCGAAGTTCCACGCCGGAGAGAGGTTAAACAGCACGCCGGAGAATGACGCGGCCAGCGCCCAGCCGAGCGATCCCCACATACGGACCTGCCCGAATTCCATGTGATACAGACGGCTGAAGCGATCGGCGTAGGACTCGGACGCGGCGACACCCGCGTACCAGCCGAGGCTGAGATACAATGCGCCGACGATAATGCCGACCGTCAGATGGCTTTCAAGCAGCGGCTGATAAACAAAGATAAAGAACGGCGCCATCAGCGCGGATACAAGCACGACAAAATAGAGCAGGGATTTGCTCATGCCGATCTTGTCCATAATGTAGCCGTAGACCGGCTTCATGATCACCGCGAAAACGCCGTTGATGGCAAAGACGGTACCGATGCTGATGCTGTCCAGACCGGCCTTTTGCCCGAGCCACAGGGCGTAGAGCCCGAAGCTTGAAGACCATGTGAAGAAATACAGGAATATAAAGCTACTCATTTTATAGTAAGCCGATTTACTGGCTGTTTTTATGGCTTTCATAGTGACTCCTGAAACGACCTGCCGTTATTTACTGAAGAATGTCAGACCAGAGAAACCAGCCCGCTCTGCCCCTGATATTGCCAGTGCAACCGATCGCCCTCTCGGGTGATTTCCGGCACGGCAAGCGTGCTGATGTCCTGACTTGCCGAGGCGCATACCGCGCTGACCAGCCAGTGCGAGCCCGCAGGGTAAGACGCTTTGAGCTGCGGAATGACGGCCGTTTCAGCAAACATCATGCTGCTGTTTGGTGGCGTCACGACCTTGGCGGCCTCGCGCGTTGTCCTGTCATCTGCGCTGACTATCCGGCTGATGCCGTTGTGCGCGGTCACTGTAATCGCCTGCTGATCCGCAGAAATTTCAGTTTTCGTTGTGTGATCCTGGATCACCGCAAAGCCACCTTCGGCGGTATCGAGAGGACGCTGGTTTTCCAGGTGGTGAATACGCAGATGCCAGTCGCCGCACGGAACCAGCCAGGTGCGCACTGAAACGTCATGCCACGGCAGCCAGCGGGAATAAATCATTGATGCATCAATGCGTGTTTCCTCACAACCACGACGCCCGCGGAAATACCCGTCACCTTCGGACAGCATAAGCATCGAGTCGCACCCGGCGTGATTCAGTCCGTAACGGCCGCGATCGATCGTGAAACCGAACTGGCTGGAATAGGCAAATTTGGTGTATTTGGCTTCGGTGTTGACGAAGTTATTCAGCTCCAGCTGCCCGGAGGTAAGCATCACCACGTGCTGACTTTCGTCGTCGCGCATCAGGATCTGATTCGCGTGAGGAATGCAGTGCGTACGCGGAAGTTCTGGCAGCGGCGATTCCTCCGCCTGCCAGAAAGCATTCTCCTGAGGCAGCGCGAGGATCAGGAACAGTTTGCACGCCCAGTAAGGTGAGCCAGGCGCGTTATAGTCTTCAGCCATCACCAGATTCGGCGTGTGATAGCCAATGCTGAGCACACCGTCACGGTCGAAAATCGGCTGTTTCAGCCAGTGGCGCAGATGACGCAGGATGAGCCCTTTGATGACGCCCGGCGTAAATACCTCGAGCTGGCTGTAAGCCGCCGCACTCCAGAAAGCCGCTTCGGCAAAGCGATAGGTCAGGCTGCGGCCAAACGGCACTGCCGCACCGCCTGCGGAGAACAGGGTGATGAAGTCATGGGCAAACAACTGAGCACGCCCGCGCAGCAGTTCTGCGCGTGGCGCATCCACATCCGCCATATTTTGTGCGTACAGCAAGCCGTAATAGTGGAAGGCCATCGAAATATAGTAATCGCGCGGACGACCCGGACCGTCAGAGTACCAGCCATCGCCCAGATAATAGGTTTCCATCAGCTCGAAACGGGCGGCGACAGCCTCGCTGTCCCACGGCAAACCAGACTTTTTAAAGCCCATCTGCACCATAATCGGGAAGAAGTTCCAGTTGTTATTTGGGATCACTGCATCACGCCCCTGATTCAGCCATTGCGCCAGATTTTGCTGTTCCTGCGGCGTAAAATGCTGCAACAAACGCTTATCCAGTAGCGCCAGCCCGACGCCAAATGCGGCCATTTCGACGCAGCGCTGATCGAAATCGCGGATTTTTCCCCAATACTGCGGATGTTTGGGATCAGTACCGTAACGGATAGCATCGAGATAGAACGGCAGGTCGGCGCATTCACCGCCGCCGGCCAGCAGCGGGAAAATTCCCCACAACATGCGCGACAGCGCTTCCATTTTGGCAATCTCTTTGCCGTAGTGAGTGGTGGAATTACCAAGGTCGATGCCGCTTTCACCTTTTTTGGTATAAGGCGACACCGCCGAGAGCAGGTCATTCAACAGATGTTGTACGTCATCGCGGGTACGCAGCGGATTATCGGTATTCACTTTATTTTGCGTCATAAAAACTCTCCCGGTGAGTAGGTAAGGGACCGGTGATTAAGGTTTTTTATTATTTGAAATATTATTTCAATTCTCTGTGTCGCGATTGAAATATAGAGAAATGGAAAATGCTGATTGTTACGGGGCTCACAGAATCATGCGAATTTTTAAATTGCCATGACGGATTTGGCGGCAAAACGGCTTAAATTATAAAAAGCAGACCGAAAATTGTGTTTTGTTGTCATCCGCAATATCGATGAAAGGAATGAACGAATGCCGGTATCAGATTATCTGGAACGTATTGCCCTTAATGAACGTCAGGTTTCTTTTAACCGCATGAGCCGTGGCAGCGCGAATTATTTCCACTGGCATCAGTGTCTGGAATTGCTGTTTGTCAGCCGGGGCTATGGCATCGTGATCGTCGATAATCAGCAATACACGCTGAGGCCGGGCAGGCTGTTTGTCTTTCCGCCGTTTAAGCTGCATAAAGTATTTGTCGAAGCGGGCGGCAACAATGCCTACGAGCGCACCACTATTCATCTCGACCATCAGTTACTCGACGGCTGCCTGCAATCTTTCCCGCAGCGCCGCGCCCGTTTCGCGCGGTTATGGGATGCGGATCGTACCGCGCATATTTTTGACCTCTGTGAATTCGCTCCGCACATTGAAATCATCCTCGAGCAGTTCAATCAGCTTTCCGAGCAGCAGACGCATCAGTGGGAAGAGATCGCCATGCTGGTATTACAGCTGATGGCGTTTATGCCTGCGCAGGAGGACACGCCGAAAACCATCAGCCGTACCACGGCGTCAAAAGTGATGCAGTGGATCGAAGAAAATTACCAGCAGAAGTTTGCGATGGTCAATCTTTCGGCGGCGGTGGGGCTGTCAGAAAGTTACATTTCGCGGGTGTTCAGCCAGGAAACCGGAGGATCGATTCAGGATTATCTCGCCACCCGTCGGGTGAAACGTGCCTGCGAACTGCTGCGAACAACCGACCAGTCGGTCGAAAGCATCGGTCTGCAATGCGGATTCGCCGACGCGCCGTACTTCATCACCCGTTTCAAAAAGATGATAGGAAAAACGCCGCTGCAATATCGCAAAGCGGCGTTTTCGTTGTTGCAGTGAGATAAATACACTTTCTGCCAGCTGGCCGGGGAAGAGCCGAGCGGAGACGCTGGCAGACTCCAGCGCCATAAGGTTCCGGTGAGCGAAACAGGGGAAAGCAACCGCCAGCCTGCGCCCCAGACGGTGTGCTCAGGTTGCGGCGAAAAGTCATCTGCACGTGCTGCGTCAATCAGCGGTTGCTGCGCAGCATCATCCACATCGAACGCCGTCAGTTCACGCGCTGTCCGCGCCAGCGATAACCGCGTTTCACTGCCCTGATGCGTTTCAACGCGCTGCGCCAGCCCCTTAATCACCGCCGCCGCCATCAGGTATCCTGTAATGTGGTCCAGTGCCTGAACCGGCAGTGGCACCGGTTTATCTCTGCCCGATTCCCGCATACCGTGAGCCGCAATTCCGCAGCTCATTTGCACCAGACTGTCGAACCCGCGACGTTCGCGCCACGGGCCGTTCCAGCCGTATGCGTTCAGACAAACATCCACCAGACCAGGCGACAGCGTACGCCGCTGCTCGCTGCCGTAGCCGAGTTTGTGCAGCGCCCCGGCGCGGTAACCGTGAACAATCACGTCGGCCTCACGCAGCAACGCTTCAAAGCGATGTCTGTCCTGCGGATTATGCAGATTCAGCCGTGCGCAGTGTTTACCCAGCGTGACGTCCGCCTCCTGACCCGGTTCGTCCCAACCAAAGGGATCGATCCGCAGCACATCCGCGCCCAGCCCGGCCAGAAAACGTGTGGCGACCGGACCGGCGATAATTCGTGTGAGATCCAGAATGCGAACGCCCGCCAGCGGCCGCTCGCGATCTAATGCCCACTTTGGCGAAGCGGCGGGTAGGGAAAGGGAACGCTGAAACAACGGCTCAATTCCCACAGATTTTCCTTGTACATGCTGTTGCCATTCCTCTGTGCTAAACATCTGCGCCGCACAACCTCCGGCCTGTACCACAGCCTGTTCCAGCTCCGCTTTCTTCCACTTCGCCACCCGCGGCTCCAGCTCCTCGCGGTTGTTCGTTTTACCCAGCACCGTTTCCACCACTTTGCGATGCGCTGGCGCGTTGGTGTGCAAACGGATCCATCCGTCGGCGGTGGCGTAGTCCCCCGCCAGACTGTCCCACGCAGGAGGAAGCGCCCAGCCATCAGGTTTCAGGCTGCTCTTACACCACAACGACGCCAGCCGCCGGTCAACGGTTACGGCATCCGTGCTGCCGTCGCGAAGGGACAGTAAATGCGATAACGCCTGTGCTGCCACCGCGACCGAAGCAGAGACCAGTGGCGTCACCGGATAGTAAGACGGCAGACTTCCATCGCCGGTGACAGCCAGTGCGGCGGGCAGGGACTGCACACCGGTCAGCTGTGCGTAAAGTTCGCGGGTCTTTTCCCGGATGATCTCACTGGACATGCTGGAACTCCTGAGTGCGGGGCAACTGTTTTGAGAGATTTGCATTTACAAATTTATAACATTTTGAGCAGTGTGCGCCAAATAAGGGAGTGAGTAGTTAAGAATTAAGCGGTAGATCCCGGTGCCCACCACAGAATGCTCCTAAAACACCCGCTTTCTCCGCACCAAAACAGCGCACATGAGATGCTTTAAACCAGCGTTTCTGAAAATACGCTCAGCCCCTGACGCACGGGGGCTGAGCGCTGTGTGATGCGCTTACTTTTACAAGCAAAATATTAGCTGAATGCATTCAATTTCTTATACTCGGCGTGTGAATTTTACGTTAGCCTTAGGGTCGAAATTTTCGAACACCGCGGGGGCGGCGCCCTGAGGCGATGTCCCCAGATTTTTTGCCCAGTACAGGAAACGATTCTGGCATGGAACGAAGAGCATTTATTCAAGCATCAATGGCATTTGCCGCCTGGTGCGGTGTGCCGGCTATGTCCACACTGTTCACCCGTTCCGCTGAGGCGGCAGAGGCGAATGTGGCTGACGGTGGCGAACTGCCGTTTGATTTCAACGCCCTGCAAAAGATGGCGAAGGACTTAGCAGACAAACCTTACGGCGGTGCGCCGCTTCCTTTACCTAAAACGCTGGCCGAGCTGACGCCGCAGGCGTACAACGCCATTCAGTACGATCACGCCCATTCGCTGTGGAACGGTCTTCAGGACCGGCAGCTGGACGTCGAGCTGTTCCACGTGGGTATGGGTTTCAAACGCCGTGTGCGCATGTATTCTGTCGATCCGGTGAAGCATCTGTCGCGCGAAATCCATTTTCGCCCTGAACTTTTCAACTATCACGATGCGGGCGTAGATACCCAACAGCTTGAAGGTTTTTCCAACCTCGGCTTTGCCGGTTTTAAGGTGAACAAAGCGCCTGAACTGACGCGTCGCGACGTAGTGTCTTTCCTGGGGGCCAGTTATTTCCGTGCGGTGGACGATACTTATCAGTACGGTCTTTCGGCGCGCGGCGTGGCGGTGGATACCTTTACCGATCAGCCAGAAGAGTTCCCGGATTTCACTGCATTCTGGTTCGATACGCCGAAACCGGGCGACACCACCTTCACCGTGTATGCACTGCTGGATGGCCCGAGTATCACCGGTGCCTATAAATTCGTGATCCACTGCGAACCTACCCGCGTGGTGATGGAAATTGAAAACCATCTTCATGCTCGTGAAGACATCAAACAGCTGGGTATCTCGCCAATGACCAGCATGTTCAGCTGCGGCACCAGCGAGCGCGGTCGCTGTGACACCATTCATCCGCAAATCCATGACTCTGACCGCCTGCAAATGTGGACCGGCAACGGTGAATGGATCTGTCGTCCGCTAAATAACCCGAAGCGTCTGCAATTTAATGCCTTCGCCGATAACAGCCCGAAAGGGTTCGGTCTGCTGCAACTCGATCACGAGTTCAACAATTATCAGGACGTGATTGGCTGGTACAACAAGCGTCCAAGCCTGTGGGTTGAGCCGGTGGGTGACTGGGGGAAGGGCGCTGTTAACCTGATGGAAATCCCGACCACTGGCGAAACGCTCGATAACGTCGTGTGCTTCTGGCAACCGGAAACACCGGTCAAAGCCGGAGCCGAGTTCAGTTTCAGCTATAAACTGTTCTGGAGTGGTACGCCGCCGCACCGCAGCCCGCTGGCGAACGTACTGGCAACCCGAACCGGTATGGGCGGATTCCCCGAAGGCTGGGCACCGGGTGAAAACTATCCGGCGGTCTGGGCGCGTCGTTTTGCCATAGATTTTGTGGGCGGTGAGCTGAAAGCCTTTGCCGACAAAGGTATTGAGCCGGTGATTAACGTTTCGCACGGTAAAATTCAGAATATCGAAATCTTATACGTGCAGCCGTTTGACGGTTATCGGATCCTGTTCGACTGGTATCCGGACAGCGATTCTGTCGCGCCGGTTGAGCTGCGCATGTTCCTGCGCTCCGGTCAGACCGCGCTGTCTGAAACCTGGCTATATCAGTATTTCCCGCCAGCGCCGGAAAACAGAAAGTATATTGATGACCGACAAATGCGCTAAGGCGTATTGAGTTCGACAAAAACAAAAAAGCCCCGATTCGCTCGGGGCTTTTTTGCTTTCTACCTTCTTGTCTTTGGGTAAAACAAGAGCACTGCACTGACTAAGGCGAAGACGGCAATCAGAACGCCTTAACCAGCATGCCTGTTTGCGGTTGTTGCTGAGGATTTCTCAGCGCCGCGTCGAAAGACTTTTCGACTTCTTTCAGTTGTTGCAAGAATTCGTGTGGCGAGAAATCGTGTGGTTTGCTGCTCATATAGGCCAGGGCCAGTTCTTTGGCGTTGTAACGCTGAAAGTTATACATGCTGTTCCTCATTCATTTCAGAAGTTAATAAAGGTGTGGCTAACAGCAAGCTGGCTGACTTGAAACGACTTACCCTTGCTTACGACGTGCTGCCAATGAAGTGCATTCTACGGGAAAGATTGATAAGTGAAAGTGGGTGGTGTTTATGCATTTGATAGTTAAAACCTAACAAAGTAAGTCATATTGGTTGCAAATTCGAATAGTCCTTTTTGGTGATTAATTCATCAGTTGGCTATTCTGAGCAGCGGCATAAATCATCCTGATAACAGATAAATTTTCTTTGCGAGTCATGCTGTTAATGTGAATTAAAAGGGTGGGCGCGGCGCGCGGGCTGCGGTACTCTCGGAAGAGTCATTCACATCAACATTGTCTACGAAAAGAGGTTTTTATCATGAGTAAATTTATCTTTTCTTCGCCAGGAAAATACGTTCAGGGAAGTGGTGTGCTGGATGAGTTAGGAAGATATCTGCCAGCGCTTGGCGGCAAATCTTTCCTGATTGCTGATGACGTGGTCTGGGGCATTATCGGCGAGCGCGTCAAGGCGTCACTGAAAAAAGAGCAGGTCGAATTCCATTACGAGCGTTTTAACGGTGAAGCCTCTGCCAGCGAAATTACCCGCCTTGCCGGCATTGCGCGTGATGCCGGTACGCAGGTGGTGGTCGGTCTCGGGGGCGGTAAAACCCTTGATACCGTAAAAGCCATCGCCGATGAGCTCAAACAAAACGTGGTGATCGTCCCGACCGTCGCCTCCACCGATGCGCCATGCAGTGCGCTCTCGGTCATTTACACTGATGAAGGTGTGTTCGACTCCTACCGTTTCTACAATAAAAACCCGGATCTGGTGCTGGTCGATACCCACGTCTGCGCGCAGGCTCCGGTACGTCTGTTCGCCTCCGGTATCGCTGACGGCCTGGCGACCTTTGTCGAGGCGCAGGCGGTATTACGTTCCCATTCACACTCAATGGTGGGCGGTGACCCGACCATTGCCGGCATGGCGATTGCCGAAGCCTGTGAAAAAACGCTGCTGACTTATGGCTACAGCGCCTATACCGCTGTCGAGCAAAAGCTGGTCACGCCTGCGGTGGAAGCGGTCGTCGAGGCCAACACGCTGCTGTCGGGTCTGGGCTTTGAAAACGCCGGTCTGGCTGGCGCGCATGCGATCCACAACGGATTTACGGCGATTTCCGGTGATATTCATCACCTGACGCACGGTGAAAAAGTCGCTTATGGCACGCTGACGCAGATGGTGCTCGAACAGCGTCCGGATGACGAAATCGCGAAGTACGTGCGTTTCTACCGCGCGATCAAAATGCCGACCACGCTGAAAGAAATGCATCTGGAAAACGAATCTTTCGCCAATCTGGTGAAAGTGGGGGCGCTGGCTGGCGGGGATGGCGATACGCTTGGCAACCTCAATCACAACCTGTCACCGGAAGACGTCGCCAATGCGATTCTGGCCGTGGATGCGTTCAGTAAGTCTGTGAAGTAGATTTACGGGCTTTTAAAAACTCACCCCGAAAGTGAAGACAGGCAGAAGAGTAAAGCGTCCGCGCCATGGATGGCGCGGTTCGAGCCATCAGGGATGATTTCACGGCGTCTTTACGGTCTGCCTGTTTTCACCGCAGCGGACACGCTATGTGTGACTTCAATGTCTAAAATCTTGCCATCACCCATGGCAATACCACCGGCAGCTGCGAGAGCAGATACAGCACCAGCCCGATAAATGCACCGACCAGCGTGCCGTTAATGCGGATAAACTGTAAATCCTTGCCGATGTTCAGCTCAATCTGGCGTGACATATCGCGCGGATCCCAGCCTTTAACCGTATCACTGATGTGGCGGGTGAGGAATGCGGCGAAGTCCGGCGCGACTTTCCCGGCGATGGTTTCCATTTGCAGATTCAGCGATGATCGCAGTTTTTCATCCTGCGCCAGCGCGTTACCCAGCCACTGGCCGGACTCGGTGACTTTGGCCAACACCCGCGAATCCTCACTTTCTAAATCCTCTTTCAGCCAGTTGCGCATATCGCCCCACAGTTGCAGTACGTAGGCGTTCAGCTTCTCATCATCTTTCAGATATTGTTTAATTTCCTCGGCTTTCTGCGCGGTCGCCGGATCGTTTTGCAGTTTCCAGATAAAGCTCTCAACCGAGCGATCAAACCCTTTGCGGAAGGCGTGGGTTTTATCGTTACCCATATCGTCGAGCACCGAATTCACCGCATTAGAGACCATATCCGCGCCGTTGCGCCCCAGCCAGCCGGTCGGCAGAAGTTTGGCCGTCAGCGGATGTTCGCGTTTCATCCAGCCTACGATCTGCGCAGAAATAAACGCCCGTGTACTGTCTTTGGCCAGCAAAATCTCCAGCTGATCCATTGCCTGATCCAGCAGTTCCTGATGGCGGCCATTTTTGGTCAGGCTTTCCAGCAGCGTGGCAATGGAGGCCGAGAGGTCGATTTTGTCGATCACACGATATATCGCGCGGCGAATGAGCTGTGCGATGCGCTGGTCATCGGTAACATCCAGAAAGCCACGGATCATCTTCACCGCATATTTGGCGAAACGCTGCGCGTTGTCCGGCGCATTCAGCCAGTCGGTGAGCATCTGCGCCGGGTCATGCTGGCGTATCAGATTAATCAGGGTCGCGGGCGCGAGGAATTTTTCCTGCACGAAGACCGCCAGATTGTCGGCGATTTTGTCTTTATTTCTGGGGATGATCGCCGTATGTGCTGAGACAAACGGCACCGGCACACGGCGAAACAGCGCCACAACGGCGAACCAGTCGGCCATGGCGCCGACCATTGCGGCTTCGGAAATGGCTTTCAGCCCGGAAACCCAGAAGTTCGGCGGTAAAAAGAGGGTGATGACAAACAGGGCCGCAGCAATCAGCAGCAGCCCCAGTGCGTTACGTTTACTTCGGCGAAGTTCTTGTTCTTTATCCATTGCCCCAGTGTAGGAAGCGAAAAGCGGGCTGTCAGCTTTTTTTCCGGATGTGGCAGTAAGTTGATAAAATGAGAATTATTCTTGATATGACACAAGGTCTCATTAAACTGCCTGCAATCCGTTTTCCGGCATTTATAATGAGAGCATTTCATGGAGTTGTTACGCGTCGTTTTTAAGCAGTATCGCTGGCCTTTTTTAGGCGTCATGTTGCTGAGCCTGCTCAGCGCCGTACTGGGCATTGGCCTGATCGCTTTTATCAATCTTAAACTGATTGAAACCACGAACGCTTCACTGATGGTCTTACCGGAGTTTCTCGGATTACTTTTGTTGCTGATGGCGGTGACGCTCGGCTCCCAGCTTGCCCTGACCATTCTCGGACATCACTTCATCTACCGCCTGCGCGGGCAGTTCATCAAACGTATTTTAGATACCGATATTGAGCGCATTGAGCAGATCGGCAATGCGCAACTGCTTGCCAGTCTCGGCAGCGATATCCGTAACATCACACTGGCATTTGTGCGTCTGCCGGAGCTGGTGCAGGGGATTATCCTGACCATCGGCTGTGCGGCGTATCTCGCGTGGCTGTCGCCGGAAATGCTGCTGGTGACAGTCGTCTGGCTGATCATCACCATTGTCGGCGGCTTCAAACTGGTCTCGCACGTTTACAGCCATCTGGCGAAAGTGCGCGATGCGGAAGACAAACTGCAAACCGATTACCAGAAGGTGATCGAAGGGCGCAAAGAGCTGGCGCTGAACCGCGAGCGCGCCCGCCACCTGTTTGATGATGTCTATCGTAAAGACGCCGAAGAGTATCGCCATCACATTATCCGCGCCGATACCTTCCACCTGAGTGCCGTAAACTGGTCGAATATCATGATGTTGGGCGCGATAGGCCTGGTATTCTTTATGGCCAATACGCTCGGCTGGTCGAATACCGACGTCGCTGCAACCTATTCCCTGACGCTGCTGTTCCTGCGTACGCCGATGTTGCAGGCGGTGGGCGCACTGCCGACGCTGCTCAGCGCTCAGGTGGCATTCGGTAAACTGAAAGCCCTGAAGCTGGCGGAGTACGACGAAGCGTTTACGCCGCCGTTAGCGCCTGCGCGCTGGCAGTCGCTGGAGCTGCGCGATCTGGTCTTCAGCTATGAAGGCAAAGAAGAAAGCGCCGGTTTTGGCGTCGGCCCGCTCAATCTGACCATTACTCGTGGTGAACTGGTATTCCTGATAGGCGGCAACGGCAGTGGAAAATCGACCATGGCGATGCTGCTAACTGGCCTCTATCAGCCGCGTTCCGGGCAAATTCTGCTCGACGGCGTGCCGGTCACGGCGCAGAACGTCGAACAATATCGCCAGATTTTCTCAGCGGTGTTCACCGATTTCCACCTGTTCGGCCAGCTGATGGGCCCGCAGGGGCAGACGCCGGATCCGCTGCTGGTCGAAGACTGGTTGCAACGCCTGAAAATGAAAGAAAAACTCCAGTTCAGCGGCAGCGAAGTGACCAATCTGCAACTCTCCGCCGGGCAGCGTAAACGTGTTGCGCTGTTGCTGGCAGCGGCAGAAGGGCGTGATTTCCTGTTGCTCGATGAATGGGCCGCCGATCAGGATCCGCAGTTCCGCCGTACGTTCTACCGCGAACTGTTACCTCAGTTGCGCGATATGGGCAAAACCGTACTGGCAATCAGCCACGATGATCACTATTTTGAACACGCCGATCGTCTTCTGGAAATGCGACAGGGCAAACTTAAAGAGCTGCACGGGCAGGATCGCGCTGACGCCAGCCGTGATGCAGTCGCACAAATCGGCCTTTAAGCGCCGTTTTTTCGACATAAAGGAAAAGTCATGAACTGGAATGAAGTGATGGTGTGGGGCATCAGCGGTGTGGTACTGGGATCGTTGATCAGCCTTTTACACAAAAAAGGAAAAATAGGTCGCCTGCCCGGTATTATCCTGTTTTTAGTGCTCATCATCGGCGGCAATATTCTGTGGGGTGCAGTGATCAAACCGCGCGTTATGGGGGAAAGTGAAGAGCAGAAAATCGATCAGGCACTCGCTGAACTGCCGCTGTACGGCACCATCAAAGCGCAGGAACCGGCGCTGTATACGCAGATCCGCAGCCACATTCTGACCATGAAAAAAGACGGCAAACCGCAGCAGGAAGCCATTGATACGGTAAAACCGATGGTGTCCGAACTGCTGTCGAAACGCATTGCTCATGCGCCGGATGCCGCTGTGAATGCGGCCATGCAGGTCAATCTCGAAGAGATGCAAACCCTGCTGGCGCGCAAAGACGGCACCTGCTTCAAGTTTCTTTATCCGCAGGTCAGCGGCGGGGTGAACACGGCAGAAGTGCTGCCGCCGGCGTTATTCCGTAAAGATCTCAGCACCATGAATGATTTACTGCTGGCGACCGGCCCGGATCAGAAAGAGTTCCCTGCCGCCGTCAGTACCGAAAAAGTCATCCTGATGATGGCGCCGGTGCGTCAGGCGCTCGGAAACATGTACGGCGACCAGTTGCAGATGTTCAGCGACCTGACTAAGCCGGATGTTGATCGTGAGAAAGTGTGCGAGATTTCCATCAGCCTCTATTCCGGTATTCTGGCGTTACAGCCTGCCGATTCCGCCGCGATCTTAAGACAAATGTTGGGTAAACCGAACTGATCCGCACGGACAGTGCGCGCCTGCGTGCTGTCCGCTTAATTATCAACGCTGACAAACAGACAATCCCTACTACTTTTCCCACTAAGAACAGGTATTCTTAGCCGCAGAGTCAAAAACAATAATCCCCCGAACTTCCGGAACCCTTTTTCTATGCAAAAATTGTTAAGAATGCCGCTGTTACTGGCATTGTTGTCATGTCTGATGATGACCCCCGCGCTGAGTCAGGCTGATGAAGCGACCGGGCAACCGGCGGCGGCTCAACCGGTCAAAGTGAACGCCAGTACGGCGTTGCCTGCGCTGCAAAAACGCCTGGATCAGCTGAAACAACAGGTCTCGGCAGCCAAAACCGACAAGAAATTCACCGGCCTGAACGACGCCGCGCAAAAGCTCGCCGAAGATGCTGACAAACTGGCCGTGGCGCTGACCCCGCAGCTCGAAGAAGTGCAGGCGCAGCTGGACGTTCTCGGTCCGGCTCCGGCGGCAGGCACACTGACTGAAACGCCTCAGGTGGTCAGCCAGCGAAACAAGCTCAATAACAGCAAGACGCTCCTGACCACGCAGATCGAACAAACCAAAGGCATCGCGACCGGTGCGCGGAACCTGTCTTCCCAGATTTCCGGCATGCGCCGTGATGCGCTGAAAACCCAAATCGCACTTAATACCGGCAGCATTCTTGGCGGTAATTTCTGGTCACCGCTGATTACGCCTAATGATGACGATGCCGCGCGTTTCGATGATTTCGGTTCACAGGTGCATGACGCCTGGACGCAGGCATGGAGCGAAGACTGGCGGGTGGGCACCGGTATTTATCTGCTGCTGGCACTGGTGATTGGCCTTTTCGGACGCAAGACGCTGGATCGTCCGATGAACTGGATCCTGCCGCGCTGGTTGCCGCACGGGCGTTTTCGCCGCAGTTTCCTCGCGTGTTTTACCACGCTGAGCACCACTTTTACGCTGGGCATCAGCGTGCAGCTGCTTTGTTACATCTTCACGCGTCTGCCTGA
Organism: Rahnella sp. 1L-D-7-B-C2; assembly: GCF_057290995.1. NCBI lineage: Bacteria > Pseudomonadati > Pseudomonadota > Gammaproteobacteria > Enterobacterales > Yersiniaceae > Rahnella > Rahnella sp. 1L-D-7-B-C2. The sequence continues at coordinate 31,818 of NZ_JBXAVQ010000001.1, read as the reverse complement.
TACTTCACAATGGGTGAATGAGTTTGCCGAACAACTGGTCGAGCTGACCTATTTCTCCGCGGTGATCGCCGGTCTGGGGATCGCGTTGCTGTCGAACAGCCATCCTTCATGGCGTTTGCCAGGTATTGCCGATCCGCTGGCGAAAACGCTGGGGTTATTCCCCGTCCTGCTGGCGTCCTTTATTTTCCTGTTCGGCATTATTGAACAGCTGAATAATCTGGTCGGGGCGAGCATTGCTGCCACTTTGTTTGGCAACGGCTTAGCGGCGTTGCTGGTGGCACTGAACTGTCTGATTGCGCCAGTTCGTGTGAACCGGATGCGCCGCAAAATGCGTGCTGAAGGAGAGCAGACGGAAGCACGTTCAACGATCGCCGGGCTTATCCATCTGCTGATCAGCCTGACTGCGTTCGTCATTCTTATCGCGCTGCTGATTGGTTACATTCCTCTGGCGCGTTTCGTGACCTTCGAACTGCTGTGGATCGGTCTGGTAGTCAGCAGCCTGTATCTTCTGATCCACTTCTGGGTGGATTTGTGTGAAAGCGTATTTTCCGACACCACGCACAGCGGCAAAATCCTTAAAGGCACGCTGAGCGTTAACGACCGTCATCTGTCGCTGGCTGCCACGCTGTTCTCGGCGATAGGTAAAACCGCACTGTTGCTGATGGCCGCCGTCGCGCTGCTCAACGGGACTTTCGGGACGACCACGCCGCTGGAATTGTTGAGTAAAATCGTCGACATTTGGGGCGGTAAAGGCCTGGAAAGCCTGAACATCATTCCGGCCCACGCCGTGAATGCCGTGCTCTGTCTGGTGGTTGGGTGGTACGTGCTGCGTTCGGCCAAACGCTGGCTGGACAATGATTTCCTGCCAAAAACCATGATGGATCGCGGCATGCGCGCCTCGCTGGTGACGCTGTTCACCAACGTGGGTTACGTGCTGATCATCATGCTGACGCTGTCGTCGTTGGGTATCGAGTGGAATAAACTGGCGTGGATCGTCAGCGCCTTATCGGTCGGTATCGGTTTTGGCTTGCAGGAAATTGTGAAGAACTTCATCTCCGGCCTGATCCTGCTGACCGAGCGTCCGGTGAAAGTCGGGGATTTGATCAGCATCAGCGGTGTGGAAGGGGATATTCGTCGGATCAACGTTCGCGCCACGGAAATTCAGCTCAGTGATAAATCCACGGTTATCGTCCCGAACTCGCAGCTGATTTCGCAGAACGTGCGTAACGCCACCATGGGTAACGCGCAGGGCGTGGCGACCATCGTGCTGACCTTCCCGCTAGACATCGATCCTGAACAGGTACGCACGCTGTTACTTGAAGCCTACAACCTGCACGAATCTATTCTGGAAAATCCGCCACCGTCTGTGAGTTTTAAAGAGCTGGGCCCGACCGGCATTGTGTTGAGTGTCACCGGCTACGTAAACAGCCCGCGTATGGTAGGTGGAACGCGCAGTGACTTGTTGTATGAAATTCTGAAGATGTTGCGGGCTGCGGAGATCAGTTTGAGTCAGACGCAGACGATGGTGCTGGAGCAGCCGCTAGCGCGGGTTACCGCGGCGGCGGAGGAATCGTAGTTTAAATTCAAAACCTTGGGCTGCCGCCCAAACCGGCCTTAAGGTCAACACCTTGGGCTGCCGCCCAAACCGGCCTTAAGAGGCGCCTATCGCCGCGCCTCTTAAGAATCTCCGGCTCTTTAAAACACGTGCCATGCATCCCGGCTCTGTTTCAGAAATTCCTCCTATTGCCGCAAAATCCCGCCGCTGCGCGGTACCCTCCGGTCGGGTTACAACCCGCGCAGAAAGCCGCGCGGTTTTCCACCTCTTCCTCCGGCGTGATTTTTGAAAGCGGCCACAGGCTTTGTAGGTCACAACTTCACCCGCTCGGATCATTTCAAAAAACCAAACACTTTGCTCAATCTATATTTGTTTTCAAAAATGGTGAGATGGCGCGATCAAAAAATCCTGCTGAACGAAGCGGCTTCGAGACCTATGGCTCGAAGACCGAGTGAAGGCACCGCGCAGCGGCAGGGTTTTGCGCCACATGCGGGCGCTACAGAACATGTCCATCGACCCAGCGATAGCGCGTGTTTTAAAGAGCCTGGGGGGTCTTGGGGGGTGGCGGCGATAGGCCGCCCCCCAAGTCGGTGTGGGACGACGCCCACGGTGTTGACCTTAAGGCCAGTTTGGGTGGCAACCCCAAGGTCTTGATGTTGATTCAACCCCGCCCGCCGGCACCCCCCCGATGCCGATGTATCAACAAATACACCGCCGGTACTACCAGCATCGACAGCAGCGGTGCACTCAGCATCCCGCCGATCATCGGCGCGGCGATACGCTGCATCACTTCCGAACCTGTACCGCCGCCCCACATGATCGGCAATAAACCGGCCATAATGGTCGCCACCGTCATGGCTTTTGGCCTGACGCGCAGCACCGCGCCGTGGTGAATGGCGTCGCACAGTTCAGCTTCCGTCAGTTCGGTTTTGCCTTTCAGCTGGCGCTGCACCGCCTGATTCAGATACAGCACCATAATCACCCCGAATTCCGCCGCTACGCCAGCCAGCGCGATAAAACCTACGGCGGCAGCGACCGACAGATTGTAACTGAGCAGATACAGCAGCCAGACACCACCGGTGAGTGCGAAGGGCAGCGTCGCCATGATCAACAACGCGTCCCGCACGCGGCCGAAAGTGACGTACAGCAGCACGAAAATGATCGCCAGCGTAAATGGCAGAACGATTTTAAGCTTAGCCGTCGCGCGCTCCAGATATTCGAATTGCCCCGACCAGCTCACCGTCACGCCCTCCGGCAGTTTCACCTGCTGATTTACCGCCAGCTGCATCTCTTCGACGGCGGATTTCAAATCCCGGCCGCGCAGATCGACATAAATCCAGTCTGACAAACGGGCATTTTCGCTTTTGAGCATCGGGGGGCCGTCGGTGACGTTTACCGTCGCCAGCGCCGAGAGCGGCACCTGTGCGCCAGAGGCCGTCAGCACCGGTAAATCCCGCAACGCCTGCACGTTGTCGCGTAACTCAAGCGGGTATCGAAGATTAATGGGATACCGCTCGCGGCCTTCCAGCGTTTCTCCGATATTTTCACCCCCCACCAGAGTGGAAACTAACGATTGCAACTCGGCAACCGTGACACCGTAACGTGCCGCCTCACGCCGGTTGATATCAATATCGACATAGCGCCCGCCCTGAAGTCGCTCCGCCAGCGCGGAGGTGACGCCCGGCACGGTTTTGACGATGTGCTCAATCTGCTGCGCCACGGCCTGGATTTGTGCAATGTTATTGCCATTCACCTTGATGCCGACCGGGCTTTTGATACCGGTCGCCAGCATATCCAGCCGGTTACGGATCGGCGGCACCCAGACGTTGGCAATACCCGGTAACTTCACCGCGTTATCCAGCTCGGTGATGATTTTGTCCGGTGTCATGCCTGGCCGCCACTGGTCACGCGGTTTAAAGCGGATGGTGGTTTCAATCATGGTGAGCGGCGCGGGATCGGTGGCGCTGTCAGCGCGTCCGGCTTTACCAAATACGCTGGCGACTTCAGGCACGGTTTTGATCAGACGATCGGTTTGCTGTAACAGGCGCGCGGCTTCGCGGGCGGAAATACCCGGCAGCGTGGACGGCATATACAGCAAATCCCCTTCGTCGAGCGCAGGCATAAATTCGCTGCCGAGCTTTGCCAGCGGATACAGCGAGACCAGCAGGAACAGACCGCTGAAGAGCAGCGTAGTTTTCGGGTATTTCAGCACCGCTGAAAGCACCGGCTGATAGGCTGCAATCAGCCAGCGGTTGATTGGGCTGGCGTTTTCATCAGGAATTTTACCGCGAATGAAATAACCCATCAGCACCGGCACCAGCGTGATCCCAAGCCCGGCGGAAACCGCCATCGCGTAGGTCTTGGTGAACGCCAGCGGTGAGAACATCCGGCCTTCCTGCGCCTCCAGTGATAACACCGGAATAAACGACAGCGTGATGATAAGCAAACTGCAAAACAGCGCCGGACCGACTTCCGTAGCGGCGCGCTCCGACACCTGCCAGTAATCGGCAGATGTCGGCTTTTGCCCCGGATGGTCGTGCCGCCATTGTTCGAGCACTTTGTGCATATTCTCGATCATCACAATCGCCGCATCGACCATCGCACCGATGGCAATGGCAATACCACCCAGCGACATAATGTTGGCGCTGACGCCCTGATAATGCATGACGATGAACGCGCCCAGAATGCCGAGCGGCAGGGTGATGATCGCCACCAGCGCCGAGCGGAAGTGGAACAGGAACAGCGCGCAGACCACGGCGACCACCGCGAATTCTTCAAGCAGTTTATGTGACAACGTCACGATGGCGCTTTCGATCAGCGGCTGACGGTCGTAGACCGGCACAATTTCCACTCCGGCGGGAAGCGTGCGCGCCAGGGTATTCAGCCGCCGTTTCACCGCTTTCAGCGTTTCCAGCGCGTTCTTACCCGAGCGCATCACAATCACGCCGCCGGCAACTTCGCCTTCACCGTTCAGCTCCGCCACGCCGCGCCGCAGTTCGGGGCCGGTGCGAACGGTGGCGACGTCAGACAGCAGCACCGGAATGCCGCCGCTGGCCGTCACCACTACGTTGTTAAAATCCTCAAGATTTTTCAGATAACCGGAGGTGCGCACCATGTATTCGGCTTCACCCATCTCCAGCAGCGAGCCGCTGCTTTCCTGATTGGCGCTTTGCAACGCTGTCACCAGCTGCTGATGGGTGACGCCACGGGCGCGCATCCGCTGCGGATCGGCGACCACCTGATACTGGCGTACCATGCCGCCAATGCTGGCGACTTCCGATACGTTGGGTACGGTTTTCAGATCATAGCGCAGCGTCCAGTCCTGCAACGCGCGCAGCTGTTCCAGACTGTGTTTACCGGTTTTATCGACTAACACGTATTCGTAAATCCAGCCGACGCCGGTGGCATCCGGCCCGAGCGACGCTTTGGCACCGGCCGGTAGCGTGGATTGCACCTGACTGAGGTATTCCAGTACCCGCGACCGCGCCCAGTAAGGATCGGTACCGTCGTCGAACAGCACGTAAACATAAGCGTCGCCAAACATCGAAAAGCCGCGCACGGTTTTGGCGCCCGGAACGGAGAGCAGCGTGGTGGTGAGCGGATAAGTCACCTGATCTTCAATGATTTGCGGTGCTTTACCGGGATAACTGACGCGCACGATCACCTGCACGTCGGACAAATCCGGCAGGGCATCGAGCGGTGCTTTCTGCAAAGACCAGATGCCCCAGACGGCCATCATCAGCGCGGCCAGTAAGACCAGCAGCCGGTTGCGCAGCGACCAGCGGATCACGAAAGCAATCATAAATGACCTCCGTGCGCAGGGACGTTTTGCCCGGAGGCGGCTGGCTCAGAAGCGGAAGCCGCAGGCAGCGCGCTGCGCAGGCTGGCTTCGGAGTCGATCAGGAACTGTCCGGAGGTCACCACTTTCTGGCCTTCTTCAAGGCCGGAAAGGATCTGCGTCCAGCCATCGCGCGTCGCGCCGATATTTACCTCCTGCGGCGTGAAATGCCCGTTGCCGTCGTCGAGCAGCACTGTGTTCCGGCTGCCGGTTTGGATCAGTGCTTCCTGCGCAATAGCCAGCACCGGTGCTTGTTGCCCGGCGGCCAGCGTGAGAGTGAGATACATGCCAGGGCGCAATTTTTGCTGCGGATTATCCATCACCACGCGGGCTTTCAGCGTGCGGCTGACCGGATCGACATCCGGCAGCAGTTCACTGACCGTGCCATGAAAGAGATCCCCCGGCTGGCTTTCTGTTCCGGCGGTAACGGTACTTCCCGCATGAACCTGACTGGCGGCCGACGGCGGATAATCCATTACGATCCACACCTGTTTCAGGCTGGTCAGTTCGAACAGCGGCTGGGTGGCGCTGACCTGCGCGCCTTCACGCACGCTCAGCAGGCTCAGGTAACCGTCTTCCGGCGCGGTAATGTCGATACGGGTTTGCGGTTGGCCGGTGCTGTCCAGGCGTTTAAGTACGTCTTCCGGCATAAACTGTAACGCCAGCCGCTGACGGGCGGCGGCGCTCAGGGCGTGATCGCCGAGCTGACGTACGGCCAGATATTCCTGCTGCGCGGCAGTCCAGTCGGGGATCCACAGCGTTGCCAGTTTCTGACCCTTCTTCACCTGCTGCTGGCTGGCCGCGACGTAGAGTTTTTCCACCAGACCGCTGGCGCGGGCGGCGACGGTGCGCAGGCTGCGTTCGTCGGCGGTAACCGTGCCATACACGTTCAGCGGCGCAGAGATTACGCGGCGTTGCACGGCTTCGCTGCGCATTCCCAGCTTTTGCTGCTGGCGCGCGCTGACCGTCACGCCGCCGTCGTCCGTTACTTCATCGGCGTAACGCGGCATCAGATCCATGTCCATAAACGGGGATTTACCGGGCTTGTCAAAGCGCTGATCCGGCGTCATCGGGTCATACCAGTACAGCACTTTGCGTCCGGCGGGCGCGTCGGCGCTATGTGCCGCAGCGGGCTGGCTGTGACGCCCGAGAAGATAACCGGCGGCGAGGGCAGCCGCGATGGCCACGGCCAGCAGGCTGTAAGTTTTAGCAGAGGTCATCAGTGATTCTCCTGTGGCGCGAGATAGCGCAGGGCTGCCCAGTAGCGGGCAACCTCAAGTTCGGCATTGCGCTCTGCCAGCTGGCTGTCGAGCAGGCTACGGCGGGCATCGAGAACATCATTCAGGCTGCTTTTTCCGGCGCTGTACTGCGCCTGAATCACGCTGATGCGCTGTTGTTGCAACGGCACGACGTCATTTTTTTGCCGCTGCCACAGGGTGCTGGCCGCCTGATACTGCGCGATAAGCGTGGTCAGCTGCGCCTGATGATCCCGTACCAGCTGCGCCAGCCGGTCGTTACTTTCCATAGCCATCGATTGATCGGCGGCGTGGTCTTTGTCCTGCCGGGAGGCGGTAAACAGCGGCAAATCGACGGTAAACATCACGCCCGCCATATCGTCATAGTCATCGGCACGGTGCGCGTAATACACCTCAACGCCGACGTCGGGCAGTGCGGCAATCGCAGATTCCGACGATTTCGATTGTGCGACTTCCGCCTCGCGCCGCGCCTGCAGGATTTCCGGATGCTGATCAACGCTGTCTGCCCGCTGAACTTCCGCCGGTAGCGCGCCGACCGGCGGAACAGCGCCGTTGATTTCCGGCTTGTCGATGCCCGTCAGCTGGCTCAGGCGGGTGCGCGCCAGCTGGACGTCGCGCTGCGCTTCGGTGAGTTTGTCCTGCATGCCGATGAGCGTCAGGCGCGCGTCGAGCACCGAGGCAGGCAGTGCGCTGCCGCTGCTGACCCCGCCGCGTTGCACGCCAATCTGCCGCTGGCTTTCATCCACCAGCCTGCGGATTTGCAAAATGTTCTGCTCGCCAATCGCCAGCGCCATCCAGGCCAGCGCGGCGTCCCTTTGCAAACGGGCACGGATACTTTGCGTGGAAGCCGCCACCTGCCGCGATTCAGCACGCAAGGTATCGGCTTTCCGCTCGCGCTTACTGCTACTGACGTAATCCTGCATGATGCCGATGCGTTGCATGGTCATGCCTTCGCGGGTAAAACGGCGGTCGTTGTTGCCGCCGACCGGCAGGTTTTCGATACCAAATTTCAGCTTCGGATCCGGCAACTGCATGGCCGAATCGGCGCGGTTATCCAGCGCATTAATCTGATGGCGGCTGGCAGAAAGCTCGGCGGAATAATCCTGCGCGGCGACCAGCGCCTGCGGCAGAGAAACCGGTGTGGCAATGGCGCTGACGGGCATAAAAGCCAGCAGCCATTGCCACGTCACCAGGGGGGGACGCGGTAAAATAAACATGGTGAATCTCCCGGTCAGCGTGTCAGCGGCGTCAGCGTCTGTAACTGATAAGCGGACTCAGTTTTGACAAAGGTGAACGCCACCGGCGTGCCAGCGGGCAGGGAGTTGGGGCTGATTTCGGGCGGCAGACGGAAATTCATGGTCATCGCCGGCCATTTCAGTGCCGGGATGGCGTGATGAGAAATACCGACGCGGTCGGACTGCCATTGGGTAATCACCCCTTCGGAACCATACGTTTGCAGGTTTTGCATCGCCATGTGGTCGTGTGCCATTGGCATGGCATCGGCAAGAGAATAAGAAGATATAAAGAAAAGACTAAACAATAATGATGTAAATAAAATACGCATGGGAAATACTCCAACTGTCGTTAGATGAAAAATGACATTATTTTGATAAATAAATTTCATTTAATTCGGATGCAGAAAAACATCCGTGACAGCGGGACTTATTCTCTAAATCGACAGAACCGGACTTCGGCTGGGGGGGCGGTGACAGGCGGGGCGATCCAGTCGGCGGTGGTGACGGCGGCACGCGCATCCACGGTGGTCAGGGCGAGTGCTTGCACGACGGGCAACGCCAGCAGTGGTAAGGAACTGCCGTCGGACTGGGTTCTTTCCGGTACGCAATGCTTCTCGCACAGCACCGACTGACTCTGCATATGCTCCGTTGAATCAGGCATTTGCATAAATTCGTTGTGCTGCATCTGCGTATTTTCCACCGGCGGACGCATGTCACACTGATGGCTGGCGAGCGCCAGTTGGGCATTCAGCATGAGCCAGCATAATGCGAACAGCAACGCACTGACCCGCTTGCCGGGCAAGCGAAGTGAATGCATAAACTGTGAAATCGCGAAGCGGACTGACATGGCTGAAATATTTTCCGTCGGGAAAGATGCGGATGAGTATATAAGGAATGGAGGGGAGCAGGGAAGCGAAAATATAATAAAGACAGGTTTACATAGTCAGGAAAATTAAAGGCAGCGAATAACAGATGAATATGTTATTCGCTTGTGAACGTTATTCGATGATTATTTATAACCAGCCGGACTTTTTCAACTTCCAGTACAACCACACGCAGCCGACAAAGGTCACGCCGAGCGTCACCGGATACCCCCACCAGTCATCCAGCTCCGGCATGTTTTTAAAGTTCATGCCGTACAGGCTGAAGACCACGGTCGGGATCGCCAGAATTGCCCCCCAGCCCGCCAGCCGCTGCACCACTTCGTTCTGATGTACCGACACCAGCGCCAGATTCACATGCATGGCGTTGGAGAGCATTTCGCGCATGTCGTCAGTGGTTTTGATCACCTGATTGGCGTGGTCCTGCACGTCGCGGATATAGGCGCGCAGGCCTTTTGGCACCAGTTCTTCGTAATGATGGCTGAGCTGGTTACAGATATCTTCCATTGGCACGGCGGAGTTACGCAGTGACAGCAAATCGCGACGCAGCTTGTACACCTGCTGCACTGCCTGCTGGTTGAAGGTGTTCTGGAACATCAGCTTTTCAATGGCATCAAACTCTTCGGTGTACTGGTGCAGAATTTCCAGATAGTTATCGACGATGGAATCCAGAATGCAGTACAGCGCATAGGCCGGGCCTTTCACCAGCATGTCCGGGCGTTCTTCGGCGTGATTGCGCACCTGCAAATAGCTCGACGATGCGCCGTGGCGAATGGTTATCAGGAAGTTTTTACCGAGAAACATGTGCGTTTCGCCGTACTCGATGGTTTCCTTCACCTTCTGCGCGGTATGCGCGACGATAAACAACGACTCGCCGTACTGCTCGATTTTGGGCCGCTGGTGGGCGGTCAGTGCATCTTCAATTGCCAGGTCATGCAGGCCAAATTCCTCCTGAACGCTGCGCATGTAGCTGTCTTCCGGCTGCCACAGCCCAAGCCAGACAAAAGTGTCCGGCTCTTTCAACACTTCGCTGATGTCCTCAACGGTCACATCCTGCAACCGCTTGCCGTCGCGATAGGCAACGCTGTTGATCACTGAATCGCAGCTGGGCTTTTTCTCTTCTGTTGCAATATCGTTCATGCTGCGGTTATTCCCCGGCTGTGGTTTTTATTTTTACGTCCGGCGTCGCCGCCGGGCCAAACACGGTGTAGGTCGGTAAATCCACGTTCTGATACGGTTCCCAGCCGCCGCCCAATGCTTTGTACAGCGAGACCAGATCGGTGCTGGTTTTCACTTTCGCTTCGGCGGATTGCTGATGCGCCTGCGCCAGCTGGCGCTGGGCATCAAGCACGTTGATAAAGGTCGAGAGCCCCTGACGATAGCTGTCGCTCGCCAGATCAAATGCCGTCTGCAAGGCTTCGGTGGTTTGATCCAGTCCGCTGACCTGATCCTGATCGGTACGGTAGCTGACCAGCGCATTATCCACGTCCTGCAAGGCGGTCAGCACCGTCTGGCGATAGTTCAGTGCGGCGTTGGCCTGCTGGGCGCGGGAGAGATGCACGCTGGACACCAGCCGTCCGCCCTGGAAGATCGGTACGGTGACGGAAGGGCCGACGGAGTAAAAATGGCTGCTCCAGTTATCGAGGTAGCTGGCGTCGGTGTTACGCATACCAAACTGGCCGGTGAGCGAGATGCTCGGGAACAATTGCGCAACCGAGACGCCGATATTGGCCGTCGCGGCATGCAGATCGGCTTCGGCTTTGCGTACGTCCGGACGACGGCGCGCCAGCTGCGAAGGCACGCCAACCGGCACGGCGGCGGGCAGCGTAGGCATCGGTTTCGGCGCGGCAAGTTCGCCATCGAGGGAACCCGGCGTCTGGCCAAGCAATACTGCCAGCCCGTTCATCGCCTGACGCTCCTGCGCCTGATACTGCGGCAACTGGGCGCGCAGGGACCCTAACTGGGCACGGGCGTTTTCTACGTCGAGCTGTGGCGAAAGACCGTTTTGCTGACGATTTTGCGTCAGATCCAGCGTCTGCTGCGCGACGTCGATCTGTGTTTGAATCGACGCGGTAATACTTTGCGCACCGCGCAGTTGCAGATAAGCGCGGGCTACTTCGGCCTCCAGCGAGACCAGCGCATCGTTACGCTGCTCGACAGAGGACTGGGTCTGCGCATTGGCGGCTTCGACCTGACGACGGGTGCCGCCGAACAGATCCAGCTCCCAGCTGGCGTCGAAACTTCCCTGATACAAATCCACCGGCCGCGTGGCGGTGTCGATAGCTCCCGAGGCTTCCGGGCTGAGATCGTTAAGCTGCGAAGAAGCACCGCTGGAATCCAGAATACCTTTCAGGCCGAGCTGCTGCCGGGTGACTTTGGCGTTGCCCTGTACCGACGGCAGCCACGCGCCTTTGGCCTGTGTCACCTGTTCGCGCGCCCCGGCGATGCGTAACACCGCCTGTTGCAGGGAGATATTCCCGGCAATAGCGCGGGTCACCAGACTGTCGAGTTGCGGATCGTTAAAGGCTTTCCACCACAGCGGATTTGGCTCGGAAGGCAGTGCCACTGAGGCGCCGTCGGCGTCTTTCGGCTTGCTCAGATCGTTAAATGCTCCCGGCGTCGCGGTCTGCGGTTTCTGATAGTCCGGGCCAACGGAGCAGGCGGTGAGGGCAAGAGTCAGGGCTGAAAAAGCCAGTAAACGGGAGCCGGTATGCAATATCCCCTCCCAGCCTCCAACTTCACAGGGGGAGGCGCGAAATGCCGAAGTGCTCTCGCGGGAAATGCAGAATGACGGAGCGCTCCCTCCCCTGCGAAGGGGAGGGTTGGGGTGGGGTATAGCCGATTTTCCCCAAACTATAATTTGCAACAATGAGGTGTTTTTCTCTAACTTCCGGGTCGTATTCAACTTAGTGTGCTCCGGCATTACCTTCGCTCTTAACTGGCGAAAGCAGGAAACAAAATGGGATCAAAATAACGGCGACGATTGCGCAATAGCCGAACACATCGATGTAGGCCAGAATGCGCGACTGCGACACCATCTCCTGATACATCCGCGCGGTGGCAAGCTGCATCGGGTCGCCCAGCACATGGGCAAAATCGCGGATAGCGGCGGCGCTTTTGGTCACGGCCTGGTTAAACTGTTCGTTGAGCGGCGACATGTTGTGCACCATGTGCGCGCTGTGCGCCTGCGTTCGCTCGGTCACTCCGGCGGTCGCCAGCGAAATGCCAATCGATCCGGCGACGTTACGGAACATGGTGAACAGCGCGGCGGCATCGGCGTTCATGCGCTGCGGAATGGTGATAAACGCGATGGTTGTCAGCGGCACAAACAGGAACCCGAGGCCGATTGACTGCGCGCTGCGGAACAGCACCAGCGTTTCGAAATCAACGTTTGGCGTCAGCCGCGCCGAATAAATGAACGACGCAGCCAGCAGGAAGAACCCGAAGGCGATGATATAACGCGTCTGAATAATCGGCATCAGTTTCAGCACCAGCGGGATCGACAGCACGATCAGTATCGCGCCGGGCGACATCACCAGCCCCGAAAGTGTTGCGGTATAACCCAGCTGTTGCTGCGCCAGCTGCGGGATCACCACCGAGCTGCCATAGAGAATCATCGCCATACCGGCCATCAGCAATCCGGCTACTGCAAAGTTCTTATCCTTCAGACAGCGCAGGTCGACCACGGGCTTTTTGGCGTACAGCAGCCAGTAAATTGCCCCGACGATCCCGGTCGCCGCCAGTACCGCGAAAGTAACGATAAAGCCGGATTTAAACCAGTCGTCATCCTCGCCGCGGTCCATCATCACCTGCAAACAGCCCAGCCCCAGCGCAATCAGCCCGATACCGATGTAATCAATACTCAGTTTACCTTTGGCTTTACGCTCCCACGGCGGGTCTTCCAGCAGTTGATAAATCGCCAGCAGGGCAATAATTCCCACCGGAATGTTGATCAAAAACACCCAGCGCCAGCTGAAGTGGTCGGTGATGTAACCGCCGAGCGTCGGGCCGACTACCGGTGCCACGATGATGGCAATCGAAGAGAGCCCAAACGCCTTACCGCGATCGGCCGGTTTGAAGTAATCAAGCAGCACCGATTGTTGGATCGGCTGCAAACCGCCGCCGAAGAAGCCCTGCAAAATGCGGAACAAAATCATTTGCCACAGTTCGGTGGCGATCCCGCACAGGAATGAACAGACGGTGAACATCCCGATACAAATCAGGAAGTACGTTTTACGCCCCATCACGCGGCTAAGGAATGCGGAAATCGGCAAAACGATGCCGTTGGCGACTAAGTAGGAGGTCAGTACCCATGTCGATTCGTCGTAGCTTGAGGAGAGCGAACCGGCGACGTGCGGCAGCGCCACGTTGACTATCGTGGTGTCCAGAATTTCCATGAACACCGCGATGGTGACAACGGCAGCAACCGCCCAGGGATTAGCCTTGGGTTTCCAGTAACTGCGGTCTTCGGTCATTCGACGGTCACCGTCGGATCAACAGACAGGCCGAGTGGCAGAGGTTGTTTCGGATCCAGACCACTGTCGATGACGATTTTGACCGGCACGCGCTGAACGATTTTCACGTAGTTACCGGTGGCGTTTTCCGCCGGGAAAGCTGAGAAGCGTGAGCCGGTACCCTGCTGAACGCTGTCAACGTGGCCCTGCAATTTGATATCGGGATAAGCATCCACGGTGATTTCAACTTTATTGCCCGGACGCATGCGCTCAAGCTGAGATTCTTTAAAGTTAGCCGCCACCCAGATGTCTTTAGAAACCACCGAGAACAATGACGAACCGGCCTGCACCAGCGTGCCGAGCTGCACATTACGCTTGGTGACGTAGCCGTCGAACGGTGCGCGTACCTGCGCATAAGACAGGTTCAGCGTGGCGCTTTCCAGCTGAGCTTTCGCCTGTTCAACCTGTTGCTGACGGGCTTCGACGTTGGTTTCGGCCTGACGGATTTGCAGCTGAACCTGAGCGGCAACCTGCACCTGCGCTTTGGCATTCTCTAAATCTGCCGCCGCAGAACGCACCTGCGCATTAGAGGAATCGATATTCTGTTGCGTGGTGGCACGCGGATCGACGCCGCGCTGACGGCGGAAATCGGCGGTGGCATTCATCAGGCTGGCTTCGGCGCGCGTTTGCTGCGCTTTGGCCTGCGCGAGCTGTGCGGGATATTGTACTTTTGCCAGATCAAACTGAACCTGCGCCTGATGGAGTTGTGCGACGGCCAGCCCGAGCTGAGCCTGCGCCTGATCGCGCTGCGCGGTGGCGTCACGCGGATCAATTTCCACCAGCAGATCGCCTTTTTTGACGAACTGGTTATCTTTCACCGACAGGCTGGTCACGTACCCGGCGATTTTCGGCGCAATGGTGACGGCATCGCCTTCGATAAAGGCATCATCAGTGTTGACCTGATCTTTGGTCATCAGCCACCAGACCAGCGCGACAATCAGCATGATCACCACGACAATTCCGAGAATAATCAGCGGTTTTTTACCGGGACCTTTCCCTTTTGCCTCCGACTCATCGCTGTCTTTAGCGTCTTTTTCGTTGTCGGGATCTTTGCTGTGGCCTTCTCCCGATTTAATCTGGCTGGAATCATATTCAGTGTGTGCGTCATCCGACGCGGAAGATTGTGGCTGGTTATCGTTTGTCATAATGCTCTTCTGATTATCGGCGGGGCTGACCGGAACAAGGAAATCTTGTTTTAACCTAGAGTGTATTGATGTAAATGCAAGTAAATATAGGTCAATAAACCTCAGTGAGGGCACGAAGATCCAAACCATAGGGAAGCTCCGAAAACGTCAAAAGGATGTATAATGCAGGGCTGGTATTTGTATTTTTCAAATAAAGTTGATTCTCTGCTTCAGGAACTTCCTGTGATGACTTCCCAAACTGCTGTACTTCCGTGGGGCAAACTATGAGCCGTCCTGCACCTTCTTATAAAGGACTGACACGTATTGCGTCGCTGGTGTCGCTGTGCGTGGCGCTGATTCTGGTCTGCGTAAAAGTGTGGGCCTGGGCGGCGACCGGCTCGATTGCGTTGCTTACCTCGGCGGCTGATGGACTGGTGGACGTGCTGGCGTCGATGGTGACGCTGATTGGCGTACGCTACGCGCTGCGCCCGGCGGATAAGGGTCACCGGTATGGTCACGGCAAGGCTGAGGCCGTGGCGGCGTTTGTACAGGCACTGCTGCTGGGCGCGGCGGGGCTGGTGCTCGGCGGCGAATCCATCGGCCGTATCATTAATCCGCAACCGCTGGCGCAGCTTGGTTTAGGCATCTGGGTCATCATCGGCAGCTCGATTGCCGCGACCGGTCTGGTGCTGATGCAAACTTACGTCGTGAAACGCACTGGCTCGACGGCCATCGCCGCTGACCGTGCGCATTACATCACGGATGTCGCGGTGAACATCGCGGTGCTGGTGGCGTTGATCCTCGAGCGTCATCTCGGCTGGACCCGTTCGGACTCCATCGGTGCACTGCTGATTTCCTTTTATATGATCTGGAACGCGCGCGGCATGGCGGCGGATGCGCTCAAACAGTTGCTGGACCGCGAACTGGATATTGTGGATCGCAAACGGGTGAAGGCGGCGGTGCTGAGCGTTGAGGGCGTGCGCGGCGTGCATGATATCCGCACCCGTAACGGTGGTGACCGCGTATTCGTCGAGTTCCACGTTGAAGTTGACGGTGCGTTATCGGTCGATATCGGCCATGAAATTGGCGACGCCGCTGAAATGGCTGTCAGTAAACTGTTTAAATCCGCTGACGTTACTGCCCATCTTGAACCTGACGGCATCGACGATGACCGGCTGGATAACGTGCTGCTCTGATTCACTCTGTGCCTCACTGAAAACAAAAACCTCCGCCAGTGATGACGGAGGTTTTTTTATCTTACGAATTTCACTCAGTGCGTGCGCATACCCGCTGCCGCCATCAGCAGCTTAAACACTGAGGCAACGGCAAACAGCGCCAGCACGCTGCAAAGCCAGATCATCGCCATCCAGCCGACGCGTTTCCAGAACGGTTGTTTGATGACGGTATCCTGGTCCATTTCTCTGATCAGCTTTTTCATTTTTTCACCTCGCTTTCATCAATGATAGCCCTGATCCGGCGTCACTTTTCCGCGGAATACGTAATAGCTCCAGAAGGTATAGACCAGAATAATAGGAATGATAAACAGCGCGCCGACCAGCATAAAGCCCTGACTCTGCGGCGGCGACGCGGCTTCCCAAATGGATATCGACGGCGGGATAATGTTTGGCCAGATGCTGATCCCAAGGCCGGTATAACCGAGAAATACCAGCGCCAGCGTCAGCAGAAAAGGCGCGTGGTGAGCCTGACGGTTTACTGCCCGCAGCATCCATACCGAGACCAGCACGACCAGCACCGGCACCGGCAGGAACCAGAACAGATTTGGCCGTGTGAACCAGCGATCGGCGATGTCGCCATGCGTCAGCGGCGTCCAGATGCTGATAATCGCCAGCACCGCCAGCAGGGTGAACAACAGCGGTTTGACGCGGCTGTGCATATTCTCCTGCAACGCTCCTTCGGTTTTCATGATAAGCCAGGTACAGCCGAGCAGGGCGTAAGCGACCACCAGACCCAGTCCGCAGAACAGATTGAACGGCGTCAGCCAGTCCAGCGCGCCGCCCGCGTAAGCACGGTTGACCACCGGAATGCCGCTTATCACCGCTCCCAGCACCACGCCCTGACAGAACGTCGCCAGTACCGAGCCGCCGATAAATGATTTATCCCACACATGGCGTTTTTCCGCGCTGGCCTTGAAGCGAAACTCAAACGCCACGCCGCGAAAAATCAGGCCAAACAGCATCAGCGTCAGCGGGATCGCCAGCGCGTCCAGAATCACCGAATAGGCCAGCGGAAACGCGCCGAACAGCCCCGCACCGCCGAGCACCAGCCAGGTTTCATTACCGTCCCAGACGGGGGCGACGGTGTTCATCATCACGTCACGCTCATGCTCTTCTTTGACCAGCGGAAACAGCAGGCCGATCCCCAGATCGAAACCGTCCATCACTACGTACATCATCACGCCAAAGACGATGATCAAAAACCAAATCAGCGGCAGATCGATACCCATATCAGACTCCTTTACCTTCATCGTCGAGCGATTCTTTGATGGCCGAGAGCGGACGCGCCGGTGTGCGATGCTGCCCCGGGCCGCCGTGCTCACTGCTTTGTCCTTCATGCGGTTGCGGGCCTTTGCGGATCAGTTTCATCATGTAGATGTAGCCCACGCCGAACACTGACGAGTAAATCACCACAAACAGCAGCAGGCTGATGCTCATCTGCATCGCTCCGTGATTCGATACGGCATCTTTGGTGCGCAGCAGGCCGTATACCACCCACGGTTGCCGCCCGATTTCTGTGGTAAACCAGCCCGCCAGCAACGCGATAAGCCCTGAGGGCCCCATCCATAAGGCAAAATGCAGGAAGGCTCTGTTCTCATACAAATTGCCGCGCCAGCGCAGATACAGGCTCCACAGACCCAGCACGATCATCAGCATTCCCAGTCCGGCCATGATGCGGAAGGTATAGAAGATGATGGTTGAGTTCGGGCGATCTTCTTTCGGGAAGGACTTCAGCGCCGGAATTTGCTGCGACAGGCTGTGGGTCAGGATCAGGCTGCCGAGATAGGGGATTTCGAGGGCATAACGGGTTTCCTCGCGGTTCATGTCCGGATAACCAAACAGGATCAGCGGCGTCGGTTCGCTGTCTTTATTCTCCCAGTGGCCTTCAATGGCGGCGATTTTAGCGGGCTGGTATTTAAGCGTGTTCAGCCCGTGTGCGTCGCCAAGAAACGCCTGGATCGGCGAGACGATCAGCGCCATCCACATCGCCATTGACAGCATGGTGCGCATCGCCGGCGTATTGCGGCCTTTCAGCAGATGCCAGGCGGCAGACGCGCCGACAAAGAACGCCGAAGACAGAAACGCGGCGGTGGTCATGTGCAGCAGCCGGTAGGGGAAGGATGGATTGAAAATCACCTTAAACCAGTCTACCGGGATCACCTGGTTGTTAACGATTTCATAACCCTGCGGCGTGTGCATCCAGCTGTTGGACGCGAGGATCCAGAACGTCGACATCAGTGTCCCGAGGGCCACCATACAGGTTGCGAAGAAGTGTAGCCCGGGGCCGACGCGGTTCCAGCCGAACAGCATGACGCCGAGAAAACCGGCTTCGAGGAAGAAGGCGGTGAGCACTTCATAAGTCAGCAGCGGGCCGGTAATACTGCCCGCGAACGAGGAGAAAAAGCTCCAGTTAGTGCCGAACTGGTAAGCCATCACCAGCCCAGAAACCACGCCCATCCCGAAGTTCACGGCAAAAATTTTCGACCAGAAGTGGTAAAGATCGCGATATTCCTCTTTCCTGGTTTTCAGCCACATCCCTTCGAGCACGGCCAGAAAACTGGCCAGCCCGATGGTGATAGCCGGAAATATAATGTGGAATGAAACGGTGAAGGCGAACTGTATACGTGCCAGCTCAAAGGCATCCAGACCAAACATAAAACCTCTTTTTTTGCAGGTGAGCCCTTTAACCAATCATAGGTGGTTGAACCAGGATGGTTAAAATTTATTCAAAATAGGGAATTTAATGAGGGGAGAGATTGAAACATGGAGAGCGGTTGTATAACAGATACAGTATGGTGATGAATATATATAACAGTTTGGAGGGCTCGCCGACTTTTGGACTCGCGTCTTTTTCCACTTCTTCCTCCGGCGTGATTTTTGAACGCGGCCAAAGGCTATGTTAAGCGGTACTCGGCCAGCATTTAAAACCGCCAGTATCTGGCGCTGATATGCCGACGCTCAAAATCTTGACGTTGATCTTGAGTTTAATCTCCGTCCTTCGCTGCGGCTCCCCGCAAAGATAACTGTTCGACCCTGTCTATTGCGCGCCGAATTGCGCCAAATTCAATCTCCCCCGGCATGTTCCCCATATCCGGAGTGCTCAGGCTCCGGTCAATAATTACTGCCAGGTCCTCCTCCGTGATCCCCCCGGCAAGCTGAGATAACTGCGTCGGAACGGCACTGGCCTGCGCGAGGGCAATCGCGGTCAGCAACTCTTCGTCGCTGCGGCCCTCCAGCGCCAGCAGGCATAAATTCCCATAGCCGACCAGCAGACCGTGTGCGACGTGGCGGGTTTTGTCGCAGGCGGTGAAACCTTCGTATAAGGCATGTGCCGCGCCGGTGTGCGCGCCGTTGCTCATGATTGAGGTGAGTCCTGCATAGAGAAAAATCGCGTCAAGAACCTGCTCGAGCGCGTTGTTGGCTTTGCCTTCCTGCACGGCAAAACAGGCGTCAGCGGCGAAGTGTTCGATGAGGGTGTAGCAAAGTTCGCTGTTGGTGCGGGCAACGCCCGCCAGGCCGGTGAGCTGGCTGAGATCGCTGATGGCGCGGTATTCGTACCACTTCGCCAGCGTATCGCCGATGCCCGCTGACAACCAATGTAGCGGGGCGGTGGCGAGAAGATCGGCGTCGATAACCGCAGCGGCAGGGCCGCAGGGGAGAGGGTACATATCGCGAAACTGGCCGTCCTGATGATAACGAAACGTCAGCGACGTAACGGCGGAACAGGTCCCCGCAATACTCGGCAAAGTGACGACCGGGACATTGCAGGCAACGCCCGCCGCTTTGGTGGCATCGATGGCTTTGCCGCCGCCGGTGGCAATGATCACTTCCACCCCTTGCGTGCGGAAAATGTCGGCCAGCCGGTTGATCTCTTCCTGACAACATTCGCCGTTAAACACTTCGTTGCCAAGATAACTGACCATCTGCTGTTCCAGCTGGTCGGCGACTTTCGCCTCGACGCTGGCAATCGCGCGTTTGCCGCCGACCAGCATGGCGCGCTGTCCCAGACGTCCGCACATCGCGCCCAAATGCTTAATCGCCCCGCGCCCGCGCAGGACGCTGGCAGGAAATACCAACCGGTGGGTGAACATAGAAGCCCTCAGAAAACGCAGTGTTTTAAGAAGTATAGAAGGCCTCTTAAGGATCGCCGGAAATTCAGCGGCGGCGCTGACGGACGGCGTCGTGGGTTTTGCGCAGGGCATCGCGCGCGCCCGGTAACCGCTGGGCGATACCGATGTAAAGACAATCGATGATCAGCAACTGGCTGGTGCGGCTGGCCATAGCGGCGGCGCGGAAACCCAGCTCGCGCCCGCTGGTCAGCAGCACGGCGTCGGCTTTGCGGGCGAGGGGAGAACGTCCGCCCGCGGTGATCGCCAGCGTTTTGGCACCGGCGGATTTCGCCTGCAAAAGCGCATCGAGAACGCCGGTGGTTTCGCCCGAGTGGGAAATCGCCAGCGCGACGTCGGCAGAGGTGAGCTGACAGGCGCTGACCAGACTTTCATCGGTGCTGCCGTAAGTCTGGGCGATGACGCCAACGCGGCGCAGCTTTTGGCAGAAATCCTGGGCGACCAGCGCCGATGCGCCTGCGCCGTACACATCGATGCGTCTGGCCTGCGCCAGCACGCTCACCGCCTGCTCCAGCGTTTCACCGCTGAGCAACTGCGCCGTGGCACTTGCGCCTTCCACTTCAAATGCCAGCAGTTTATGCAGGATCTGTTTCGGCGTGTCGTCCTCGCCGATATCCGCCACCAGCGGCTCACCGGCAGGCGCTTTGCGTGGAAGTTCGGCGGCTAATGCCAGCCGCAGCGCGGGATAACCTTCGAAGCCTAACCGTCGGCTGGCGCGCACCACAGTGGCGGTGCTGGTCGCAGCACGTCGGGCCAGTTCCGCCACGCCGAGCCGGGAGATGCCCGGCGGATCGCTGATAATAAGGGTGATCACCCGCTGTTCAGCCTGTGAAAAACTTCCCTGTAGCGCCGCTAAGCGCGACTGTAAATTCATCACGCTCATCGGTTATTTATCCAGTTCGCGCAGATGGTCATCTTTGCGCAGCGTCATGAGCGCAAACAGGCTGACGATGCAGGTTGCGACCACGTAATAGGCCGGAATATCCAGATTGCCGGTTTCTTTGATAAGACCCGTGATGATAAGACCCGCGCAGCCGGAGAACACCGCGTTTGACAGCGAATAGGATAAACCAAGGCCGGTGTAACGCACGCGGGTCGGGAACATTTCCGCCAGCATCGCCGGGCCGGGTCCGGCAATCATGCCGATAGTTGCCCCGGCGATCAGCACCGCAACACCTTTCGCCAGCAGGCTGCTATCCGGATTTTGCAACAGATGCAGCAGCGGGAAGCTGAGGATAATCACCGCCAGCACCGCCGCCATCATCACTTTTTTACGGCCAATTTTGTCGCTCAGCCAGCCAGAAGGGAGGATTGCTATAGCAAAACCGACATTCGCCAATACCGTCGCGACCAGCGCCTGTAAAAACGTGGCGTGCAGCGAGGTTTGCAGATAAGAAGGCATTACGACGAGGAAAGTATAACCGCCCGCCGACCAGCCCATCATGCGGCCAATCCCCAGCGCGATGGCTTTGGCGGTGGCCACGGCAGAGGCTTTCTCAGCAGCGGTTTTTTGCGCTTTCACTTCCGGCTTTTTACTCGCCACAAAACTTGGCGTTTCATCGAGTTTGAGGCGCAGCCACAGCGCTACCAGCCCCATCGGCAGGGCGAGCAGGAACGGAATACGCCAGCCCCAATCTTTCATCTGCGCGTCGGGCAGTGTCTGAACCAGAATCGCCACCAGCCCGACGCCGGTCAGTAAACCTAAGGAGACGGTGAACGACTGCCAGGCGCCGTAAATCCCGCGTTTGCCTTTCGGGGCGAACTCGGTCATCAGCGAGACTGCGCCGCCGAATTCACCTCCGGCGAATAGCCCCTGAAACATCCTCATCAGCGTCAGTAAGAGCGGTGCCGCGACGCCGATCTGGGCATAAGTCGGCAGCAGGCCAATGATGGCGGTGGCGACGGTCATCAGTAAAACCACGGCGATGAGCGTCGGTTTACGACCAATGCGGTCACCGATGCGGCCAAAAATAATCGCGCCAATCGGACGGCAGAAAAATGCCAGCGCGAAAGAGGCATAGGTGAGCAGCAAGCCGGTCAGGCCGGTCTGGCCTTCCAGCGTAAAGAAATTACCGGCGATAAGCGTCGCCAGATAACCATACACACCGAATTCGTACCATTCGATAAAGTTGCCGACGGAACCGGCAACAAGTGCCCGACGGGACTGACTGGCGCTGGCTACAGCAGGGGAAGTCTGGCTGGTCATCAATAACCTCAGGTCATGAGCAGATAGGAAATGTAAATAATTTTCTAAATTCAGGTGATCATTATGTCAATAATTTTCATCTACTGAACAAAATAAAAGCGAAATCTGTGGGGTTGAACCGAATTTAAAGAGGAATACGCAGATGAAACAAAACAGGCGATGCCCGGAAGCATCGCCTGTCTGCGGAATGTTTGTGCAATAAAAGGGGGGAGTGAAAAGGGTCAGAGCGTGTGGATGTCGATCCCATCGCCGATGTTACTTTTCTGGTAATAAGCGCGTGGCACTTCTACCTGATACTGCTTGTCGGCGTACGCGACTTCCAGTATGAAACGCTCGTTTTCATAAGATTCCACCGGGATAAACCCGAAGAATCCCTCCGCCACGCTGATGGTGCGCGAAGACGGAACGGCATAACGGTGAACAATCCTTGCTCTGAGCGGCTGCTGAGTGCCAGTTAACATATTCCATACGCGGTTAACGGGTTGCGACAGCGTGTCAAGCACGTCTGAGGCCAGCGAGTTGAGCGTCGATTTCTTCATAGTCATGATGAATACCTCCTTGGTCTATATAACCTAATTCTTATAATTATCTGCGGTTAAGATCCAATGATTTTTAACGCTAAGCTTAGTCAGGTTTTGTAAGCCTTTGGCGGATTTAGAAATTACTCCGCCATCGTTTTGCGTCTTTTGCCGGATTTACGTTCTGCTAGCAATAACGGGCAGGAAGGACACATCGCGTGATCTGCCAGATCGTAGCGCAGACAGCACTGTTTACGGTATTGCGGGCTGTCGGGATCGGCAGGGTTTTCCGGGCGCAGCGGCTGGAACAGCGGATTTTTACCGCCCCAGCGCAGCTCACGGGATTCCATCAGCGCCATGCCGTCAGAGATATCCGCGTTCGCCAGCTCCGCCTGTTTAACGCCCCAGCCGACGCGGATCGCCGCGTTACTCCAGTAAATACCCGGCTTGAGACCGGAGAATTCTGCCAGCGCTTCACACACAGGGCGCAAATGCTGCTCGATCATCACATCAAACCGCGCCATTGGCTCGGCGGACGTCAGCGCTTCGCCCTCGCCGTCGAGATAAATTTGCGCCGGTAATCCCTCTTCCTGCATGCACAAATAGACATTTTGCGCAGCGATAGGCAACTGCCAGCCGTGGCGCAGGGAAACGATGACCCAGCTCGGCAACAGGGTGGCGAAGTACCATTGTGACCACATCGAAATCCGCGCACGGCGTTTGTCGCACTGCGCGGCGTCGGCAGCGTTGGCATCCAGATAGCGTTTGAGCACGCTGGCGCAGCCTTCGGCCGTGGTCAGGTGCGACATCGGCACTGCGTTGGTCACCAGCGGTGTCAGCGGTTTGAAGGTGTCCGCCACCCAACTGACGGGCGTATCGCGGAAACTGTCGAGAAGTCTTTGCATTGTCGGTGTCGAATGGGATTCGGCGCTATAAATCATGGGGGTAGAGTAGCGAATATTGAAGCGGAATAGTAATGATTTCGATTTAGATTGCACAAAACGCCACACCGCGCACGCAGCGGGGCGCAATGGCTGTGCCCCGCCGTAAAGCAAAGGCTTACAGCACGTTACTTTGCAGTACCCAAACTGCCGCCTCGACACGGGATTTAAGTTTCATTTTTTTCAGCAGATGCTTAACGTGGACTTTCACCGTGCTCTCAGTGATGTTCAGACGGCGGGCGATCATCTTGTTCGGCAGACCTTCGGCAATCAGCTTGATGATGTCACGCTCGCGCGGCGTCAGTGACTGAATATCCCTGTCTCCGCTTGGACGGCTTTCGCGCAGGCTGGCGGCCAGCACTGGCGTCAGGGCTTCGCTCAGTACCATCTTACCGGCGGCGGCGTTGTGCAGCGCGGTCAGCAAATCTTCCGGCTCCATGTCTTTGAGCAGATAACCGTCGGCACCGCGCTTGAGCGCCGTCACCACGTCATCTTCATGATTCGACACGCTGAACACCACCACACGCCCGGAAAGCGAGGTCTGGCGCATCTTATCCAGCGTATCCAGCCCGTTCATGCCGGGCATGTTTAAGTCCAGCAAGATCAGGTCGGGATCGAGCTGTTTCGCCAGCTCGACGCCCTGTTCGCCGTTGCTGGCTTCGCCGATGACTTGCAGGCTGGTGTCGAGTGCTATCAGCTGTTTGACGCCGTTACGCAGCATAGGATGATCGTCAATCAGCAAAATGGTGGAAGGGGTGATGTCGTTCATACTTGCTCCTGGGGATTGATGGGCAGGGCTTCCGGGCGGAAACGCACCACAACTTCAGTGCCGCCGTCCGGGCGCCGGTCAAACCGGCAACTGCCGTGTAAGGTACTGGCGCGATCCTGCATGATGATCAGGCCATAATGATTTTGCCGTTCGGCGTGTTGATCAATGCCCTGACCGTTGTCGCAGATGCGCATGGTGATCTCTGTGTCATCGCAATGCAGGGAAAGCGAAACCTGCGTTGCTTTGGCGTGTTTGTGCGCATTGTTCAGCGCCTCGCGGGCGATGTGCAGCAGATGTATGCCCTGATTGGCGGGTACGGAACGTGGCGGTATCTGATAATCAAAACCGACCGTCAGCCCCATGCGGCGCGAGAATTCATCGACGGTATGTTGCAGCGCGGCACGCAGGCCGGGCGTGTTGAGCGTCAGGCGGAAGGTAGTCAGCAGTTCACGCAGCTGACGGTACGCGGTGCTCAGCTCATCACGCATTTGCTTTAACAGATTTTTGTCGTCTTCGGAAAACGATTCGGCGTGCATCTGCAGGCAGGCGACCTGAATTTTCAGGCAAGACAGCGACTGCGCCAGCGAATCGTGCAGCTCGCGGGCGATGGCCGATCTTTCTTCCATCAGCATCAGTTGCTGCTGATGTTCTGCCTGCCGCGCCAGCATCAGCGTACTGGTCAGCTGTTCGAGCAGGGTCATCACCAGCTGTTGCTGATCGTCGTCCAGATGCTGGCCCGGTGGCAGCTGCGCCAGCAACACGCCGTAGTTCTCGCGCTCATCGCGCAAACTCCAGCTCAGTGATTCGCCGTTTTCATCCGCGTGTTCCCCGACCTTCGGGCTGACCGGCTGGCGCGGCGATGCGTTACTGAATTCGTTAAAAACTTCGGCGCTGTTGTTCTCATACTGACGCAACTGAACTCCGCTCAGCGGGGTCAGAGACTGCAACTCTTTCAGCACCGGCTCCATCCGCACGTCCAGCGGTTCGCTGGTGTGCAGCTGGCGGCTGACGCGGTACAGATAATCCAGCACCTGATTTTTTTGTTGCAGATCGGCGGTTTTTTCCGCCACGCGCTGCGCCAGATTATCCACCATTTCCGCCAGCGCCAGGGACATGCTGTTGAGCGAGTCGCCCAGAATATCCATCTCGTTGTGCGCATCACCATTTGCCACGCGTTTGCGTTGATAGCGATGGCTGAAATCGCCGGCGGTGATGGCGCTGGCCTGCGATAACAGGTTGCGCCACGGCATCAGCAGGTGGCGGCGCAGGAACCAGATGGTGACGGCGAGCAGGAACAGGGTCACCGCCACCAGCGCACGCTGGATAAGCGATATCTGCTGTAAATGGTATTCGGTTTTGTGTTCGAGAGTGGCGACCAGCACATCGAGCTGGCCGACAAACACTGCGACGTTGGCGGAAATATCCTGCGGACGTTTGGCCGTCAGCACCTGATCGCGCAGCGTGGTTTGCCAGTAATTACGCAGTGCAAGAAACTGTGGTTGCAGGTTTTCACGTTCGACCGCCTGCAACAGATCGGCGCTGTTCTGATCGACTTCCATCTGACGAATGTAAGCGGTGTTTTTCCCGCTGAGCGGTACTTCCGACAGCAGCCGGTAACTCTGCATACGCAACGATCCGGCCTTATTGATAGCGTGTGCGTTGCCTTCGATACTGCCCGCCATCCACGCTGCCATGCTCATGCCGCCAATGCCCAGCAGGCCGAGCAGCAGCATCAGCAATGTAATCTGGCTGACCAGCGACAAAGAAGGCAGGGCGCGTTTAAGCATGGATCGGGTTTCCGGTGGCTGTAAAAAGCGTTAAGTAATTGGTTATATACCGCTTAGTGCTGAGATAACCGCAGTGTAATGGGGGGCATTTTTTATGATCCGGATGACTTTCCCTATACCTCTTTGTGATTACTCCTTTATTTCCCTGCAAGTGCTGCCTGAGGGGGCAGGCAAAGGATTAAGTCATCAACTTGATGAATAGTAGCAGTTTATTGGAAAGCAGCCCGATACTCACAAAGGGTCTGGGATGATTTTAGCGCCTTTTTCCACCTGCTGTTGCGTTGATTTGCATCAACATCCCTAAGCGGTGCTCTACCTAGTGTGTGCGACATAACTCAACCATTACAACAATAACGCGCTTCAACTCGAGGTTCTTATGTCACACACATCCGCTTCACCGACGAAAAAACCGTCCCGCCTGTTGCAGGACTGGCGTCCGGAAGACCCGGCATTTTGGGAAAAGACCGGCCATAAAGTCGCCAGCCGAAATTTATGGATTTCCGTGCCGTGCCTGTTACTGGGTTTCTGCGTCTGGATGCTGTTCAGCCTGGTTTCCGTAAACCTGAACAAAGTCGGGTTTAACTTCACCACCGATCAGCTGTTTATGCTGACCGCCATCCCGTCCGTGTCCGGCGCACTGCTGCGCGTGCCTTATTCCTTTATGATCCCGTTGTTTGGCGGACGTCGCTGGACGGCGCTTAGCACTATCTTCCTGGTTCTGCCTTGCGCATGGCTGGGCTTTGCGGTGCAGGACATCACCACCTCCTACAACACTTTCTTAATCATCGCACTGCTGTGCGGCTTCGGCGGCGCGAACTTCGCCTCCAGCATGTCTAACATCAGCTTCTTCTTCCCGAAAGCCAAACAGGGCGGCGCGCTGGGTATCAACGGCGGTCTGGGTAATCTGGGCGTCAGCGTGATGCAGCTGGTTGCTCCGCTGGTTATCTCCCTTGGCGTGTTTGCTGCGTTCAGCGATAAACAAACGCTGGCTAATGGCTCAGATATCTGGCTGCAAAACGCCGCGTGGATCTGGGTACCGTTCCTGGTTGTCGGGACGATTGCCGTGTGGTTTGGTATGAACGATCTGGCGTCTTCAAAAGCGTCGATCCGCCAGCAGCTACCGGTGCTCAAACGTGGTCACTTGTGGATCATGAGCGTTCTGTATCTGGCGACATTCGGCTCGTTCATCGGCTTCTCCGCCGGTTTCGCGATGCTGACCAAAACCCAGTTCCCGGACGTTAACATCTTGCAATTCGCCTTCTTCGGTCCGTTCTTCGGTGCACTGGCGCGTTCTGCAGGTGGCATGTTGTCCGACCGTCTGGGGGGGATCCGTGTGACGCTGGTGAACTACATCCTGATGGCCATCTTCGCCGGACTGCTGTTCCTGACCCTGCCGGTCAACGGCGTGGGCGGTAACTTCCCGGCCTTCTTCGCGGTATTCATGGTGCTGTTCCTGACGGCCGGTCTGGGAAGTGGTTCAACTTACCAGATGATTGCGGTGATCTTCCGTAAACTGACCACCGATCAGGCGAAAGCGCGCGGCGCAACTGACGACGAAGCCCTGCGCGAAGCCGTGACCGATACCGCTGCGGCACTCGGTTTTATCTCTTCCATTGGCGCGATTGGCGGGTTCTTTATCCCTAAAGCCTTTGGCACCTCTCTGGCGCTGACCGGCTCACCGGCTGGCGCGATGAAAGTCTTCCTGGTGTTTTACGTGGTGTGTGCGCTGATCACCTGGCTGGTGTACTGGCGTAAGCTGAATAAAGGTTTTGCGACCAAACAGGTCAAAAACTGAGTCAGCGAAAGCGAAAGGAAAAAATAACTTAAAGGGGCTTCGGCCCCTTTGTTATGCCACACAAATCCCGCCTGTACTCTCCCACCAACGTATTATTTTTTTACTATCCTTAACGCAAATTAGACAAAGCTGTCGTGTTTGGCGGGGGTAGGGAATGAAGAAGCAAAAGATTTCTTCGGTGAACTGTTGCAGGACGCTCCTGACCAGCCTGATAAGCCTGGGCTTTTCCGGGACGGTCTTAGCGGGGTGTGATATCACCCAGCCCACGTCCGGCCAGAGCGTGACGTGCTCGGTCAGCACGCCGAATCCTTCTGTGACGGGGTCACGGCGGCGTTGGGAAGTGACAATGTCACGGTGAATATTGGCATTGGCACTATTCTGAATTTAAGCGATCAAAACGGTGTGCTGATCTACAGCAACAGCTCAGTTTTCAACGTGGCACGCTGAATATCAGCAACGACAGTTTTGACGGCATATCCTCCCGCCTTTCCGGCAATGTCATTGAGAATTTCGGCACTATCAACACGCAGGGCGTGGAATCCGAAGCACTCTTTATTTCTGGCACCGACAATCAGGCCATCAATCAGTCCGGCGGGATGATCACCACCTCAGGGGATGATTCCAGCGGAATGATAAGCTTCAGAGCCTCGACCACCGACGTTGGTGATAATCGGCTGACCAATGCGGGCATGATTTCCACGTCAGGCGCGGGCTCAACGGGGATGTTTGCGCAGGGCACCGGCAACCGGCTGACCAACACCGGCAGCATTAGTACCACCGGCGACAACGCCTCCGGCATGCAAGTGAACGGCAACGGGAATCTTCTCGATAACCGCGGAACAATCGTCACGCAGGGGCGCGCGGCGAACGGCATTAACGCAGGCGGTGGCACCGAGCTTGGGAGCGTCACCAACACCGGAGCGATCACGACGTCGGGGTTGTTCGCCAACGGCGTGTATTTCGATAATGCCGGGACGTTCACCAACGCGGCGGATGGCAACATTACCAGCAGCGCCGCGCGCGGCGTGCTGGCGACGGCGGGCGGCACGCTGACTAACCACGGTGAAATCCGTGCGTGGCGCGACGGGATAGACAGCTACTACGGCGTCGCGACTATCACCAATACCGGTTCCATCACCTCTGACAATGAGCGCGCCGTGCATTTCGACAGCGACGACAACGGCACGCTGATTAACAGTGGCGATCTCACTGGCAACGGCGTCGCGGTGCAGTTTTCCGGTGGCACCGACACCTTCATCTGGCAAAACAGCGGTGCGATCACCGGCTCGGTAGAGATGGCCGCAGGCGACGACACCGCAACACTGATCAATATGGACGACAGCAGTTTGACGGCAATGCCCGCTCTCGACGGTGGCACCGGTAACGACCGGCTGACGCTCGATAACGCCCGGCTCAGCCAGCCATCACGTTTTATCCAGTGGGAAAGCCTGCTGCTGCAAAACGCGGCGCAACTGACCCTCAACACACCGCTGGTTATGGGGGATGCGCAGAGCGGAACCGGCAGCGTCAGTATTGATGCCACCAGCGCTTTACTGGCGGGTGGTCAGAGCGCCGCAAGTATCGCCAGTTTTAGCGGCGAAAATGACGTCAGCGTCACGAACGCCGGCACGATAGACCTGACCAACGGCGGCAACAGCACTGCGGACCGGCTGACGATTAATGGCAATTACGTTGGCAACAACGGCGTACTCAAACTGCAAACCGTGCTCAACGGTGATGATTCGGCCTCAGACCGGCTGGTGATTTCCGGCGGGCAGGCGAGCGGCAGCACGCAGATCCAGGTGACGAACGTCGGCGGGACGGGCGCCGCAACGCTGAATTCCGGCATTATGCTGGTCGAAGCCACCAACGGCGCGACCACCACAACCGGCGCGTTTGTGCTGGCGGGCGGCTCGGTATCCGCCGGTGCCTACGAGTATCTGCTGTTTCGCGGCAGCAGCGACGATGCCCAGGGCTGGTATCTGCGTAATTCACTGATCGTCCCGCCGACCACGCCGCCGGTGACCCCGCCTGTGACGCCACCGGTAAATCCTCCTGTGACGCCGCCAACCACACCACCGGTGACTTCTCCTGAAATCCCGCCGGTGACGACACCGGGCACGCCGCCTGAGATCCCACCGGTGACGTCGCCGGTCGGCCCAACCGCGCCGCCGGTGGGCACTCTCGTTCCGCTCTACCGACAGGAAGCGCCGCTGTATCAGGCGGTCGCACCGTTGGCGCAGCAGATAGGTCTGCATCAGATCAGCACATTCCACGAGCGGCAGGGCGAGGTGAACACCCAGGGTCAGGCGGCCGGCTGGGCGCGAACCTTTGGTGTTCACAGTGAACAATCGTGGTCGGGCGCGACATCACCGGCGTTCGACGGCAATTACGCCGGGCTTCAGGTCGGGCAGGATTTGCTGGCGGGCAATCGTGATAACGCCGGTGTGTTCTATGGCTATACCCGTGCAAAAGGCAATGTGAAAGGGTTTGTCAATGGTCGCCACGACGCCTGGGCCGGAGATCTGACGCTGGAAGGCAACAGCGCAGGCGTGTACTGGACGCATCACTGGGATTCACTGGCGTATGTGGATGCGGTGCTGGTTCACACCTGGCTGAACGGGTCAACCACCTCCGGGCGCAGGCTGGACGCAGACATCGGCGGTAAACTCTGGTCGGCTTCGCTGGAGGCGGGCTATCCGGTCCCGATCGCGGATAACTGGTCGCTTGAACCGCAGGCGCAGTTCATCACCCAGCGGCTGAATCTCGATGACAGCTCCGACAGCATTTCAGACATTCATTACAGCGATGACACCACCTACACCGGGCGCGTCGGCGCACGATTGCAGGGGAACTACGGCGAGCTGGGGAAACGCCTGATGCCGTTCGTGAGAGTCAACCTGTGGCACGACTTCAACGGCACCAGCACCGTCACGCTGGGTAATGACACCCTGAGTCAGGACGAAGGCAGTACGGCACTGGAAGTCGGCGTCGGCGTCGCCGCCAGCCTGAGCCGCCAGATTGAACTTTACTCAGCCGTCAGTCATACCAGCGACGATGACAGCGAACACCGGCAGGATGTCAGCGGTAATCTGGGGGTGAAAATAATCTGGTAAGTCCGTCGCGGACATTAAAAAACCGGCTCACTGGCCGGTTTGCATTCGCAAAAACATCAGAACATTGTTGCGTTAAATATTTTAACGCTAACCCCAGACTAGGCCGATGTACGCAGATAGATACCCTTAACGCCATTTAATTTGAGTTATGCGAAAGGGAGATGCGTGAAAAATGCGTTCTGCGACAGGGGTTCTGAGTTATCCGGAAAAACAAATGTCTCCAATGTGGGATATCATGCGTTATGCATTAATTGGAAACGGCCGGGTGAATAGAAATCCGTTCACACTGCATTCCAGATTACTCACCTAACTCAATGAAATAAAAATTTTGGACATCAAACAGCTCATCTATTCATGTAATCATGCGTTAACCACCTCAAAATCATCCCACCTAATTCATCCTCACGAAAACCCCCGCCACATATAGATACGATCACTTATTATCCCCATCAATACCAACTCAAACTCACGATTCATCACTAAACCCACCTGAAAGTTATGTACACCCAGTAGTACATAATCTAATGTTTTCCCCACTCGAATTATTTCTATGTACTAACTGGGGAAGCATATGGCTCTAACGGATAGTTTCTTGCGTTCCGTGCAAGGAAAGGAGTCTGCGTCTGTCACGGAGAAGTCAGATCGTGACGGACTGTCAGCGAGGATAAGCAGCAAAGGGAAGGTGGTTTTTCAGATCCGCTACATGCTGGCGGGTAAGCAGCGCCGACTCGACATTGGAACCTATCCTGGCATGAGCCTGAAGGAAGCCCGCGACGAAAACATAAAGTTACGCAGGGTTCTGGAAGAAGGCGGTAATCCGTCAGAGTGTAAGTATCCCGCTTAACCGAACCATTCACTTTTAGAGATCTTCCGACATACTGATTACGTCACCTGAGGAGATCGCTATGCGTAAGATCCGAT